>JBBRVQ010000001.1:0-263834 GCA_038246735.1 Chitinophagales bacterium
TATATTTTTTTGAAAATTGTTTTATCAATCATCACAATTATTGATAAAATAAGAATCAGAAATGCAGATATTAAAGCTCTTGATATAAATAGTTCTGATGAAATTCCAAGAAATAGAATTCAACATAAAAAAATATCGTCAAAACGCTGTTATGATGTGCCATTTTGAAAAATAAAAAATAGATTCTTTTGAAGGACAAAATCATTATTTATCTCCGAAAAACCTTCTTGTTTTGCAAAGCAAGATCAAAAGGGTACAAAGAAACACTATCGTATTTTGAAGGAATTGGCCGATGACACAAACAAAAAAACACCATTTACAAAGCCGGCCGCTGGTACTTTTCTATGATTGTTTCACTCCGAAATATGTATTAGAAAATACCGGCCTAATCGAACGTTCAGGCAGGCTAATTAATTTTTTTAGCAATAAGTAGCCCGTTGAAAAGTGAGATTCAGAATTACAATTTAGGACTGAACTCTTACCAACTCTAAATGAATACTAAAGTAGAAGTTGTATAGCTGGCCACGAACAAAATAAAAATAAGATGAATAATTTTCATATAGATTTTAAATATCGTACTTACTACACAGATATCTCAGTCATCCCATACCGCCGTGGCTTCATCCTCCAATAATTCCTTCCTGGATGCCACATATCCTCGCCATTTGGTAAGGACTTGTTGAAAATCATCGGGCAGATCTATTTCAAAATGTTTATATTCTTCCGTCACAGGATGTATAAAACCAAGACTGCGCGCATGTAATGCTTGCCGGGGCATGATGTTAAAACAATTATCCACAAACTGTTTGTATTTTGCAAATATGGTTCCCTTTAATATCCGGTTTCCATCATATTTTTCATCATTAAACAGAGTATGTCCGATGTGCTTCATATGCACACGTATCTGATGCGTACGTCCGGTCTCAAGCTTACATTTGATGAGGGTCACATAATATAGTTTTTCCATTACTTCATAGTGGGTGACAGCATGTTTGCCCAGTTCTGCTTCAGGAAATACCGCCATCAGCACTCTGTCTCTCTCATGTCTGCCGATGTTTCCAGTAATGGTACTTTTTTCTTCTTTAACATCGCCCCATACCAATGCCACATACTCCCGGTCTATAGAGTGGTCAAAAAACTGTTTGGCCAGGTGAGTCATGGTATATTCATTTTTTGCTATCAACAGCAAGCCACTGGTATCTTTGTCTATACGGTGCACCAAGCCTGGGCGATCTTCTCTGTTTCCGTTGAGGAGTGGAAGATGTTTTTGCTGAAAATAATACAATAAACCGTTGACCAATGTACCTGAAGGATTTCCTACCCCAGGGTGTACCACAAGACCGGGTGGTTTATTAATCACCATGACATGTTCGTCCTCATAAATGATATCCAGAGCTATATTTTCGGGCATCAATTCTGATTCATCCTCAGGATTGGATGGCAGTACCAGGGTGATTTCGTCTTTGGGTCTTACTTTGTAATTGGATTTAATCGCCTTGTCATTGACCAAAATACATGATGCCTTTATAGCATTCTGCACCCTGTTTCTGGATACTTTTTCGAGGCGGTCCATCAGAAATTTATCTATTCTAATGGGCGTTTGTTTCGGATCACAAATGATACGTTGGTGTTCGTACAGTTCATCGGATTGCTCCAGATCTATATATTTTATTGCTCCCATTATTTATTCATCATCGTTGTTTGGTATTTTCCAGGTCACGCCCAGATCCCATCGTATGATATCAGTTGTACTTTTTTTAAGGTCAAATAGCTCTATAGTGCTGAATGACAATGTGTTGCTATCATTTCTGACATAGTAGGACGTGCTAAGTCCCGGAAGATAATTGGCTCTGAAGTTTAAGTATAACTGGTCATTCAAAGGGAAATTGATCCCACCTGATGCGCCGTATGTCAACGATAAACTGCTATCTTCAAAACTGTAATCGGATGAATCCTGATCATTGGTCAACGTTTTGGAGGTAGAAGTAAAAAACCACTTATATCCGAGTTGGGCTTCCACATACAATTCTAATTTTCCCAGATTCAAATCTGGATAAAACCGCATTTTGCCATTAAAACCCAATACATTTGAAGTAGTTTGGTAATCAAAGTTTACCAAATCAAAATCCAAAACTTCCTGAATTGTTGCAGAACCGCTATTTATTGGATGATAATAAATACTCAAACCCCAAAACAATGGTTTTTCCAGTTTCAGCTGACGCAAGTATCCGGCTTCAAAACCTACTTTGGTGTTCTGAATATTTCTGCTGAGAAACCCCGTCGGTTGCATAAATGCCAGATTTCCTTCCACAAAATTAATTTTGGACTGAGCATTTGATTTATTTTCAGGAAATATTACCACCAGAAGTAAAAAAAACAAAATTCTCATCTTTAAAACATAAATTATTTGAGGACAAAGATAAACAATGTTTTATTAAACCCGAATTATGTATTAAAACTTCGTGATAACTTGTCCTGCTACAGCAGGAAAAGTTAAAAATACAATAAACCAGCAACTTATATTCGAAAAGCAAAGCATAGCTATGTTTACAGTAGATAAGTTAGTAAAACGGCTGATTTGCAGTGATTTTTGGCCTGTAATACTTGCACGACTTTGTAGGCAGGCGTGGATTTTCTAATGCATAATCCGGGTTAAAACAACTTTTTGGCTTTAAAAGCTGTCAATATCATACTCCTTATAATACTAAATAGATTAAATGTTTATAGCAGCGAATATTATTGTGTCGATTGGATGACAATAGAAAAATTCGTTCAAAACTTAGATTTGTGTGTAATGGCTATTTTATCACATAAAAGCAGCCATAGCACCTGTTAAGCCTGCCAAAATTAATAAAACATACAAACCCATAATAATTATGGTCATAATACCCATGAATTTGTACATTGACTTTTGGCTTTCTAATGCCAGTGATATACCATCAGAACTGTTTTCGGACAACGCTTTTTTTGTCTGATCTGCAAAATGGTATAGTTTCAGAATCGGATATATATATACTGCAACTATGGCAATGTAAAAGATGGACATAATTGCGGACATTCCTGTACTCATGGCAGCCAACTCTTCAGAAGCACTAAGCATAAAACCCATAAAAGCCCCCATAAATATACCCAATAATATCATCACACCAATGCCTATAAACCCGATTATGGAAAAAAATTTTGCCCATTTGGCTGTTTCTAATAGATATTTTTTTGCTTCATCACCAATAATAAGTTCTGTTGGTTTGTTTTTCCCGATATTTTCTATTCCTTCCATAATTTTTAAAGAATTTAAAGATATTAATAAAGATCAAATATATTGTAATAAAAAACAAAACACACATATCTTAATATTTTTATTAAAAGTTTTTGACAACTAACAGAAAGACTATTTAAAATTTTTACCGAAATTCCTTTTACCTTTGCAAAATATTATCAATGTAATCAGAATGAACAATAAAAAACTGACTTTAGCTTCACTTTGTGTTAAAGAATATAAAGATCAACGCTCGACTAAACCGCACCAGTTGCCGATTTATGCCACTTCTTCTTTTGAATTTGAAAATATAGAAGAAGGTATCGATATATTTACCGGCAAGAAGTCCGGACATTCATATAGCAGATATGGTAATCCAACCGTAGATACAGTAAGCCGTAAACTGGCTGATCTTGAAGCATTTGGTACCGGTTTAAGTTCTTATGGGTATTTGACAAGTAGCGGTATGTCTGCTATTTCTACCATAATATTATCCTTACTGAAATCAGGAGATACTATATTAACACAAGGTGATTTATATGGCGGAACGACAGAAATGTTGTTGAAAGTTATATCAAACAGCGGTATAAAAACTATTTTTACAGATCTCACGGCATTTGATAGTGTGGAGCAAATACTACAGAATGACCGGAGCATAAAATTATTATATTTTGAAACACCTGCCAACCCTACGATGAAGTGTATCGATATACTTCAGATGTCAAGATTGGCAAAAAAGTACGGTATCATCACTTGTGTTGACAATACTTTTTGCACACCTGTGATACAGCAACCGTTAGCGTTGGGCATTGATTTTGTCATTCATTCTACCACAAAATATCTTAATGGCCACGGCAATTCCATAGCAGGTGTCATCATCGGTCATGAGGAGAAATATAAAAAACAAATATGGACCACCCTTAAATTGTTGGGTACGACTTGTAATGCTTGGGATGCATGGCTGATCAACAATGGACTCAAGACTTTACCCATCAGAATGGAAAAACACGCATCCAACGCTATGGCTGTGGCACTTTTTCTGGAAAAACATCCTCGGGTGAGCAAAGTTAACTATAATGGTCTGCCATCTCACCCATATCACGACATTGCGGCCAAACAAATGAAATCATTTGGAGGAATGCTTAGCTTTGAAATTGATGGAAATCTAAGCTCGGTTTTGAATATTTTAAATAAACTTAAATTTTGCTCCATGGCACCTACGCTTGGAGATGTCGATACCCTTATCCTTCATCCGGCCACAAGTTCGCACCTGAATGTAGACAAAGCGCAGAGGGAAGCCAATGGGATTACAGATGGTTTAGTTCGGTTGTCTGTAGGTATAGAAGATAGTGAAGATATCATCAACGATCTCAGCAATGCAATGGAATCATGAATAAATCCGCACTTATTTTTGGGAGTTCAGGTCTGGTAGGAAGTGCTTTATTGAAGATGCTTCTGGAAAGCAGTACGTATAACAAGGTAGTGGTATTTGTGCGTAAAAATCAGCGTTTGACCCATCCTAAAATGGATCAGGTCATAGTGGATTTTGATCATATCGATGCAATTTCTGATTGGATCAAAGGGAATGATATTTTTATTTGTCTGGGTACGACCATGGCCAAAGCAGGAAGCAAAGAAGCTTTTTATAAAGTTGATTATACCTATGTGATGCAAGTTGCATCTCTTGCTGCTTCAAATCAGGTGAAGAAGATGATTATTATTTCTTCCATGGGGGCAGATCCTGATTCATCCATCTATTATTCGCGTGTCAAAGGTAAAGTAGAGCGAGATCTTCAAAAATTTAAATTTGATGCTATATATATATTGCGTCCTTCTTTGCTGCTGGGTGAACGTAAGGAAAAGAGAGTAGGGGAGAGAATAGCCATTATTTTGAGTAAATGGACTGGATTTATATTTAATGGACCACTAAGGAAATATAAACCAATCTATGATAAAAATGTAGCTGCCGCAATGCTATTACTGGCAAATGGCAATCTTACCGGAACCCATATTTATGAGTCCCGTGAAATTGAGCAAATTGTTTTACATCAAGAAAATAGTCAACCGTGAACAAACCCGTAGTAAAAAAATCGCTGATCGAAATCGAAATAGGTCTGAATGAAGACAAACATCCGGAAACTATCCATTGGAAAAGCAATGACAACCCAAATGGTACTGGTTTTACAGCATGCAAAGCAATTTCTTTGTCCCTGTTTGATAAAGAATATAAGGATACCCTAAAAATAGATCTATGGACTACAGAAATGCAGGTAGAAGAGATGGACAGATTTATGTTTCAGACGCTGCGATCATTGGCTGATACATATTTTAAGGCCACGAATAATCAACAATTGGCGAATGATATGCAATTGTTTGTGGACTACTTTGGCAAACAAACAGGTATCATCACCGAAGAGCCTTAGTAGTAATTTTGAAAAAAAATAATTTCTTTATTTTAATGCTTTGTCTAGGATAAAGAAACTAATTAAATGTAATTCTCCCTGCAAATCGTGGTGTTAAAAATACTTGCCAGAACTACGGTTATGTCTGTGGGTGCCTACCCGACGGTTGGCGAGGTCCGCCTGACCACGGTGTTGTAATCGGGCAAGCAGGTTTTTGTCTTGATCATTAAATATAACTTCCAAGTAATTTAACTTATTTTCTGGACAGAGCAAATAAACAAATTGATACTATTGATTTTTATTAAATATATTTAACATTAAATTTCATATTAAATTATTTTATAATAATTTATACATATTATTGTTATTTTAAATATTAATATATACATTTGCACTCGACGTTTTCAACCAACTCTCCAACAACACTTACCTATGTGCAATATTGTAACAGAAAGATTTGTATCCTGTCTTGAAAAACTAAAGGATAGCAATGAAATAAAGTCCATCAGACAATTTGCTCTTGCAGTCGATTATCACCCTCAGAATTTAAACGACATTATGAAGGGCAAAAGGGATGTTACTATAGAACTTATAAAAAACGCTGCTGAGATATATAAAATAAATCCGCAATATATATTTACAGGTCATGGATCCATGTTTTCTGATGAGGAAATCATTCAGCATCCTTCCCCTGCCCAGCAGTTTAAGTCTCTGGAAAAAATAGTGTACGTACCTACAGCAGCTCACGCCGGCTATACAGAACAATTTCATGATCCTGTATTTTTGGATGACTTGGTGAGTTTTTCATTACCGGATTATAAATTTCAACATGGTACATATCGATGTTTTGATATCATGGGAGATAGCATGGAACCATCCCTATATGCTGGTGATAAAGTAGTATGTTCACAAGTGGACAATAATAATTTTTTTAGCTCAGTAAGAAATAATCTGGTGTACGTGATCGTCATGGATGGATCTTTGGTAGTAAAACGGGTATTAAATAAAGTGCGCGAAAATCGTACCATGATGATGCTTTCAGACAATTCTTATTATCAGCCATACGAAGTAGCCATAGAAGAAATACGTGAAATCTGGCATGTGGAAGTTAAAATCTCTCCATACCTGCCATCCCCTAATAATATTCGAAATGCTTTTCATGAAGAAATGGACGGTATGAAAAAAATTATAGACCAGCAATCAAAATCCATTCAGATGCTGAATCATACCGTTGAAAAATTACTGAAGCAAAACAGATCTGTCGTTTGAAACATTCTTTTATAATCATATTCCCATAAATAGAAAACCCTGATTTTCATTAGAAGATCAGGATTTTTATGTAAATGAAAAAAGGTTCTATTTTGTAAGTTCGTATTTATAATCTATGATCTTTAGGATACGTTGTCCTGTTTTTGGATTAAGGTTTTTAAGATAAATATCTACGTCAATGGTTTCTGATTCTTCTTTTTTACCACTATCAAAAGATACATGGATAACTCCTTTTTTACCGGGAAGTATTTTGTTTTTGGGATAATCAAGCGTAGTACAGTCACATCCTGAAGCGATATCTATTTCGATGATGTCCGTGCCCGTATTAGTAAATGTAAAATCAAATTTTTTAATTTCTCCTCGTTTTACCTTTCCAATGTCGATATGCTCATTCTCAAAGGTCATGTGTACGCCTGGCTTTGGAGTTGCGGCAGCTATTTTAGCTGCAGGTTTGGTTTGTGCAAATGTACCGGATGCAAAAGAAAAAAAGATAAATAAAGCCACAAAATGTCTGAATTTCATAAGATTTTTTTTTTGTTAATTACTATATTAATAAATGACGCTGCAAAATTGCTAAAAGTTACGCATACATAGTCTTATAGTTTTGTTAAAAATGGTGTAAAAACCAAAAAGGGTAAAAAAGTGTACCCCCACTTGGAATATAAAATATTTAAATGACGGTTAAATAGGTCTGCTGAAATTCACAGAAATAATTGATTATCAAACATATATCGTAATTGTTTAAGTCATTACCCCAGATGGGTGAAATATTGGTAACATAGGATGAAGTCAGTCGTACAAAGGTAGAAAACTTAACGACTAGCGGTTGGCCTAAATAATTACCATATATCAAAAAATAATGAAAATTAGGTGCAAGGGAAAATAAATAAAAACATCAAAATCTGACTTTTTCTGCAGACCCTAAATAGCTTTCAATCTTGGACAGAGAAGTAGTTTAGTCAGGATTAATTATAGTACCACCACCCGTGACAATACTTTCTATCACCAAATCAATCGCAATGTCCTCAGATATTTCTACATATTTTGACTTACCCTGATCTTTAATGGCCCTAGTCATCTCCCTTTTACCTGGAGGACCTGGAATACCTTCCACCCGAAAACCTACCGTTTTCAGATTTCTTTTAAAAGCTCCCTGCGCGCAATAACTTACTAATATCCCATTATTATTTAGTATTTTATGCATTTTGGCAAGTATAGGTATCTCCCAAAGTAGGGGCTGTGATGCCGGTGAAAAAGCGTCGAAGAAAATCACATCAGCTTTAGTTTTTACAACCAGATTTTCCAATGCAATGTGATATTTACAAAAACTGAAATATGGTGATATGCTGATTTCAAGACCCCATTCGCATCTATGAAGTTGCTGAAATAATTCTTTATGGCCTAATATATCGCCATAGTTAAGTTGATCAGATATTTCTTTGGAGACAGGAAAAGCTTCAACTGTATGATAAACCAGGATAATTTGGTTTTTTTCGGCCCAAATATAGGCCAAAAGTGCATTTAGCCCTGTGCCAAATCCCATTTCAAAAACGGAAATGAAAGAATAATTATCTTTTAACAGAAAATTTAGACCGGCATCAATAAATACCACATTACTCTCCGTTACAGCACCATGTATTGAATGATAGGTCACCTGAAATTTTTCAGACATCAGTGTATGAGAACCATCTTTGGAAAGCTGTAGTAGTTGATTATCTGGCATGCCAGGCTAAAGTTTCCTTTAATTCTTCTACCGATATATCAAAGTGAGAGGCATCATATATACATTCACCGTTTTTAATCATTAAGATTTGCGGAGACTCGTGATGAACATTAAATCTTTCTGAGACTTCATTTGATAATGAACGATGTTTTTTGAGGTCTAGATAATATGGTAAAACCCCTTCAAGATCCCAACCACTATCGAGTCGTAGCTTTGCCATATGACTTATGGAGCAAGTAGTACTGTGCTTAAATATGATAATATCATGGGTGAAGGAAGCAGCCACAGCTTCTTCCAGTACAGAAGGAGAGTCTAAATTTATCCAGGAAATCATTTAAAATGATTACTTTATGATAGGTGTTATTATTTTGATCGCAGATTTTAATTCATATGGACAACCATATCCTCTGTTACACGAACTGAAAGCTACCACCATCATTAATGCAACTGCTATAAAAGTAATTTTTCTTGAAATCTTGGTATTCATGATATATATTTTAAAAACTAAACGTTTAATCACGCAAAAATATTATTTATTTGTAACATATAGACACATATTTTCATGTTTTAACCTATCTTTTACTAAATTTTAACAAATATTTTTTCAATTATGATATATCCTATAACTTTGAAATTTCAAATCTTAATATTTCGAACAGTAGAAAGATTCATTTTATAGCCATCGGTGGCGCAGCGATGCATAATATTGCACTTGACATGCAAGCTCAGATAAATGATGTGACTGGTTCTGACGATGAGTTATATGAATCATCCCTAACTCGATTACGATTTGCAGGTATTACACCTGAAGAGTTTGGTTGGTACCCAGAAAAGATTCGACCAGACATAGACAAATTGATTTTGGGGATGCATGCCAAAGCAGATAATCCTGAATTATAGAAAGCATTAGAGCTGGGACTAAAAGTATATTCTTATCCGGAATTTGTATTTCAACATTCCAAAGATAAA
The DNA here is from genome assembly GCA_038246735.1 of Chitinophagales bacterium. Classification (GTDB taxonomy): domain Bacteria; phylum Bacteroidota; class Bacteroidia; order Chitinophagales; family Saprospiraceae; genus OLB9. The sequence goes on from JBBRVQ010000001.1 coordinate 9,620, forward strand.
AAGCGCGTGGTTATAGCTGGCAGTCATGGCAAAACGACTACCACAGCTATGATTCTGCATGCTTTAAAAAAACCGGACTATCATTTGACTTCCTAATAGGGCCCCAATTAGATGGTTTTGACAGGATAGTACAACGTACTGACGCTCCTTTAATAGTTACAGAAGGTGATGAATACCTCAGCAGTCCCATCGATCGTGTGCCTAAAATATTACATTATAAGTCGTGTATTGCAGTTATTCCGGGAATTGCTTGGGATCATATCAACGTTTTTGCGACTTTTGATATTTATAAGGAACAATTTTTGAAGTTTGTTGAAACCATAGATCCAGATGGTGTACTTATTTATTATCAATATGATGATCATTTAAAGGAATGGGCTGATCAACGCCCAAAACCATCTAAAATATCTTATCAAGCATTGGGTAGGGCAGCAGTTCAGGTAAGTTTTGAAAGCCAATTATATCAGGTCTCTTTGATTGGCCATCATAATTTTCAGAACATGAATGCAGCAAGGCTGGTCTGTCAGCAATCGGGCATAACCAATGAATCATTTTTTGTTGCTATCAGTGATTTTAAAGGAGCCAGTAAGCGGTTGCCAAAAAATATCAGAATCTGAAAGCAGAACCATTTATGTTGACTTTGCCCACGCACCCAGTAAGGTAAAGGCGACCACAGATTCTTTCAAACAGTGGTTTGCTGAACATAAGTTGCTTGCTGTATTGGAACTGCACACTCTTTCTAGCCTGAATCAATCATTTATTCCTGAATACTCTGGTGGTTTTAATGCCGCCGACAAAGCAGTCGTATTTTTTAATTAGCACGCGGTTAAAATGAAGCATATGCCTGATTTGGATAAAAAATTTTTTATTGATTCATTTGGTCATCCGAACCTGAAGGTTTTCACAGATGAAAAATTATTATTTAAATATCTTACATCAGGTGAATGTTCAAGTGATAACATTTTACTAATGTCTTCCGGAAATTTTAGTGATATGAGTCTGAAATTATAATAATAGTGTCTTAAAATAAATAATTTATTCTTTTCGAAGCCACCCAAGAATGTGGTAATCTGCTATGGTCCAATACTGATAAAAGTTGACCAGTGGTATTTTGAGTCTGGTATTCAGTCCCACGTTTTGTTGCACGATCTCAATTTCTTTATCGTTGATATTAGAAATGATAGCCACATGCCCGAAACTGTTTCCCGGATATTTGTCATACACAAGTATGTCATTGACTTCTGGTTTATATTCTCTGACATTCCTGTATTGCATGAGGCCCCTTTTTTTATTAAACGATTTGTCAGGTAAATCTTTGTCAAAAAAATCTTTGGCATGCCCGTATGCATTGGGCATTTTATGGTCGAATACTTGGTAGTAATAGCGTTTTACAAACTCTACACATTGGAACTTGAGCCCAAGATTATACCCGTCTTCCGTAACATTTCGACCTGTTACGTTGGTGTAATTTTTACCATTAAAATACACTCCAACTCCATTAAGTATATCTATTTTTGTTCCAACATCTATATTATTTAAATGAAAAGAATTACAGAATACAAAAGAAAGTGCAAGTACAATAAAATGAAATGTTTTCATTGGATAGGGTTTGAATGGCGCAAAAATAATTTTTTTTACCTTAGTTACCAATATATCTGTGCTGTTTAAGAATAAATAATAGTGAACACCTTCTTTTTAAATTAAAATTCCATTCTGGCCAAAGGCGTAACATTTTGATCACAAAACTCGCCCTTAAGAAATTTATAATATCCTGCTACAGCTATCATGCCAGCATTGTCTGTACAATACTCAAAAGATGGTATGTAAGTATTCCAGCCATTAATTATACCTTCTTCTTTGAATGATTGTCTTAAATAGCTGTTGGCAGATACACCACCCGCTATTCCTATTTCATTTATTCCGGTCAATTCTGATGCCTTCTTTAATTTTTTAAGCAATATTTGTACAATGCTGCTCTGAACAGAACAACAGATATCATGTAGATTTTCCTGAATGAAATTTGGGTTTCCTACGATTGCTTTTTGTAAAAAATACAAAATAGATGTCTTTAACCCACTGAAACTAAAGTTAAGTCCTTCTACCTGAGGTTCCGGAAAACGAAATACAGGTTTGCCTAATTTTGCAAATTTATCAATGATCGGACCTGCCGGATAGTCTAATCCCAACATTTTACCCGTTTTATCAAATGCTTCACCGGCAGCATCATCCATAGTCGATCCAAGTATTTCTAGGTCTGTATAGTCATTTACTTTAACAATTTGGGTATGCCCGCCGGAGACAGTTAGACATAAAAAAGGAAATGAAGGTTTCGGTTCTTCAGCAAAGTGAGCTAAAACATGTGCATGCATATGATGCACATCTATAAGTGGGATATCCATAGACAGTGCAAGAGACTTTGCTATTGATACACCTACGATAAGACTACCTAACAAACCGGGGCCGCGTGTAAAAGCAATAGCGTCAATATCATGTAAGCTCATTCCTGCATCTTTAAAAGCAGCATCAATGACAGGAATGATATGTATTAAATGCTGACGACTAGCCAGTTCAGGGACTACCCCTCCATATTGCTGATGAACGATCTGCGTAGCAGTCCGGTTGCTTATGACGACTCCATCGGTGATGATGGAAGCACTTGTATCGTCGCAGGACGACTCAATTGCAAGAATTGAAATATTATTTTTTAACAAGTTTATTAAATTATATAGCTAATGAATAAAAAAAAATAAATATTTTTGCCAACGATACACCAAAAGTATTACTTTGTGCATCATTTTAAAGTAATAAACCAACAAATTTATTTTAGTAACTCAATTTTTTAAATCACACTTTATGAGGAAAGTAATTAATATTGTTTTGATTCTCTTGACTATCGTATTTGCATACTGGCTGTATTCATCTGTGAGAGAGCCAATTGCGTTTCATGTAGAACTAGATAAACGAAAAGACGAAGTAATCAAAAGTCTAAAAAAGATACAGATTGCGCAGGATGTGTACAGAATGGTTACCGGGAAATATGCCAACAGTTTCGATACATTGGCAAGTGTCCTTAATACCGGAAAAATTGAAATAGTAAAACTGGAAGCAGACCCTTCAGACCCGACCAATCAAGATAAATTTATCAAAACCTTGAGTTATAGAGAAGCCAAGGACAGTTTGTATAGTTTATTAGGTGGTCCCATCAGTTTGGACTCCTTGAGATACGTACCTTTTACTGCGGGCAAATCATATGATATAGATGCAGATACCATTACACACCAGAATACCTTAGTAAATGTAATGCAAGTAGGAACAAGATATAAAGAATTCATGGGAGAATATGCAAGTCCTACCTATAAGAAGTACGATAAGTATTACGATCCTGAAAAGTTGATTAAATTTGGTGATATGAATTCACCGAATACAAACGGAAATTGGTAAATAAGTACATGCTTCAGAGTGATTTTCAATTCTTAGAAAATATTAATGAATATAGACTGTCTGTCGTTCTTATGGCAGACAGTTTTTTTTATGCTATATTTGATACGGAAAATAGGCTGGTTTGTCACAAGTCTTTTAAAGAAATCAAATATAGCATTCCTTTTTGTACAGATATAATTCTGAATGATGAAAACCTGAAGTTCACCTTTACAAGAATCATAGTGGTCGCTCATACAAACGCGACGTATCATATTCAACAGCAGGATGATAAGTTATTGTCTCTGCTTCCGGGTTTGGAACTGAAATCTAAGAAAGTAGAAAAACTTCCCGGGAATGAGATTTATAATTATTTTGGTATTTCACCTCATCAAGAAGCATTGGTGGATAGACTTTTTGGAGCACAAAGTTACATCTTGAAAAGCGAGTCGGCTTTATTAAGTTCTTATTATATAGGAAATTTTTATGAGTTTATTCATGTCCATCTGGAATCTTCATCAGTTGTCCTGTATGTTCAAAAAGATGGAAAGATGGTGTTTTACAACATTTTTTTTACCAATGGCATGAATGATATTCTTTATTTTATATTGGCAACTTCTGCATTTGCAAACATGAACCCGGAAACCGTTAAAGTTAAGATGACTGGATGGATAGAAAGTGAATCGCTTTTGTTTAAACATCTTAGTGGATATCTGGGCAATATTGAAATTTTGGAAGATAGTCAATGTACAATGAGTCCATTTATCACAACAGATATCAAGCCACACTATTATTTTCTGCATTATTTAAATATTTTATGCGCATCATAGGCGGTACATTTAAAGGAAGAAAATTTATTCCTCCGGCAAAAAACTGGCCCACTCGTCCGACAACTGATTTTGCTAAAGAAGGGTTATTTAACATACTTCACAATAGAATCGATTTTGGAGAGACAATAATGTTGGACCTATTTGGAGGCACTGGAAATCACAGTTATGAATTTATCTCGCGTGGATGTTCGGATGTAACATATGTGGACAAATTTGGTGAATGTGTGGCTTTTGTCAATAAAACAACAACAGAATTGAAAATTGAAGATAAAATCCGAATTGTCAGATCAGATGTTTTCAAATTTCTGCAATTCAATATTAAACAATATGATTATATATTTGCCGGACCTCCGTACCCTCTTCCTAATTTAAATAGTATTCCAGACGAAATTTTTAAATACAACACTTTGGCAGACGATGGATTGTTTGTTCTAGAACACAATCCCAATCATGATTTTAAAAAGCATCCTCGATATATAGAAGAAAGGAATTATGGCACAACCATTTTTAGTTTTTTTAAATAACAGGATTTTAATACCCGTATTTTTCTTGCCAAAACTTCTTTAATGTTTCTGCATATTTTTGTTCAGAAGGATTATGTCCCGGATTGTAAAATTTAGTTCCCTTTATCTCATCAGGAAGACATTCCATATTTGATATTCCCCCTACATAATCATGCGCATATTTATATCCTGATCCATATCCAATGTCTTTCATAAGATTGGTTGGTGCGTTGTGAAGATGAAGCGGTATAGGCAGATCTCCGGTTTGTCTGACCAACGCAAGTGCCATATCAATAGCCAGGTAGGATGCATTGCTTTTTGGCGAGCAGGCCAAATATATGACAGTTTGAGACATAATAATACGACCTTCCGGCATTCCTATCTGATGAACAGCCTGAAAACAATTGTTTGCCAACAATAAAGCATTAGGATTTGCAAGGCCAATATCTTCAGATGCCAGTACAATCATACGCCTGCAAATGAACAACGGATCTTCACCTCCAGCGATCATCCGAGCCAAATAATACACTGCCGCATTGGGGTCGGATGCCCGTATAGATTTAATAAAAGCTGAAATAATGTCATAATGTTGCTCGCCAGCTTTATCATACTTAGCAAGATTTTGTTGGATAGAAGACATGACCAGCTCATTTGATATTTTTATGTTTTCGTTTGGCCCAAACTGATTTACAACAAGTTCAAGTGCATTATACAATTTTCGACCATCCCCACCAGAAAGCTGAATCAAAGCATCATACGACTCAATTTTAATATTTTTTAATTTGAAGTATTCGTCCGTTGAAATGGCTTTATCCACCATGGCCTTGAGATGATGGGTTTCCAGTGGTTTTAAGATATATACCTGACATCTTGACAAGAGGGCTGAAATGACTTCAAAAGAAGGATTTTCTGTTGTAGCGCCAATGAGGGTGACGATGCCTTTTTCTACTGCACCTAATAATGAATCTTGCTGAGACTTACTGAAACGATGGATTTCATCTATAAAAAGAACTGGATTTGGTCTTGAAAAAAACTTTTGTGACTTAGCTAAATCAATGGTGTCCCTGATATCTTTCACTCCACTGTTGATGGCTGACAAACTATGAAAAGGTCTGTCCTGCGAAAGCGCAATTACAGAGGCAAGCGTTGTTTTTCCGACTCCCGGAGGACCCCAAAGTATAAAAGATGGTAAACTGCCTGACTCGATCACTTTTCTTAAAATGGCACCCTTACCGACAAGATGTTCCTGCCCTACATAATCATCCAAGGTTTTAGGTCTCATTCTTTCGGCTAAAGGTAGACTCATTTTAAAATTTTGATGTAGGAATTTTATGAATAGTGCAAAGTTGAATAAAAGATAATATGAAGTGATTCATTTTCTTATCCGGTTGAATTACAAGTTACCTTTTGCAAAATTAATCAAAATAAGTGTTTTACGGAAATAAGATATATATATATTTTAGGAGCAATAGCCAAACTTACAGATTTCTTATGGACATATTTGAAATAATTATTGTTGTTGATAATATTTAGAATAGTCTAAATAAATTATAAGGTTTTTATAAAATAAATTTTAATTTTGTCATATGTTTGTTTGTGTTAGTTTAAATAGCTAATTTTACCATTATATAAATATCATATTGCATGTTTGAAAGTATAGTTCAATGGTTTGAAAGTATTTCTCCGGTACTTGCTGCGTTTTATGCTACTGTTTTTACATGGGCTTTGACCGCATTAGGCGCTTCTTGTGTATTTTTTTTCAGATCAATGAATCGAGGAGTTTTGGATGGTATGCTTGGATTTACAGGCGGGGTTATGGTTGCTGCCAGCTTTTGGAGTTTGCTGGCTCCTGCCATTGAAATGAGCCATGGAGATGGCTTCGTTAAGGTAGTACCGGCTGCGGTAGGTTTTATGCTGGGTGCGATGTTTATCTTTGGTTTGGATAAGATGTTGCCACACCTACACATAAATTTTCAGGAAACTGAGGGAGCCAAAACTCCTTGGCAACGTACCACACTCTTGGTTATGGCCATTACTTTACACAATATTCCTGAAGGACTTGCTGTAGGGGTACTTTTTGGTGGTGTGGCCGCAGGTATACCTGAAGCTTCTATCACTGCAGCAGTTGTTCTAGCTATCGGCATAGGTATACAAAATTTTCCTGAGGGCATTGCCGTTGCCATGCCTCTAAAGAGAATGGGTATGAGTAATAGAAAAAGTTTTATGTATGGTCAGGCGTCCGCACTGGTCGAGCCTATAGCAGGAGTAGCAGGGGCATTGGCAGTTAATTTTTTTACCCCCATCTTGCCATATGCTTTGGCTTTTGCTGCAGGTGCAATGATATTTGTTGTAGTGGAAGAAGTTATTCCAGAAACGCAACAGGACAAACACACAGATATTGCCACACTCGGCTTTATTGGAGGATTTATAGTAATGATGACGCTCGATGTGGCGCTAGGTTAATCCAAAAATATATGCTTTACAGCCGACATTTCTTACAGCAAAAATTTGCCATATTTAATAATGACCTTATTGAACAGATATATCTGAAATCAAAAGTGATAGAAGTAGAAAAAGGAAATGAAATACTCAGGGTAGGTCAATATGTAAGTGTTATTCCCATTGTGCTTTCAGGTTTGGTAAAAGTGTATACTTTCAGCGATGATAAGGAGTTTTTACTATATTTTATAAAGGAATATGAAAGTTGTATCATGTCATTTACTGCCGGTATAAACAATGATATGAGTCAGATATATGCTGTCACAGAAGAAAATAGTACACTTTTACTCTTGCCTTCGACAGAAGTAATCAAGTGGAGCAGACAATTTCCTGAATTCATTACATTTTATTTAAAGTTTTATCAAAACCGGTATCAGGATATTATAGATACACTCAGACATGTTGTTTTTGACCATCTTGATCAGCGAGTTTTGGATTATCTCAAAAATAGAATTGAAATGGAAGGTAAAGGCAGCATTAAAATAACGCACAAGGAAATATCTATCGATCTGGCCACTTCCAGAGAAGTTGTAACCAGAATAATAAAAAAGCTGGAAAATGACCATAGAATCATATTTAAAAATGGCAGGATAATAATTTCTTAGTTATGTGACTATTATCACATCATTCATATATATAAAGTCCTTATTTTTGTAAGGTTAAATTTTTATTCATTCATCACTTAAATTTTATAATCATGACAAAAAACATGGGAAACACAGACAAATTGATCAGATTGAGTATAGCTGTATTGATTGCAGTATTATATTATGCAGGAGTTATTTCAGGCACCATTGCTATTGTATTTGGCATTTTTGCAGTGATGTTTGCTTTGACAAGCTTGATTAGTTTTTGTCCCCTGTATACCTTGGTTGGAATCAACACTTGCAGTACAAAAAAATAAATTCATTTTTACTAGCAAAATTTATTAGCATTTTATTAAGAATTTTTGATAAAATCTATGCAACTTTTAATAGTTTATGAATGTTAATTTGCCGTATGATTTTTTTTTAAACTAATTAAGACAAGTAATATGGCATTTCAATTTACTGACAGCAACTTTCAGGAATCTGCCTTGGCAGGTGGAGTTTCTGTGGTTGACTTTTGGGCCGAATGGTGTGGCCCGTGCAGACTAATAGGACCAATTATTGATGACCTTTCCATACAATATGAAGGTAAGGCTATGATAGGAAAGGTGAATGTAGACGAAAACCCTGAAATTTCATTGAAATATGGTATCAGAAGTATTCCAACAATTCTCATTATAAAAGATGGTGAGGTGGTAGATAAGCAGGTAGGAGTGACTACAAAAGCTAGTTTAGAAGCCAAGTTGGCGATACACTTATAATGTAATTCCTATTTACGATATAAAACTCCTTGCTCATACTATTTGAGAAGGAGTTTTTTTTTATTTTTGTGAGGCTAAAAATTAAGCATGAGTTTTTTTGATAATTTTGATGTAAGACAGATTGAGAATATTGAGTTGCTGGCCAAACAAGTAGTAGAAGGTTTTATCATAGGTCTGCATAAAAGTCCTTTTCACGGATTTTCAGTAGAATTTGCTGAACACAGACTATTCAATGAAGGGGAATCTACCAAGGATATAGATTGGAAGGTGTATGCCCGATCTGACAAAATGTTTACTAAAAAATTTGAAGAAGAGACTAATCTTCGATGTCAGATTATCATAGATACTTCTTCTTCCATGTACTTTCCTGAAAATCAAGACGGGAAAAGGTTGAATAAATTACAGTTTTCTGCCCTCGCTGCTGCATCAATTATGAACTTATTGAAGAAACAAAGGGACGCATTTGGATTAAGCGTTTTTGATAACGAGGTTAGGATACATACAAAATCCCGTTCTGCAACATCTCATTATAGATTATTGCTTACTTACTTGGATAGCCTTATCAAAGATCCCAAAAAATTGAAAACGACTTCGACGGCTAAAGCTTTACATCAACTGGCTGATAGCATTCACAGAAGATCTCTGGTGATTATATTCAGTGATATGTTTGATAGTGATGAAACCCAGGATGATTTATTTTCTGCTTTACAACATTTGAAGTATGCAAAACACGAAGTAATCCTATTTCATGTTACGGATAAAAAACATGAGCTGGAATTTGAATATGAAAACCGACCATACCTATTTATTGATATGGAATCTGGAGAAGAAATAAAATTACAACATCATCAAGTAAAGGACTTATATGTAGAAAAAGTTATGGCATATAAAGAAGCACTTAAAATGAAATGTTTACAATATAAAATAGAATTTATCGAAGCAGATATAAATGAAGGTTTTGTACCTATACTTCAGAATTATCTTGTGAAAAGAAATAAAATGAGGTAGATATTTAATAATATTGATTTCTGTATGTAGAATTTAATAAATTAGGTAAAGTAAATGTTCGCAAAATCACCCAATAGCCAAACCCGCCTGACCATTAGGTAGTAGACGGGCCGGTCTCAAATAATCACTAAATCATAAAATAAGTAATGTCCATTAGTTTAAAAAAAATATCATCATTACCAACTTCTGATATCAATAAGAAGAAAATCGAAAGCAAAACCATTGACATGGTTATTAAAATAGGGGAATTACAGCATCGGCTCTACGCTGAGGGTAAACAAAGCCTGCTTGTAGTCCTGCAAGGTATGGACGCAAGTGGAAAGGATGGAACCATAAAAACAGTTTTTGCTGATTGTAATCCATCAGGAATTGACGCGTACGCATTTAAAAAGCCAACAGAGGAAGAATTTGCACACGACTTTTTATGGCGTATACATCAAAAAGCACCACGAAAAGGAAATATAATGATTTTCAACAGATCTCATTATGAAGATATTCTAATTCAAAGAGTACATAAATGGATTACGGATGAACATGCCGAAAAGAGAATGAAGTCTATAAATGCTTTTGAAACCCTATTGGAAAATGATAATAATACAAAGGTTCTTAAGTTCTACATGCACATTTCACCTGAAAGACAGCAGGAAAAATTGCAGGAACGTATAGATGACCCCACCAAAAACTGGAAACACAAAGCAGCAGATTGGGACGAAAATGACAAATGGGAAGAATATATGAAATGTTATGAGTATGCTATTAACAACAGCACTCTGGCTTGGCAAATAGCACCTTGTGACAAAAGATATTATCGCAACTACTCTATTGCCAAAGTTGTTTTAGAAACCTTGGAAGCTATGAATCCTGCATTGCCTTTACTTGATAAAACCGATGAATGAGCTTAAAAAAGTAAGAATTGACAAATGGCTGTGGAGCGTAAGATTATTTAAATCCAGATCCATGGCCACCGACGCATGTAAAGCCGGAAAAATAAAGCTAAAAGGTACATCATTAAAACCTTCATATCTACTCACCTTGGGTGAAATTATTGAAGTCAAAAAGAATGGCTTTAATCTGACATTTAAAGTAAATCAACTCATCGAAAAACGAGTCTCAGCTTCATTGGCTGCACCATGTTTCGATGATCAGACTCCTTTGGAAGAACTTAATAAATATAAAGAGTGGTTTGTAGGCAAATCCGGTGCTGAATTTAGAGAAAGAGGAGACGGCAGACCTACAAAAAAGGAGAGGAGAGAAATAGATGATTTTAAAGGCATGTATTTTGATGAAGATGACATAGAAGTAGTGTAACTTTACCATTACAAATCATGTCAATATGAAATTACTAACCGCATCACAATTAAAAGACTGGGACAAATATACTATTGAAAATGAACCCATTGATTCGATAGATCTTATGGAAAGAGCTTCGTTGCAATTTGTAGAATGGTTTACCGGACAAAAAGACCATCAAAACAAAAAAATTGTATTAATTTGTGGAAACGGCAACAACGGTGGCGACGGCTTGGCCATTGCGAGAATGCTTAGAGATCGCCTTTACGACGTCGAAGTACAAATTCTTAGATTTTTAATGGAGGATTCCATTGACTTTAATGTAAATTTAGATCGACTCTTGAAATACGATGACGTGACAATACATTTTATTCATGATAAAGTCATTGGATGGCCATCAGATAGCATTCTCATTGATGCTTTATTAGGGACAGGAACACATAAACCTGTTGCTGGCAAATTAGAAGATACCATAAATCATATCAATGGTTTTTCCAACAAAAAAATTTCCATTGATATGCCATCCGGTTTGCCTGCTGAAGGGACGGCTATCGGTTCCGCTATAGTGCCCGACATTATATTTACCTTTCAGGTGCCAAAAAAAAGCTTTTTTCTGCAGGAAAATGTTGAATTCTGTAAATCTTGGATCATAGGTGATATTCATCTTCACCCTGATTTTCTAAACGAAGATGTTTCAGATGCAGATCTCTCAGACGTAGATCTCGTGTCGAAGATGTATAAAAAACGAAGCAAATACCAACATAAAGGTCACTTTGGTCATGCCATGATCATAGCAGGAAGTGAGGGGAAAATGGGTGCAGCAATTTTGGCAACAATGGCATGTCTTCGTTCTGGGGCAGGATTGGTGACAGCAGGTATACCTGATATCGGTCGAGATGTCTTCCAGATGTCAGTGCCAGAAGCTATGGTCACCCTGGCCGGGCAACGCCATCTGAATACCTTACCTACGGATGTAAGTAATTATACTATTGGCATCGGACCGGGCTTAGGAATGAATGAAGAGACGATTCAAACATTCAAGCAAATACTGAAAACCATTAAACAACCGCTGGTACTTGATGCTGATGCTATCAATATTTTGTCATTGGAACCGGCTTTATTGGAATTTATACCTGTTAACTCTATACTGACACCACATCCTAAAGAATTCAGCAGATTATTTGGCACAGTAAAATCAGAAGTAGAAAGATTTACACTAGCCAAAAAAATGGCTGTTCGACATCAACTCATCATCGTATTAAAAGGCGCACATACAAGGATTTTTACACCATCAGGACACGAATTCATAAATAATACAGGAAATCCAGGCATGGCAACTGGCGGCTCCGGTGATGTATTAACCGGTATTATCACCGGTTTATTGGCACAAAACTATACTCCTGAAAGTGCAGCTGTTTTAGGTGTATATATTCACGGTCTGGCTGGTGATTTTGCATTAAATTATGAAAGTGTAGAAAGTTTAATCGCATCTGATATAATATGTAATCTGGGTAAAGCTTTTAAAACATTACAATAGCGAAGCTAATATCTCAGAACAAATTATAATGTAATAATTTGTAAAAATATTGCTAGCTTTTGCTATATTTGTTCTGTAAAAATAGAAATATTTTAAAAGGTGTAATTATTATTTCATTTTAATTTTACGCTGAAATTAGGATGGTTAAAATTCTGTTTCATATGCAAGGCTTTGATTTCCTTTAATAGCTTTTTAAATGTAATGAAATTTATTGGAATTAGCAGAAATTTTCTATCTGGGTGAAATTAGGACATACAATTAATGAGTAAAAAAAGTATGCAAAAAATAGTCATATTAACAGGAGCAGGTATAAGCGCTGAAAGTGGGATAAGCACCTTTAGAGATGCAGATGGATTGTGGGAAGGTCACGATGTAATGGCAGTAGCATCTCCCCAAGGTTGGGAAAATGATCAGGCTTTGGTATTGGATTTTTATAATCAGCGCCGACAGCAACTCAAAGTGGTAAGTCCCAATGCAGCACACTTTGCGTTGGCAAAACTGGAAGAAAAATTTGATGTGGTTGTCATTACCCAAAATGTGGACAATCTTCACGAACGGGCAGGCAGCAGCAGAATAATCCATTTGCACGGCGAACTCAATAAAGTGAGAAGCATAGGAAATTCCCTGCTTTTATACGAATGGACAGACGATCTGAATACCGGAGATTTATGTGAACAAGGATATCAGTTACGACCTCATATTGTATGGTTTGGTGAGATGGTGCCCATGCTTGAGCCTGCTATTCAAGCGTGTGAAAAAGGGGATATTTTTATCATCATCGGCACTTCAATGCAGGTATATCCGGCCGCAGGCCTTATTTCTTATGCCAAACTTGGCAGCAGCATTTATTATATTGATCCTAAACCTAATATTTCTTACGAATTGAGTCGACGACCCAACCTACAAGTGATAGAAGAAAAAGCTACCATAGGTGTAGAATCATTGGTTGGTACACTTTTAAAATTAATCTGACGTATTTTGTTAACGATTTTATATGTCAAAAATCAATCAAATTTTTTCATTTTAACTATATAGTTGCCTTTTTTATTCATGTGAAAGAGAAGTAAATGAGATAGAAGGAGTATGGCGGGTATTAAATTATGGGATAATAGATTGTCCAAACCCCAATATTACTGATTGCAGTCAATATCTGGGAAATTGCAGAGTTGTAATCATAAAGTGATTTGAGAATTGCAATTTATAATTTGCTTACAAATGAAGGAATTTTAAACATATTTAAAACATTTTATGACAATTCCGATTTAAAATAATAGTTTCACTGCATTCGGATGGTCTATTGATCTTTTCTTTTATGGGATAAACCATGTTTGTTTTATATATTATAAATCACTTCATTTATTTGATGTCAATCTTTCATTATAATATAAATAATTTTCTTAATATTACGCCGTTTTTTAATGATAAAATGAATAATACTCAATCCTTTAAAAATACAGCAAATGAAAATTGACATTAAAAATATTTATCCTTATCTCCTGCCAGTATTTCTTATTGTTATAGTCAATATTTTTTATTTTTTACCACAGTTTGAAGGTAAAGTGGTTAGGCAAGGTGATACTATTCAGCATGTAGGAATGTCGAAGGAAGCCACAGATTTTCGTCAAAAAACCGGTGAAGAAGCGTTGTGGACCAATTCAATGTTTGGAGGAATGCCTACATATCAGATATCTGCCATAAATAAAAACAACCTTTTGCATTATGTAGAACGGGCTCTTACATTGGGGATCAGTAGGCCAGCAGGATATTTTATAGCAGGCATGTTAGGTTTTTATGTCCTCATGCTGTTATTAGGGGTTAGTCCCTGGTTGAGTTTACTGGGAGCATTCTTATTTGGGTTCACTACCAATAATTTTTGGCTCTTTGAAGCGGGGCACAATTCTAAGTTGGTAGCTATCATGACTAGTGCCCCGGTTATTGCTGGTGTAATACTTACCTTCAGGGAAAAATATTTGTTGGGAGCTGCTGTTTTCGGAATAGCCCTAGGAATAAATATTGGCGCAAATCACCCGCAAATGACTTATTATCTGGCATTATGTCTGCTCATACTTGTATTAATAGAATTGGCGAAAAGTATAAAAGAAAGAAAATTGATTTCCTTTGCTAAAGCGATAGGTGTAATGTCTGTTGTTGCGGTTTTAGCCTTGGGATCCTCGGCATCAAAATTATGGACCACGTATGAATATACAAAAGACACCATGCGCGGTGGTCAGATTTTGAAACCTTCTGAAGAAACTACAGCATCTAATGCCGATGCATCCGGTGGTCTCCAATGGGATTATGCCATGCAATGGAGCAATGGGGTTGGTGATATTGTTGCTACATTTATTCCCAAAGCGGTAGGAGGAGGATCAGGAGAGTGGTTAGATGGCAAATCTACTTTAGGTAAAGCCGTTGGTCAGAGACAAGCCTTTCAAGCCCCGACTTATTTTGGATCTCTACCATTTACGAGTGGCCCTGCCTATTTTGGTGTGGTTTCTTTTTTCTTATTTGCATTTGGATTATTTGTGGTAAAAGGGGACGTGAAATGGTGGTTACTTGGTGCAGTTTTATTTACAATATTGCTTTCAATGGGCAAACATTTTGAAATATTAAATCGGTTATTTTTTGATTATTTTCCGCTTTTCAATAAATTCAGGGCACCAAGCTCCATACTCAGCATTACCGCTATATTTATTCCAATTCTAGGTGTACTTGCCTTATCTGAAGTGGTCAAAGCAGTTAATAAATTACAATACATTCGACCATTATTTATTTCAGGTGGAGTATTGGGTGGAATTTCTTTGGTTTTATGGATGGCTGGCGGATCATTTTTTGATTTTACAGCAGCTGGGGACGAGCAATATGCTCAGATCATTGATGCACTTTTGGAACAGAGAGCTGATATGCTTTCAGGATCTTCTTTAAGAAGTTTGGTATTTATTCTTATAGTAACAAGCTCGCTATATATGTATTTGAAAGGTAAACTTAACAGCACTTTTCTTATTGTAATTATATCCGTATTGGGCTTGTTTGATCTTGTTCAAATTGGAAAAGACTATCTTGACAAAAAGGATTTTGTTTCTAAAACAACATATAAAAATGAATTTGAGCCCAGACCAGCAGATGTGCAAATTCTTCAGGACAAAGACCCTAATTTCAGGGTATATGATGCTACTGTAAATACTTTTAATGCAGCATCTACATCATATTTTCACAAGACAATAGGGGGTTATCATGCGGCTAAACTACAGAGATATCAGGATATCATTGAGCGACACATCACAAAAAACAATCAGGCGGTTCTAAATATGTTGAATACCAAATATTTTATTGTGCAAGGTCAGGACGGTAATCCATTTGTACAAAGAAACCCGGCTGCCTTGGGCAATGCTTGGTTTATCAATAATATTAAAATAGTACCAAATGCCAACGCTGAAATCGATTCACTTATTGGTTTTGACCCAGCGGGAGACGTCATTGTGCATGAAGAATTTAAAGATTACATAGCAGGTTTAAATCCTTCAAAAAACGGTGCTATCAGCTTAAAATCTTATTCACCCAATAAAATTGAATATGAGTCAGATACGAAAGGCGAACAATTGGCTGTATTTTCAGAAATATGGTATGGTCCGAATAAAGGTTGGCAGTCTTACATAGATGGTAAAGTAGTTGATCATATCAGGGTTAATTATATTCTAAGAGGATTGAAAGTGCCTGAAGGTAAACACACGATCACTTTTGAATTCAAACCAAAAACATATTTTCTGGGAGAAACCATTAGCTTAATATGTTCTTTGACATTATTGATTTTACTTACATATGTTATCTTCATAAATTTCCGAAAAGAATCCGGAGTTAGTATTGCCTGAAATTTATCTTTTCAATGAAGAAAGTATTGATAATAACCTATTACTGGCCACCTGCGGGTGGAGGTGGCGTACAGCGTTGGGTTAAATTTGTTAAATATCTTCGAGATTTTGGGTGGGAGCCTGTCGTATTTACAGTTGAAAATCCAGATTATCCTATTATAGATAAAAGTTTGGGCGTTGAAGTGCCGAAAGACATTGATGTATTAAAATGCCCTATCATAGAACCTTATGGTTTTTATAAAAAGCTTACAGGTAAAAATAAAAATGATAAAATAGACGCTAATTTTTTGTCCCAAGGTAAAAAAATGAGATGGAAAGATAAGCTGGCTGTCTGGATCAGAGGAAATTTATTTATTCCGGATGCCAGATTTTTGTGGATAAAGCCATCTGTTCAGTATCTTAGCAAATACTTAAATCAAAATCATATCGACGCCATCATAAGTACAGGTCCTCCTCATAGTTGCCATTTGATAGCATATCATATCAAACAAAAATATAATTTGCCTTGGATCGTCGATTATAGGGATCCATGGACGCAAATTGATTATTTTGATGATCTCGGGCTGACCACTTGGGGTCGAAAAAGACATATCACCCTTGAAAAAAAAGTACTTGATGCTTGTGACATTATTGTAACTGTTGGTAAGACAATGGCTTCAGATTTGCAGGTGCTGACCAATAATAGAACAGAAGTTATTACCAATGGCTTTGATGAGTCAGACAGAGTAGGACAGGGACAAATAACAGATAATTATTTTTCTGTAACCTACATAGGAACAATGAATGATGCCAGAAATCCTGAAGTACTCTGGAAAGCATTGAATATATTAAAAAAAGTCACCCATCCATTGTGTAAAGAGATAAAAATAAATTTGGTGGGGAAGCCTGAAGATGTAGTTTCAGATAGTGTTAATCGATATCATGTGGAAGATATGGTTAATTTTATTGGTTATGTACCACACAATGAGGCTATTAAGTTTCAAAATTCAGCTCAGATTCTTTTGCTGATCATCAACAAAACCACTAATAATGCCTCAATTTTGACAGGAAAGATATTTGAATATCTTGCATCCGGAAGGCCTGTACTTTGTATTGGACCTGGTGATGGGGATGCTGCAGACATCATTCACGAAACTGGGGCAGGTGTAGTAATAGATTATGAAGATGCAAATGCCGTTGTAGAGTTTCTCAAACAGCATTTTGAAAGATATAAATCAGGTCACTTGACCCCACGGATAACAAATATCGAAAAGTATTCAAGAAGAGCATTGACCGGAAAATACGTAAAATTGCTGAATAATATCACTCGACATAAATAAAAGCAAATGAAAATTGTCACGATTGTGGGCGCAAGACCTCAGTTTATAAAAGCTTCCGCCTTGAGCAGGGAAATTAAAAATCATAGTGGAATAGAGGAGATAATTATCCATACCGGACAACACTTTGATGCCAATATGAGTGATATTTTTTTTCAGGAAATGGAAATACCTACTCCAAAATACCAGATGGACATTCATTCTTTGTCTCATGGTGCTATGACTGGCAGGATGCTGGAAGGTATTGAGAAAATTTTAATAGCGGAAAAACCTGATTGTACTCTGGTGTATGGGGATACTAATTCAACTTTGGCAGGTGCTTTAGCTGCCAGAAAATTAAACATTAGCGTAGCCCATGTCGAAGCAGGACTCAGGTCGTTTAATATGGCAATGCCCGAAGAAATAAACAGAATTCTTACAGATAGAATTTCTGATATTTTGTTTTGCCCGACAGACGCTGCCGTAAAGAATTTAAAAAATGAAGGATTTGATCATTTTAATATTAACATAGTCCAAAGTGGTGATATTATGTTTGATGCTGCCCTTTTTTATAAAACCAAAGCAGATCAAGAAAGTAAAATAATTAAAGATCAGAATCTGACAAGCGGTAATTATGTATTGGCAACTATACATAGACAGGAAAATACAGATCAATTCGATCGATTGCACAATATCGTTGAAGCACTTAATACTATTCACCAACATCGTACGGTTATCGTACCGATTCATCCCCGAACACGGAAACTGATAGAACAACAGCAAATAAAAGTGGAGTTTAAAATTATAGATCCAGTAGGATATCTTGACATGATCGCATTGACTTCGAACGCTGCCATTGTGATGACAGACAGTGGAGGACTTCAAAAAGAAGCCTTCTTTTTTGGGAAATATTGTATTACCTTAAGAGACCAGACTGAATGGATCGAATTGGTTGAAGGAGGATTTAATACACTTGGAGGTACAGATAAGGATGTAATTTTGAATGCTTATCATGAAAATTCGGAGCCCAAAAAATCTTTTAATGTTCAACTTTATGGCAACGGACATGCTGCCAGAAAAATAATTAATTCACTCATTTTGTAATTTACCTTTGACTTATCTATACCACAAGACAGATAAATACTGGATTTTGCATAATTTTTTACTGCATTTAAAAATATTGTTAAAATTTGGAGTACAAAAAATAAAGTTTGTTCTTATATTTATTTCGGTAGAATATATATAAAACAACCGATTAAACTTACTTTATACTTTTATGTCAAATTGATCAAAAAAAAAGAACGTATGGCATCTTTAAATAAATACAATGGAGCGTGGAATGCAAGTCTTGCAGCTCATCTTTTCAGACGAACTACATATGGCGTCACTTATGAAACAATGAAGTTGTATGGCAGTAAATCCCTCGATGCATGTCTTGATATTTTGTTTCAGCCGCTAGGTCCACCATCGCCGCCAGTGAATATCAGTTTTGAAAATGACCCAGACGTTCCGATAGGCGCAACATGGGTAGATAAAGGAGTTTCACAAAATGTAAACGGCTATAGGACAGCTTCTTTGCGTGGATGGTCATTAGAACTGATGCTTACCGCTGGTCTTAACATCAGAGAAAAATTGACCATGTTCTGGCACAATCATTTTGTAACCTCAGATATCAATGATCCCCGATATTCTTATAAATATATAGAATTATTAAGATCCAATGCACTTGGTAACTTCAAACAACTTACTAAGGACGTAACCATTGACCCGGCTATGCTGAATTATCTGAATGGAAGAGATAACACCAAGCAAGCACCAAATGAAAATTATGCTCGAGAATTAATGGAATTGTTTACACTCGGAAAGGGCATTTCATCAGGTCCGGGTGACTATACCACTTATACAGAAGAAGATGTAAAAGAAGTAGCAAAAATACTGACAGGATGGGTGGACGTCAGAGCTGGACTTCCGATAAGAACGCAGTTCAATTTGGTCAGACACGACACTACGACAAAAAAACTCTCTCATAGGTTTAACGGTGTAACCATAAACAACGCAGGTGCGGAAGAGTATAAAAATTTGATTGATATTATTTTTCAAAAAGAAGAAGTTTCTTTGTTTATTGCCAGAAAGTTTTACAGGTGGTTTCTTCACTACAATATTGATGATAGTATAGAAAAGGATATCATAGTCCCTTTGGCAAAAATAATTAGAGAAAATAACTACGAAATTTCACCGGCATTAAGAACATTGCTGGCCAGTGAACATTTTTATGATGCCTGTATTATTGGAGGTATCATTAAAAACCCTATCGACTTTTTACTAAATCCATTGAATCAATTCCGCGTGGCTTACCCGGCTGATCCGGTCCTGAAATACAGGGTAATAGGAGGTTTATATCAAACAACGTTTGCTATGCAGATGGGCATGTACCAGGCTCCTTCAGTGGCTGGATGGCAGGCATTTTATCAGACGCCTTCGTTTTATAGATTATGGTTAAATGCCACTTCATTACCAACAAGAAAATTGTATACAGATGGCGTAGCTTCTACAGGTTTACCTTTTGGTACTTATCGATTGCAATTGAACGCCATCAATACATTGGATAAGTTTCCTGATCCATCTGACACTGACAAGGTAATTGACGAGTTTTCTTTGATTTTAATGTCAAAACCGCTGGCCCAAAATCAGACTATTGTGCTCAAGGGTTTACTGATAGCCGGCTCCGGTGCCAATAGCTGGACTACCTTATATAATACATACAAAGCTGACCCGACCAATGAAACAAAACGAGCTCCAATTGTCACTAGACTTAGGGCTTTGATTGTATATATGATGCGGATGCCTGAATACCATTTGAGCTAATAAATCCATTATTTAACCTATTTAAATATTAATAAAATGAAACGAAGACAGTTTTTACAATCCGGTTCATTCATGTCTTTACCAGTACTTTTGGGAGGATTGGAAGTCTCTGCCATATCAAGATCATCATTGTTTAGTATGGTTAATAATGGAGATGACAGAGTTTTGGTACTCGTACAGCTCAATGGAGGTAATGATGGACTGAATATGGTCATACCTATGGATCAATATACAGGACTTAGTCAAGTGAGACCTAATCTCTTATTGCCAGAGTCTTCTATACTGAAATTGGTCGACAAAACAGGTATTCACCCTGCTATGACAGGCATGCATAGACTTTATAATGATGAAAAGATAGCAGTAGTACAATCAGTGGGTTATCCCAACCAAAACAGATCTCACTTTAGATCTACTGATATCTGGACATCTGCATCTGAATCTGACGAATATCTTACTACAGGATGGGCAGGAAGATATCTGGATCTTAAATATCCGGGTTTTCCTTCTGGTTATCCCAATGCTGATTGTCCCGATCCTTTTGCAATCACGCTGGGCAATATAGCATCAGAAACATGTCAGGGACCTATGACCAATTTTAGTTTTACATTGGCCAATGAAGCATCAGTAAGATTAGTAGAAGAGACTGTAGCAGCACCGTCAGACAACACTTGCTATGGTACAGAAGTGGAATATATCAGAACCACCATCATACAATCTAATGCCTATGCATCCATTGTTCTTAAGGCATTTGACATGGGAAATAACATTGCAGCGTATCCTGAAAATAATCGGTTGGGTGATCAGTTGAAAATAGTGGCCAATCTTATCTCAGGAGGAATGGGTAGCAAAATATATGTGGTGAATCTGGGAGGGTTTGATACTCATGCCAATCAAGTGCTGATCGGAGAGCCGGAAAATGGAGATCATGCAACGCTGCTGAAAACCGTTTCTGATGCTGTGGCTTCTTTTATGGAAGATTGCCAAGCTCTGGGCATTCAGGAAAGGGTAGTGGGCATGACATTTTCCGAATTTGGAAGACAGATCAAAGCCAATAATAGTTTTGGCACAGATCACGGTACAGCATCTCCCCTCATTGTATTTGGATCTTGTGTAAATCAGGGTTTGTATGGTCAGAATCCGGAAATAACAGCTGATATTGCTCCACAGGAAGGTGTCCCTATGCAATATGATTTTCGTTCAGTGTATGCAAGTTTGCTCGTGGACTGGTTGGGTGTGAAAGAGTCTGACATTAAAACATTATTGTTTGATGACTTCCAGCGCATACCATTCATCAAAAATTGTTCTACTCCGTCGTCTACTATAGAAAATAACATTGTAATTGATGCAAGATTATCACCCAATCCATGTTCGGATTACATTTATCTTAATTTTGTCAATACAGGTAAGCTCGTTCATATCAGTGTTTTAAACGCCTTAGGGTCACAACTAGATTTGCCGGTAAATAAAAGTCTTAGTCATGGTGCACATGAAGTAAATATAAATATGGAGCCTTATGCTCCGGGGTCATATTTTATAAGATTAGCAG
This sequence comes from Chitinophagales bacterium, assembly GCA_038246735.1. GTDB lineage: Bacteria > Bacteroidota > Bacteroidia > Chitinophagales > Saprospiraceae > OLB9. The sequence goes on from JBBRVQ010000001.1 coordinate 31,627, forward strand.
TGGATAATAATGTTCGGACTTTAAAATTTATAAAAATATAAGGGGGAATATAAATTTACAGACTTGAAGCGAGAATCTATACTTTTTTTGAAATATGAGTTGTTCAAGCGGTCAGCAAAGTCTTAAACAAAAATATCAAAAGTATTTAGGCATCAAAATTTAGGTATTTTTTAAATTTTATCCGACGATTCATTAATTACTTTATAATAACGAATATAAATAATTTGTAATTTAAAAGCAATTGTTATATTTGCACTTTAAATCCTTTTTAAGGTAAATATCTTAGATTAAAAGTAATTAAAAGAATGCTGAGCAGAAGAAACGTAAGGATAAAAGTGATGCAAGTGCTATATGCACAGAATAGAGATGAATCATTGGATTTTAATGCTACAATGAAGGAGTATTGGAAAAAAATTGATGACAGTTTCCATCTTCTATTGTTCTCTTTGTACAATCTGATTCAGATAACAAAGATAGCTTCTGAAGATCAGGAAAAAAGGAAATCTAAACATCTACCTACAGAACTGGATAAAAAATTTACATCCAAGTTGTGGGGCAATCCTATGATTCAGGCGTTGGTTAAAAACAAAACCATTCAAACAAAATTTGAAAAATTATACTTTGCTCAGAAAGTTGATAAGGATCATTTTAAGACCATTTATTATGAATTTGTCAAAGAAGAAGCCTATACCACATTTTTAACCAATGAAACTACAAATGACGAAAATCTGGAAATGCTACTGGAACTTTTCAGATTTTGTAGAAGGAATGAGTTATTCAATGAAATCATAGAAGATCACTATGCCAACTGGGAAGACGATAAATCTCTTATCATTGGCACAATTAAAAAAGTATTGAAGGCACTGCCAAGTGAAGATGAAAATTTTATCATGGAACACTATCCGGATGATGAAACCACTAAAGAATACGGAGAATTTTTACTCTCCGCAACTTTAAAGGAAGATAAAACGTTATTAGAATATATCATACCGGTATTACAAAACTGGGACGCAGACAGAGTTGCCATTCTTGACATGATTATGATTAAAATGGCCCTTTGTGAATTTATGTATTGTCCAACTATTCCCATTAAAGTAACCCTGAATGAGTATGTCGAATTGGCAAAAAATTATAGTACTTCGAAGAGTAAAGAGTTCGTAAATGGAATTTTGGATAGATTATTGCAGGACTTAAAAGCGAAAGGTAATATCGTCAAAGAAGGACGGGGATTACTGGATGAATAATATTTTATAATCTTTATAACCCATATCACATGACAAGCACAAGTTTCCCCCGATTTGTGTTACTGCTGGCCATAATTTTAGTCGGCAATGCACTACCCGCTCAGTCCATCAAAGAGGCTGTTATTCTTTACAATTCACAAGCTGTTCTAGCTAAAATAAGCACCGATGGTGAGGTCAAGGAAATCATCCGCGATGAATCAGGTTATCTTCAAGGGTTTACCTTAAAAGTACAGGATTATGGTCAATTTCTAGCAAATCAAGAGAAATTAAAATCATATGATAAAGTTATTTTACCTTCAGAAAATACTTTTTTTGATAAAGATAAAGATTATATTTCTGTTCCTTTTGAGAGTGGATATGCTACATTATCAGATTTGGCTATTAGTCGTTTGGATGTAGTTATTGGTGAGCTTAGGAAGTCACCCACCACAAGGGTGATCATTCGTACACTTTCTACAAATAAAGACGCTCTCATAGATAAAAATAGAATAAACTCCGTACGAACTTATTTAAAAATCCGTGGCATAGCTCAGGAGAGGCTCGCATATGAAACCCTTTCTGGCGACAGAGACATTGATGAAGTAAAAATAAATTATATTTTTTAGATTTATTGTTCTATCCGTTGGTATTTATCCCTTTTATCTTTAGTTTGTTGAGCAGAAGGTTATATCTTTGTGCCCATGAATGAGTTAGTTGTAATCCTTGATTTTGGTTCTCAATATACACAACTGATAGCCAGAAGGCTTAGAGAGTTGAATGTATATTGTGAAATTTATCCGTACAATAAGTTTCCCCAAAGGGACGATATCAAAGCCATAATATTATCAGGAAGTCCATTTTCAGTACTGGATAAAAATGCACTCGATTTTGATCTGGAAAAGATTATAGGTGTTTATCCTGTATTGGGGGTTTGTTATGGGGCACAGTTGATAGCTCATAAACTGGGCGGTAAAGTATTAAAATCTGACAAACGCGAATATGGAAAGGCCACTATGACGGTGACAAAACCAGATCGTATTTTCGAAGAAGTAGATCCTGCCACTCAGGTGTGGATGTCGCATGGAGACTCCATTACAAAAGTACCTGATGGTTTTGAAATAATCGCCTGCACTTCCGATATAGTTGCTGCTTACAGATCCTTAGACGCTATGTATGAATTCCCTGTATATTGTTTTCAGTTTCACCCAGAAGTGACGCATAGCCTTCAGGGCAAAGAGATATTATATAATTTTGTACATGAAGTGGTCGGTTGTAAATGCGAATGGACGCCATCATCTATGATGCATGAAACAATTGAAAGACTTAAAAATGAACTGGGCAATGAGCATGTGCTGATGGGATTGTCAGGTGGAGTGGACTCCACAGTTGCTGCATGTCTTATACATCGAGCCATTGGCGACCGGTTGCATTGCGTATTTATTGATAACGGTCTGCTAAGAAAAAATGAATATGAAGATGTGTTATTATCATACAAAGGAATGGGACTTAACATTAAAGGGGTGGATGCCGCAGACCTTTTTTTGGATGGACTTTCAGGTGTTAAAGATCCAGAAGAAAAAAGAAAAGTAATCGGAAGATTATTTATAGAGGTTTTTGAAGAAGAGTCACATCACCTTCCTGAAGTGAAATGGTTAGGACAAGGTACAATATACCCTGATGTCATTGAGTCTGTTTCCGTTCATGGACCTTCAGTCACCATCAAATCTCATCACAATGTCGGCGGCTTGCCGGATAAACTCAAACTTAAGCTGGTTGAACCACTTAGAATGCTATTTAAAGATGAGGTGAGAAAAGTAGGGAAAGAACTGGGTGTACCACCACACTTGCTGAATAGACATCCGTTTCCAGGTCCGGGTCTTGGCATAAGAGTTTTGGGTGAAGTTACCAGAGAAAAAGTGAGATTATGTCAGGAAGCAGATAAAATTTATACGGATAATCTGAGCAAATCGGGTTGGTATGATAAAGTATGGCAGGCAGGAACAATCCTTTTGCCGGTACAGTCAGTAGGGGTAATGGGAGACGAACGGACATATGAGTATGCCGTGGCGTTAAGGTGTGTCAATTCTTTGGACGGTATGACTGCTGAATGGAGTCATTTACCGTATGAGTTGCTTGCCACTATATCCAGTGAAATAATTAATCAGGTCAAAGGAATTAATAGAGTAGTGTATGATATCAGTACAAAGCCACCAGCAACCATTGAGTGGGAATAAAATAGTCATCTTTTTGGTAGCGGTATTGTTATTACAGTCCTGCTCAGTCAGTAAACCAGTATCTACGTCCAAAGATGCACAGATAGTGAAAGCAGGCAATACCACTCCACCAAATGATAAATCAGAACCTGTAGAAACCCGTTCTGAAAAGAATAAAGAAAATAATAAGGCAGCTAACACAAAGCCTGCTGCTGACAGAGATATAAAGGTTATTTTACCGGTTGATACCATATTATGGCATGATATTTCTGATAAAAATCCGCCAATTATTATTAAGCAAAAGCAAAAAGTAATCTTTGCAGAAGGTTTGGATTTTAAAGATGAGTATAATGTTAAACTATTGATACCACTCAATTCTGATGCCCAAACATTTCCTGCAGAATCCCGTTTTGTACATTTTTATGCAGGGGTACTCAGCGCTTTGGAAACATTGGATGAAGAGGACATTAGATTAAATGTTCGGGTTATTGATACGGAAGAAGGCAATTATAAAGTAAAAGATAACCTAAACAATCTTTTATCTGATAATACTGACCTTATTATTGGGCCTTTTGAACGCGAAGACCTAAAAATTCTTGCAGATGAGTGCAAACTTAACAGTGTACCATTGGTTTCTCCTTGGCAGACTAGTACTAAAATAACAAATGAAAATCCTTATTATATTCAGATGAAACCTAATCTGAAGGAGCATTTTTTAAAACTAGCTGAAAGTACCGCCACAGAGTACCAAAAAGGTGAAGTGGTCATCATCGGTAAAAATAATAAAGAGACAGCTTCTTGGATACAGTATTTTCAAGAGACTGTTGCAGCAACTCAGAATATTGAGGATTTTTATGCTACATATTTTGTATCCACGGATAGCCTCAGTGTTGGACCTTCAGCGTTTACACGTTTGTTCAAAAACAATAAGCTAAAAGCCGTGATCATTCCGAATTATTCGTACACTGATGAAGATTTTATATACGCTTGTTTAAGGAGGCTTTCTGCAGAAAAATCCGGTAGAAATATATCTGTATATGGAATGCCAATATTGTATGATTCTGATAAAATAGATTTTGACTTTTATAATGCGTTGAAGATGAAGGTTGTGATGTCAGATTTTGTAGATCTTGATCAGGGCAAAATCCGTGAGTTCAGAAGAGCATATCTTGATATGTATGGAGAAATACCAAGTGACGACGCAGTTAAAGGGTATGATTTGATGTTATATCTAGGTCGTCATATTTGGAAGTATGGTCGTAATTTTCAGTATTATCTCGAAAATGAGGCTACATCTTACCTCCAGAGCGTCTATGATATCAAAAAAGCCAAATCCGAAGATTCTCCGGTAAGCAATGATCCTTTAAAATTTGATTATTTTGAAAATAAGCATCTTGATATCATTGAATTTACCGGAAATAAATGGGAACGAAAGAAATAAACGTTGATTATGAGAGATGCTGTAACCGATGAGCGTACCAAAAGATTTAAAGAAGTCATTGCCAAAAGACAAAATCTCACCGTTATTCTTGAAAATGTACATGACCCTCATAACATTGGTGCCGTAATAAGGAGTTGCGATGCCGTAGGTGTTTCTGAGGTATTTATTTTATATACAGAAGCAAGTCATAATTTTCTTAAACAAAAGGTGGGTAAGAACACTTCTTCAGGAACCAGAAAATGGGTTAAAACGCATTATTTTGGCGAAATTGAATCGTGTTTTGAGCAGGTCAGATCAAGATATCATAATATATTTGGAACTAATTTGGGGGAAAATACACAATCTCTATACGACTTGGACCTGACACAGCCTGTAGCACTAATGTTTGGAAATGAACAAAAAGGTATCTCGGAAAAAGCCAGAAGTTTACTGGATGGTAATTTCATTATTCCTCAACATGGTATGGTTCAAAGTCTGAATATAAGTGTTGCATGTGCAGTTTCTCTTTTTGAAGCGTCAAGGCAAAGATTGGCAAAAAAAATGTATTCTGGTGATTTTAATGTTGACAGTGGGGTACATAATGAAATGTTCGATGGTTTTGTACAAAAACACTTTGAATATATTAACAAAAAGGAAAAATAAATACAATTAAACTATATTTGTAGGTTCAAATCCTTGTTTGATCGAATTCTTGATGTTGGGTATTTAGATTCCTTATACCTTTGCTTAATTAAATAAATAACGAAAAATGACAATAAATTTGAAAGAACTTTTTGCTGTATCTGAAGAGATGAATGATAAAGTGCTGATGAAACTACTGAATGCTATCAAAGATGGACAGCAAAAAGATTTTGATTACCTGAAATTTAAACAATCCTATAAATCGCTTTTTCAGCTTGGTATGGATGAATCAACGGCAGCTAAAAGTTCATTTCTGACTGCTTCCACTATGGGCCTTACCAAAGACAAACTTATGTTGACCGTGCAGCATTATAAAAATATACTCAGCAAAGAAAAAGAACAGTTTGCTCAAGCGCTAAAAAATCAAATTGCGAATAATATTGATGCTAAAACGATGGAAGTAAAACGCCTGCAGGAAAAGATTGAAGAAAATACACGCAAAATCACTCAGCTACAGAAAGAACAAACCATCATTGAGCAGGAAATTCAGAAGTTAAAAGAAACTGCAGATGTTTCCAGGGTTAAAATTGAAGATACGAGAGATCAGTTCAAAGCAACATTTGATATTTTATTTGCTGAAGTAGAAGAGGACGGATTACTTTATGACAGGATTTTATAAAATATTTTCTCGTTTTCCTTTCAGTTAATAAATTTAATATAATTTTACGCAACAAAACAAAGAAACATTATGGCAAACTTTCCAAATACAGAATTCAAACCAAAATCATTCTGGCAAAAACCAGAAGGTACTACCGGTGCATTGTTCCTGGCTGCAATCATTGGCGGTATAGGATTTTTAATGTTTAAAAATAGTGCACTTATTTTGCAAATGCTATCCACTACTATAGGTATTGTAGCTTTACTGGCGGTGCTTGGCTTAATCATTTACATGGTGCTGGATCCTAAGTGGCGCACATTGGTTTCGTACATGTACAAAAGTGTAATGAGATGGGTGACCGGTGTTTTTGTCACCATAGATCCTATAGGAATTCTTAAGAATTATATCAGTGACCTGCAGAACAATCTTCAGAAAATGGGCACTCAAATCGGTAATTTGAAAGGTCAGATGAGAAAGTTGGTGACAATTGTAGAAGAAAATAATAAGGAGATCACAAATAGTATGCTCATTGCAAAAAAGGCAAAAGAACAAAATAATGAAAGTGCTATGTTGCTTGCGAGCAGAAAAGCGGCAAGATTGCAGGAAAGTAATGAGAAATATACAGCTCTACATAGTAAAATGTCGATTTTATATCGAGTTTTGACTAAAATGTATTCTAACTCGGAGATATTAATCGAAGATACCACAGACCAGGTAAAGGTGAAGGAACAGGAAAGAAAGGCTATCAGAGCCAGTCATTCTGCTATGAGATCAGCGATGAGTATTATCAAGGGAGATGCAGATAAGCGAGCTATGTTTGATCAAGCCATGGAAGTGATTGCTGATGATGTAGCCAATAAAGTAGGCGAGATGGAACGATTTATGGAAATGTCGTCCAATTTTATGAATTCTATAGATCTTCAGAATGGTGTTTTTGAAGAGCAGGGCATGAAAATGTTGGAAGATTACGAAAAAAATTCCACGCTTTTGCTTTTAGGTGGTAAAGAGAAAATGAGCGATGATATCCTTGAGTTGAAACAACCTGATATTCAGACCAGAGGTACAGATTCACAGTATGACGGTCTTTTTAATTCCTAGGAAACCATTTTGTTAAGATAAAAAAGGTACACTTTGTTAATCAAATGTGTACCTTTTTTTAAAGCCACGTCTAGTAAGTTTCTATAAAGGACATTTACATCTGCACTACTAATTTCTTGATCATCTTTTTTCCTTGGATATACAAGTTTATAATATAAAATCCTGATTTCTGGATGTTTATGTTTTGCAGATGGTAATCAATTTTTTCAGTGGCTCCCACTGGATTGTCTTTGAAAATAAGTTTTCCATGTGAGTCAAATACTTCCACTTTTTCGATCGGATAACTACTTTCATTTGTTATAGTAAAATTGTTCAATACCGGATTAGGAAGTAGCTTTACATGGGACAGTAATATATCTTCAGCTGCATTGATGGTTTGCAGAAAAATACTATTCACTTTCAGTCGGCATCCGGAAGTATCGGCCACGACCAATGTATAAATCCCTACAGACAGGTCATTAATTTTTGAATTTGCCCCCACGGAATTACCATCCTTAAACCATTCGTATGTCAGATCACCAGTGCCTCCGGTTACTACGGCTTGCAGACTACCATTTTTGCTCGTTGATGAAGTTGGGTTTATTAAAATAATAGAATCAAGTTTGATCTCCGGATACTCAGACTCAAGTGTAATATTTTGTATTAATGCCGTGCACTGCAACGAATCTGTAATTATAATGGTATATGTTCCGGCTTGTATCGAATCCAATGGTAAAAAGATTTCTTCATTTTCACTGAATAATTGTATTTTATAAGGATCAAATTGCCCTGAAATATTTATTCTTAACTTACCATCAAATGAATTAAAACAGCTAGGTTGGGTGATTTCTACACTGGCTGAAAGTACACAATTCCCTCCGCCTACCACGGCCCAACCGGAAGTTAAGCAAGCATTTGCATCAAGCATAACATAGCTGTATAATCCCGGCGATAAACTATCCAGAATAAATGAGCTTGATCCATTACTCCACACTATAGTAAATGGCGATTTTCCGCCTACTGGATTGACAGTTATCTTCCCATCATTGAGCCCTGTTTGTGTTTCATTTTCTACTACAATAAAAGCGAATAAGCTATCGGGCTCTTGAACAAAAAAGGTATCCTTAAGCACACAATTGGCTTCATCAGTGATAGTTACATAATAATATCCCTTTGATAATTCGGAAATTGTATCCTGATTTGAAATGCCATTGGACCAATTTGTCATCTGATCCCCATACCCACCTCCTTTAGTTATTGATATGCTGCCGGAAGATTCTTTGTAGCAGTTTACATCCTGAACGTCATATTGCTCAATTCTTATGGAGTCTGAAAAGAATATTTCTATCGATGTAGAAATTTGACAATTCGTACTATCTGACACTGTAATGATATAAATACCCGCATTTAGACTATCCTGTGTTAATGTAATTTCATCGTTGGACCATTGCCAGGACAATGAACCTGTGCCACCCCTAATATCAAGCGATAAATGACCATTGCTCTCTCCTGGACACAATACTGTGTCAGCTTCCAAAATATTAATTTCAATCATTGGTGGTTGAGTGATATCGATGATCAAAGGCGTACTCTGACACCCCTCAGGATCCGATGCAATGACAGTATAAACACCTGCAGGAGCATGGATGAGTTCAGACCCCGTGGTCCCATTTGACCAAAGGTAAGTAAATTGTCCATTTTCAGTTACCCTTGCCATACCGCTACTGTCACCATTGCAAGTCACATTTTCGATATTAATCACATCTATTTGAAAAGACGAGTTCGTCTGTACTAAAAAAGTAGCTGAACTTGTACAATTGTTTGCACCCGTGACTGTTACCGTATAATTTCCTGCTGTCAGATTATTATTTGCAGCGCCGGTAGTACCATTTTGCCAATAATATTGATACGGTGCAATTCCATTTGAAGCAAAAATTGTAATTGATCCGTTTGATGCACCATTACAAGTTGCATTTGAGCTTGAAGTGAGTTCTACATTAATGGGTTGTGGTTCATTTATATTAATACTGGTTGAATCAGTACATCCATTTGTATCTGTTACTGTTACGGAGTAAACACCTGCAGTAATACCATTTAGTATTATGTTGGTAATCCCATTATTCCATAGATAGCTATAACTTCCTGTTCCTCCTGATGCCAGCGCAACAACAGTACCGTTAGTGCCCCCATTGCAAGACACATCGCCGATATTATTTGGTTCGACGTTAAGAATTGGTGGCTCAGTGATAAAATAAACAGCAGTTTTAGAACAATTATTTTCACTATCTGTAATGGTAACTGAGTATGTACCAGGCGATAGACCAGAAATGGATGGTTGAATACTTTGATTTGACCATAGGAATAAAGGAACACCTGACAGCCCAGTGACAGAAATGTCAATTGCACCATCATTATTGCTAAAACAAGTTACGTTTTGGTGTTCATCAGTATTAATTGTGATCTGCTCAGGTTGTAAGACATTTAGACTGATCATCGTTTCACAATCAAAAAAGTCAGTGATTGTAACCGTGTAACTTCCAGCAGATAGACCACTTTGTGTATTTGTACCTCCGTTGCCAGATGCACCTGTCGACCATTGGAAAGAATAAGCTGGCGAACCGCCGGTAACAGTGATTGTTGCAGAACCATCATTTTCACCAAAACATGAGACATTGGTAAGATTTGATACGGTTCCGTTCAAAAATTGGGGTTCATCAATTGAATAAGATTCAGTAGTTGTGCATAATGCGGCATCAGTAACCGTGACAGTATACATGGCTGCCATAAGATTTGAAATATTGGCCTGGGTACTGCCATTGTTCCATAGATATGAAAATACAGGGGTACCTCCAGTAACCGAGATGAATATACTACCGTTAGATTGTCCGTTACAATTAACATGATTTATATTTTCATTTACAATTATTTCGGGAGAGATATTTACAGAAGCTGTTCCTGATTTTAAACATCCATTGCCATCTGATACAGTGACTGTATATAGTCCTGGTGGGAGACCTGAAATACTGCTTGACGTAGCAGCGTTTGACCAATTGTAGGAATAATTACCAACTCCGCCTGTTGCAATGACTGATGCTCCCCCATTACTTGCATTCTGACAAACCACAGTTCCCTGGACACTAATTAATAAAGCAGGTGGTGAGATTATATTTGCAGATGAAGTTGCACTGGCGCCGGCATTATCGGTGACTGTTACTGTAGCTATTCCCGACGGTAAGGTTATATTTGCAGATGTAGTTATTCCATTAGACCAACTGTAAAAATATATTCCTGAGCCGCCTGTAGCGACGGCCTGAGCTATCCCATTATTCGAATCTGAACAAGTTGTTCCTTCGACATTATTTAGAATAACTTCAAGCGGTGCAGATGAACTTTGAATCGGAATTTGTACATTTGTAAATACCACTCTATCCTGACTGTTGGAATTATTACCATTGGCTATCACAGATGAAGCATATAACTTAATGATTGGATTGGATCCTGTATTGGCAGGGGCTGTCCAGTTGACCAGATATGTGATCTCGTTAGAAGCAGGAAAATCAAGGGCAGGATTATGACCGATATATTTCTTACCCCCAAATACAGTGAGTATTTCAGTATTATCCACGAAGTCAGGATGTTCTGTCAAAATGCCAGCATTGGTATTTGTCCCTGTAAGAGCAACCATCTGAAAACCAGCTCGGTCAGCGTTTCCATTTGGATTAGTGATAGTAACAGTGATGGTGTACGATACTCCGGTAACAATGGTGGCAGGTAAGCCACTTAAAGATATATTCCCGTTCAAACTAGCATTATTTCCACTATGACATTCTCCACATGAAGAATCACCTGGTGCTCCTGTGTATCCGGCAGTGCCTGATGTTGGGTGCAATCCGCTATTGCCTAGCCCAAATATTAATGCACAAAATAGTCCGAATATCAATAAAGTTTTATGACTCTTCATAAGTATTTTATAATTATAAAATTTGTTTGAAAACGGATTAAAATGGATTGACCCTACTTTGGTTGCAATCTTTCAAGATAATTAATAATATATTTCCCAAGGATATCAAATTCCAGATTTACGGTATCTCCCGGCTGCATATTTATGAAGTTGGTGTGTTGGTATGTGTAAGGGATGATAGCAACGGAAAACATATTATTGGTCGCTTCTACAACAGTAAGACTTATGCCATTGATGGCGATGGACCCTTTATTAACGATGAGATTTATAAATGCATCGTCAAATGCAAAGTAAAAATACCAACTTCCATCCACAGATTCTATTTTAATACATGTAGCTGTAGTATCCACATGTCCCTGAACAAAATGTCCGTCAATGCGACTTGTTGCCAATAAAGATCTTTCAATGTTGACATCATCTCCAATTTTCCAGGAATTGAGATTTGTTTTTTCAAGAGTTTCTTTTATGGCAGTTACAGTATGGCTGTTTTTTGTATTGGCTACTACAGTCAGACAAACTCCGTTGTGTGCAATACTTTGGTCAATATGCGTCTCAGAGCTGATGTCAGACGATATTTCAAAATGTTTATTACTTCCATCTGAATTTATTTTTACAATTTTTCCTGTAGACTCTATAATTCCGCTGAACATTAATTTCTGATTAAGTGTATAAATCCTGTTAGTAAATTTTTAGCTTCTTGTACTCCCGTCACTCTGTTTTCAAATACTCTGCATGTATAGTAATAAGTACCATCTGCTAGTTCACCACCTGAATTTGTTACGCCTGTCCAACTTATAGCAGGGTCATTTGTTTCATAAACAAGATTACCCCATTGATTAAATATTTTCAGATCTATTTCAAAAATAAAAAGATTGATTCGAGGTCTAAAAGCGTCATTTCGACCATCTCCGTTCGGGGTAAATGTATTTGGCAATTCATAAAACGGACAGTTGTCCACACATTTAGTGTTGCTGTAAAAACTTTCATTCCCTTGGCTATCTACAGCTGTTACTGCATAACAACCTAAGAGTCCATTTTGCGGATAGTGAATTCTGCTGTAACCTTCACTCACATCCTGTGAAGCAATTTTTTCTAAGGGCTCATTTACAGTTTCAGCATAATAAATATTGAAAGAAACAATATCTTCGGCAATTTCCGGACATTGTAATTCTGGTTTGGTCCAAGAAATAGTGTTATATAGTTCATCTGGATTGATGTCGCTGTTTAGTTTGTCACAGATATTGACCACATCAGTCACTGGCGGACATGAAGGTACATTGTCCACTGGTCTCATACATACTTCCTGTGATATATTGATGATAGGATCTTCTATGTCAGGGATGGAATAGCTTCCTATTGTTTCTATCCTGTAACAATAGATACTGTCGTTTTTAAGTCCGGTATGTTCATAATTTGATTCATTGGTGGATGCAAGGAATGTAAATACTCCAGCATCGTTTTTTCTATAAACTTTATAAGTACTATTGCTCCATGGGGTTTTTGCTGACCAGGAAAGTTTGTTTTTCTCATCAGATGGTAAGACAGTAAGGTAGACAGATGAAGCATCAGGTGCGTCTCCTATTTTATTATTATTGCTATAAAATGATATATAGTAATGGTATTGGTTTGATATTGTATTTAATTGATTGTCAAAGTAATTTGTGTCTAATGGTGAAGCAAAATGCACAGTTGATAAGGATTGAATAAGGCTATAATTAGACGCGTCTGTAGATCTCCATATTTCATACTTATATGGACCGGAATTGGCAATGGTATCTAATTGTGCGGGAAGTGATTTGGCCCATCTTACATGGATTACACCGCTTGTCTCAGAGGTCTGATCTATGGATACTTTTGTTATTAACGGCAGATCTCTTAGCAATACAAGACAACTTTCATTGGATGGAAGACTTTCTACCCGATTGAAAGGATTGCCGGAACTGGTCTGTTTTGCAAATTCAGCTTGAACTCTGTAACAATATGTATTACCACTTTCTATTTTGTTATCAATATAAAAGTATTTCCCGTTTTCTTGAGTCAGGGTTCGGAAAACTATTTTTTGATACTGAGATCCGGTAAGCCCCGGATTACAGGTATCCGGCTGAAAGTTGGAACTGGCTATCTTTCTCCACACAGAAAATCCATAAAAATAATTGTTGTCAGTTTCTTGACATTCATATGGAGCATCCCATTCAAGACGGATCTGACTATTTTCTGATCTGGCTACTAGATTTACAGGAGATGGACCTACTACTTTTATTCTTATGGTCTTTAATGTTGCCAAACCTGTCGAATCAGGATAAAAATTATCTACGGCTCTGAGGACTACCTGATAATATTGATCAGAAATATGAATGCACTCGGTTTGCCATTCAAATCTGGCAGTAAATTTAACAGGTGTAAATGCAGTTGGTCCCACTAAAACGGCAGGATTTAAAACAGTAAAAGGACCACCAGTAGCACTTAGTTTTACTTTTTGGTTTTGATTAGGGTCGCTTACTTCTATATCAATGGAGATTTTATCTCCGGCAATTACACAAAGTTCTTCTACAGACTTAATTACTGGAGGCTCGTTTTCACATGCACGAATCAATATTTGCATATCTCTCAGTATTACATTGATCAACTTTCCGTTTCTGTATTCTTTGATTCGGATGGCAATATTATATTCGCCCTGTAATTTTGGCGAGTTCCACCGTACCTCTCCTGTGATCGGATTAATGTTAAACGAATTATTTGCCGAGCTTCCGATTTCATCAGGTAATTTGTAGCCTGGAACTGGTGTATTAAGAGACTGAAGTGGTGCTGTAAGCTCATATGCCAAACTATCACCATCAGGATCATATGCATTAGGATTATGTATAAATAATTTATTTACACAACCAATATCGATAGGTGGCTGAAGTAAAACGGCAGAATTGTTAAATCCTTGAAACTGTTGGTCTAATAATGTAAATGTGGTACTTAGGAAAAAAGGAATATCTATCGAATTTGGATAATTCACATTTAAAATTCCTCCAACTCGATTGGGGTCAAGGAAAGAGATGGTGTAGGTAGCTGCACCCGGATATGTGTGGGCAGCAATATAGTAATTAATTTTGATGTCATTTGGTTCAAATCTGGTTTTGCTATTATCTCTTCTTACAAATTGATTGGTACCATCCCCCCAAAAAACATCCAGACTGTCTCTGTCTGCTGCTACGCTACTTGCCTTTGTGTAAGTTGTGATCGTCATTTCTATAGTAAGGGCACTCGTCTGTCTGTAAGTGATTTCACCTGCTCTGTTGTGGGTCGCACATAGGAGATAAGGCAAAAATAATAATGCCAAGGCAGGGAAGATATTTTTAAAAATTATATTCAAGACTACAAACTTATTAAAAAATTACCATAACGACCATAATAACAATAAATATTTAATGATGTTTTGTGCAATAATGTCGTGGGAGAATATTTAAAACCAATATTACTTTATTTATTGTATTAAACGCTTATTTAAGCTACACTATGTACTTTGAACATTTCAGACTATTTACTTACTTTTGTGTTTTTATAGCTTAAATGTAAACTCAAACATTGATACAGAAACATATTGAACTGATAGCACTATCCCTGGGAATCCGCGAAAACGCGGTAAAAAATACATCAGAACTGCTGGGAGAAGGAGCCACAATACCATTTATAGCCAGATATCGCAAGGAAAGGACTGGCAGTCTGGATGAGGTCCAAGTGTCTGACATTCAGAAACAAATGAAAAAACTAATTGAACTTGAATCCAGGAAAGAAACAATCTTGGCATCTATAGAAGAACAAGGGAAACTTACACAGGAACTTAAAGCCAAGATTCTTTTAACGTATGAAGCCAATGAATTGGAAGATATTTACTTGCCCTTTAAAAGAAAAAAAAAGACTAAAGCGGATGTCGCACGTGAAAATGGTCTCGAACCATTGGCAAAGCTGATCATGGGTCAACGTGGGCAAGATATTATTCACGCAACTAACCATTATTTGAATAAAAACACTGTAAATCAAGAAGATGCACTACAAGGTGCAAAAGATATCATAGCAGAATGGATAAGTGAAGATCAGGATATTAGAGAGAAACTTCGCCAAAATTTTAGAAAATTTGCGTTGATTCAGTCCAAAGTAGTTCCGAAAAAGAAAGCTGATGCTGAAAAGTACATGGATTATTTTGAGTTTCAGGAATCCCTTTATCGTTGTCCATCTCATAGGTACCTTGCTATGATGCGTGGAGCCAATGAAGATATGCTGAAAGTTTCTTTAAAGATTGATGATGATCGAGCTCTGCAGATGATAGACAGAAAATATATCAGGTCAAACGGACAAGAAGCGGATTTAATTGCTGATGCGATATCGGATAGTTATAAAAGGTTAATATTTCCAAGTATAGAAACACAGATCATCAATGAATTTAAAGAAAAAGCGGATGATGAAGCCATCAGAGTGTTTGGGGAAAACCTCAGACAATTGCTTTTGGCAGCGCCACTGGGTCAAAAGCCTGTTTTGGCGATTGATCCGGGATTCAGGACTGGTTGTAAGTTAGTATCACTGGACAGCAATGGTGATTATTTGGAATATACTACAATATTTCCTAACCCACCGCAACATCAAACGTCAGAAGCAAAAGAAATCATAAAAAGTCTGGTGTACAGGCATAATATCAAAGCAATAGCAATAGGTAATGGTACTGCATCCCGCGAAACACAGTCTATTGTTGAAGAGATTAAATTTGATGAAAAAGTAGTTATATACATGGTCAATGAAAGTGGCGCATCTATATATTCTGCTTCTGATGTCGCTAGAGAAGAGTTTCCCGATAAGGATATTACCGTCAGAGGAGCGGTGTCAATTGGAAGAAGACTTATGGATCCATTGGCTGAACTGGTAAAAATTGATGCAAAATCAATTGGGGTGGGGCAGTATCAACACGATGTCAATCAAGGTAAACTTAAAGAAAATCTGGACATGACGGTGACCAGTTGTGTCAACAAAGTTGGGGTAAATATCAATACGGCTTCCAGACATATTCTGACATATATAGCAGGACTTGGCCCATCTTTAGCAAAAAATATTGTTGAATTTCGAAGGGCAAATGGAGATTTTACGTCTATTAGGCAACTCAGTAAAGTGCCTAGATTGGGTGAAAAAGCATTTGAACAGGCAGCTGGATTCCTGAGAATAAAAAACGGAATACATCCACTGGATAACACTGGCGTACATCCTGAATCATATCATATTGTAGAGTTAATGGCCAAAAAATCAGATATGTCTGTAGCTGAGTTTTTAAGCCATGTTGACACGCGAAAAAATGTAAAATTGGAAGAGTATACCACGGACAAAATAGGAATCCCTACGCTCAATGATATCATGAGGGAGCTGGACAAACCTGGACATGATCCCCGTGGAGAAGCTCAGTCATTTAGCTTTGCGGACAATATTAAAAGTATAGGAGACATTTATGAAGGCTTGGTGATGCCTGGCATCGTAACAAATATGACCAATTTTGGCGCATTTGTGGATATAGGAGTCAAACAAGATGGTTTAGTTCATATTTCACATATAACGGATAAATATATTCAAAACCCTTCAGAAATTTTGTCTTTGGGTCAGCAACTTTCGGTAAAAGTGATTGGCGTAGATGTACAAAGAAAGCGGATAAATCTCACCCTTCTTTTTTAGCAATATGAGATCAAGACTTAGATAATTCCTTTGCTCTCCGTTCTGCTGCCAAGATTCCTTCTCTTATGGATTGATCCAAATGTTGATCGTTGAATACTTTTAGGGCAGCTTCTGTGGTACCTCCTTTAGAAGCGACTGCTTTAATAAGATCATCCAGACTTAGTTCAGCATTATTGATCAAATGATAAGCTCCAAGCATAGTTTGTTTTACTAATAATAAGGCAGTACCTTCATCAAATCCCATAATTTTTCCTGTTTCCACCATTTGTTTGACAAAGTAATAAAAATAAGCCGGTCCTGAGCCGCTAAGCGCTGTAACGGCATCCAGTAGTGATTCATCTTCAATATATATTGACCTGCCGGTAGCATTGATCAGATTCTCTACTTTAAACAGCTTAGATATGCTGATACCTTCTGCGGACGTAAAACCAGTGATACCCATCCCCATCATAGCAGGAGTATTCGGCATGGCCCTGACGACAAATTTATGTTCAGTAAGTTGTTGTATTTTATTGATATTGATGCCTGCCATAATGGAAAGTACGATCTGATTTTCTGTCAGTTTTCCTTTCAGGTCATGAGCTAGAACTTCAAAATCTTGTGGTTTTACGGCCAAAATTACCAAGTCGTAAGTAGATATATTTTCCTTAATGGTATTGACTACTATTCCTTCCTTGGTTTTTGTTAGCATCTGACATCGTTCTTCGTTTTTTTCGATAAGCAAAAGATTTTCTTTTTTGACTAGTTCATATTGTAAAAAAGAGCGGGCAAATGCCAACCCCATATTTCCACACCCTAAAATGGCTATTTTCATCAGATTCTTTATTTTGATTTATGAAAATGTATTGAGATTAAATGATATTCGGTATCGAAATCTCAGCAAAGATAGTGAAAGGGATGAATATCGATGTAGAATGGGTGTAACTTATTAAAGTTGGAAATGCCAGAACTTATAATGATAAAAAGTTTGATATTAAATTATCGGTCTGAAAAGAGTTAGTCAATATAAAATCTTCTGAGAAAAGGGCAATGATGGTTTGAAATGTAGATGGAAACCATTCTTTTGGGTAAAGTAAAAAAATATATTTCCTTATCAAGGGATAAATATATTGGTTTCTTTTATTAAATTTAATAAACGGTTTTATATTTGACTAATAAACGAGTTCCCATGAACAAAAGAACATTTTTAAAAACAAGCTCATCAGCATTAATGGCATATCAGCCAATGGTGGAAATATTGCATAGACTAAATAAAGACCATAATAAATTTTCAGATGTAGAGTTGTCTGAAAATGAGGATTATTGGGCAGAAATCAGAAAAGGATATAAGTTAAAACCTGATTACATTAATCTCGAAAACGGGTATTATTGTTTTGCACCTGAGTCTACTTTAAGTCATTTTATCGATCATGTTAGGGAAGTAAATTATCAGGGTTCTTACTATATGCGAACAGTTCAGTGGGAAAATAAAGATAAGGCAGCCCATAAATTGGCAGATCTAATGGGATGCAGTCACGATGAGCTCATCATAACACGCAATACCACAGAGTCACTGGATACAATTATAAATGGTTATGTCTGGAAGCCCGGAGATGAAGCCGTAATGGCAGAGCAGGACTATGGTTCTATTGTTGGCCAATTTAAATTGATGGCAGATCGGTATGGCATAGTGAATAAAATTATTTCTATACCCAATCACCCTAGATCAGATGATGAGTTGGTCGATTTATATGCATCCGCCATCAATGAAAAGACTCGTTTACTAATGATTTGTCACATGGTAAATATAACAGGACAAATTTTGCCCGTCAGAAAGATTTGTGATATGGCACACAGCAAAGGAGTAGATGTAATGGTGGATGGAGCACATGCAATAGCACATGTCAATTTTGACGTGACAGACCTGCATTGTGATTATTACGGTGCTAGTCTGCACAAATGGTTGAGTACGCCACTGGGAGCAGGACTTCTTTATGTTAAAAAGGAGAAGATCAAGTATTTGTGGCCTACATTTGCATCGTGGAATAATAATCCGGAAGATATAAAAAAACTAAACCATACTGGAACTCACCCTGTCCACACAGATCTGGCCATAAATGATGCCGTCGATTATTATATTGCTATGGGCAGGGATAAAAAAGAATCAAGATTGAGATATTTGCAACGATACTGGACTGACCAGGTCAGAGAGCTAAATGGTATTGTTATAAATACCCCAAAAGATATGTTTCGTTCATGTGGTATTGCTAATGTCGGTATTGCAAATATGAAACCGGCAGAAATGGCAGATACTCTTTTGAAGAGATATGGAATTTGGACAGTGGCTATTGATGGTCAGGGTGTACAAGGTTGTCGGATTACTCCAAACGTATATACTTCTACCAAAGAACTGGATCATTTTGTTCAGGCTTTGAAGGAAATGTCTATATCAAAAAGATGACCTGTGATATTGTTTAATGTGCATACTTATTAATCGTAATATTCTCTTCTTAATTTTTGATTATGGGATGTAGTGTGGTATTTTTAAACTCTTTCTGTAGGCCGTTTGTAATTATTTTTGACAAGAAGTAGAAAAAGCTTGACAATCTTGACAAATGACATTATATTTGTGACATAATTCCTTTTATGAAAAATCCAAAAGAAGTAAATGATTTCATCCATTTTGCGTCAGAGCCTGCTGTTGCGTATCTTGCTGCATTTCAAATGACTCCAGGTGATACAGGTTTATCTGTTGTTCATTATGCTAGAGCCGGTATAAAAACAGGCTATCTTTTGTACTTGGGAGATATACTTTCTTTAAGTTTATCCGATCTAAGTAGATTGTTGCATGTTTCTTTGCGCACTTTGCAGCGATATGGGCCTGATTTTATTTTGGACGCAGATGCTTCATCCAAAGTCATTCAGTTGAATATGCTTCAGACAAAAGGTCTAGAAGTTTTCGGTCATCAGCAAAAGTTTAATCAATGGCTTCGACATGCTTTACCTGAGTTGGAAGGTATGGCTCCATTGGATGTTCTTGACACTCCATTCGGTTATCAGATTGTCCATCAAATTTTGGGCAGGATTGAACATGGTATTTTTGCGTGATGCTATTATATAGAATTACGAGAGAAAAATATGCAGAAGATCTCACAGGTGAAGGGGCGAGACTATGGGGAGGAAGGTGGAATCGTCCAGGTCTGGCAGTTATTTACACGAGCGAAGCAAGGTCATTGGCATTGTTGGAAATGATTGTTCATTTCAATGCTGCATCGGCATTAAGTATGAATTATGTTTTTGTAACTTTCGAGTTGGACGAAGATCAAATTTTTGATGTAAAATTTCCAACAAATCAAGCCATCATATCTTCTTTCAATAATAAAGTTTTCTGGAATGTAACAGATGATTATTTTGTGAAAAAAGATGTTTTTGCCATCAGGGTTCCCAGCGTCATTATATCAAAAGAATTTAATGTATTAGTAAATCCGAACAATAAGCAAAGTCGAAGTTTAAAAATTTTAGAAATAGCACCCGCTATCATAGACCAAAGACTACTTAAAACTTTATACTGATGAAGATTAAATTTGATTGAAAGTATTTTATATTAAGTTGTTTATTTTGAAGTTTTTAAAGCTATCATTCTTTAAATCGAATATTCATCGTTTTAATTTTATCGAGGATTTAAAAATTATTACCTTTACCATCAAAACAGCTAAAAAGTTAACATGCCTACACCACATATTGAAGCCAAAGATGGCGAAATTGCAGAGTCTATCTTATTGCCAGGAGATCCCCTTAGAGCTAAATATATTGCAGATAATTTTCTAGAGGAGGTTGTGCAATTCAATAGAGTAAGAAACATGCTGGGATTCACGGGTTTTTATAAAGGAAAACGAGTCTCAGTGATGGGCACGGGAATGGGTATGCCTTCTATTGGAATCTATTCTTATGAGTTGATGAAGTTTTATGGGGTTAAAAAGCTTATCAGAGTAGGTTCTGCAGGATCTATTCAGCCTGATGTTAAAATAAGGGATATTGTAATTGCTCAGGCAGCTTCAACCAATTCAAATTTTAGCAAACAATTTAGAGTGCGTGGTGAAATTTCGGCGATCTCAGATTATACTTTATTGTCAAAGGCAGTAGCCAGAGCAGAGGAACTTAATCTTAGTTACCATGTAGGAAATATTATGAGTTCAGATACTTTTTATGACTTTGAGAAAGGAAGCTGGAAAAAATGGGCAAAAATGGGGGTTACCTGTCTTGAAATGGAAGCGTATGCATTATTTCTTACGGCGATGTCATTAAAAGCTTCTGCTCTAACCATTTGTACCATTTCTGATTCTTTGGTCACCGGGGAGGGTATGGATCACAAAGATAGAGAAACAGCACTTGGAGAGATGATAAGCCTTTCATTAGATATCATCTAGTTTTGAATTTAATGGTGGAATTTTATTGGGAAAGTACTCATTCAATTTCTAATAGGTTATTTTATTTGGCTTGAAAAAGAAGTGAAGTGTCGCAATGAAGTCATAGCAACATAAAACTATTTTTAATTTTATATATTTATCAAATATTATTTAGATTTACATCTTCAATCGCACTATTATGAACCTATATAAACCATTATTTGCTCTTTTATTTTTAGTCTTTTCTTTTTCAGTAAAAACACAACAAAGTTTTTGGAAAAAATCTGATGAAAATTCTATTCAAAAAGGCAGAAGTCCACGGTACATTATTCCGGATGTTTACCAAACTGTAAGTTTTGATTTCACCAATTTTTTGATCCATTTAAAAGCTCAAGCCAAGACTGGAAGCAAGGCATTTATTTTTGAAACGCCCTTGCCTGATGGTGCTTTCGAATCTTTCAATTTGATTGAAACACCAGTATTTGATTCCGGTTTATCAGAAAAGTATCCAGGTTATTATTCATTTACCGGAAAAGCCCTGAATAAATCCGGTGCATGGTTAAAAATGAGTGTTTCTCCGTTTGGAATCAATATAATGATATATACTGTAAAAGATGGCTATTCATTTGTAGATCCTTATAATCAAGACAACACCACAGAATATATTTCATATTTTAAACGTGACTTCCGTAAAAAAGCCGGACAATTTTCATGCGGAATTTCAGCAGAAGAATTTATAAAACATGAAAATCTACTATCGAATGAAAAGGATCTGGGCGATAGTGGAAGCAGGTTGGTTGGTGATTGCACTTTAAGATCCTACAGGCTTGCCCTTGCTTGTACCGGCGAGTATGCCACATTCCATGGTGGTACTGTTGAAAAAGTTTTGGCAGCTTATAATACGACCATGACGCGTGTGAATGGAGTGTACGAAAGAGATGCAGCCATCACAATGAAGTTAATTGCCAATACAGATAAATTGATATTCCTCAATCAAAATACCGATCCATTTGCAAATGGTAATGGGGACGCAATGCTGAATCAAAATCAGCAGGCAATAGATTCTAGAATTGGGCTTTCAAATTATGATATAGGTCACGTATTTAGTACGGGTGGCGGCGGAATTGCATCTTTGAGATCACCTTGCACCAGCAACAAAGCCAAGGGTGTTACCGGTAGTGTTGCTCCGGTTGGTGATCCATTTGATATAGATTATGTGGCACATGAAATGGGGCATCAATTTGGAGCCAATCATACCCAAAATAATAGTTGTAATAGAAATTCTTCTACTGCCATAGAACCAGGAAGCGGTAGTACCATAATGGGGTATGCAGGCATTTGTGCTCCGGATGTTCAGAGTAATAGTGATGGACATTTTCATGGGGTTAGTTTATCTGAAATCACAAGTTTTGTAGTAGCCGGCAACGGAAATTCTTGTCCAACAAAAATAGATATAGATAACCAAAAACCAGAAGTTAAAGTTCAGAAATCAAAATATACTATACCTGTAGCCACATCATTTTTTCTGACGGCACAAGGAGAAGATGCAGATGTAGATAACTTGACATATTGTTGGGAACAAGTAAATAACGAATCTGGAACAATGCCTCCTAAACCAACCAACACAGCGGGTCCGGCATTCAGATCAAACCCACCATCCAATAGTCCGACAAGATATTTTCCGGATTTACTGAGAAGATACAATACATGGGAAGTACTGCCTTCTGTAAGCAGGATTATGAATTTCAGATGTACGGTAAGGGACAATAATTTTAAAGGCGGGTGTACAGATGAAGTTAATGTGGAGGTAGTATTCAGTAATCAAGCTGGTCCGTTTTTGGTAACCGCCCCAAATACTACATCAGTGAACTGGTTGGTTGGGTCTAAACAATCAGTAAACTGGAATGTAGCCAATACAGACGTGTCTCCGGTGAACTGTGCTAAAGTTAATATTTATCTTTCAATAGATGGCGGTGCATCATATCCTCATTTATTGGCGGCTGATATAGAAAATACTGGGTCTTTTGAAGTGGATGTACCAGCATTACCTACAACCAAGGCAAAAATAATGGTCGCCGCTGCGGATAATATATTTTTTGATGTTTCAAATGCAAACTTCAAAATATCTACAACGTTTACTGTTGCCGTTGAAAATGTATATGTAGAAGTATGTAATCAAAATATTTTTGAGACATTTATTTCACTTGAAAAAGTACAGGATATTATTCATCCGATTAAATTAAGTATTAAAGCTGGCCCTCAAGTATTAGACTATAAATTTAGTATTAATCCTGTAGAATCTATTCCAGCTAAATCTTTATTGACTATTAACGGATTACAGAGTCTGTCGCCGGGATTGCATAAAGTCGAAATAGTTGCTGCATCAGGAAACGAAAAATTAGAGACCTATTTGGATTTATTTGTGGGAAATAAAATGACAATGTCACCTGTATTATTAGCCCCGGCTGATTTGAGTGGTAATATAAAAGCAGTGAAAGCTGAATTCACTTGGGAAAAAATTGCAGGTGTGAAAGACTATACTTTTGAAATCAGTTTATCACCTGGTTTTGATCCAATACTTCAGACATTTACTTTAAGTGAAAGTGTGCTGGAATTATCTTTGCAAGAAAATACAATTTATTTCTGGCGGGTAAAAGGAAATAATCCATGCATTTCAAATCCTTTTAGCTCGATTTTCACATTTAGGACATCAGGTGTATCTTCTGGGATCGCACTATTATTAAAAAATGATGTTTTATTATTGGACGTTGCAACTACTGCAATTATTGGCCAGAATAAACTGGACGTATCTGGCCAAAATCCAAAGTTTATCTCAATGACTATTACAGAAATACCTGAAAATGGTCTCTTGAAAAATGTAGATAAAATACTTACTGTTGGTAGTATTATAAACATGGAAGATGTCATACTATCCAAAATTAGTTATTCCCATAATGGAAACGATAAAGAAGTGGATTCATTTAGATTTAATATTCTTGATGATCAGAACAGATGGTTGCCTAACAATTTATTTCTAATCAAAATAAAACAACCGGCTTTAGGTTTAGCCGCATTTGCTCCAGTTTCACATATTTGTTATGGGGAAAGTAATGGACTTATTGTAACAGAAGCTTATGGTGGAGCGCCCCCTTACTTCTTTTCCATGGATAGTATTGATTTTCAGACCACATCATCTTTTTCTGACTTAAAAGCTGGGGTGTATACCATTTATATAAAAGATAGTAACTGTGCAATCCGTTCATCCAATGCAGTGATAATAGCCGAATCGGATCAAATATATCTTACGTTACTAATGGATAATTATGATATAGCGGCAAATGCAGTAGGTGGGACTGGGCATCTGAATTATTCATTAGATGACCAAGTTTATATTAAGGAAAATATCTTTAAAGATCCTGGGAATGGAGATTATACCATTTATGTGAAGGATGAAAGAGGCTGTAAAAATAAAAGTGAGATATCTATCGGAATTGAACCGATCGTCATTGCTGCCTCTGTGACAAATGACATTTTTTGTGCCTCACTGAAAGCAATAATTGAAGGTGTGGCTTCCGGTGGATTGACCCCATACACCTACAGTGTAAACGGACAAGTATTTCAGAATAGTCCTATATTTCAAATTAATGCCGGAAAACATGCTGTAACGGTAAAGGATGCAGGAGGTAAAACATTCGTTTCAGATTCTGTTGTCACTTCCAATCCTAAAGCTATCGAAATTCTATTGATCCAGGATAAATTAAAGGTAACCGCTAATGCTACCGGAGGTACAGGAGTACTTACTTTTAGCAAAGATGCTGTCAATTATGCTTCGGATAATGTTTTTATATTTTCTGATAATGGAACTTACAAAATTTATGTCAGAGATGAAAATCTGTGCGTTAGATCTGTAAATATCAGTCTGAATGTGCTTAAAAACGTAAATGAGACGGTCACAAATCTAAGTTGTTTTAATAAGAATAACGGTATTATAAAACTTCAGGCGACCAACGGTACTTTCCCTTTTCAATATAGTCTTAATAATTCTACATTTTCAAATATACGAGAATGGACAGGTCTTCCTGCAGGCTTATATATTTATGCGGTCAAAGATAATAAAAATGATACTTTAAGAGACGAAATATTGCTTACTCAACCTGATAGTTTGATTTTGGATTGGAGTGTCACAGGTGACGATCTGTCTATTAATGCAAGTGGCGGTACTTCGCCTTACCAATATAGTATAGATGGGGGGACGGTATTTCTGGATGTTAATTTTTACGAAAACCTTCCTGTTGACACCTACAGGCTTTCTGTAAGAGATAAGAATAATTGTATCGTTTCTGGTGAAGCCTTTATCTCCGGCATTGATGAAGAAAATAGCATAAATGACTTAATGCTTATACCGAATCCTTGTCATGACTTTGTGAAATTGGTATCATCAAATCTCTTAGCAGAAAGAGGAAATTTAATGATATATAACATTTCAGGTAACTCTATGTCAGTCAATCAGAAGATTGTTGACAATGGAGTTGAATTAGATGTAAGCTCATTTGCCCCGGGATTGTATTTTGTTGTGATGCAAAGAAATAATGGAAAGGTTTTTAGAAAATTAATAATTTTCTAGCTTTGCCCTTTAAATTTGGGGGTTTAACAAATTGAATCTATATTTTCATCCTTTTTTTTTAAATATATTTAGGGGTATGTACTTTTTAATAGTACATTAATTTTATTTAAACGTAAATATAGGTTTTGATTTAATGTTTTGAATCTGTTTGGATTATGCTTCTTTTATAGTTTTTGGCCATCACAAAATGTTTGATTTTTACTTATAAAATAAATTTTAATAGAAGTTAGTTTTGTGGCATTAATTGAATGATTTTATCCACTTATAACTTATTATTATGTCAAAATCAAAATTGGAATACATATGGCTGGATGGGTATAAGCCTACACAAAGCTTAAGAAGTAAAACTAAAATAGTAGAAAATTTTTCAGGTAACTTGGGGGATTGTGAAATGTGGTGCTTTGATGGTTCTTCCACTCAACAAGCTCCAGGTGGTTCATCAGATTGTCTTCTAAAACCTGTGTTTATCTGCAGTGATCCCCAAAGAAAAAATGGATATCTTGTAATGTGTGAGGTAATGAGTCCTAATGGGACACCTCATCCATCAAACGGAAGAGCAACTATTGAAGATGATGATAATGATTTTTGGTTTGGTTTTGAGCAGGAATATTTTTTGTGGAATCCGGAGACAAATAAGCCTCTCGGTTTTCCTACCAATGGATTTCCTGCACCGCAAGGACAATATTACTGTTCTGTAGGAGCTGCCAATGCTTTCGGAAGAGAAATCGTAGAAGAACATCTTGATGTTTGTCTCGAAGCGGGATTAAATGTGGAAGGTATCAATTCTGAAGTGGCTGCGGGTCAATGGGAGTTTCAGATTTTTGCCAAGGGGGCTAAATCTGCAGGTGATCAGATATGGGTGGCAAGATATCTTCTTGAGAGAATTGGTGAGTCCTATGGTGTGGAGATAAACTGGCATTGTAAACCTTTGGGAAATCTGGATTGGAACGGATCAGGCATGCATGCAAATTTCTCCAATTCGATGTTAAGAGCCTGTGGTGAAAAGTCAGTTTATGAGCAAATTTGTGAGGCGTTCAGGCCATTGGTGAAAGAACATATTGCGGTATATGGTGCTGATAATCATCTTAGACTAACCGGAGCACATGAAACACAGTCCATCGACCAGTTTAGTTTTGGAGTCTCAGATAGGGGTGCGTCTATTCGGATCCCAATAGGAACAGTCGAAAGGGGGTGGAAAGGATGGTTAGAAGACAGGAGACCAAATTCGGCTGCCGATCCATACAAAGTTGCAGCTAGAATAATAAAAACTGTAAAAACTGCAAAAGTGATGGAAGAAGCACTTGTATAATAAATTATTGCGTTTAATTAAATATTGTTTTCGAAAAAATTTGAACCTTGTTGTGAAAATAACAAGGTTATTTTTAATTACACCTATGTTTTTATATAGGCATGTTGAAAATATTTATAGTTTATATTTACATACTCCCATTATAAATATACCTTTGTGCTATAATATTAAAAAATAAATAAATTGAATGCGTATGGCAACTATAAGATTTGAAGCATTAAAAACAGCTTTGGATAGAAAACCAGTTATTATTAATGAACCAGTTGAACGACGATCAGAGTTGTATGGTGTAAATGTTTTTAATACTTCATCTATCAATCATTTTATGCCCAAAGAAGCATTTAATGCTGTTATGGATGCCATAAATCATGGCAAAAAGATTGATAGGAAAGTGGCGGACCAGGTGGCATCAGCCATGAAGTCATGGGCTATTTCAAAAGGGGCAACACATTATACGCATTGGTTTCAACCCTTAACAGGAGGCACTGCTGAAAAACATGATGCTTTTTTCGAACCAAAAGGTGATGGTACCGCTATTGATAAATTTGATGGTGGTCAGTTGGTGCAACAAGAGCCCGATGCTTCAAGTTTCCCTAGCGGCGGAATCAGAAATACATTTGAAGCTAGGGGATATACGGCTTGGGATCCTACATCTCCCGCCTTTGTAATGGGAACTACACTTTGTATTCCAACTATCTTCGTATCCTATACTGGGGAAGCCTTGGATAATAAAGTTCCTTTGTTGAGGGCATTGCAAAGCGTAGATAACTCAGCGACTGAAGTGGCAAGGTATTTTGATAAAAATGTCAATAAAGTGATTGCTACTTTGGGGTGGGAACAGGAGTATTTTTTGGTAGATAGTGCATTGGCAGCATCCAGACCGGATTTAATGATGGCAGGTCGAGTGCTTTTAGGCCATGAAGCGGCTAAAGGACAACAATTAGAAGATCATTATTTTGGTTCAATACCTGAACGTGCACTTTCTTTTATGAGAGAGCTCGAAATAGAATGTATCAAGTTGGGTGTTCCTGTTAAAACAAGGCACAATGAAGTCGCCCCAAATCAATTCGAGCTAGCACCATTATTTGAAGAAGCCAATCTTGCTGTGGACCATAACTCATTGCTTATGGATGTAATGAGTAAAGTAGCCGGCAGACATAATTTTAAGGTATTATTTCATGAGAAGCCATTTGCTGGCATCAATGGGTCTGGAAAACACAATAACTGGTCTTTGGCCACGGATACCGGGATAAATTTGTTAAGTCCGGGCAGAACGCCCAAAAGCAATCTGCAATTCCTCACATTTTTTATCAATACTATTAAAGCAGTGCATGATTATGATGATTTATTGAGAGCAGCCATAGCATCTGCCAATAACGACCATCGTCTTGGGGCCAATGAGGCACCTCCGGCTATTATTTCTGTATTTATTGGTAAGCACCTCACAGAAGTATTGGACGAGTTGGAAAATGTATCTGACGGTAGTTTATCCCCTCAAGAAAAAACTGAATTGAAGCTCAATGTAGTGGGTAAAATACCAGAAATCCTGCTGGATAACACAGATAGAAACAGAACTTCTCCATTTGCATTTACAGGCAATAAATTTGAGTTCAGAGCGGTTGGCTCTTCAGCAAATTGCGCTAAAGCTATGACTGTGCTTAATGTCATTGTCTCAGAACAACTCCGTAAATTTAAAGTTGAAGTGGACAACCTGATTGAAAATAGGAATATGAAAAAAGATGATGCTATCTTCAATGTATTGAGAGAGCTAATAAAATCATCCGTAAAAATAAGGTTTGAAGGAGATGGTTACAGTGACGATTGGGTGAAGGAAGCGAAAAAGCGTGGGTTAAATAATTTTAAAACTACACCCGAAGCTTTGAAAATACAAATATCTACATCTACTTTTGATTTGTATGAAAAGCATGGCATCATGAATAAAGTCGAAATAGAAGCCAGATATGAAATAGAATTGGAAGAATATATCAAAAAAGTACAGATAGAAGGCAGAATCCTTGGCGATATTTCACGAAATCATATTATTCCTACCGCAGTAAATTATCAAAATAAATTAATTGAAAATGTAAAAGGGTTAAAGGATATATTTGGAGATGACTATACCAAATATGCTTCTGAGCAAATCAGTTTGATCAAAGAGATTTCAGGTCATATGGCGACTATTATGTCCAATGTCGAAAAGATGACAGATGAAAGGAAAAAAGCCAATAAAATTGAACATGCAGACAAAAAAGCTGAAGCATACTGTAATAAAGTAAAACCATATTTTGAGGAAATCAGATATGCCTGTGATAAGTTGGAACTTTTGGTAGATGACGAACTATGGCCATTAACCAAATATAGAGAACTATTATTCACCAGATAATATCAGATGTAGAATAATAGTGAAAATGGTGCTTCTGATTGTTTATTGTCTTTTGTAGATAATAAATAGGAGCCATTATTTTTTTCAAGAGTTTAATCCCTTTTATAGAATATAAAAAAATTAACTAGTTATATTCCTGAATAAAGACAAATAATAGTGTAATAGTTAATGATCCAATATTTATGATGAATTTTATTTAAATTGACAAATTATATCTTAAAAAAAATCTTTTTGTTATTTGTTAAAGAATTTATTTTTCTTAAAATTAACTGATACACAGCCTACACCAAGTGGGGATCAGCAATAAATCTGCAACCCGAACTTATAAATTATTAAAGTTATAGATATGCCTTTTTTCGGAGAATAATCATATATTTCTTTCTGTATTAACGGTATCCCCTATAGTTACATATGGTCAAAATTTAACAGTCAGACCTTATCCGTAATTTGCAACAACGATTTAATTATTATAACGCTTGTTAGACACTGGACATTTTTTGTCCAGTGTCTAGCTCTGTATCTGGCACTTTTGAAATTCAGTGATGGTATCCGTGCTAGAATCTTTTGGATCTTTAATCCCGAATCAGGCAAGTCATACTGAAATACCGATGTAACATTGGTTACATTGATATCAGAAGAAGGATGATATCTTTGCATTCAGATTAAGCTAAAAGATGATACGCAAAGTAATGGCTGAATTTTCTGATCTATACTAATGATAAACGAAAATTATTACTTTTACTCTAATTAATTATTTTTTAATTTTACAAATCAATACAAATGTTCGATTTTTTAAAGAAAATTTTTAGCCCAGCGGAAAGAGCTGATCTTACCGATTTGATCAATAAAAAGGCTTATCTCGTAGATGTACGCACGTCGGGCGAATATGCCCAAGGCCACCCAAAAGGGTCAGTAAATATTCCTTTAGATAAGCTTGCATCAAATTTAGATAAGTTTAAAGGAAAAAAAGCGGTCATAGTTTTTTGCAGAAGTGGTAATAGAAGTAGTCAGGCAAAGTTATTTTTGGAGTCGAAGGGCTTCTTAAATATTACCGATGGGTGTACTTGGGATAATGTTGCACAATATACCGGATAATGAGATTATAAATTGAATTACCTTGAGATATAGTTTTCCAAAAAATAAATTTTGTATCTTTAATATATGAATCCAGAAAAAAATAGAGACCTAGAAAAAAGTTTACCACATATCGTTTCCCTGATGTATCTGGTAATACTTATTTTAGTGGCTGTAGTATTCATAATCTATCAGATATTCAATACTTCCGGAGAATTATTGCCGTTTCCGTCATTTAAAAATGAAAGCGATGCTGAGGAAATAAAAAAACCTGCCGAGATATATACAAAAAATTCTGATGCGTATTGGCAGGCCCCTGACGTTTTAGATTTAAAAGGTTCAGCACTTGAGGCTCAAATATTATACGGAAGGGAATTGATCATCCATACGGCAAAGTATCTTGGACCAAAGGGTTCTGTTGCGCAGATCTCAAATGGTATGAATTGTCAGAATTGCCATCTGGAGGCAGGCACTAAAATATTCGGAAATAATTATGGCTCCGTTGCTTCTACTTTTCCCAAATTCAGAGCAAGGAGTGGCTCAGAAGAAAATGTTTATAAACGGGTAAATGACTGTTTTGAGCGAAGTCTTAATGGTATCGCTTTGGATACAAACAGTGTAGAAATGCAGGCTATCAAAGCTTACATGCTATTTTTGGGCAAAAAAGTGGAAAAAGGCACCATTGTAAAAGGCTCTGGCTTAAAGGACATGCCTTTTATAGATAGAGCCGCAGACCCTTTAAACGGTAAGGGCATTTATATGTCAAAATGTGCATCCTGCCACCAGGCCAACGGGGAAGGCATACTGACATCATCAGGAGATGAATATACTTATCCACCGTTATGGGGCAAAAAATCATATAATGATGCAGCGGGATTATATAGACTTTCTAATTTTGCTAAATATGCCAAATTTAATATGCCATTGGGTGCAACATATGAGATGCCTCAATTATCAGATGAAGAGGCGTGGGATCTGTCAGCATTTGTAAATACGCAGCCTCGCCCACACAAAGAAACACTGGCAGATTGGCCTGACATCGGCAAAAAACCAATTGATCATCCATTAGGACCATTTAATGATTCCTTCACTGAAAAACAACACAAGTTCGGACCGTTTAAACCTATTGCCGACGCACGTAAAAAATCAAAATAGTATAATTTAATCTAAATTTTAAATGAGTCATAACAGAAGAATTTTTTTAAAAACCCTTGGTGCGGTGAGTGCCGGAGCAGGATTATTAAGCCAGGGACACTTATCTTTAAACGCAGAGATAGATGAGGATGAAACCATAAAATATTCAGATAAAGAGTTTAACGTAACCATTTTGCAAACTACCGATGTACATTGCCAGATTCATTCGCACGATGAATTATTCTGGGAAAATGACAAAGCAGTTTTTAGAAAAACCGGAGGGTACGCTCATTTTTCCACCTACCTGAAAAAACAGAGAAAAAAAGCACAAAATATTTTCCTTATCGATACAGGAGATATGTTTCAGGGTAGTGAGTTGTCAGTGAAAACAACAGGTAAAGCTATTTCTCCGATACTAAACGCATTAAAATATGATTTATATCTTCCGGGCAACTGGGAAGTGATATACGGAAAGAAAGAAATGCAAAAACTATTGGGAGGTCTACAAGCGCCCAAAGTTTGTGCCAATATGTATCATGATCTCGGCGATGGCAAAAAAGGAGATCATATTTTTCCTCCTTATTATATTTGGAATGTAAACGGCGTGAAAATTGGTTTTCTGGGATATACGGATCATTTGGTTCCCATAAGACAATCACCAAATTATAGTAAAGGCATACTTTATACCAAGCCGGAAGAAAATATTGCCCACTATGTAGATGTACTGCGCAATCAGGAGCAATGTGCATATGTAATAGTGGTTGCTCATATAGGTTTATCCCAGCAGATTCATCTGGCGAATATGGAGGTAACATCAGGAGTTGATTACATTTTTGGCGGAGATACCCATGAAAGAGTAAGAAACCCAATCATATGTAAGTATTCAAGAGTGGTGGAACCTGGTGCTTTCGGTTCATTTTGCGGACGATTGGAACTTACGATTAAGGATGGAAAAATAGTAAAAGATACGTATTTTCTGGATGAAATCTCGGTGAGTAAATATAAGGAAGACAAAACAATACATGCGCTCATTGAAAGCATAGAAAAACCTTTTTTGAATGATATCAATAGGTTAGTGGGTTACAGTACCATTCCATTGTACAGGTATTTTGTCATAGAAAACACCATTGATACCATGATATTAAATGCGCTGAGATGGAGACTTCCTGACATTGATATTGTATTGTCCAATGGTTTCAGATTTTGTCCGCCGCGTACCACACCTGACTCAACGGGCAATATTCCCATTACCAATGGCTTTATTTTTGATATGCTGCCTGTCGATAGTCATATTCGTACAGGTAAAGTATCCGGAAAACAATTGAAAGAGTGGCTCGAAAAGGAGTTAAATAATGTTTTTGCTAAAGACGCATCCAAAAGATTTGGTGGTTGGGTGACAAAGTTTAATGGTATGGTGGTGCGTTTCAAGGCATATGGTGAAGAAGGAAAACGGATTGAATCCATTGCTGTAAAAGGACTGCCACTTCAAAATGAAAAAATATATAGCATATGTGCCTGCGAAAGAGACGGTGATCCTACAGATATGATTTGCAGAATAAAAAATGTTCTTGAGCCACAAAATATGGATTATACACTCCATGAAAATATGAGAGCTTATCTGAAAGAAAATTCTCCTGTGACCCCAACGACAATACATTCTGCTATTGCGCTGGATGCACCCGAAACTCTGCTTACTCAAGTGCACGGGGTAGATTATCAATTTCTTTAATTAAACCATTATTTCAAACTAAAACTTATTAATATGCGACCAATGATGATGATTTTAATTGCTTTTCTCTTTTCAATGTCGGGATTGATGGCTCAAAATAAAAGCAATGCCGATGTTAAAAAGCGTCATGTACATAAAATTGTATTCCAGATGGTTTCTAAAGACACCGTCGATCACAATGCTATGGTAAGACAACTCAACAATATCCTTAAACTCTCTCCGGGTGCAAAATTGGAAGTTGTTTGTCATGGTCCTGGCATGAGTTTTATTCACAAAGAAAAGTCTTTGGTTTTAAGTGATTTAAGTGCTTTGGCAATTCAAAAAATTGATTTTGTAGCTTGTGAATTTACCATGCAGCAAAAGAACATCAAAAGAGAACAACTTATGGATAAGTGCAGGACAGTGCCCGGTGGTATTTTAGAAATTGTAGGAAAACAGGAAATGGGCTGGAGCTATATCAAAGCTGGGTATTGACCACTGAATAGTCGTAGGCCTCTGGCTTACAAACACAAAATTAAGGTATTGTACGGTTTTTTAAGAATTCTTTGATATTCTAATACAATATTAAATTTTAAAACCGATGTAAGTATTTCATTATCTTTTTTAAAAATTTCAGCAGACCTTACTTACAATTAAAAACAGAATTTTAATCGTGCTCCTAATTTTTAAATTTTTTAAATCAATCATATGAGGCAAAACATCCTTGCAGGAATGTTTTTATTATTCACTTCTATTTTGTTGGCTCAACATCAGGATTTACAGGAAAAACCAAAACTATGGCAGACAGATAGTAAGATTGCCATAGATACCAATAGTTTGCTGGCAGCATTTAAGGCAGGAAAGGTAAACGGACATTTTCGATATTTTTTTTCATCTACGGATAACGCCGGAACTTTGACAGATTATTACGCCAATGCAGTAGGTGGAGGTCTAAGATACGAATCCGCTGCATTTCATGGATTTAGTTTGGGTGTAAGTGGTTTTTATATATTTGATGCCGGTTCTTCAGATCTGGCACTAAAGGATGCAGCATCAGGTCAGTCAAATAGATATGAAATTGGATTATTTGATGTGACAGATCCACAAAATCTTAATGAAATAAATAGGGTAGAAGAATTTTTTCTTAAATACCACAAAGCTTCTACCAGAATTACTTTTGGAAGGCAATTATTAAATACTCCATTTATCAATTTACAGGATGGCAGGATACGTCCTACTGCTGTGGAAGGTTTGTGGCTAGAAACATCCGTCAATGTAAAGCATCAGTTTCAAGTCGGATGGTTGTATGGGATAGCGCCCAGAGGGACACGCAAATGGTATAGCACTGCTTCTTCCATGGGTATCTTTCCGTCAGGAGTCAACGAAAGCGGGGGCAAATCAGATTATGCCGGAAATATTGAAACTAAAGGTGTTGCACTTTTTAATTATCAGTTTAAACCCGGGAAAGGTTTGACATTTAATGTTTGGGACACGTGGATTGAAAATGTGTTTAATTCAGCCTTGTTTCAGTTGGATCATGAAACAAATAATTGGTCCGGCAAAGTATATTCTGGAGCACAGTTTATATTTCAGCAAAAAATTGGAAATGGTGGTGCTGAAGAAAGTTTAAAAACGTATAACTCTAATGAAAAGCCAGTGTATACATTTGGTGTGAGGGCCGGGTATAAAAACAATATTTGGGATCACAGTCTTAACTTCAACAGGATAGGTGAATCCGGGAGATATCTGATGCCAAGAGAGTGGGGTAGAGATCCGTTTTTTACTTTTATGTCACGAGAGCGTAATGAAGGTTTTGGCGATCTGACGGCTGTAGTAGTAAAGTCTTCATATACCTTAAAACAAAGAACCAGTTTACAGTTGGCGTATGGATATTTTTCATTACCGGATGTAAAAAATTATCCGCTTAATAAATATGGCCAACCTTCCTATTCGCAAATGAATATAGACTTGCGTCATAAATTTGTAGGTATATTTAGTGGGTTTGAGTGCCAATTGCTGTGGGTCGTAAAATGGAACCAAGGAGAGACCTACGATACACCAAAGTATATCATACATAAAGTGGACATGAATCTATTAAACGTTGTAATGAATTTTAGATTTTAATAAATTTTCTTATTTGGCCCGCATTGGTTCCGTTGTAAATCATATACACTCCGGTCGGCAAGTCATTGGTTTCTATTGAAAATTCTGTCTCAAAATTCTTTAAACACCACGTTTTTACAATCATGCCAGTAGTGTTGCTGATATACCACCTTGTATTTGGTTTACTTATTTCGGACAATTTTATAGTTATTATATCAGAGACAGGGTTGGATAAAATTGAAAATGAAAATGATTTTGTGTCATTTTGATTTACTGAAGATGTCTTTTCTGATAATTGATATAAATTTCCTGATGCCAGACCAGCTAAGTAAAGCTCTTTAGTATTATCTTCTCCAAAAGTAGCAAAATCCATATTATCTGCATCTAACAAAACTTCATTTATCCAGCTGCCGGTTTGATCTTTGTGTAGGGCCCAAATAATTCCAGTACAAAAATCGGT
The DNA here is from genome assembly GCA_038246735.1 of Chitinophagales bacterium. Lineage (GTDB taxonomy): Bacteria > Bacteroidota > Bacteroidia > Chitinophagales > Saprospiraceae > OLB9. The sequence goes on from JBBRVQ010000001.1 coordinate 67,698, forward strand.
ATAGATATATTTACCTGTCAATGATGTATTTTTTGCGCCTCGATAGACAAATCCGCCAGTCACAGAACATCCTATATCAAACTTGTTTTCATAGGCATGTACTGGTGGAAAGTAATATTGTTCTTCCTGACAACCTGCTGTATTAAATCGTTCAAATCCTTCATAACATCTCCATCCATAATTTAGTGCAGATTTTGTTGCTTTTGCCACATTTATTTCTTCGTATTTGTCCTGTCCCACATCTGCTATCCAAATCTCATTTTCCACATGATCAAAACTAAATCTCCATGGATTCCTTAGTCCCATAGCCCAGATTTCCTTCAGCGTATCATTACTGTTTACATAAGGATTATCAGCTGGGATGAGATACTTTTCATTTTCTGTGTCGATATTGAGCCTCAACATTTTACCCAGCATTTCCTTAGGATTCTGAGATCTGTTGCCCGGATCGCCACCACTTCCACCATCTCCCATTCCTACGTAAAGATATCCATCCGATGCGAAATTTATATCTCCTGCATTATGATTATTAAAAGGTTGGTTGACCACCAGAATAATTTTTTCAGAGGTATTATCTGCCAGATTTGAGTTGGCTTCACTTCGTTTAAATCTGGAAATAGTGGTATTGCCGTTATTGTTGGTATAATTTACGTAAAAATAACCATTGGTCTCATAATCGGGATGAAAACACAAACCAAGCAAACCACGTTCGTTGGCTTGTGAGTTTACTTTGTTATCTATGTCGAGAAAGGGCACTGTTAGAGTGATGCCATCAGCCCTTAATATTCTGATTATTCCATCTTTTTCTACTATGAAAAGTCTTTCATCGCCTACCACACCTGTGGACGAAATATCTACCGGCTTCTTAAATCCGGAAGCTTTAAGTTGTAACTCAATGCTTTGACTGAAAGTTTGGATAGATATGCAGAGATAAAAAATACACGTTAGCGCTGTGTTCAATTGATTCATATGTCATTTTGATTTAAAAACAAATATAGACTAAAAATTGCAATTATTTTGAGCATAAAAATAATTATATCCTTAAAGTCGTCTAAAATACTTTGTAACACCCAACTTTAACAATATATTGACTTAATTTTTGAAACCAATTGTACACTGGAATTGTCTATTAGTAAAATATAAGATGAGAGGATTAATTATATTTGTTTTACTGTTATTGTTTATAGGGATTACTATTGGCCAAAATACTTTTACCAATAAAAGGGAAAACGACCCTAAAGCAAAAGCTATACTTGACAAACTAAAAAAACAATATGATAGCTACAAGTCCATGGAAGTCAAATTTGAAATGGAGATGGAATTGCCCAACCAACCTAAAGAACTGCAAAAAGGCACTATCATCCAGGATGGAATGAAATATCAGGTAAAAATGAAGGATCAGGAAATCTTTGCAGATGGGAAAACTGTTTGGATTTATCTTAAAAAAAATAAAGAAGTGCAGATAACAGATATGGATAATACGTCATCTGATTTTCTGTCACCTAAGCAAATGATGAGTTTATATGATACCGGTGATTTTGCATACTCAATCATAGAAGAAAGGAATGTAAATGGTCAGCAGTTTGCAGATATTGAATTTAAACCGCTTACGAAAAAGTCAGATTATACAAAAATGAGGTTGACTGTTGACAAGAAAACAAATAAAATGGTATCTTTACGTGTCTTTTCCAGAGATGGATCAAGATATACCTTAAAAGTAAGTGATATAATAGCTAATAAAAAGTATGATCCGGGAATTTTTACTTTCAACCCGAAAGCGGCTCCTGGTGTTCATATTGAAGATCTGAGGATTGATTAATAGAACCGTATTCAGTTACTCAGTTTACCAACCAGCGATTCTTGGTTTCAACCTCCAGGAATCGCTTTTTTTTATATTTTAAATTTTCCTGCAAATGCAAATCCTGTTTGAAGACGAACACATAATTGCAGTAAATAAACCAAATGGCATATTTGTACACCGTACTTCTCTAGATCCTCTTGCAGATACTTTTGTAGTGCAGATGGTGAGGGATATAATAGGTCAAAGGGTATATCCGGTGCATCGACTGGACAGAAAAACATCCGGGGTCCTGCTTTTGGCAAAATCTAAAACCATTCAGACAAAGCTTAATGAAGTGTTTAGAGATAGGGGTATAAAAAAATATTATCATGCTATAGTAAGAGGATTTACAGAAGATAAGATTGTGATCGACTACCCATTGAAGAATGACAATGATAAAATTCAGGATGCGATTACCACTTTCATTACTATTTCAAAGGTTGAAATCCCTTTTTATTCAGGTACCTTTCCTACATCCCGGTATTCACTAATTCATATTAATCCAGAGACAGGTAGAAGGCATCAGATAAGAAGACATCTTGCACATATTTTGCATCCGATCATTGGGGACAGACCACATGGTTGCAATAAACAAAACAAATTTTTCCTTTCACATTTCCATATGAATACAATGTTGCTTCATGCATCAGAGATTTCATTTTTTCATCCCGTACTACAAATGGAAACTGTCATTAAAGCCCCTTTTGGAGGTGAGTTTGAACGGATGTATAATGAATTAGGATTCAACTCAACGGTAGAACTATAAAAAAAAGACCAACATTTACTTTGGTCTTTTTTGTATTATATTTTCGATAAAAATCAATCAGTAATATAAGGGTAATCCTTTTGAGTGTAATTGTCCTCGTACAACTCAGAAGGAAGTGGATAGGATGAATTTTCAGCAAACTCCATAGCCGATTCAATTTCATGGTTGATGGCTTCGATAATCTCGTCTACTTCAGCCTGGGTAGCTATCTTGTTTTTCACTATTTTTTCCTGAAGGACCAATACAGGGTCTTTTTCTTTGTAATTATCCAGTTCTTCTTTAGTTCTGTATTTTGCAGGGTCAGAGACTGAATGTCCTCTGTATCTGTATGTTTTTATTTCAAGATAGTAAGGACCTTTTCCAGATCTGATATGGTTTGCCGCTCGGAGGAAAGCCTCATGAACGGACTCAGGATTCATACCATCCACTGATTCACTTGGCATATCAAAAGCTGCACCTATTTTATAAAGATCATGAACATTGCTTGTTCTCTTGACAGAAGTTCCCATAGCGTACATATTGTTTTCACATATATACAATACTGGCAGTTGCCATGTCATCGCCATATTAAAAGATTCGTAAAGCGCACCCTGACGTGCCGCGCCATCACCAAACATGGTAACACATAAATTATCTGTTCCTTTATATTTTTCAGCAAAACCGATTCCTGTACCTATGGGAATTTGAGCACCAACAATACCATTTCCACCAAAGTAATTGTGTTCTGATGAAAAAAAGTGCATGCTTCCTCCTTTACCTTTTACACAACCGGTTTCTTTTCCATATAACTCGGCCATACAAGAAGAAGCACTTAAGCCTCTGGAAAGGGCAATACCATGTTGACGATATGCAGTAACAATTTTATCTTCGGGTCTTATTCCGGTTGCCAGGGCACCTGCTATAGCTTCCTGACCAATATATACATGAAAAAATCCTCTGATTTTTTGTTGAGAATATGCAAATAAACCTCTTTCTTCAAATCTCCTGACCCTGTACATTACTTCCAACCATTTGAGATAGGTGGCTTTATCATATTTATTTACAGCATTTTTTTTATCTGCTACTTTCTTTCCTTCAAGAACTTCTGCCATATTATTTATTATTTTAGAATTAATATCCAAACCAATGCTTCATTTATCAATGATTCACGGCATATCTCACAAAATAAGTCAACTTACAAACCGTAAAATTATGGTATTGTTCTAAAATAAAAGGCATACAGCTATGATTTTCTTATTTTTTTCTATTTTTTCTTAATTAAACCTTCAGTCATTCACTGTATTTTTGGTTTATTTTTAAATGAACTGTCTAAAATATTACCTTGTTGTGAAATAAAGTAGGTTAAAATGTAGTTAAATTCATATGTTGAACAAATGAATATTTTACAAATACTGTTTAAATACAAACAAATATAAATGGTATGGTTAGGATGATTAAAATATTTATGCTTTTCTGTGTCTCACTCCATATAAATGGTCAAGATACTAAGAATAAATTTCTTCCTAAAGATTCACTTTATAACGAGAATATTAAAAAATCCAGATTGTATAATGTATATATACCAAGAGATATTGAGGATGCCCTGAATAAACTGATGGAATTGACAAATGACGAAGCTCGCAAGCCATTATTAAATATTGATGAGGTCACAATGTCAAAAAAACTTTATTTTGGTTTAGGAAGATGGATGGAATATAATTGGAATTTTGAAGAAGGTTCCCGTTTTTCACATTATTTGCGTCAAAAAGGTTTGATCTATACTGAAGATATGACCAGATTTATGTTAGTCATTTTTCATCGTCACATCATGCAGAAACCATTAAATATTGATGATCTTATTATGGAAATGGCTGAAGAAAGAAAACGAAAAATAAAAGAAGAAAAGGGAAAATTGCCGGTCATAAGTACAGAAAAGAAGATTATTTCGAAAAATTAATAAAAAGTTTCTTTTAGACTGAACAATAAGATGTAAATCGCTATTTAGTATTCGTACCGGTAAATTTTAATGCTGGTAACAAACAATATTTATTAAATCGTTAAAATCATTAATTAGATGAAAAACATTTTAAAAGTTCTGGTTTTAGGAGTATTCCTATTTTTGTTTTCAGACGCTAAGGCACAAATTAAAACTCCTGCTGCAAGTCAAGGAGCTAAACTTGAAACTACCGTTGGTCTTACCAATATTTCTTTGGATTATTCAAGACCCAGTAAGAGTGGAAGAAAAATTTACGGTGAACTGGTACCTTTTGATGAAATGTGGAGAACCGGCGCCAATAAAAATTCTATGATTACTTTTTCAGATGATGTAATGATCGGAGGTTCGCAAGTTAAAAGCGGAACTTATGCTATTTTTACAAAGCCTGCTAAAGATTCATGGGTAGTATATTTTTATTCTGATACCGAAAACTGGGGTACACCTGAAAAATGGGATGATGCAAAAGTGGCAGCTAAGGTTATGGCTACCCCTCAAACGGCTAATCTTACTGAAACATTCACAATGAACATTGCAAATGTTACGAATGAATCATGTAATCTTGAGATAACTTGGGATAATGTGAGTGTGCCTGTAAGAATTGACGTACCTACGGATAAAAAAGTTTCAAGTGCTATCAGTCAGGTGATGGCTGGACCTTCCGCAGGTGATTATTATAATGCTGCAAGATATTACAGAGAAGCCAAAAAGGATCTTTCACAAGCATTGACATGGATGAACAAATCTATTGAAATGGGAAATGATAAGTTTTGGGTATTGAGACAAAAGTCGCTTATCGAAGCAGACATGGGTAACTATAAAGCCGCTATAGTCACTGCAAATACATCATTAATTAAAGCTAAGGAAGCAGCAAATAATGATTATATTAAAATGAACATGGATTCAATTGCAGCTTGGTCAAAAAAGTAGATAAGAATAACAAGTTATTAAGAGAGTAGTTTTTATGTAAAGCTACTCTCTTTTTTTGTTGTATTAATACTTGGAAAGATGACCCAAAGTCGTTTAAATACGCTATACAGATGCTTTGACCCATTCTAAGATTATCAACATTCACACGATACTAAAAATTCCATCCAATAAATGCAGCATCAATACTCATTCATCATTTGTTGACAGCGTATTAGAGCGGGAAATCATGTATTAGACTGGTTATAAACTCCTGAATAATAGATGGTCTGCTGATTATAGCAATGAGTAAACCTGCCATCGCACCATAAAAATGCGCTTCGTGATCAATGATGTCATTCTGGTTTTTCGAAGCCCAAGTTGAGTACCAAAGATATAGAATCCCAAAAAGTATAGCTGGAATAGGTATAATAGCAAATAGCCCGAGCAAACTCCATGGATATAACAAGATAAAAATAAAGATGATCCCTGAAACGCCACCTGATGCTCCCACACTGGCAAAATATGCATGTTCTTTATGCTTATAGTAGGTAGGAATATCTCCCATAACGATGATAAGCAGATAAGTAAACAAAAAAAGAATCTTGCCGCCGGATTCACCAAAGTGCAACACCATATCATTTTCAACCGCTCGACCAAATTCGTGCAAGACAAACATATTGACAAAAAGATGAATAAAATCTCCATGGACAAAGCCGGAAGTGAGCCATCGATAATATTGTTTATTTTTATTTTCAGCGATAGGGTAATGTTTTAACCGGTCGAAAAGCGATTTATTGTTAAAACACGCGATTGAAATAAGGCACGTAATTATTACCAGGATCAGCGTAATACTCATTTTAATGGATTAGGTTTTTATAAAATATAGATTAAATATTATGATACTTTTCATTTCGTAGGATTGTAAATGCTCTGTATATTTGTTCAACCAAAAATATCCTTACCATCTGATGCGAAAAAGTCATTTTAGATAAAGAAATCATAGCATTTGAGCGCTCTCTGATTAATTTATGGTGTCCGAATGCCCCGCCGATAAGAAAAATGACATTTTTATGTGACTGTACCTGAAGTTTATTGATATATTCTGAAAATCCAATAGAATCAAACATTTGTCCGTTTTCATCCATTAATATTAGGGTGTCATCAGGTTTTAATCTTGCAAGTACGATTTCCGCTTCTTTTTTTAAAGTTTCATCCATGATCTGACTGGTTTTGATATCTTTAAACTCTTCATATTCCAATCTCGTATAGTGTTTTAATCTGTGTAGATATTTTTTTATACCTTCTTCGATATATTTTTCATCCGTCTTGCCAATGGTCCAAATTGTAAACTTCATCACCCAAAGTAATATATAAATTTGAAATTATTTTAAAAATTTTGATGAAATTTTAATCTTTGTTATCTTCACACCCCTAAACAAAGATAAATGACCACAAGTTCAGTGCAAAACATTAATACATGGCTGACACAGATCAACAATGATTTTAAAACCGCCATATCTGTTGATTGCGTGATTTTTGGATACGATGATGATGCACTTAAAATTCTGGTTTCAGAATGTGATATGCCTCCTTATGAAAATGAGTATTCTTTATTGGGAGATTTGGTCCATCCGGATGAAACAACGGATGAAGCAGCAAAAAGAGTTCTGATAGCAAAAACTGGTTTTACAGATGTATTTCTGGATCAGGTTCAGGTTTTCAGTGATCAGAACAGACATCCTTTAGGTAGAGTGATTACTGTTGCATATTACTCGTTAATAAAAATTGACGATGAACACCTGACACATTTAGAAAAGAATGTCAATCTGCAATGGAAAGAGGTCAATGAAATAAATTCTCTGGCTTTTGACCATTTCAATATCATGCATACATGTCTCAGAAAAATGCAAAAACAAATCAGAGAACAACCTATAGGATTTAATTTGCTGCCTAAAAAATTCAGTTTGCTTCAATTGCAAAGATTGTATGAAGTTATTCTGAATATTGAGCTGGACAAAAGGAATTTCAGACGTAAGCTAAAAGGTTTAGGCATTTTACATGATATCGGAGAGATACAGGAATCTGTGTCTCACCGTCCCGCAAGACTTTATACTTTTGACAAGTCAGTATATGAAAAAAAGAAAAACTCAGGCTTTAATTTTGATCTGTAGGATGAAGGTTTGTGTTATTTCTTATATTTCAGGAGGGATAATCAGTTGAAAATGTCCATTTAATTCTGCTCTTTTACGAAGATTTTCTGCATCTTTTACTATTGGCAGCAGATGTTCAAGATGTTCTATGATGAAAACCTGTCTATCAACTTCATTAGAGATCGTCAGAAGTTGCAACTCCTGCTCAATATTAAGGCCTATTTTATGTGCCAGATGAAATGTTCTGTATTTTGTGGCTGTTGGTATTTGTATATTATTTATTTTCATCGTTTTATACAAATCTTCGATAAGCGTTACTATAAGTGTACTATAGACTATATCTGCATTTTCAGTCCATGACATGCGTTGAATATTGCCTCCGGGATAAAGTTTGCCATGCATAATTCTGAAAAAATCATCAATGACAAACCACCCTATACCTTTGGCTTGAATGTCTATTTTCCCATCAGCGTATGTTTTTGAAATTTCAGTTAGTCGAAGCTCTGTACCATATTTTAAACTTTTTCCATCCAGATAGGGAGGAATACCAAAAGTAATATCATCCTTATTACAGTCGTGTACCAATTGTTGATATCGGGGTTCGAAAATATGTAGCTTAAGCTCTTCCCCTGGAAATACTACTATTGAAAGTGGAAATAATGGTAAAGTGACCATAACAATATAAACTAAACTTACATTTTGCTGACGAGCCTGCATATTTCCAAGACGGTATCTACACCCCTTTCCATGTCCTGAATGGATACCCATTCGTATTTTGAATGTATGGCCTGTTCTCCGGCAAATAGATTAGGACAAGGCAGCCCCATATGCGACAAAGCGGCCCCATCTGTGCCACCGCGAATGCTTCCATAAACAGGTTTGACACCTACGTTTTTCATGGCCGTCAATGCTAATTCGCTCACATAAGGATGTTCATTCAGTACATCTTTCATGTTTCTGTATTGTACCTTAATTTCAATATTGTACCCTGAATTGGGGTATGCTGTTAAAATATTTTCTGTTTTTTGCTTTATAATTGCTGCATATTCATCTAGTTTCGCTGTTTCAAAATCCCGCAATATAAAATCAACAACGGCACTCTCTAAACCGCCTTGAATTTTGGTCGGGTGTATAAATCCTTCTTTATGTTCAGTTGTTTCAGGTGATAATGATAATTTAGGTAAAGATGCGACGATTTCTGATGCTATTTTAATGGCATTTTCCATAGCACCTTTAGCATAACCGGGATGTGCACTAACACCATTAATGGTGAGTTTTAGTGAATTGGCTGAAAAATTTTCATCTTCAAAACATCCCAGATCACCTGAGTCCAATGTATATCCAAACGATGCATCAAGCAAGCCCAGATCAACTTTTGCAACACCTTTTCCTATTTCTTCATCTGTTGTAAACAAAGCTTTTACTACACCATGTGGAATGTCAGGATGGGTAATCAATTGTTGCAATACATCCATAATGATTGCCACGCCTGATTTATCATCACTTCCCAACAAAGTTAAACCACTTGCTGTAACGATGTCATGTCCCATCTTATCGTTGAGATTGGGATATTGTTTTGAAGTTAGAACAATTGTTGGGTCATCGGGGAGTATGATATCCAATCCCTGATAATTACTATGAACAATGGGTTTGACCCCTGAGCCGCTACAATCCGGCGCTGTATCTAAATGTGCACAGAAAAAAATATTTGGTACATGTTTGTCAATATTTGAAGGAATGGTAGCATATATGTACCCGGCATCATTGGTATTGTATTGGATATTTAATGCATTTAATTCATCACAAATCAAATGGGTGAGTACCTTTTGTTTTTCTGAAGAAGGAAACGATTGACTCATAGGATCAGCCTGAGTGTCAATTTGCACATATGTAAGGAATTTTTCAGCGACCGTATATTTCATGGATATTTTATTAAAAGATTTAAAGGTCAAATATAAGGTATTTGTGTATATAACAAAAAAGCACTGAACAAATTTTCTATTTACATATACTCTAAATATAATGTTTTACTATTTTTTATATATTTTTAATTTAATGTTTCTATTGGGTGAAAAAACTGATAAGCCTTTGGGTTTGCTAGCTTCAAGCCAAGCAGGGTAGAAAGCATTAAAATCCAATTCCGTTCTTTTCCTGGTAAATATTTACAACTAAATTTGATGTACTTCCACCATCAAACATTCGCGTAAAATATGACATTTTATACAGGTAAACTAAATAGATGCCATTAGAAAACACTTATTAAATGCCGCACTTTAATAATAATTTTCGTACTTTTGATAAAAAAAAGATGAAATCGGCTGTTTCATTTAAGCAGTGAGATGATCTAAGATGATGATTGTTCCTTTTCGAAGTATAAATATTGCCAAGAATTCGAAAGAAATGTGATCCATGTAGAAGTTCTGGATGAAATTAACTTTAAACTTTTAAACATTGCCAATTTATAAATTAACATCAAATCATAATATTTCTGACGAAGAGTTTGATTTGATATATCCTATTGACTTAATAACTGCTTCAGAAATACACTTTACACCGGTGGATGTCTCCATTATTGCTTCAAGGTATCTAGCTGAAGTGGCAGGAACAAGAGTGCTTGATATAGGGTCAGGAGCTGGTAAATTTTGTATAATAGGTGCTTCATGTACTGATGGTTATTTTATTGGCGTTGAATTGCGATTAAGTTTTATCGAAGCAGCAAGTCAAATCTCTGATCTTTACCATTTGCCAAATGTTCAATTTACCCATGCTAATATTACGGAAATCAGTTTCGCAGATTATGATGCTTTTTATATTTTTAATCCTTTTCAGGAGAATATCAGTATTTCAGATAGAATCAACGACGAAATACCACTGAACAAGGCCTTTTATAAAGAATATACATTGTATGTGAAAGATCAGTTGGATAAGATGCCTATTGGTACTCGTCTGGTGACTTACTTTAGTATTTGTAATGAAGTACCGCTAAGTTATCATATGCAAGGTTCTGATTTTAGTGGCAAATTGAAGTTTTGGGAAAAAGTAGTGTAAATCATTTGCATATTCTTCCATTTATATTTTAATGGAATACTTTATAATGTTGAGTCCACTCCGAAAATGCTACCTTTTTGATAATCAATCGTTTTTACCCCTTAGCCCCTAAATGGGAACGTTTGATTATCAAGTTAGTATATATATTAACGATTTAAATGTAATCTTGTAATTACTTTTCGGACTGGACTCAATGTTAATGAATTGAATCAATACGATCATTCTTTTTCGCTTATTTTTTGTCAATTAAGCCTAGGTAAAGGCAAAAAACATATCTATGGAGGTTAACTTTTGCTAATGAGTGCCCACCTATGGCATCCTGACAAATATACGACTCGTGGTTGGAATTCACCGTGCAGTGGCGTGTATTTTTAAAATTAAGATATAGAAAAGAGCAGAAAATCGTTAAATTTATTTTGTTAGCAGATAACTAACACACGTTGGTTTAATTGGTTTCTTTGTAAAACTGCTCCAAAAAACCACACATATATTCGTGTCGTTCTATGGCCAATTCTTTGCCTTTTTTCGTTTTCATCAGATCCTTTAGTTTAAGCAGCTTATCATAAAAATGGTTGATCGTAGGTCCATCATTTTTTACATACGCTTCTTTGGTTAAAATTTCAACCGGTTGTATGGCAGGATCGTACAATGGTCTGTTTTTGAACCCACCATAATTAAAAGCTCTGGCTATTCCAATGGCTCCCATTGCGTCAAGTCTGTCAGCATCTCTCACAATATCCAGTTCTAATGAAGTGTAAGAATGATCAGAAAAGCCACTGCGGTAGGACATGTTTTCGATAATTTTGATCACTTCGACAATTGTTGTTTCAGGAACTAGATGCTCGCGCATTATTTTTCTAGCAGTTGCCGGTCCTATAGTCTCGTCACCATCGTGAAATTTTGCGTCTGCTATATCATGCAAAAGGGTCGCTAGTTGAATGATATATAAATCACCGCTCTTTTCATGTTGGTATATATTCAGGGCATTATTCCAAACTCTTTGGATATGAAACCAATCATGACCACCTTCTGCATCAGAAAGTAGTTCTTTAACATTTTTTGCAATTTCAGATATTTTATCGCCATGTACTTTCATGACTTACTTCATGTCAAAGTAATAACCCACATACAATTCAAACCCAGGTCCTGTTCTGGCAAGCGTTGAACCAATACCATAAGATGCTAATCCACCAATACGAAGTTTTGAATATCTATTTCCAAATTGATCCATGATAATACCTCCCTGAAAAGCCATCATCCCCGAGCTAGCATAACCAAGACCTGCCCAAAAAGTATTTTCTTTTTCAAATTTCAATCCATACAAGACATCCACAATATCAGGATTAACAATATTTGCTGTAATCATTGGTTCAATAAATGTATCATAACTATAAAATCTGCCACCTATATTAAAGTGAACGTGTTTTTGCCGAACCTGATCAAAATTATTCACCAAAACACTAGTGGTATATATCTGATTTACAGCAGCCCCAATAAAAAATGTATTGTCTTTATATTCTCTGGTATTATTGGTATAATAAAATCCACCACCGATGGATGGGAAAAAACTACTTGCGCGGCTATTCACTATCAAATTGTCATTTTGATCATTAAAAATCTGATCACTTCCATTGAAACTGTATTGCTGAAAATTACCCGAAATCCCTAAAGAAAGCTGGCCATATCTACTTAAAAAAGATTTTAGCATATAGGCGTAATTGAGCTGAATCCCTAATTTGCTTACCGGACCTGTTTTATCAAAATGCAAGATGGCTCCTCCGCTCATATTCTGCTTTAACAAAGGATACTGAAATGATGTAAAACCGGAAAAAGGTGCTCCATTGAAACCCAACCATTGCATTCTGAAGAATCCATCAAAAATCATATCATTACCGATAGCAGTAAAAGCAGGATTCCAGGCTGATCTTGATTCAGTAAGATGAGAACTGTTTGCCAATTGCTGTGATAAGCCTGATGTCAGCACGATAAATATAAAACTACCAATTATACCTATTCTATTCATTGTTCGATTACTTTAATACTCAATAAATTTAATCCCACAATATGGTTAATGAACTTTTTATTACCTGATTGTCATACGTCAATACATAATAATACGTATCCGCCGGAAGTCTTTCACCATTACGTAACCCATTAAATAAATCTCCCCTGGCCTGATAGCCATCAGCTTCGAAAATAAGATTTCCCCATCGGTTAAATATCTTTAGGGTATTTTCAGGAAAATCTTCCAAACCACCAAAAATCAAGTCATCATTTTTACCATCTCCGTTTGGTGTGATGATGCTGATTGGTTTAAAAGTATCTTCTTTTAAACAAATTTTCACTTCATCGGAATATTCGCATCCATTTTTATCAATAATTGTGACAGTAAATATTGTTTCAACGGTTGGTTTTACTATTGGGTTAGAAATATTTGATGGTCCTTCAATAAGGTCAACATTATCCCAATGGTAATTGACCCCTCCGGATGCATTCAGCTTAATATTCCTTCCCTTAACAATACATGTATCAGTGCCTGCCGTAAAGTCTGATGGTTCAAACACTTTAATTTCAATGGATTTAGTAGATATATTGTTTGGACATACACCATCCGAAACTTCGACACTATAAGTAGATGTTTTAGAAGGACTTGCAATTGTAATTGCGTCAATCAGCGTAGAAAGGGTATTGCCATCTGGATCAGACCACTTATACTTCTTACCACCTGTTGCTGTGAGTTTTACAGGATCTCCATTGCATATACCGGGTTTGTCAGCCAGGATTGACGCAATCACAACCGGTAAAAAAGTGATTGCTGTGCTATCCTTATTGGTGCACCCGAATTCATTGGTTACTGTGACTTTATATAAAGTAGTGATTTCGACCGAAGGGCTTCCTGCATTTACAATAAGCATTGAACTGTTAGAATTATCAGACCACTTATAGCTGGAATGTTGTCCAGGATTAAGTGCCTTGGTCTCATTTGGACAGAGGGTGACATCAACCCCAAGATCAACGAGGGGGGAAGGTCTTGCGGTCACAATAAATGACTTTTCTATTCTACAATTGAAAGCATTGGTAGCGGCCAACAAATAAGTTCCTTCTGTATTTATTGTAAGATTTTTATTGACAGCGTTTGGAATGATTACATTGTTTTTTTTCCACTCAAACTTAGTGCCGTTGGATTCAGCACTTACCATTAAGTCAATTCCCTCACACAAACTATATTGATTTGCCAGTACTAAAGTAGGTGGCGTTGATATTGTAATTCTAACTTGTTCAGTTCTTTCGCAATTAAAAGAATTTTTTACGGTAACACTATACACACCGGACTTATCTGCTGATACAGTTTGTGTTGTTGCCAATTGTGTCCCGTTCAATGTCCAAGAAAAAGATGTATTATCAGCACCACCATTTAGAACTGGGAATACCTCACCTTCGCAGATACTTCTGTCATTGCCCAAATTAAAGGCTGGTTTTGGATCAATTGATATTTTAACTGATTTTCGTATTTCACAAGCTGGTGTACCAGCTTTGACAATCACTTCATAAATCCCTGCCAAGGATACACTTAGGAAAAGGCTATTTTCACCTGATATCAATTCAGCATCTTTAAACCACTTAATCTCCGGATTTATAGCAGCCGTGGTAATGGAAATAAAATGATTTGTACCTTCACATATGGTCTTATCTCCATTTAGTTCAATGCTTGGGCCTGAAACAAATGTAACCATTATCTCATCTACCGAAGTACAATTATACTGATTGGTCACAGATACTTTATATATTCCATTTTGTGAAATATCTAATGAATTAGAAGTAATAGGTAAATTAATGTTATCTTTTTGCCATACATATGAAGTGCCCTCAGAGCCTGCATTGAGTGTTACGGGAGATCCAATACAAGATATAATATCAGTACCCAATTGAACTACAGGCAATGATCTTACTTCAACTTGTGTTGTCCTGCGGGTTTTACATCCGACGAGGTTTGTAGCTTCCACTGCATATACACCTGAATTGTTTGCTACCAGAGATAAGCCATTTGAACCTGTTATAATATTTCCATCATAATACCATTGCAGTGTCTGATAATCTGAAGCGTTTACCGCAATATTTGCTGAGTTACCCTGACACACATTGATCAAAGATGGTAGTGCTTCAACCACAGGGCTTGAAAAGAAATCCACTTTTATTTGGTCTTGGTTTCGACATTGGGAAGCGTTGATCACTACTACCGTATATGTGCCGGATTGAACAACATCAAATTTACTTGTTGATGCACCGGATACTAAGACGCCGTCTTTGAACCACTCATATTTTACTCCATCATTTCCTGCATTTAAGATCAAGGTCTCCCCATCGCATTTTTTCTGATCGGCCCCCAACTCTACAACTGGACGATTGACCAATCCTACAAAGGTTTCATCTTCCCCTTTACAATTGAAATTGCTTATTGCAATCACTTTATATGTACCTGACTCTACGATCTGAATATTCTGAGACACCTCACCATTTATGAGTATATTATTTTTATACCATTGATAAGACTGAGCACCAGACGAATTGGCTGAAAGTGTATATGTCTCCCCATTACAAAAAGTCTGATTATCGGCTAATAAAACATTTGGAGCAGGATGAAATATAACCCTTATGCTATCAGTTTTTATGCAACCTGAAACATGTGTAACTTGTACCTTATATAAACCAGAAGAGACAACGAATAAAATTCCACCTTCGCTTGAAGATAAAATTTGTCCATCTTTACTCCATAGATATATATTGGAGTTATCCCCGGCTTCCAGCTTTACAGTGCCTTCTCCAAGGCATTTATTAATATCAGGACCTAATTCGACCGTAATGGGACAGCAATCTTTAGGAGATGTAAATACTTTATTTATTTGTAACGCACAATTAGGTGAAGCAGTAAAAAAAGCTGTAACATCATTCATAAGCCCGTTGGCATCAAGATCATTTAGGGTTATAGTTTGTGGACTTGAAGTAATATTAAATAGTTGACCATTTACACTCAATTGTCCGTTAGCCGGTGCTTTATCATAAAATACAAAGATATCCTGAGTAAAATAATTGGTGGATGCCACACATATACTCTGCTGCCCTGCCTTCAATTCTATAATTTTGCAAGTTGGTAAAATTTCAATTTTTCTTGAATTTAAACTTTCATTCAAGCATAACCGGGATTTCAATTCTAAATACGATGTTCCAGGCAAAGAATTTATATTTAAATCGGCATTTAATATAATGGCATAAAGCGTATAATTCCCAAAAGGAAAGGTTCTGAAATCTGTACTTTGTCCTGCGTACTCTACTAATCCTGAAATATCATTGACGAGAATATAAATATTTTGATAAGCAGGTGAAGGATCGGATATTTTTTCCATAATTATGCCCGGTCCTGAGGTCTGAGTTAATGTAATATCTACAGGTAATTCTGAAAAGCTATAAAATAATACCACATATTCAGTACATTGACTCAACTGTACCGTCATAGTAGGAGTTCTCGATATGGAACCATCACCATTTGATACTGCTGAAGAAGAAATAAAGGAACTACAGGCGGATGTTGGGCTAAATGATGACCTGAAGAATGAAATAAAACCACTGCCCCCTATAGAAAAGTCATACGTTCCTGTTTCAGTTACATAGATATTTACCTTATTGTAGAAATAGAAGTTAGACACTACTTCACAACCCATATTGCCTTCACCTATGACCGCAACATTCCCAGGAGTTAGATCAGGATTAACTGGTCTTTGAATTGTTGTTAACCTTTCCCCGATCACTTTATTCATGATTAAATTGAGCGAAGCGGATCCTTCATCTTGGGTAACTTTTGTTGTTGGGCAAATCACGCTGAATTCAGGGTTACAATCTGAAGATATTGTAAAATTCCCAGCTGAAATGGCAAAAAACTTAAAACAGTCGTAGTCCATACATTCAAGCATAATTCTGGCCTTTGTAGTACGTACAAAATTTGGTGGAATCTGATAAAAATATTCTCCTGATGTATATGAAATTTTTTCCGCGACGATAATGGGGAAAGTCAACCCTCCATCTATGGACATTTTTATTCTCACAAAGGAGCATAAATCGTTACTTTGATTGGTATTCCAAATTATTTTTTCTGTTTGTCCTGCTTTAAATACAGCCCCAGCATTAGGTATTTGAAGCAAAAAGGGGCCCGTATTTGACACTGAAATGTTAATATTATCTGTGGAGATAGCACCGCCTCCAGAATTATTATCCCTCACAGAAATGTTAAAATTTAATTCTCTGCCAACTTGCGGTAACACTTCAAACGGACTCGATCCAGCCCCAGTAAGTACTTCGAGAGAAGGAAAGTATCTTTCGGCATTTAAGGATGGTGGATAAGATCTGAAAAGTGGGGCTATTTTCGAATTAGCGGCCTCAGTACCAATAAAACCTTGAGTAGGCTTAATTCCAGCTCCATCTTCATCGACTTGTTCCCAACAATATGTATGAGTATCATTATCTGTAAAAGTCCCCTTTGCCATAAGATAGAAAGGAGTTCCTTTTGGCATTTTATACTTAGCATCGCATGGATTACCCGTTACTGCAGGTAGCTGATTATTGGATGTAAAAGGATTACCGCAAGTTCCTCCTTCACCATTATAAACATATTCAAACATCTCTTCGAGGCTTTTTGTATGAAAATAATTATCGGCTTCATTACTAGATGTAATATTCTGGTTAGAATCACAGATTCCATTATAAGACATTATCGTCGTTCCGCTGCCAATTTCAAAGGATGTATTTTGAGCAATAGCAGTGGTACAACTTGCTCCAATGCCATTAAAAGTGTGATTGGCGCCGAATTGGTGTCCAAATTCATGGGCAGCAAGATTTATCCATAAATTACCTTCATTGGCATAGGAACCACTCCAGGCACTTGCCTTAAAAAGCTGTCCTGATGGAAGGACAAAACCATCACAAACAGATTCCAATGCTGCAACACCGCCACTGCTCCATCCATCACCATCTTCATGCTGATGAAATACATGACCTATATCAAAAAGGGATGAATTAAAGTGCATAGGTAACACTTTACCGGCTTGAATAGTTCTCCCTTGTCCTCCCGTTTGATCTGGTATAAAAGGATCTGTAGCAGGGTCTGTATATCTAAATATTCTTGATCCAATAGATAATTTACAAGACATCTCTTTATTAAAAATGACACTCAAAGCATTGACAGTATTGACAATAACCATATTTACTTCAGTATCATTGTTACCATTCTTTTGATAAAATTCGCCTGTAACTACTATTGCAACTCTATAATTAAATCTTTTGGAACCTATGGTAAAACCTGCGCTGGATCCTCTTTCCTTTATCGAAAATTTGGCCCCACTTTTTCTTATTTGGTCGTGATCATGCCCGCACTCTTGTGATGGTTTAGGAAGATCTGGTTGTACACCATATTCCAGTACATACCAATCAGATTTTCCAAGACTTTCGGGATAAATACTTATCATTTTACCTTTGTCCAGTAATATAGCATATAGTCCTTCACGACTTAAAGTCAGTGCACCAAATATTGAACCCGCATTATCCAAAGATATCAAGTCAAAAGTACTAATCCCATTCAACTCATGCTGAGCTTCGACATCGACCACTTCGTTTCGGGTAGCCATAAATTCAATTTCATCCCCTCCTAAGGTGAAAGTAATATTGAATTGAGATCTGGGTCCACTATGCTCAATTAGATTAAAATATCTGATATGATCAATATGTATTCTTTCCCTTGTCCCTGGTGTAACCTTTGATGTTTGGGGGCTATCAACAACAACTTGAGATGATGCAATATAAAATGTAAACAAACAAATAATTAATAATGCAGACTTCCGCATGATGGGTCATTTTTTGTAATCAACAATGTAATTTAGAAGCTTAAAAGTAAGCGAAATATATAAATTTTCCTAATAATTTTTTAAAATTGCATATTTTAGTAACTTTATAATGTTCACCTGATTAATGTGATTTAAAAATTAACTGTCTGTCAGAAAATTCATAACTGACATTCCTTCCAGTTGACTTATTGAAATTAGCATGCGTTGCTTAGTACAACAAGAAACCATAAGCACTTATTAATCAATAAGTTGGTTTTTACAGTTAGAAACCATTTCTTCATTGCATTAAAAAATAAAACTTGATGGAAAAATTACAAGGAGTATTACAACATCTGAAATAAATTATATAATCTTTAACTATTTTAATGGAACCAGTTGAACCAAAAAACCGTTCATTTAAAAAATGTATATATAATATGAAGACGGTTTATTTAAGTTTACTATTAATTTTTGGAACTGCCATATCTAATGCTCAGCTAAAGGATTTATTTAATAAGGCAAAAAATTCGGTATCATCCATTAATAAAAATGATGGAGATATAGGGGCTGGTTTAAAAGAAGCACTCAACAATGGCATAGAAACTGCAGTAAACCAATTGTCTGCTGAAAAAGGATATCTGGAAAGTCCATATAAAATTCTGATACCAGAAGATGCACAAAAAGTAATTGATAAAGTTAAAAAAGTCCCTGGTTTTCAGGATGTAGAAACAAAGCTTATACAGCAAATGAATGGTGCTGCAGAAATAGCTGCAAAAAAAGCAACGCCTATTTTTGTAAATGCCATCAAGCAAATGAGTTTTCAGGACGCAAAGGCCATACTTTCTGGTCAGGAAAACGCAGCCACAACTTATCTCGAAAGTACTTCCAGAATGCCTTTATATAAAGAATTTCTACCTGTAATCCAATCGAGTCTAGACGAGGTAAATGCCAGAACATACTGGAAGTCAGTGGTCAGTGCTTACAATTCAATTCCTTTTGTAAAAAAAATGAATCCGGAACTGGATGATCACGTAAACAATAAAGCACTTGATGGTCTTTTTTCACTTATAGCGATCAAAGAAAAAGGAATCAGAACCGATGTGAGTCAAAGAACTTCCGATTTGCTGAAAAAAGTATTTGGCAGCTAATCAATAAATAATAGCGTTGGGTAATAAAAAAACCAATTGTCACCTAGATGGAAATACTTCTTTCTCAAAAATCCGTATATTTGTGACTTTATAACCTAAGAAACGATAAAAATTGAAACCAATTTTCGGTTTGATAACTGCTCTCATTACAGCTATTTTAATCATTATTATGGCCCAAATGATTAGGGAAGGTCTTTACCCTCAACCTGCTGAGCTTTATTATGGAGGCAATGATGCTTTAACCAATTGGATGAAAAGTCTTCCCGATAAGGCTTTTATAATAATTGGAATAAGCCACGGTTTGGCAGCTTTTGCAGCCGGTCTCATCAGCAGTTTGGTATCCGGTACAAGTCGGATGACCTTCGGAATGATAACATTAAGTATCATATTTATTTCGGTAATGATATACCTTTTTTCATATTACTTTCCTGCTTGGTTTGTAATTGCTGATACGGTAGTGACAGCTATACTTGGATTTTCTGGAGTCTTGATAGGAAGTGCAAGATACGTATCCTGAGCTTGCGCAAATATTTGAGAAAAATTGGCTGAGTATAATCAAAATCACTATTAACTACCGTGAGTTCGACGGTACATTTAAAAATATGAAGTTGCGAGTGGAAAGTATGATTCATCGAGTAGCCTTAGGCACCATGCTTATTAACGTCTGTACCTACAGAATTACAATGACACAAGAGCATAAGCTTATTTGTTAGTTGTAAGGGGCATAAGTAGCATTAATTAGCCTTGAAACAGGCTGAACTTAGACAACTTTTGTATTGCCTTAATAGTGTTAATAGTTAAAATTTGAATTAATACAAATTGAAGACTTCCCTTTTACACCATTTGCAAAACTTCTCGTATATTTGGACTTCTAAATAAATAATATGAAAATCGTCGTAGTTATTTTTTTGTCTTTGGTTTTTACAAACGAAATATGGACACAGTCTACTATTTTGGGTGCTCTGGTTCATGATGGAAAAACCAGAAACTACCGTATACATCTGCCTCCAAACCACAACAAGGATGTAGCTTTACCGTTGGTTTTTAACTTTCATGGCTATACATCCAATGCATTTGAGCAGGAATTATATTCTGGCATGAATCAGGTGGCGGACACAGCGCGTTTTATTGTTTGCTACCCAGATGGGATCAACAACGCCTGGAATGTGGGTTGGGCTATTGGTAGTACCGCCGATGATGTCGGATTTACCGCAGCCATGATTGATGAATTTTACATCAAATACGGTATAGACAAAAGCAGAGTGTATTCCTGCGGCATGTCAAACGGAGGTTTTATGAGTTATACTCTCGCCTGCCGGTTGAATGATCGTATTGCAGCCATTGCTTCAGTGACAGGTAGTATGATTCCAAATGGTATGGCTACCTGTAAACCTGACAGATCTGTTCCTGTCATGGAGATACACGGTACTTCTGATGGTACTGTAAATTATAATGGAACACCACAGATTTCTGCACCCATACCCGATGTCCTTAAATACTGGCAAGAAAACAATGGTTGTGATCAGTTACCAATCATAACACAAGTACCCAATATAAGTACTGCAGATAATACCACTTCAGAAAAATGGACTTATACCAACTGTAAAGATGGAAGCCAACTCATTCATTTCAAAGTAAATGGAGGCGGCCATACCTGGCCAGGAGCTTTTATAAATATAGGGATAACCAGCCAGGACTTTAATGCAAGTGCAGAGATATGGAAATTTTTCAAACAATTTAGTGTCAATATGCCATCTTCTTTACTTGATAATATTTCGCCAACCATTGCTAAAGTATTCCCATCTCCTTTTTCAGATGAATTGAATATATCTGTGAAGGAAGATACCTGGATATTGGTCAAAGATATTCAAGGAAGAACAGTATTCAGTCAATCTTTGCTAAACGGTAACCTTACATTACCATCCCATCACTGGAATGCTGGAATGTATTTTGTCACATCAAAGGCCGGGCAAAAAATAAATATACAAAAAGTCATTAAAATCTGATACTAATATGCAGGAATACGCTCAAATACTCAACTATGCCATACCATTTTTTCTGGTACTGATAGCCATCGAATACGGCGCAAGTTGTTACATGAATTTTCAAGTGAACAGAATCTTTGATACCATTTCCAGTCTTAGTTCCGGCATCAGTAATGTGGTCAAAGATGTATTGGGTCTAGCGATAGTTGTGATCAGCTATAAGTGGTTTTATAATCATCTGGCTGTCTTTCAGATCGAATCGACACTTTTGCTTTATGTGCTTGCTTTTATAGGTATCGACTTTGCGGGCTATTGGGTGCATAGATGGTGTCATGAGATTAATATATTCTGGAACCGCCATATCATCCACCATAGTAGTGAAGAGTACAATCTGGCTTGTGCACTCCGTCAATCTGTATCTGAAGTATTTGGTGTATTTACGTTCACTTATATTCCTATGGCTATTTTGGGGGTGCCGTCGCAGGTTATCTCTGTAGTTGCACCTATTCACTTGTTCGCACAGTTCTGGTACCACACTAGATTGATTCGCAAAATGGGTTTTTTGGAGTACATTATTGTCACACCTTCCCACCATCGTGTCCATCATGCGATCAATCCCAAATATATGGATAAAAACTATAGTCAGATTTTCATCATTTGGGATAAACTTTTTGGTACCTTTCAACCCGAACTTCCCGATGAAACACCTGTATATGGAGTAAGCCGGGCTGTAAAAACCTGGAATCCCTGGATCATCAATTTTCAGCATTTCTGGTTGCTGTTCAAAGATGCTTGGCAAACAAAATCCTGGTGGGATAAGCTGAGGATATGGTTTATGCCCACAGGCTGGAGACCCAAAGATGTGGCAGAAAAATATCCTGTCCCTTATGCTAGTGATATTTACCATAGACCAAAATATGAAACTCAGGCTTCACTAGTTTTCAAAGTTTGGAGTGCTACGCAATTGATCATTACATTGCTCCTGATGATGTATTTGTTTAATATCATTGGCGAAATTCCCTATACGTATATAATCATCTACGGTATCTTTCTTTTTGTGACCATTTTTGCATATACCAGTCTGATGGATGGTAGTATTTTGGGTATTCTGGGAGAAAGTATAAAATTGATTCTTGGCTTTTCTATGATTTATATGAATGGAAATTCGTGGTTCAATATTGAAAAAATGATTCCACAGGGAACTTTGCTGGTGGCTGGATATTTACTGGTTTCAGGATGTGTTTCTGTGTATTTTTATTTGGCGGACAGAGCGGTAGAAAGGGATACCATTGAGTTTAGTGAAGCGGAAGCAGCTTAAATATCTGATCTAAAAGCCAAGATGTTTTTTTACCATTTTGCCTATATCTTCGTTTCGCAGCGCTTTTATTTTTCCCACAGACCCATTGGGAATACAGACAATATAAGGCACGGTAATTATTTCTTTTCTTAGGCCTCCATGTCCTCCTTTGTAATTGCCTACAAATATTTCATAGTCATTTGCCAAGTCTACACCTTTTCTACTGGTCATGACGATGTCACCGATTCCCGGAGCATTCATCAGATTCCAGATTCTCGGCACAGCGTAAGGAAATGACGTTTCAGTAGTTTTAAACAGCCAATCTTCTTCAGAAAATGAAATCCCCATCAGTGAATCAGGATAAAACAATGGATTTCCATCCAATGGTTGATATGTAATACCATGTTCGGAATGCAAAAGTTTTGCACTCAGATCTCCATTTCTGATGACAATATTTTTTTGATCGTCTTTATAAATGATCAGTTCGAGATTTTCATTTTCCGAAAGTATTTTAGGGATATCTACAAATTTATCATTAGATGGATATCGGGTAAGCAAATGATAGGGTAGGTCATGGGTCCAATCTTTAGGAAAAGGTTGATCAGGATTTTTCATATACAGATAAGCGGTAAGATTGCCATTAATGACAAAATATCCATCTTTCATTTTAAGATCTTCTATGGGTTGGTCAAGTGATGAAGTAAGTACATGTACTGATTTGCCCCGTTCGAAAAGCAGACCGTAAGTATCTTTCATCCATCCGCAAAAATCAATGTTGGTATGTACATCAGAGATGCCATGATCTGATACTACTGCTATCATTCTGTGTTTATCCTGTCCAAGCCTTTTTACTTCAGAAATATACACACCAATCAGAGAATCAATATGATGAATCAGTTTCCGATAGGTGTTGTCTGTGCCGGAAACATGGTTATATGCATCGGGTGATGGGAAAGTGACCCAATGCATCTTGGGATTTTTTCTGAGCTGCCTGTTGGCCAGATGTAATGCTTCAGATTCATGTTCAAAATGATTTTTTGCCATTGATGGACCGATAAATGGAATCATTCTCAACCATTTAAATATACTTTTGCCTTCATATTTTGCCGTCGTGTGTGCCCATCCTGTTTTAATATTATGTTGAACGCCTTTATTCATATAAGTATTGATCGAAGCAGTGTAAAAGGGAGCGGACCACTCAAATACATTTTTAACACTATCCACCAGATCATTATTCATGTGAATATTGGTTTTACCTACATAATTGCGGAGATTACCTTCCTTTCTTTTTCGGTCAAACCATCTAAGACCTAGGATACCACTTTTGGTAGCATCTACACCTGTGATGAATGGATAAAACCCATATCCTGTCATGGTGGGAAAACTACTGATACCATTTTCTGTAAATATACCTTCATTGATCATTTTTTCCATTACCGGGAGCCGACCTGCCTGCAATTCTTCTTTAAAAATATCTGAAGACAGTCCATCTATTAAAAATATAGTGCTGGTGTTGCCTTCTGTCGGTGGGTAGGTTTTCGACCATTGATGATCAGGCCACCAAATATATAAACCCAAACCAAAAAAAAACAAAAGCAGGCTCAAGTATAGGACCCTTTTTTTCTTCCTTATCAAAATCATATTTTAATAAATCGTAAAGTATATAAGGCTCTACTCCTGAGTATTGTTATAAAATATATCCCTGATTTTAAATCAATCATCATACCTTGGTGTTGAAGCCATTGATTACCTTCTGATTTTTTTATTATTTTCCCATGTATATCTGTGATGGTAAGTATATCATCATGCTGAATCTCAGGAATATAAATCTGTTCGCTGACCGGATTGGGATGAATTGAAAAAAGTCCGGCGCTTTCATTTAAGGTAGACGATATTACATTGGACATGCCAGGAGTAGCTTTATCTAATGGAATCACAGGCCCTAACCCGTCAGGATATCTGCCATACGTTTTGTCTGTTACAGTAGCACCAAAGCTAAAAGTATCCATAGGAGCGTAGTTGTTTTCCTTACTGTCAAATATACCTATAAATTCACCTGATTTGCTTAGTTTAAAATTGGCATGATTATCTCCTTGTTCTTGGTCTTCATCTGCCCATATGAGTAAAAACTGGCCCGGTTCCAAGTCAATGAATGGAAGTGGCCACTTGTCAGGTTTTTCCGGCTTATCGGTAAGGAATTTATCCCCAAGGTATACTGGAGATGTGCCGGCATTGTATATTTCTATCCAATCTTCATATTCTCCGGCATCGTCCTTGATAGAGGTATTGTCTGCCATAAATTCATTAACGACCAGCATTGCTACATTTTCGTATCCCAGTTCAACGGTATGATATTCGCACACCGGCCATCGGGATTCTCTGCCGGAACCATCTTTCGCCGATATATATATTTCTGCTGTCGTTTTTCCTGTATATGAAAATTCATAAAAAAAAATGCTATCACCGGCTTTTTGGTCCGGATGTTGGCCATCATCAAACAAAGTTTTACTGGTCCATATCCCATTTTTAAATCTGTGATAGGCGGTCACGACCGTCTGACTTAATGCTTGGATGGAACAACTTAATTTGCAGGATGTATTATTCCAAACGACATTTTGATATTCAATGATAGGAGAAATACCGGTATTTTGCACCTGAGTTTTTGCAGAAGTCGCCCGTTGGGATATATATTCCTTAAGACCGGTTTTTACATGTGCGTCTATAGCTGTATCATAAGATTGAAGGAAGTCATTGTAAGTATAGCCATAGTCCAATGGTGCATATAAATCATTTGCCCGATAACTACTGATTTTGTTTTTAATGAGGTCTATATATGGGTTAAGGAAGGTGGGATTAAAAAATTCATTTACAAACTTTTTTATATAATATCCAAATCTGATTTTATATTCCGGTACCTTCATCAAGTGGTTATAGATGGGTCTTGGTTCAGAAGTATTTGCCCAGGAATAAATATTGCGTTCAGCCCAGTTTACATTAAACCAGTCGATGCCAAAGGTGTTGTCGATGTCATAACTCAGCAGTTCATATTTGTCAGTAGCCGGATTATGATACAGATACGCGTTGTTTTTATTGTATATGGGATTGTCCCAATGTCCGAGTAGAATTTCTATGGCCATTCTTCTCAGATATTGATCCACATCAAATTTTTCTTCCAGGTGACAACGGAAGTCAGGATTCGAAATGTCATCCAGTGCCTTAGTAAATTCCATCAATGTATAATAGTCAGGAGCATCTTTGTTGTTTTGGGCTTCATAAATAGTCTGGCTGTAATTGTTAGAGTTATTGCCTCTGAATACAAAATCAGCCCCATAAAAACATTTAAAAAGCTGGCCATCAGGATCTTTACTACGGTCTTCGAGATAGTCATTGTCGATATGTTCGACATTGATATACAGCCCACGATATTCATTATTGATATACAGAGCGATATGATTTGATCTGAGAGATTCAATACCGGCCATTTTCATTATATCCCAACTAAGTTTGCTGCGGATGATGGATGGATCGTTGTGTTCTCCATTCAGATTCAGATCAGATAAACCATAAAATTTTTTTGAACCAAAGTGATTAAACTCGATTTTAAATGATTTTTTGGCAGAAGATCTGGATGTATTACCTCTAAGCCTGAATCCCGTGTTGAGTACAGTATCTTTGATGGTGCCATCATTCCAATAAAAATCGGCAGGATATTCATGATCTTCGCTATTATTTTCCCATGCCAATAATTTTGTTAGTGAATCAGGATGAATTTTAATGTCTATCCTCGGTACAATTTTATCATTAAATACTACTCCGTTTTCGGGAAAAATAACTTGAGAAAAAGCATTGGGAAAAGTAATAAAAAGTACACCTATGATTATATGATATTTTGCCGGCATTATATTGCTTTATGTTCGGTAAAGGTATCATCAAAATTCGTTAATTTGTTTCAAAAGCTTAAAAATGTCGTCCAGTAATAAAAAGTTTAAAATATATCTTACTTTTGTCATCGAAAATTCGGGACGTAGCGCAGCCTGGTAGCGTACTAGCATGGGGTGCTAGGGGTCGCTGGTTCGAATCCAGTCGTCCCGACTTTTAATTTCCTTATTTATATACATTTCAGATCTACGCATTAATTTTATATATAATGTGTAATTACTTCATTTTTAGCATACTGTTTTCTAAGGGGATACACCCAAATTTTTATTTTTAAGCATAAATAACATACATTCAATTGTAAATACATGTACTTTTGTTTTAATATGTAATATCTTATTAATTTATTTAACAAAAGTCTCGAAAGAATGAAAACAAACATGTACACCCACATCAAGACATTTCTGATCTTGTTCGTCCTTGTGCTGCAGTGGAATGAAGGAAAAAGTGTTTCACCTGAAGCAAGTATGTCTTTTAGTATTAACTGTCCACCCAATGCATATGTTAGTTGCAAGGATGAAATCTGGAATCTGTCTATGTATGGCAATGCCACTTATACCATTGGCTATCATACTTATTCTGCAGGTAGTCCCACGGTAAAATACTATCTGAATAGCTGTAACGCCGGATATATCACCCGCACATGGACGGTAGAAGATAACTACTGGCAATGGCAGTCCTGTACACAGACCATCTATGTTTCATCCGGTGGTCAGGGTGGTCCTGTCATTGACTGGCCCGAAGACATTGAATTATCTGGTTGCAACCCTGATACCAACCCATATAAATTACCTGCGCCAAATAATTACCCGAGATGGAATGACAGTGAATGCAGTATGCTTGGAAAATCATATAGTGACATGTTATTTACCGTAAACAGTCAGTGCAAAAAGATCATGCGTACATGGAAGATCCTGGATTGGTGCAATTATAGTCCATCGGCAGGATATGGTATTTATACCAAGGTGCAATTTATTTATATCATTAATAGCACAATACCTGCCATCAATTGTCCTGCAGAGATCACAGTCAGTGGCACCAATTGTAAAAACGGACATTTGGTGACCTATCCACTGATCATTGATCCGAGTGTATGTGGAGGCGATTTTGTGATTACCAATAACTCGCCATTTGCTACCGAGAAAGGAAATAATATCTCAGGTGTATATCCAATAGGTACCACAAAAGTGACCTACAGTGTGAAATACGGTTGCGGCAATTTCAAAACATGTACCACCAATGTGGTAGTAAAAAATGCCAGTAAACCTACGCCGTATTGTATCTGGCAGCTATCTACAGCGATGATGGGTGTAGATACCGACAACGATGGAAAAGTAGACGATGGAATGGTCGAAATTTGGGCAAAAGACTTGGATAAAGGAAGTTTTTCATCTTGTGGTTACGGCCCTTTAAAGTATTCGTTTAGCAAAGACGTGACTACCACGAGCAAAGTTTTTACTTGTGAAAATATAGGCAAAAATCTGGTAGAAATGTGGGTTACAGATACCAAAGGAGCTCAGAATTATTGTTTGGTGGAACTTTACATACAAAACAACGGAGCCAATATTCCGGATTGTAAACCAACACCTGTAACCCCGGTGGATCCCGTGTACAGTCAAAAAGGTAATGTGCTTACGCTTACGGATACCCCTGTGAAAGGTGCAGACATCACTTTGAAATATAAGGACCCGGTCATCACCTACAATATTACCTATGATACCACGGAAACACTTCAGTTGGATTCATTTATCAATTTGTCCGGTTACAAACTCTACCGATATGTTTTAGTCAAAAAAATTACCGAACATAGAGATTCCACTTTGACTTTTATCACCCGCAAGGCAAAGACCGATGTAAATGGAAAATATCTTATTGATAGTATAGCGGTACACAACAAAGCAGTCATTATTTGTGCCACCTATACCGATGATGTACGCAAAAACATAGACAACAAAGATGTAGAATTGCTAACAAAATTTTTGCTCGGTGAAGTGACCTTCAGTAGTTATCATCAATATCTTGCTTCAGACATCAACGAAGATGGTAAAATTGACATAGAAGATCAGAATATCTTAATATCATTTGTCACAGGCCAAACTTCGACTTTGCCAGGAAGCCATCAGTGGTATTTACTGGATAAGAAAGCTACTTTTGCTAAACCTGAAGATGTATTGGCAGGGCCACTTCCATTTAATGTATATCTGGATTCTATAAAAGTGATCAACCCTGCGGTAGATTTTATAGCCATAAAAAAAGCAAATATATCTATTGATCCGAATTCTCTGCTGAATACGCATGTTGAAAGCAGAACGACAATTTTAAGTCAGGACATCGTGAAGGCTTACCCAAATCCGTTTATTGATCAGATCACTTTCAGCCTTAACACTAGTCATGAAGGTCAGGCCAAGCTGCATTTATACAATAGCAATGGTCAGGAAATCAGAAATATGTCTTTTGCTGTTGCCAAAGGTGAAAATGAAATCAATGTGCGTCTGTCTGATGACCTATACGGCCTTGTGATGTATCGATGGAACATCGGAGATAAACAATATTCCGGTATACTATCGAAAATAAAATAGGATAAAAGAAAACATCATCTACAACATTAGTAACGATAATTCAAAGGGGCACGCTTAAATGTCCATTTGGAAAAAGATTTAAAAATTCCCCTTGTAAGCCTCATAGCAACACGTTTTGCTGTGAGGCTTTTTTATTAAAATCTTATAAACCCAACAAAAACTGCATGGTATCTACTCCGTCGGCATAGGTGTCTATCGATGGACATTGAGCTTGCCCAAATGCTACTGTATCCACATCGGGAATGTTCATAGACGTCACGATGCACTGTATTTCTGATGCATGTAGACGAAGCCACTCAGTAAGAGATTCCATGCTATGGTAATACTGATAATGTACACTTCCTATCCTCGAAATAATCTGTTCTGACTCTTTGAGTATCAGCATCTCGTTGTGCAAAAAGTTTTCTTTATTCAGCAAGAATAAAGCTAGATTATAATCGTAATTGTTTTTATACTTATGGTGATGAATAATGGCTTTAAATGCATCCAATATTTCAAAAAGTCTGCGTAAGGTATAACCATCAGGAACAAAAATTTTACTGACGTTTCTGCACCCTAGTCCAAAATAACTGAAGATATCCTGGCCCAGATCCAGCAATTGTTCATCCGTTTCATTTCCTGAGAGCACCGCTATGCTGTTTCTGTTTTGTCTGATGATGTGTGGAACATGACCAAAATAGTATCTGAAATGGGTAGCGGTATTATTGCTGCCTGTGGCAATAGCAGCATCATAAGCTGTTAGTTTTTCTGCGGTAACAAAATACGCTGCAGCGTTACCATCTATCTCAATGATTTTTTTGATCAGAAAAGGAATGAGTACTTTGTCTTTATCAGAATATTTTATGATACTCACATGCCCAATCAGAAAGCAGCACAAAATGTCATGAAAGCCAACAAGCGGAATGTTGCCGGCAAGGATAAGGCCCACTTTTTTTGAAACAATATTATCATCGGCTTTGTATCTGCACACCATATGTTCCAAAGCCCCTTGAGTAAGGTATTCGTCTCTAATAGCGGCCATAGATGTTTTAATATTATCCTTTGTAAACCATGGATTGTCAGAAGTTGCTTTTTCAAAAATGTATGAAAATTCTGCCGAAGTGAGGTCAATGAGTTGTTTTCCCAGTGAAATCAGGCTGTTTACCCTTTGTGAAATGGTCATAATAAATTAGTATTCCGGATGTCCTGCAAAGATAGCTGCTATTTGAATCATTTCGAAATTTCACTTTTCTAATCTAAGATATGTATAGCACTGATGACATTATATATCTATTTGATATCAAAGATTTCACAAATAAATGTGTTGAAATGAACAAATTTCTAATGATGGTTTACTTTGATGATCTGAAGGTACTATTCAATTATCTGTGAAGACTTTTAAAATACCTTAGGGTTTCCCTAATAATACACGGTTTTATAAATTATAATGCTCTTTCTGCCATTGCTGTGAAAAGCTTTTATATAAAGGTACATAGGAGAAAAGTCCCAAACAATAGAACAATTCGTGTGCTTAATTGTCCAGATAAAATGAAAAACTTAAATACCATAGGTTTTGATGGTGTAAAGCAAAGAAACAGTAAAAAGCTGTATTTACTTTTGTCTCACGCCTTTACTTTAGCGCTATTTTATTTAGAACTTCATTTAAATTTTTGAAAATATATGGAACAAAAAGATGTAGACAGAATTATAGAAATGGCCTGGGAGGACCGTACTCCATTTGAGGCTATAAAATTTCAATTTGATGTTAGTGAAGCAGAAGTAGTCGGATTGATGCGAAGTATATTAAAGCGAAGCAGTTTTAATTTGTGGAGAAAAAGAGTACACAGTGGGGTAAGTCAAAAACATGCGCAAAAAAGAAATCCTGAAATATCCCGATTTAAATGCAGCATCCAAAAAACGATTACTATGAATAAAATAAGTAAACGATGAAAATGGACATCCCAAAGGACAATGTAGGAGTACGAATTCATCCTGTTTCAATAGTAAAAGTAGTATTTTAGAAGAATGGAGTAGCTTATCTTTTCAATTTGTATTAAAAATTATCTGTTTGGCAGGGGTATATTTAAAAAAATAAAAACAAAATCAAAACAGAATACATTACTAAGTTGTTGGAGACAGGATCTTCCAACACAGCTAAATATCCAATATGTCTCACATTGTTACTATCACTTTTAGTCCATGTATTGATAAAAGTACATCTGTAGCTTCCATATCTCCAGATATAAAAATGAATTGTATGGCTCCTAAAGTAGAACCGGGTGGTGGTGGTATCAATGTGGCCCGAGCCATACAAAAACTTGGTGGAGCAGCAGTGGCTATGTATATTTCAGGTGGCTGCACGGGCAAAAAATTTGATCAATTGATGATAGATGAAAATATATCGGTTATGGTCATTCCAGGCTTGGAGGAAACCAGAGAGAACATGATCATTGTGGATGAATCCAATCATAAGCAGTACCGTTTCGGGATGCCTCAGACATCTTTGACCAGAGATGAATGGAGCCAGTTTTTGACCAAACTCAATGAAATAAATGATCTGAAATATGTCATAGTAAGTGGTAGTCTACCTCCGGATATTCCATTATCTATCTATGGAGAGATATCCGCTATATCTAATAAGAAAAAAGCCAAATTAATCGTAGATACCAAAGGTGATGCACTTAAACATGCAGTAGATTCAGGCGTATTTTTGATCAAACCTAATTTAGGTGAACTGAGTACTCTAGCAGGAAAAAGTGAGTTGCTTCCCTATGAAATAAAAGATGTAGCCAGATCATTCATAGCAAAGGGGCAATGTGAAGTAGTAGTAGTGTCTATGGGTGCTGAAGGAGCTATGCTGGTGACTTCGACTTTTGCAAAGCAGATCAAACCACCATTAGTAGAAAGAAAAAGCACTGTAGGTGCTGGAGATAGTATGGTAGCAGGCATCGTTTATTCACTTTACAATGAAAAAAGTCTCATAGATGCCATTCGATACGGAGTCGCTTGCGGTACAGCAGCCACGCTCAATCCTGGCACTGAGCTTTGTCGAAGAGAAGATGTTGAAAAAATAACACCAAATGTAGAAATAATTGATTTAGACTTATGAATGAAAAGTTGAATTTGCCTGTTTTCTAGATTAAAAAAAATAAAAACACATTAGTTTGTAAAATGACCACAGGAATTATTTTTCCGCATCAGTTGTTTGAGCAAAATAGTTTGATTACAACATGTGACACCATCTATCTGGTTGAAGAGTGGTTGTTTTTTAAACAGTACTATTTTCACAAACAAAAAATTTGTTTTCATAGGGCGAGCATGAAGTTTTATGAAAGCTATCTGCAATCAAAAAATATTCGAGTAGTATATATTGATGCATCTGATGATTTGGCAGATGTAAGAAAGCTGATTTTTCATATGAAGACACTTGGTATTGACTATTTTGAATATATGGATACGACGGATTGCTGGCTGGAACAAAGGATCAGCAAAGTCTGTAAAGAGCAAAATATCGAAGCCAATAAAAATAGCTCACACTTATTTCTAAACACTAAAGAAGACATTACAGCTTATTTTTCTGACAAGAAGCGGCTTTTTCAAACAGATTTTTATAAATACCAACGTCAAAAAAGGAATATTTTAATAGAAGATCACCAGAAACCCTTAGGTGGTAAATGGACTTACGATGACGAAAATAGATTAAAATATCCAAAAGGGGAAATACCACCCAAAGTTGATCATTTATTGCCCAACTCTTTTTATTCAGAAGCGCTCGTGTACACCCAGACATATTTTCACAATAATTATGGTATACTCAATACGGAATTCATTTATCCGACTACGTTTGATGAAAGTAAATGTTGGATGCAAGATTTTTTCAGGAATCGATTTTCTGCATTTGGTGCTTATGAAGATGCCATATTAGAGGATGAAAGTATTTTGAATCATAGTGTTTTGACGCCTATGCTGAATGTAGGCTTGATAACTCCCCAATTTATTATTGATGAGGCTTTGCTTTATGCAGGCAATCATAAAATTCCATTAAATTCATTGGAAGGATTCATACGTCAAATAATAGGCTGGAGAGAATTTATAAGAGCTGTGTATGAATTGAAAGGAAATGAAGCCAGGACTAAAAATTATTGGGGCTTTACCAAAAAAATTCCACCATCATTTTGGAATGGAACCACAGGAATTACACCAGTAGATACCACGATTAAAAAAGTTCTGGAGACAGGATATTGCCACCACATAGAGCGACTTATGGTGTTGGGAAACTTTATGTTGCTTTGCGAATTTGATCCCGATGAAGTGTATAGATGGTTTATGGAACTTTTTATCGATGCTTATGATTGGGTCATGGTGCCGAACGTTTACGGCATGAGCCAGTTTGCCGATGGAGGCCAGATGTCCACCAAACCATACATAAGTGGTAGTAATTATTTGATGAAAATGAGTGATTATAAAAAAGGAGAATGGCAAACCGTGTGGGATGGTTTATTTTGGAGATTCATGCATATTCACCGTGATTTTTTTATGCAAAATCCTAGGTTGGGAATGTTGGTTAATAGTTTTGATAAAATGTCTACAGAAAAACAACAATTGCACCTGAATAATGCATCACAATTTTTAGCATCTCTTGATCAGGATTGAAACATAACTAATTGAGGTCACCCTTTACTTTGAACTCAGACTAATTTTGGTTTGTTTAGCAAAAGGATAGGTATTCTTTTCAAATCTAACGGAGTCGGTATCATATCGATAATTTTTTCAAATAAGATGAAAATTATCCGAAGTCTTTTTAATATGCTAAATTCAATCATTTTCCAGTCATTTTATTGGAGAATGATACTGTTTTGATTTAACCATGTTGTTTGTAAATATTTAGGAAAGTTCTATAAACTCTATTTCTATTACAAAAAACTCCAAGAACCAATAACCGCGTTGAAAGTTAAAAAATGTCCTCGATGTAGCTTAGGCTAAACCTGCGGTACTTTTTAACTTTCGTCTTGTTCTTGACTTTTTCGTATTTTTTCACCACGAAAATGAGTATTTAGAACTTCCCTTTAGTAATTATTTAGTTTAATCGCTAGCCGTTGCTTTTTTGACACCATTTGATGCTGAAACTTCACACGTTTGCACCTTACATGCAAAATGATGCCTAAAACAACATTTTTTTGTTTTTGTAAGACGGATTTACCCTGTGGGATATATGTCAAAAGGGGTGAACCGTCCTTCACAATATTTTACCTTACTGGGATATTGATTTAAATAATTTTATAATTTAATAACATAAGCCCCAGCCACTTTTTAAACTGAATGAATCCAATTAGTGGAAAAGAAATATTAACTACTTTTATCAATACTTCACTTCATTTGCATTTCAGCACGTAATTGTGGCATAAGTCTCACATTTTTACCATTGGCGTTTAGAATAAAAGTTAAACCGGGAGCCACTTTAAAAGTCTTATCTGAAGTAGATGCGGTTACTCGGAACTTCCCTTTGGGTAACGGGTTTTTAAAATTAATCAAGGTATTCTTTTCATCCATTACACTCTCTATCTTTAAAAAAATACCTGCGATGCCTTCTATTCCAATTTCAGGTTGCAATGTCAGTGATTTTTTAGTCTCTAAAGTAAATGAAAGCACCTTTTCAATTGGTAAATTTGGCTGACCTGGTTTCTTTACAAAAATAAACTGATCGTAATATTTGATATTTACACAACCTCCAAAAGATAATACACTGCAAATGCAAACAAAATGTAAAATAATTCTGGTAAAAGATGTCATTATTTAATGATTAATTTATTTGAAAACTGAATTCCTTTTGCTTCAAAAACGACCAGATAAACGCCGGGATGTATATTAGTCGTTTGGATATTTGCATTATAGCTATATATGCTACCTTGTTGAACTCTACCACCTACATAGTTATAAATACTATATTCAGCCTGAGCCATTCCTTCTGGAAATATCACGGTAATGTCTTCCCCTTTCTTTACAGGATTTGGATATATAGATATATCTTTCAAAGGATTTTTTACCAAATCCGTAGAAGAAATAAGAGAACTCAATTCTATTTCCCACAAACCTCTGCCAAATGTAGACGCATACAACTTGTCAGAAACATAATTTATATCTAAATCAGTCACCGTCACATAAGGTAAATTTTCCCCTAACTTAATCCATGATTCTGAATCAGATCCCAATTTGTAATATACACCAACATTGGTTGCTAAAAATAAAATTTCATCAAACTCTCCCAGATTGGTAGATTTACAAATCACTTTTTTTGCAATAACATTGGGCAGATCATGAGATATGTTTGACCATGTTTGACCCCTGTCATTAGATACAAATACCTTTACCCCGTCTTCATATCCCTTTACAGTGCCATACAAAGTATTGACAGCGGAAGCGGAAATGGCTAGTGAATTAAAAGTAGCCTGTAAGCCTTCAGGTGCTTTAATGTCGGCAACATCAGAAAATATTCCATTTTCAAAAATGGCTATTCTTTGGCCATTAGCTCCCACTACAGCAACCTGATTGCCATACTGTTCGATTTCTTCAGTAGGTCCCACTTGCAGATCTTCAGGAACATCATTAAACGTGGCTCCTTCATCAACTGAAAATTTCATTTGTTCATGACCTGCAAATACATAGGTAGGATCTTCATTGTGTATGGTAACTTCACACACAAAAGGCGCATTTTCACCGGAGCCGACTACAGGGACAGCATCATCATGTCCTTTTTCAAATGCAGAAAGAGTTAAGCTTAGTTGCCCCATGGTGCCTCCTAAAAATCTTATTTTCGGATCATTTTGATTGATGCCGGCTGCTGTACCGTCACCAGCTTGAGCAGCTACCCAATTACCATCTTTCGTATTAGGAGATTTAGAAAATCCGTCATTATCCTGCAAGCCAAGTAAAAGATTTTGTCCATCATCATCACTTGGGTTCAATGCTGCATGATAGATCTGCCCTATGATCATATTACCAGTAATGTCCTGATGTCCAAAGGGCTCTTCAGCTGTATTGATCAAAGATACGCCTCCATCGTGTCCCTGAAGCACTATATCTTCGTCCAGAAATTGTGAAAAATGATGGTCAGGATGTACATATGTTTCACCGGAAGTATCAGATGTATAAGCATCCATTTTTTTAGTCCAAGTATCTCCTCCATCTATGGTATAATAACCATCTACGCCACAAACCAATATTTTATCAGCATTAAAGGGATTAACTGCAATGGTTACATTGTAGGTTCCCTGAGGATTGTAATCATCTATCGGGTTGCCGACAAGCTCTATTTTCATCTGATCTCCAAAAGACGCGCTTAAAATAGCATCTGTTGTTGATTTAAATACTTGAGCACCGTTTTCTATGCCTGCCAGAAAATATACCTCATCATTGATCACTTCCTGATTAAAACGGGTGACAAATTGAGGCTGCCCTTCTTCACTTCCTACAAAAATCAAAACAAAACTTACCCCATCATCTGTACTTCTAACAATATTTCCAGCTATATCCGACATAAGAATAAAATCATCCGTATAAATCACGTCATTTAAACCGTTTGCTTCGATTTCCCATTTGTCAAATGAATTTCCGCCATCATGTGAATAATACACACTATTATTTACTATTGCCACAAGCTTGTCGGGATCATTTGGCTTCATTGCCAAGGCCGCAGAACTGTAAGCGTCTTCCTCCAATTCCGGACTAACTATTAGACCTGCTGTTGACCATGTTTCACCCTCATCAGTTGATTTTATGACTCCGATAGATGCGGAGTGATTACCATCTCTATCCCCTGTGACAGCATAAATAATAGATGAGTTAGTTGGATTCACATGAATATCTGTAATACCAATTCTTGCCAGCATGTCTGTTTTGGGTTCCCAATTTTGACCATTATCCATAGTCTTCCATATGCCACCATTCGGAGTACCAGCGATATATGAGTTTTCATCCAATCGTCTCACAACATTCACACGGCCCATACCAGGATATGCCACATAACCGTGTGGATCAACATTTACTGTCGGACCAACCTGATTCCACTCTAAACTGAAACGTGTTCCAGCTGATTTTGGAGTTGTAAGCAACATATTTTTTTGTAGGCTTAAAACCTGATTTTCAATATTCCGGTTGGGGAAAGTTCCATCTATATTTATTCTGTCTATCCAATGTTCCTGCCATCGTCCGAATTGTTTCAATGCTTTATGGGCTGCCTTTTTATCTGCTTCTGACAATGCATTCGTATAATTTCGCCACAATTTCGGCTTCACCTGTTTTACTATATCATTATAATTACTTGAGGGATGGCTACTAAGAAATTTATAATCCTTTTCAATTTGTGTAAATGCAAATACGGGGATTAAAAATGCAAAAAAAATAACTAATTGTTTCAGGCTTTTCATATAAAATGAGTCTTGATTTTAGAATTTATTAAATAATGTAGAGATAAAATAATTGCTTAATTCGTTTAATTCAAAATTCAGATTTAATAAATCGTCATTAGTGAATATTTGGCATAAAAATAACACAAAAAAAATAATTACCAAACATCTAATAATTTATTTAGAGTATAATTTCAAAGATCTTATGATCATAATCATCGTTTAATAGTATAAGAATTAAATTTTTTACCATAGATTAGCCATATATTTGTTGATGTTGACCAGATATATCATATTCACTGAGATAAATTGACTTATTTTACATGACTTTAATTCATAAGTATGGAATATATAGATTATTATAAAGTTTTGGGAATAGCCAAATCAGCTGCTGAAAGCGAAATAAAATCTTCATATCGGAAGTTGGCACGTAAGTATCATCCTGACCTAAACCCCAACAATAAGGAAGCAGAAAAAAAATTTAAAGAAATCAACGAAGCCAACGAAGTTCTTAGTGATCCCGAGAAGAGAAAAAAGTATGACAAACATGGGAAGGACTGGCAACATGCTGATGAGATAGAAAAAATGCAACGAAATAGATCCCAATCCCAAAGAAGTTCCAGTCAACCATTTGGTTCTGGAAATTATTCAGGCGACCATTCAGATGATTTTTCAGAATTTTTTGGCTCTATGTTTGGTGGTGAAACCGGCAGCCGTAGTAAACAAAGTAAATTCAGAGGTCAGGATATTCAGGCTTCCTTACAAATGAAGATGACAGATGTGTATAAAACACAAAAACAAACCATCACCATTAATGGTAAAAATATCAGGCTGACCTTTCCAGCCGGTATCGAAGATGGTCAGGTGATAAAAATATCCGGTCATGGTGGTACTGGCGTCAATGGGGCCCCCAATGGTGATTTGTACATCACCTTCGCGATTGAAAATAACACGACTTTTAAAAGAGAAGGAAACAATTTATTCAAAACCATTGATCTCGATTTATATAGGGCAGTACTGGGCGGTGATATATTGGTTGATACGTTTGACGGGCAAGTAAAATTAAAAATATCTGAAAGTACTCAATCTACTGCCAAAGTCAAATTGAAAGGTAAAGGTTTTCCTGTATACAAAAAAGAAAATGAGTATGGAGACTTATATATCACGTATCAAATTAAATTGCCTGCAAATCTGACGGCTAAAGAAAAGGAATTGTTTAGTGAACTTCAAAAATTAAGCACAGATGTCCATAAATAATCTAGTACCTGTAAAACATTTCTGTTTGTACCACCACGTAGATTTATCGTTTATAGATTCACTGCAGGAATACGGTTTGATAAAAATTATAGTCATTGAAGACAATAAATATCTATATAAGGAAGATCTGAAGGAAATTGAAAAGATGGTACAATTTTATTACGATTTGGGGATAAATCTGGAAGGAATTGATGTAATAACTAACCTTCTGATGCAGAATGCCGCATTGCGAAGAGAATTGGAATTCGTCCTTAAAAAGTTAAAACTATTTGAAGTTGATGCAGTTCAGGAATAGATTTTTTAATTATGGCCTTCATAATAAAAAAATTATCAATAAACCACATGAAATAGACAATAACTAAATAAAATGTCTTTTCAAAAAGCTTTTGAATATCAGTGCAGTAATATTAAAAATTAATACAAATGCGTGTAAACCAAATCAAATTGTATAGAATATGCATAATTTATATTCCAATCAATTTCGATTTGTCCTAAAAAAAATAACTTTGTTGGTAGAATTTTGTTTAAATTTGTAACCAAATGCTTGTTTCTTGAAATTATACATTAAATATATGGTTTCCATTCGGTGCAAGATGGCAGTAAAATCAGCGCTTGAAAGTATGGGCATTAATTATAGGACTGTGGATTTGGGAGAAGCAGATATAAAAGAAGATCTGTCCCCACAAAAAATGATGGAACTTAGAGCGCGTTTGAAAGTTTTTTCCTTAGAATTGATTAATGATAAAAAAGCTATTCTTATTGAAAAAATAAAAAATATCATCGTAGAGATGATCCATTATGCAGATGATTTACCTTTGATTAATTTTTCAGAATATCTGAGCGAAAAACTTCATCACGATTACACACATATGGCGAGTTTGTTTTCAGAAGTCACTGGGACTACCATAGAGCACTTTATCATAGCCCACAAAATAGAAAAGGTTAAGGAGTTGTTGCTCTATGATGAAATGAATTTAACAGAGATTTCATATAAGCTAAACTATAGTAGCGTAGCTCATCTTTCCAACCAGTTTAAGAAGGTCACAGGACTGACCCCGACCTATTTCAGAAACCTTAAGGAGCACAAAAAAAGAATACAACTTGAAGATGTTGGTGGATATTAATTTGCTCTAAGTTAAAAAACTATTCTACGTCACTTTATAATAACTACTTTCCTTCCTTATAATGATATACCTGTTTTGCTATGTTCAATTTTATTGGGTGGATGCAAATTTTCTATTGGATTTCTAGCTGTAGATAATCTACTTTGCAAATCATCTTCCTTTTTCTGGCTAAATCATGTAACTCATTCATATAATTGTGTAATACTTTAATTTATTATTAAACATATCTTTGCGATATAATTAAAATCTTTTTAGAAATTATAAGTGAAATAATTGGATGGTGAAATTGACATAAGGTGCAGTCGTGAAATATTTTAGACTCTTGCAACTGTTCAGTTTTTTTTTCTCTTTGTCGCATATTCAAGCAAACTTTCAAAATTTTAAATCAAATAAGATGAGCCCTAAAGATATCAAACTCAATTACTTTTTTAATGATCCAGCAGACAAAGAAAAAGAAGTGTCTGTATATTTACATTATTCCATAGAAGATGATATCTATACCGAAGGCGCAGAAGACAGTAATTTTATTTCCAATGATTTTGCCCAAAATAGTTCGTTTTATGAACCTAGTTTTGTCTTGAACGAAAATGGAATTGATGAAAATATTTTCAGTGATTTTCAAGATATTTCAAGCTTAGAATCGAACTATGAATTGGAAAAAGAAAGCAATAAAGATGATCAAATTTATTTTCATACTTTGGAAGGAAACAATTGCACGGATGAAGAATTTAATTTTGGAATTTAAGCCTTAAAAACAATAATCTTATGAATGTAGCCATTGAGATATCAGACACCACTCGATTGGACATATCCACTGAAATGTCAAAAATGCTGGCAGATGAAATCATACTCTATATCAAAACTAAAAATGCCCAATGGAATATAGATGGGGCTGATTTTTATGAAAAGCACAAATTTTTTGAGGCTCAGTTTGGACAACTGGATGGGATCTTTGACAGTGTTGCAGAACGTATTCGTACGATTGGACATTACGCACCTGGCACATTAAAAGCTTACTTGGGCATGATGCACATCAACGAGGCAACAAGAGCAGTAAATGAGAGCCAAGAACTTTTCAGAGAGCTTTTGAAGGATCACGAAAGTATCATCATGCACTTAAGAGAAACCATCAGAAGTTTTGGCACTGAACATCAATATCTTAGCGTCAACGATTTTATTGCAGGATTGGTAGAAACTCATGAAGAAATGTCTTGGTTTTTACGATCTCATGGAGTAATATAGTTTGTATTAGAGTAGAGAATATTGTAAAGAAAATAAGATGATAGCTTGTACTACTATAGCTTTTTTCTGTATTCAGTAATTTTTCACAGTTTTAAGAAACGAGAGAGTAAAATATTTTATTATATTTATAAGCAATCGGGTCAATCACTATCTTTTTTCAGGCTTCGTAATACTTTATTTTGATCTTAAATATACCTGACCTATGCATGTAAAATATCCTAATCCGAATCCCCATACTTTATCAGTTGATGAGGTTTTGACAGCTTTTGATGTGGATTTACATCAAGGGTTGACGACATCCAAGGTCAATCATCGCAATATGCAGTTTGGACTCAACAGTTTTGCGGTAAAGCCACCTAAAAGTTTTTGGTTGGTACTGTTGAAGCAATTCCAAAGCCCGATAGTGTATTTACTTGCATTTGCTGCTATTGTTTCTTTTTATTTTAATAGTTTTATTGAAGGTATTGCTATTGCTACAGTGCTATTAATCAATGCATTGATTGGTTTTTTCCTAGAAATGCAGGCTCGCATGTCCATGAATGCCTTGAAGAAAATGGATATAATTACTTGCAGGGTCATCAGAGATGGCAAACTTCATGAAATAGGTGCTGAAAAAATTACTCCAGGTGATTTAGTGGATTTAGAATCCGGCGATGTTATTCCTGCGGATGGTCGGATAGTAGTGTCTAATCTTTTACAATGTGATGAATCATCGTTGACGGGCGAATCCATACCCACCCTTAAAAATATAGAAAAACTGCCTGAAAAAACAGCATTGGGTGATCTGGTCAATATGGTGTTTAAGGGTACTTCTGTGATGAATGGCCATGGCAGGGTGGTGATAACAGGAAT
The DNA here is from genome assembly GCA_038246735.1 of Chitinophagales bacterium. Lineage (GTDB taxonomy): Bacteria > Bacteroidota > Bacteroidia > Chitinophagales > Saprospiraceae > OLB9. Next base: position 110,052 of record JBBRVQ010000001.1, read on the forward strand.
CGGTAAAGACACTGAACTAGGTAAAATTACATCTTTGGCAGAGAGTGCCGTTTCTACTGAGACACCGTTGGACAAAAAACTAATGGCATTGAGTAAGAAGCTGATTTGGATAATGTTGTTCATGACCCTAATTTTTGCTGCGACAGGTTTCATACAAGGCAAACAGTGGTTGCTGATTCTGAAAACGTCTATTGCATTGGCAGTAGCTGCATTTCCGGAAGGATTACCCATTGTGGCTACGATCGCATTATCATATGGTATGCTGTTGATGGCCAAACGTGGTGCTATTGTAAAAAATCTGTCTGCAGTAGAGACTTTGGGCAGTACCAATGTGATTTTGACGGACAAAACAGGTACCCTGACTGAAAATGTAATCTATGTGAATACCTTTAGTTTTCCTGGTGAGACAATACAGGCGAGCATCGAAAACAAGGTTTTGAAATTTAAAGAAGGCGATATTATCCATAGTCAGCATAACTTTGATCTAATGAAAATCGTCGCCGCGTTATGCAATAATGGATCTATCACTCAAGGCAAAAAAAAAGAAAAGGCACTGGGTGACCCTGTGGAAATAGCACTGCTCCATTTGGCCAATACATCTGATCAAAGTTATCAAAAAGTTCAGCAAAAGTATGAAAGGGTAGGTGAGATACCTTTTGATGCAGACATGAAAATGATGGCAACTTTGCACAAAAGTGAAAAAGGAAGTTTTGTTGCTGTAAAAGGAGCTGCAGAACAATTGATGGAAAAATGTGCTCAGATACAAAACGGAGACAATCTTAAGAAATTGACTACAGCTGATAAAAAGAAAATACTGCAAGCGGCAGATGATATGTCGCAAAACGGACTTCGGGTACTTGCGTTTGCCTACAGAGAAGGAAATGACATTGATCATGAAGATTATCTGAATGACTTGGTATATATAGGTTTGATTGGATTTTTAGATCCGCCAAGATTGGACATTAAAAAAGCTATAATTGCCTGTCGAAATGCGGGTATCAAAGTGGTGATGATTACTGGAGATCATCCTAAAACAGCGTTAAATATTGCCAAAAAAGTAGGATTGGTGGATGATATGGATCAAGTTGTGATCAATGGGCTGGAGTTGCCGGATTCCCATGCTCTTACTAAAGAGTGGAAAAACAAAGTGCTATCTACTACCGTATTTGCCAGAACGACGCCCAAGCAGAAATTGGACATTGCCGAGATATTTCAGCATGCTGGCAATATTGTAGCTATGACTGGTGACGGTGTCAATGATGCTCCTGCACTTAAAAAGGCAGACGTAGGTATTGCTATGGGTTTGAGAGGCACACAAGTAGCTAAAGAATCTGCTAATATTGTACTGAAAAATGATTCATTTACTTCTATTGCCGAAGCTGTAGGTCACGGAAGGGAGATCTTTAACAATATTAAAAAATTTGTCATTTATTTAGTTTCGTGCAATTTAAGTGAAATTTTCATCATCACCACATTAGGTTTTTATGCTCCTGCTTCTACGGTATTGCCTATACAAATCCTGTTTTTAAATATTGTAACAGATGTATTTCCGGCCTTGGCATTAGGGCTTGGCAAAGGAGATAAAACAGTGATGAATAGGCCGCCACGAAGTCCTAAAGAAGACATTGTAACCCATCAGGATTGGATTAAAATAGCTTGGTATGCTTTCGTGATAATGTTATCTGTGATGTTGGCAGTCGTCTATTGCAAATTATTCATTACAACCGACCATCAAATATTAAACAATGTGGCCTTTGTGACCTTAGCGTTTGCTCAGCTCTTTCATGTATTTAATATGTCGTCACCCAAATCAAAATTGTTTGTCAACGAAGTCACCCGCAATCATTTTGTTTGGTATGCACTATTATTGTGTTCCGTATTGGTGGTTACGGTCTTTTTAGTGCCTTATTTGCGAATACCAATGGGTTTGGTTGTCTTGAATCTTGAAATTTGGAGCATAGTCATAATAGCGAGTTTGATACCTTTATTGGTCATCCAGTTGTTCAAGATTTATTCCTATTACCATGTCATATCAAAAAAATAATAATAGAATATCATGCTTAAAACCATTTTTTTTATCATCGTTATCCTACATGGTTTGATCCATTTTCTAGGATTTGTAAAAGCCTTTGACTATGCAGATATCTCAGCACTAACCAAGGAAATCTCTAAGCCCGTCGGAATTTTATGGCTGATGGCCGGACTATTGATGGTCATCTTTTCGTTATTATTTATTTTCAAAAAAGACATTTGGGTTTATTTTGCTATGGCGGCATTGGTGTTGTCTCAAGCATTAATTCTATTTCATTGGCAAGAAACAAAGTTCGGTAGTATAGCCAACATATTGATCCTATTGGTCTCCATCGTTGGTATGTTCCATTTGAGTTTTAAGAATACCTACAAAAAAGATGTGGAGACAGGTTTGGAACAAACTGTTGTTAAAGAAGAAGCGATGTTGACGAATGAAGACATCGCTAATTTGCCGGAACTGGTTCGTAAATACCTTCATTATACAGGAAGCATAGGGAAGCCAAAAGTATATAATTTTAAGATAGATTTTTCAGGCAAAATCAGAAGTTACGAGAAAAAGGAATGGATGCAACTCACCTCAGAACAATACAATTTTATACCATCACCAACCAGGTTATTTTTCCTAGATGCCACTAAAAATCAATTGCCAGTATCGGGCTACCATAGATTCAAAGATGGAAAAGCTTCAATGGATATTCGTCTTTTATCGATGTTCAAAGTTCAGTTTATGGAGGGCATAGAAATGAATGTTTCTGAGACGGTCACTTTCTTTAATGACATCTGCTGTATGGCTCCCGCTGCTTTGACTGACCACAGGATACAATGGCTGGAAACGGAGGGCAATAAGGTGAACGCATCTTTTACTAATGAAGGAATCAAAGTGTCTGCATGGCTTTACTTTAATGAAAAGGGTGAATTGGTCAATTTTGTCTCTGAAGACAGATATGCTGCAAGTGATGACGGGGCCAGCACCCAACTAAAATGGAGTACACCATTACGGGATTATAAAATGATCAATGGCTACAAATTGGCCAGTTACGCAGAAGCCATCTATACTTATCCTGACGGTGATTTCACATACGCTACATTTACAATAAAAAATATTGCAACAAATGTAGAGCGATAGAGATTCGTGTAAATGGAATTATAATGAAGAATAATATAAATCTTATTAAAAATTGTGTAAAGCTTATAGGAATATTACCACTTATCTTTGCCATTAGAAACACGACAGCAAATAGTCTTAAATTTTATTTAATCTTAAAAAATATTTATCATGGGAAATTTACTTTATATTATTGCCGTCATTTTAGTTATTGGCTGGCTGATAGGTTTTGTTGGTTATAATGCTGGGGGTATCATACATATCTTGCTCGTAATAGCTGTTGTAGTAGTTTTACTCAGAATCATTCAGGGTCGAAGAGTTTTGTAGCTATTATATAAATTTTACAACTCTACTCTCTGATTGATTAATAAATGATTTATCTATAAGAATCATTTTTGTTAGATGATTTTAGCAGCTTTTCTATGTAGGAAGGTTCTAAATAAATTAAAATATGGATGTTCAGGAAGTTGAAAAAGCAAAAGCATTTATTATGGTAGAAATCATTGAATATGTGCCAAATTCTGTAGTCATAAAAACCATTTTAAAAAAATCCACAGGTAACATATCGATTATGTCTGTAGACAGTGGTGAAGGATTAACAGAAAAAACTTCACCTTTCGACACATTTGCACAGGTAATAGACGGTCAGGCAGAGTTGGTCATCAACGGTAAGTCTAATCTTTTGAAAACCGGACAATCGATTGTAATCCCTGCACATGCACCCAATCTTACAAAACCAAATGAACGCTTCAAGATGATATTGACCATCATCAAAAGCGGTTATGAATAATGTTGTAAACATGACTTAAGAAATAAAATGATTCATTGGTTGTAACTCTTTTAATATGTCAAATTATAAATAGTTACCATTGGTTTAGTCTAAACTTTCTTTTATATAGCACAAATCTCCTTCTTCCCGGTCGGGGATTTTGTGCATTTTATAGCTTTGAGTATTGAGGCCACTCTGAAAATTAATTTGATATTTAAATTGAGAAAACAAATATTTATACTAATTCCATAATCAACTGTTTCCTTGGAGGGTACACCCCTTTAGAGAGTCTTCCCTTTAGGTGTTCTCCCCTTCAGGGGCCGGGGGTTTGGCCAGGGGGGTTGCCGGTGGCAGGGTAAGAGGTAAAAACAGATGATTATCATAAAAGTAGCATTTTCGGAGTGGACTCATTATTTAAATACAAAAACTGTAGCAAATCATGTAATATTCAGATGTAATTATATAACGTTGGTAGTTAGAGATATACATACCTTTGTGTATAAAATATAAATATCATGACTGTATCAAACATTACTTATTGTATTAAGACCATTAAGTTTCCCCGAATTTTTTCTTTAGTTATTTTTGCGTTTCTGATCTCATCTTGTACACAAAAGATATCATTTTTGACTTCTTCTGTAGTGCCAGCGGCTAGAGGTACTGTAAAAGTAAAAGTGGATGATAATAAAAATCATACCATAGAAATTGCCTTAATAAACTTAGCCGAGCCGGAAAGATTGTCACCTGCTAAAGAAATGTACATGGTGTGGATGGAAACAGATCAAGGCCTGACTAAAAATATCGGCCAAATTATGACAGATAATGGTACCTTTTCAAAAACCCTGAAGGCGGATTTTAAGGCGGTAAGTAGTTATACACCGGTTAAAATTTTCATCACTGCGGAAAATGATGCCAATGCTCAGTCACCCGGATGGGAAGTTATCTTGACTACAGCCCGATTTTAGCCATTGACGGGTCATTGTATTTAGCTTTTTTGTAAAGGGCAAGTAGCAGTTAAAAACGTAAATGTTATAATTATTATTAATTATTGTGTAAGTCAGTGATAAACACAAAATAGTATCTTTGTATAGTGAAAATTTATTCACAAATGTGCCGCCATTCGCGGAAAAAATTTATTCAAAATGAAATCATCAAAATTATTATTTCTTTTTCCAATGTTGGGCATTTTTTTAATGTTCACCAGTTGTGATAATGCTGCTCAGAAAGTAGCGAAAGCAGAAGAAAATGTTGTAGACGCTGAAAAAGATCTTCAGATGGCAGAAGAAGAGTATCTGGCTGATATCGAACAATACAGACTCCTTTCCGCAGAAAAAATAGCAGCCAATAACAGAAGTATTGCTGAGTTTAATGCTCGCATCGAGCAAGAAAAAAAGGAGGTTCGTGCTGATTACAGGTCAAAAATCAAAGAACTGGAGATTAAAAACAGTGATATGAAAAAGAAAATGGACGAATATCGTGTAGAAGGAAAGGACAAATGGGAAATTTTCAAAACCGAATTTGGAAAGGATATGGATGAACTGGGTGAGTCAATATCAAATTTTGGTAAAAAAGATCAATAATCTGCTTTCCTTATTTTAAGAAAAGCTTTATTGGATTGTTTTTTAAAAATTTAAAATATTAAAAATGAGACACTTATTAATTATATTATGTCTAGTTGGTTTTATGACTAACCTGATGGACGCACAAGATGATGAGCGAGGTGCATTTCAGATTGGAATCAAAGCTGGAGCAAACCTTGCCAATGTCTATGATGAACAGGGCGAAGACTTCAATGCCGATGCCAAGTTTGGTTTTGTTGCCGGCGCATTTATGACCATACCTTTGGGTACAACGTTTGGTATCCAACCGGAAGTGCTATTTTCTCAAAAAGGATTTAAAGCCAAAGGAAGTTTGTTGGGAAGCGCATACAGCCTTACCAGGACGACTAATTATATTGATGTACCGATTTATTTTACCATAAAACCATTAAATACATTGACACTTTTGGTCGGCCCGCAGTTTTCTTTTCTTACTAAACAAAAAGATGTTTTTGCAAATTCATCCACGAGCTTTGAGCAATCTGAAGAATTTAAAAACGAAAACCTAAGGAAAAATATTCTGGGTATCTCTTTAGGCATAAATTTGAATGTGAGCAAAGTTGTGTTAGGAGCAAGGGCCAATTGGGACCTTTATACCAATCATGGTGATGGTACATCGACTACACCTAGATACAAAAATGCCTGGGTCCAAGCTACTTTAGGATTTAGATTATTCTAATGTTTTATACAAGTTAAAAATTACTGCCAATATCTGTTTTTAGCATTAAAAAGTTCCTTTTCTATTAGAGAGGGGACTTTTTTCATTTAGCTTATTCATGTATACCTACAACAATGGTATGTGAAGTAAAAATCTGTAATCAAACATAAAGACGATTCAATTCTTTATGTATAATTTTATTCCTTATTCAAAATCAAAACCTTGCTTTTTACTAATTTTTTCAAACCTTTCAATTACAGTATAACATGATATAAATAGTACTACTGTCAACTTTGAATTTATCTTCCTTTTCTACAAATTATTTAAATTGTCTTTTGTGGCTGACGCCCACCTGATCATTAATCTTTATAGTAAACTGGCTAAAGCAAATTACAATTTATGAGAAACATGCACTTAAATATATTTCTGAATTTCCCTAGTTTTTGCCACATTTAATAGCATTCAGCATTATGTAAATAATAATAAAAAGTGAGATTATTGGCTATACCAAAAACACTAAGATGCTATTTTATGTATACGACTAATTGCAACGTGGAATGCTTTTTTATTTTTAGACAAATCTTGAAAAATAGTTTTAAGAATATGAAAGAGTTATTTTTTTTCAATATACAAATAATTTATAGTTTTCAATCATCAAAGTATGCACCTGCTCTATACTTTTGGCGGCCTATTTTCACTTTGTAGCAGGTAGTCTTGAACTTCACTCTAAAGAATTGCCCTGCTTCTGCCCTACAAGCATTTGTGAATTTTGTGTTAATGTCTGTCAGACATGGTGTGTACGAAAGGAAAATGGGTTCAACTAAAACACAAATATTTAACTTTCTAAAAGAAGATGAATTAGAACGCAAATTTGTAAAAAAAAATATCATCAAATATTCACCAATTAATATAAAAAAAGCCATCTGAATTGGTATATTCAGATGGCAATAAAACAATTTTTAACAAAACGCTATTTATGAAATACTTTAGTGCGATAATTGCAATAGAAAAAAAATCGCTATTTACTGACTAATGGGAAAACTTACTCCTACAGTTATTTGAAATCCGGTATTTTTGTTTGAAGAGTTTGTTTGATCAACTACACTATTAAAACTGGTGTTATAGCTGGCATCTACATTCAACCAGGTACGACTAGCTAGAGAAAAATTTAATCCTGCCCCTAGTAAACCTCCAAAATCAGCGGAACTATATACATCATTCCCGTTGGGTAAGACGATATCATTTCCATTTTTGTCTTTGGCATTCAATAGATATGCTGCATAAAGGCCTGCGAACAACTTAGGTCTGATTTTGTTTCCTATATTCCCAAAGAAATACACTGCACTTATGGGTACACTGATATAGTTTAACCTAACTATGGCATCTGTATTTTCAAAGCCTGTACCCATTTGATTAAACAGTACTTTACCATTAATACCCAAGTGCTCATTGATACTATAATTAGCAAATGCTCCGATACATAAACCACCCAATGTTTTTGATGATGGCCTATTACTGATGGTAGAAAAATTTGCGCCACCCATTGGTCCTAAGGATAGCGTTTGAGCAAAACTCATACCCCACAGGGAAATGAAGAATGCACCAGCAAAATAAATTCTTTTTAACATGTTGATATTTTAAATTTTTTATTCAATAGTGAATGAACAAAGATCATATTCTTTGGACCGAATCAGTTATACAATCCAGGAAAATCTTTACATAATACACTCATTTATTATTGATTTTATGACATTCATTGCATTTCCCAATGAATATGTAACGAATTTTAGAAATTGTGTAATACAAAAAAGATTGGATAGGACGATCTTTGTAGTATTATAATAATCAATAAATAATAGAATCATGAAATTTAAAAAAGTATTAATGGGTGTGTTAGCGGGAGCGGCAACCGGAGCTGCCCTAGGTGTATTATTTGCGCCAGATAAAGGAAAATCAACCCGCAGGAAAATTATGGAAAAAGGAGATAGTTATTTATCAGATTTTGAACTTACCCTAAATGGCTATTTGGACATGATAAATAGAAAAATGGAAAACATGAAGTTGGAAATCACCCATATGAGTACCAATGGTAAAGCAAAAGTGGAAGACGCTATAACGGATGTTATGAATGCAAAAACTAAATAACCCAATGATTTTTTAATTTTGCCCCCCAAAATTTTTTAAAATTCTATGGCATTCCGGCTTTTTTATGCCTGTAGTGTTTAGATGGTAAGCCATCATAAATTACAGGCATTTTTTATGGTATCAAAGTATGTAATTCAAATTATTTACCATCTAAAAATTATTATTAACTGAATTATTCTTTTGAATCCTGGACAGAGCACTATAAAATAGTATGTGTCAAGTATGCATTAAACAGAATTAAAATTATACTTTTATATCAGAAATAAATCTTACAATATCCACTTTTAATTATGTAACGCTACTCACTCAAAAAAAAACACCTTTACATTGTGGAAATTAATTCACAATTTAAAGCACTTTTTTATGAGTAAGGACAAAGGTCAAAAGAACCAAAAAAAGGCTCCGGCAGATAAAACTCTCGGAAAATCTAAAGAAGGATCATCGTACAAAAATGAAAATAAAAATTCGGATAGAAATAATATAGTTGAAACTTTACAACCTAAATCAAACGGGAAGTCTGGCAAGAAAGCTTAAGGCTTACTTTTTTGGTCAGGTGTGCAGACTTAGCCTTCTGCTCACTTGTCTTATATTAAAAAAGTATGGTATCATCAATCAACCAATTATAATTTTATCTTTCTAAAAACCCGACCTAATGATACGAGTTACAAAACATGGCGTAATACTGGAAAAGACAGACATTGACTTTGAAAATGAAGGTGTCCTAAATCCGGGAGTTATTGTCCACGAAAATCAAATCCACATGTTCTATAGGGCTGTGCGCAATGGCAATAATTCCACTATAGGACATTGTATATTGGACACACCGCTCACTGTCGTGTACAGAATGCAAACACCTCTGATCTATCCTGAGTTTGAATATGAATCCAAGGGATTGGAAGATGCGCGGATAGTGAAGATTGACGATATTTTTTATCTCACCTATACTGCATTTGATGGTACCAATGCACTTGGAGCAGTGGCCTTATCAACAGATTTAAAACACTGGGATAAAAAAGGCATCATTGTACCACAGCTTACCTATCAGGCATTTAGAAAACTAGCTGAATCCCAAGGCCCCATCAATGATAAATATTTAAGATATAACGATCATGAAAGATATTTGGAAACAACGCATACAGATAGTTTGTTGTGGGACAAAAATCTCATATTTTTTCCACGAAGGGTTCACGGAAAACTGTGCTTTTTCCACAGGATCAAGCCGGATATTCAGTTAATAATTGCCATCAATGAACTCAGCGAATTAACAACAGAGTTCTGGAATAAATACTTGTCTAGTTTTAAAGATCACATCGTCTTATCTCCAAAATATGATCACGAAGTGAGTTATATCGGAGGTGGATGCCCTCCTATAGAGACTGAAGCTGGCTGGCTCATCATTTATCATGGTGTCCATGATTCAGTAAAAGGATTTGTTTATTCCGCTTGTGCTGCATTGCTTGATCTGGAAGACCCGCAAAAAGAAATCGCTCGATTGCCCTATCCTTTATTTTATCCTGAATTTGCATGGGAGTTGCGAGGTGAGGTCAATAACGTATGTTTTCCTACAGGCGCAGTTGTCATAAAAGAAATTCTATACATTTACTATGGCGCAGCAGACGAACGAATAGCCTGCGTTTCGGTAAATATTAATATATTAATCAATGAACTCAAATTAAATACTATATAGCATGACCACAGGTACCTTATTTCAATATAGCAAAACTAATTGGACATCGCTTTCACCGGTAAAACGACCAACTCTTAAGTCAAACCAATGTAAAATAGAACAAAAACAACTTTCTGAAGTGCTATTCATTACGACTTTTCCACCAAGGGAATGTGGCATAGCAACTTATACACAAGACCTGATTCATTCGATCCGCAAGGGATTTGGAAATACTTTTAATATCAGTATCTGTGCTTTGGATTCTGAGCAAGAAGAATACCTATATTCTGACAAAATTAATTATATTCTCAAGACAGGAGAAGCATCTTCTTACCGTCAATTGGCATCTGATATCAATGGTGACAAAAACATCAGCATGGTCATCTTACAGCACGAATTCGGTCTGTTTGGTCAAAATGGACATGCATTGATTGAGATGCTTCAAGACATTCATAAGCCTATTTCCATTGTATTTCATACGGTACTTCCTAATCCCAATGAAGCTTTTAGAAAACAAGTCCAAAGTCTTGCGGCTTTAGCAGAATCATTGATTGTGATGACTCAATCGTCATCAAATATTCTGGTAAAAGATTATAATATTAAATTATCAAAAATAAATGTCATACCACATGGAACACACCTTGTCAAACATGGAGATAGAGACAATTTAAAAGCAAAATATGGATTGCGCGGTAAAAAAGTTTTGTCTACTTTTGGCTTTTTGGGTACTGGGAAAAGTATCGAGACAACCTTAGATGCATTGCCGACCATTATTAAGCTTGACCCTGAAACTACATTTTTGATAATAGGCAAAACACACCCATCCACTATCAAACGGGAAGGAGAGTTTTATAGAGATTTTCTCAAATCCAAAGTAGTAAAACTGGGCTTACAAGCGCATGTTTTATTTGTTAACGCTTTTTTACCATTGAATGAATTACTGGAATATTTACAGCTTACTGACATCTATCTTTTTACTTCTAAAGATCCCAATCAGGCAGTCAGTGGAACATTTGCTTATGCTATCAGTTGTGGTTGTCCCATCATATCTACACCGATACCACATGCTAAAGAAGTGCTTAAAAATGATGCCGGTATCATCATCGATTTCATGAACGATGGTCAGCTATCGACTGCTGTAAATCAATTATTGATCGATGAAAAACACCGCAATGAATTGAGTATGAAAGGCTTACACAGAATGGCTTCTACCGCTTGGGAAAATTCTGCAATAGCTCATGCCAACCTGATAGTAAAAACAGCCAAAGAAGATATCAGGCTTCAATATTGTCTGCCTGAAATCAACCTGACTCACATCAAAAAATTAACGACTGACATCGGTATGATTCAGTTTTCCAAAATCAATATACCTGACAAAGCCACTGGATATACACTGGATGATAATGCCAGGGCGCTAGTATCCCTTTGTCAGCATTTTGCTTTTACAAATGATGAAAATGATCTCCAACTTATAAGAATTTACTATAATTTCATTAAAAGATGCTTTCAGCAAGACGGCAATTTTCTTAATTATATGGATGTAGGTTTAGATTTTACTTCACAGAATGAAGAAACTAACCTTGAAGATTCCAACGGCAGGGCTTTATGGGCTTTGGGGTATTTGATCTCTAAAAGCAAGCTCTTACCATTGGATATAGTGAAAGATGTTAATGACTTATTTGATATGGCACTAAAAAATGTGAAAAATATCCACTCCACAAGATCTATGGCTTTTATCATCAAAGGTCTGTATTTTGCTAATATTTTTGCTCAAAATTCGGATTACAAGGTACTGATGGATGTTCTGAGTCAAAGATTACTAAAAATGTATCAACATGAATCTGAACCAAACTGGCGGTGGTATGAGTCATACCTTACCTATGGAAATAGTATCATTCCAGAAGCTATGTTGTGCGCTTATTTGACTACTGACAATATACTCTATAAGAAGGTTGCAAAAGATAGTTTTGATTTTTTATTGGAGAAAACATTTAAAGGTAATCGGATGCAAGTAATTTCAAATCAAACCTGGCTCCATAAGGGTAGGGCGGCAACTGTGGAAGTGCCTGGTGGTGAGCAACCAATAGATGTGGCATATACTATTTTGGCATTAAAACGATTTAGTGAGGTTTTTGAAGATGAAGGATATATTGAAAAAATGAATCATGCCTTTAATTGGTTTTTGGGTGAAAATCATTTGCACCAAATCATCTATAACCCATGCACAGGTGGTTGCTATGATGGACTTGAAGAGCAAAATGTCAATCTCAATCAAGGAGCTGAGTCCACGGTTAGTTATCTGATGGCTAGATTGACCTTGGAAGGGGAGTATTAAAATTTTATTCTGCGTTTTCACTTCTTAAGCCTATTACCAAATTCATAAATTGTAAACAAATAATTTTTAAATCATTTTAGTAGTAGTGGATATCTTAAATTAGCCAGCTATGTTAAGGAATTATTACCAATTCATCGCTTAAAACCCAAAAGACCCGAAAAAGGAGCATTTTAATATTTTAAACCATTTATTCTTAAAACACAAGCTACTATTTTAGTTTTCCATCAATAATTTGGATAATTTTGTGACCGAATAATAATTATCCATGCAAGAAATAATAGTCAAAATAGCCTGTCCGGACGAAAAAGGGCTTGTACATAAGATAACAGGCGTATTCTATCACAATCAACACAACGTTGTTTCCAATCAGGAGTTTGTTGAACCCGATACAAATATATTTTTTATGAGGTCTGTTATTCAGGGTGATGTAGACATACAACGAATACAGAATGGATTGACTGGAATCATGCCACCAAAAGCTAAAATTGCAATGTCGGTCAAACAAAAAAAAAATATTGTAATACTCGCTACCAAAGAACACCATTGTTTGAGCGAACTTCTTGTACGGCACCACTTTAACGAATTGAATGCAAATATTCAGGCAGTCATTGGGAATCACGATCACCTTGGTGAATTGGTCTATCGTTTTGGCATACCATTTCATCATATTTCTGCCGAAGGTATGACGAGAGAAAAACATGAACAACTCGTGCAGGAAAGAATGAATGATTATCAGCCTGAGTTTATCGTACTTGCCAAATATATGCGAATTCTTACACCCTGGCTGGTAGAGCAGTTTCCAGATCAAATTATAAATATTCATCACTCTTTTTTACCGGCATTCATCGGTGCAAACCCATACAAACAAGCGTATGAAAGAGGCGTAAAAATCATTGGTGCTACGGCCCATTTTGTAAATAATCATCTGGATGAAGGGCCTATTATCAGACAAGAAGTGATGCATGTGGATCATACTCAAAGCTGGCAGGAAATGGCTCAGGCTGGAAGAGATGTAGAAAAATTAGTACTTGCTAAAGCATTGAAGCTGGTATTTAATGACAATATTTTTGTAATTGGAAATAAAACTGTAATTTTCGAATAAAATTCAAAATAAAATGTCGTTTTTTGGTTTTATCTTTACTGCAATTATTTAAATTCAAAATTAAAAAATGGAAAATATATTGGGAATAGGCTCCAGAGTGAAACATCCTGCATTTGGTGATGGAGTAGTCATCGCAATAGAAGTGGTGGCATACCGTGTTTGTTTTATTACTTACGGAATCAAGTTAGTAGGAAAGGACTATTCAGCGTGGGAGATCATAGAAAGGGTAGAAGCAGAAGATAAAGTGTCCTTTACGGATGCTGAAAAGTCATTGATCAAAATTCTTAAAACATGGTCAGACATTAGCGAGGTAGTACCCTTAGGAGACAAATGGAAAAACGGCTTAATGATATTGAAGCCCGAAGATTCTAGCTTAAAACCTAAAGAAATTCCAATAGATACTTTTTTTCATAAGATAGTTATGGTCAGAGATCGGATACGGGTGATGGAACAAAGAATTAACGCTAGCGATCTGTCTGATGAAGAAAAAGTAAATCTCCAGCAATATATAACCAGGATTTATGGCAGTCTCACTACTTTCAATGTTCTGTTTAGAAATAAGGACGATCAATTTACTGGTGAAAAGGGAGATTAATTTCTCCATTTTGATTTAATCATACAAGATACTTGTTGAAATAGGTAAAACAATTATTTCTATCAACTGTCTTATATTAAAGTTTACCAATATGGGCAGATATATTTTTTTTGGATTACTGGCAGTACTGACGGGATGCGTTGAACCCAATACCACTTTTGAAAAAATACCTCCCGGAATCTGGAGGGGAGTATTGCTTCTGGACCGTCAGCCAGTTCAGAAATACGGGGATGACCGCGATATCGTTAAAAAATTTGAAACAGACTCTGAGCTGCCCTTCAATTTTGAAGTTGTATATGAAAATGATTCTTTATTCCATATAGTTATACATAATGCAGAGGAAAGAATCAAAGTTACAGAAATAAAATTCGGTCGTGATAAAGCCACAGCAAAAGATACTGTGGTCATTGACTTTCCGGTCTATGATACACAAATAAGAGCAATATATGAAGATGGTGTTTTGGAAGGCGATTGGATTGTCAATTATAAAGAAAACTACAGTATTCCCTTTAAAGCTGTGCACGGAGTAGCAGAAAGATTTACTCTCGTAGACAATGAGGGTATTTTGGATGTTAATGGCAAATGGGCTTGCACTTTTGAAATAGGAACAGAGGATGAATATCAGGCGGTGGGAGTTTTTCATCAGGAGAAAAGAAAAGTTTCGGGTACCTTTTTGACTGAAACGGGAGATTACAGATTTTTGGAAGGCAAGGTAGTCAAACAGAAAATTTATCTTTCTGCTTTCGATGGGGCCCATGCATTTTTATTTGTAGGTAAAATGATGGAAGATAAAAAAATTTCAGGCACATTCAGGTCTGGAAGTAAGTACACCACCAATTGGGAAGGTATACTAAATGACAGTGCAGCATTACGAAGTGCTTATGAGCTCACTGCTACAAAAAACAGTGATCCGCTCAATTTTACTTTTGAAAATGAATCCGGGGTGTCTGTTAGTATAAATGATCCAAAATATGAAGGAAAAATAAAAGTAATTCAGATCATGGGTACCTGGTGTCCAAACTGCATGGATGAAACTAAATTCCTTCAAGAATATTTTGCCAAAAATCCTGCGGATGACGTGGCTGTTATAAGCATCGGATTTGAGCGATATAAGGATGCTGAAAAATCGAGATCTGCCCTAAGACGATTTAAAGAGAAGATGCAGATCAGCCATGAAGTATTATATGGTGGATATTACGACAAAAAAGAAGCAGCTGAAAAATTGCCGCAACTAGATAAAATTCTTTCATATCCAACTTTACTGATTACAGACAAACAAAATAAAATTATAAAAATACATACCGGATTTTCAGGTCCTGCAACTACTGAATACCAGACATTTGCGGAGGAATTTGATGGTGTAATAAAATCAATACGAAATAACTGAGTAATGAAAGTACCTTTTTCAAAAACAGTCATGATCACAGGCGCCACATCCGGGATCGGAGGCGCCACTGCCAAGATATTTGCAAAGAACGGATATCATCTTATTCTTACTGGCAGAAGAAAGGAAAGACTGGATGAGTTTAAAAACAAGCTTATCAAAAAATATGGTGTGGAAATCATTACTTTGTGTTTTGATATAAGAGACCTCAATGCCACTAAAAAAGCATATAAATCTCTCAAGGCTGATTGGAAAAATATAGACATTCTTATAAACAATGCAGGTTTGGCTAAAGGGTTTAGTCCTATACATGAGGGAAAAATTGAAGATTGGGAGATGATGATTGATACCAACATCAAAGGATTACTTTATATTACAAGGTTAGTAAGTCCTATGATGGTATCTCAAACCAAAGGCCATATTATCAATATTTGTTCCACAGCCGGACATGAAGTTTACCCAAATGGAAATGTCTATTCGGCAACAAAATTTGCTGTGGATGCTTTAACCAGATCCATGAGATTGGATTTATATAAATATGGCATTCGAGTAAGTCAGATTTCTCCCGGTCATGTGGAAGAAACTGAATTTGCCTTGGTTCGATTTGACGGGGACGAAAATAGAGCTCGGATTTATGATGATTTTACGCCCCTTAAATCAAAAGATGTAGCCGAAACTATTTTTTTTATGGCTACGAGACCAAAACATGTCAATATTCAGGACATCCTTATGATGGGAACACAGCAAGCTAGTAATAATTATATAGATAGAAGCGGGAGGAAAGATATTTAAATTCAATGATCTTTAAAAACAATCGGTCTACACAAGTGTTAATGAAGTCAAAATGTAAAACCTTAAAAAATGGAGCATATTGCTGTTTTATGGTTTAGAAATGATCTTCGTCTACACGATAATGAAGCTTTGGTAGAAGCAATTCAAAAAGCAAAATTCATCTTGCCTGTATATGTTTTTGATGAGAGAATATTTTATGGTAGGACTAAGTTCGGTTTAGAAAAGACTGGTAAATTCAGAACAAAGTTTATCATAGAAGCGGTTGCTGACCTGAGGGAAAACTTAAGAAAAAAGGGTAGTGGTCTCATAATAAAAATTGGCAAACCAGAAGATGAAGTATTCAAACTCGCAAAATCTATCAAGTCTAGTTGGGTATATTGTAATAGAGAACGAACGCAAGAAGAGGTACAGGTTCAGGACAATTTGGAACAAAACTTATGGACTATTGGTCAGGAACTGAAATTTGCTCGAGGTAAAATGCTATACCATACTGCAGATTTACCTTTTCCTGTCAGTCAAGTTCCTGACACATTTAATAATTTCAGAAAAGAGATTGAAAGTTCTTCAAGTATTCGGCAACCGTTTCAAACCCCTATAGAAATACCTTTTCCCGAATATGATGATGACATTGGCAATATACCTACGCTGGCAACTTTTGACAAAGAAGACGTCGTTGTACAACACATTGAAAATAGAAAATATAAAGGTGGTGAAACACATGCTTTGATTCAGTTAAATGAGTACTTTTGGGAGACAAAGAAAATTGAAAATTATAAAGTGACTAGAAATGAAATGCTGGGTTGGGATTTTTCCAGTAAATTTTCAGCATGGTTATCTTCAGGGTGTTTATCCCCCAAATTTATATTTTATGAATTACAGGAATACGAAAAAAAGATAAATAAAAATGACTCTACCTACTGGTTATATTTTGAATTGTTATGGAGAGATTTTTTTAGACTAACAGGTAAAAAATACGGTAATCGCATATTTAAAAAAACAGGAAGCAGAGATATCGACCCTGGCGGTTCGACTGATGTGAAAATATTTGATAAGTGGGCAAACGGAAATACAGGGTTTCCTTTGATTGATGCAAATATGAGACAACTTAACCAAACAGGTTTTATGTCAAATCGGGGTAGACAAAATGTAGCAAGTTTTCTGGTAAAAGATCTGAAAATAAATTGGTTAATGGGCGCCGAGTATTTTGAATCTTTACTAATAGACTATGATCCATGTTCAAACTATGGGAATTGGAATTATATAGCGGGAGTTGGCAACGATCCGAGGGAAGACAGGCACTTTAATATCTTGACCCAATCAAAGCGTTATGATCCACAAGGAAATTTTATAAAATACTGGTTGCCGGAGCTGAAAAATGTCCCAATTCAATACTTACATTTTCCGGAGGACATGAATTTGGTTGATCAGTCGACCAGTGGTGTGGTCATAGGAGATGATTATCCTTTTGCAATGATAAATTTAAAAAATTGTGTTTAATCTTCTTTTTTTTTCTATTTCGATCATTATAAATAAGTATTTTGAAACTTATTTGTATAAATTGGCATTTTAAGATATGTTTGCAAAAATTTAAAATCACATAAAAATTTAATACAAAATGAAGCGTATTTTTTCTTGTTTAACACTGTTTATTCTATTTACAACAAGTTATAACCTATCAGCACAGAAAATATTGGATAAAGGTTCCATAAAAATGGAAGTAACCAATGTCTCAGCTGAAGATCCACAGATGGCTATGGGACTTGAAATGATGAAAGGATCTCAAACTGAAGTATTTTTTAAAAATGAACAGTATGTCACTCATATGGATATGATGGGTGGTATGGTTAAAATGCAGGTTCATGTAGAAAAAGAAAAGAATATGATGAATATGTTATTTGATATGATGGGAAATAAAACCTGGATAGAGTCTAAATTAGATGATGCGCAGACGGTACAACAGAAAGAAATTGCATCAAAATCAAAAATTGAATACGACAAAAGTAATACTAAGGAGATATTGGGATACAAATGCTACAAAATGACCATCACCAATCCTGAAATGGAGGGAATGACCGTGACAGGATATGTCACGGAAGACATTAAGACCAAAGCAAATTTGATACAAGGATTCCAAAGTCTTGAATTTGCAGGATATACTATGGAATTTACTGTTGGAAATCCTCAGTTTTCCATGACCTATACGGCTGTTGAAATAAAAGATGCGGTTGATGATTCCAAATTTTCTTTTGATACCAAGGGGTATAAGAAAATGACCATGGAAGAGTTCCAGAAATCAATGGCTGGTATGGGAGGTGGTTTTGGGTTCTGATTGAACTGCCTTTTTTAACAATATTTCAACAATGTAGTTTGTTCCACATTGTGCAATATAAAAGTAGTATTGATATAAAATGATCTTCATTAGGAAAAAAATAAGACCCGGACATCGATGTCAGGGTCTTTTTTTTTGTGGTCTCAACCGGACTACCAACACTACATTCATCTGCGCTACATTTATCAATGTATTTCACTGTAAAACAGTTGTTTATATATTTAAATTGTGCAGGATACTGCAAAATAATTACATCAAATCTACAAATTTTTTACCCCATTTTTTACCCCATATCAAATAATGTTCGTATATTTGTATATCAAATTTCTAACATTATGGCATCTGTTCAAACAGTCTTCCGAAAGGATAAGCTCAATACTAAAGGTGAAGCACCCATTCATTTTAGCATAATCAAAAATCGTAAAGTAACTTATGTTACGTCGGGTATTATGATGCCTGAGACGCAGTGGGACTTTGATAAAAATAAGGTTAAAACAACTCATTCAAACAGTGCAAGATTTAACTCATTTATTTCAACAAAATTTGCAGAACTTCAAAATCAGGTACTAGAATTTGAAACCAGTAACAAAGGTCTTTCTACTAAAGAACTCAAAGATAAAATATATGGGAAGGCACCAGCCGATTTCTTCTAAGTTACAAAAGAACCACTTGCAGTATACTTCGGAGATAATAAGATAGCCACTCATGATGCTGATAAAGCCATTTTGGGAAAGGTGAAAGATTTTCATAAAGGATCTAAATTATATTTTAAGGAGATTACGCCGGTTTTCTTGGCTAAGTTTGAGACCTACTTAAGGGTAGAATATAAAAATAAGATTAACACAATACACAATTCCTTAAAGTTGATCAGGAATGTTTTTAACTATGCGATAAGGCAAGACTACATAGAGCATGGGATTAATCCATTCATAAAGTACAAACTCAAAATGGAAAAGACAACCAAAACTTATTTATCAGAAGACGAGTTGTCAGCAATAGTTAGATTACAACTTACACCCGAAACAAGGATGGACCTGCATAGAGATATGTTTATTTTTGCGGCTAATGCAGGTGGGTTGAGAGTTTCAGATGTACTAATGCTTAAATGGAGTAATTTCGATCAAACACACATTAATTTCAAGAGAAAAAAAACTGGTCCACAATCAGGAATAAAACTACCAACTATCGCGCTTGATATAATAGAGAAATATAGAGCCCAGGCCCAAAGTGTAAAATATATTTTTCCAATGTTAGTGAATGATTTGAATGAGAAGGATGCTCGTGAGCTGGATAGCGCTATAAGTTCTGCATCTGCATATATCAACAAGAATCTCAAGTTCATAGCTCGAAAGGCAGGGATAGAAAAAACTTTATCGTTCCATATATCAAGGCACACTTGGGCTACCCGAGCGCCATATCTAAGCTATCATGGATCAAAAAACAACAAAAGAAGATAAGAAGCCAAGAGCGTGAGAGCAAAAGGCTGTTTATAAGTAAAGAAACCCATTACTATCAGGGCAGAAAATATATGCTCAAAATAGCACCCATAGCAGGAACACCCAAGATTACGCTAAACAAAACAACTATCGTCATGCACATCAGCGACGACAGTACCGCAGAAAAAAGGCAGGAAGTCATGAATGAATGGTACAGAGAGCAACTAAAAAACACAGTAGTTGACATGATTGCAACATGGGAAAACAAAATCGGTATCACAGCTTCCGCGTGGCGTATCCGCTCTATGAAAACCAAATGGGGCAGCTGCAACACCAACAATAAATCCATCCTCCTAAACCTTGAATTAGCAAAAAAACCACTTCATTGCATTGAGTACATCGTAGTCCACGAGCTAATCCACTTGATCGAGCGTAAACACAACGATCACTTCATCTCCTTACTTAACCACCACCTGCCCAATTGGCGTCACTATAAAGACGAGCTCAACAAGTTACCAGTCAGTCATCCTAGATGGGAGTATTGAGTATTAGTTCTCTTTGTTTGATTTTTAATCTGGAAATTAACTGCTCTTTAGAAAAATGATATTCATTACTATTACAACAACTTACGCATTCTTGATTATAACTATCTTCACAGTTATAATAACAGGCCAAACAACCATTTTTTTTTGAAAAACCTGTCGAAAATTCAAAACGTGTATCTTTAAGCTGACATTCGAAGTTGTTATTCAGGTCTAACTATTTTCAAATTGTTGGTGCAATCTTATATACGGCATCTATAATTGTTCCGTCCACCCATTTTACCACAGCAACTATTTCATCGTCAAACTTTTGTTTTGATGGAATACCACATATTTTTTCAGCTTCGTTTTTTAATTCATGAATTGTCTTGATAGGCAGCCCTGAATTTTTAGCTTTTTTAATTAAATCTTGTCTTAATGGATTAATTGCAATTCCCCTTTCTGTTACAATCACGTCAATCAGTTCTCCTGGACCACAAAGAGTAGTGACTTCATCGCGAATTACCGGAATGCGGTCACGAAATAATGGTACTGTCAGAATGGTACATTTCGCAAAGAGGCAATTTTGCCATCCACCGATACCATGAAGCAGTACCCCATCTGAATGTGTTACGACATTTGCATTAAAATTTACATCTACTTCCGTAGCACCAAGTATTACTACATCGACTAGCTGTGCAAAATTTCCTTTCCCGTGATAATTATAACTTGTAAATGGACTTGTATCTTTATGTTTAGGATTGGTACGCATAGAAACCACACCATCAAGGTCAAAAGTTTGTCCATCAAGAATATATTCTACTAGATTTTTATTCAGCATATTTACTAAATACTTATTGCTTCCACCTCTTGCAAACCTTGCCTTCATACCTTTCTTTTCGAGCATTTCAGCAAAATAAATACCTATTGACAATGCGGTACCTCCAGCGCCAGCTTGAAAAGAAAATCCATCTTTTACAATGCCAACATAATCACAAAACTTGGCCGTCATTTCAGCAAGAAGTAACCTGTCAGGACTTTTAGTGATTTCGGTAGTTCCAAAAATAATTTTTTCAGGTAGTCCTACTTTTTCTACTTTAACTACATAGTCCACATAATTTCCTTGAATTTGCCAAGGTACACATGGAAACGGAACCAGGTGATCAGTAACCACAATCACTTTATCTGCATATTGTGAATCAGCAAGTGCAAAACCCAGCAACCCACAAGCTGCGGGCCCGTCCACACCATTGGCATTACCGAAAAAATCTGCAGTAGGAGCTGCAATTACAGCAATATCTATTTGAACTTCTCCATCTTGAACCGCTTGATACCTTCCTCCATGAGAACGGAGTACACCCGTACCTTTCATCCCACCATCTGTGGTAAATCGGCCAAGCGCGCCATTCATACTTCCTTCAATCCTATTTATTGTACCGTCTTTAAGATACTTAACCAAAGGTGCATGACACTCAAAAGAAGCAGATGGAAACCATATTAAATTTTTTATACCCAGTTCTGAAGCAATATCAAATATCTGCACAGCCATCAAATCTCCATTTCTGAAATGATGATGTGTAGAGATCGTTGCCCCATCTTTCAAACCTGCTTTGATCAGAGCTTCTTTAAGGGATGACACCAATTTATTCCCATCATCAGGAAAATCAATACATGTAGAAATACGTGGTCCATATTTGTTGCCTGTTGGTCTATATTTACCAACACCTTTGTACGGAACAACAGTTTTACCATTTACTTCCGTAGGCACTATTCTACCAATCGCATTTTTTACTCTTAAATCGTTTTTCATTTCTTTAAATCTTAGAAGAATATATGGCCCTTACATTATTACTCTTAACATCATTGATGTGTCAATTTCCAATCAGGACTTATTCGACCCATTGCTATTGCCAAATCAATATTACGTTGTGCTTTTTTAACTACTGGAGCATCTATCATTTTTGTACCGATTGAAAATACCCCTTCGCCTTTGTCATTGGCTTCATTAAAACTGGTGATCACTTTTATTGCCCATTCAAGTTCATTATCATTTGGAGCAAAATTTTCGTGTATTACGCTTATTTGTCGCGGATGAAGGCAGCCCATCCCATCAAAACCAAGACTTTTCGAACGCTTTACGTTTTCTATAAGACCTTCCATATCTCCAACATCTGAAAACACAGAATCAATAGCCTGGATACCATTGGCTTTGCAAGCATTAAGCACTATCGATCGAGCAAAGAAAGATTCCAATCCTTCGTTCGTACGAGCTGCTCCGATATCTGCTGTATAATCTTCCAATCCTATTGTGATGGCAACTAAATTATCTGCTGCTTGTGCTATTTCCATTGCCTTCATTACTCCCATTGCACTTTCTATAATTGGCATTAACCAAACTGGATGATGCTGATTGGTTCTTTTTTGAATGGCTTCAATGCGTTCGTTCACCATGTGGAGATACTTTGCATCTTCGCATTTAGGCACCATAATCAGATTAACATTGTGTGGGATTACAAAATCAAGATCTTCCAATCCCATTTGTCCTTGGTTTATGCGCACCATTCTTTCGCATCCCATAAAATCAAGGCTGCGCAATGCGTTGCGTACTAAAAACCGAGCTTCCGTTTTTTTGTGTGGAGCTATGGCATCTTCGAGATCAAGAATGATGGCATTAGGTTTATGTATACCAGCATTAATCATTAGACTTGGCGTATTTCCTGGCAAAAACAATCGGGATACCCTTAATTTTTCCTTTTTTGTAGAATACAAATTTTCAGCAAGCATTTCTGAAAGATATTCTAAGTCAGATTGTATGACTTGTTTTACAGCAGCTTCAAGACGGGCAGCCATCACAAACGGAAGTGCGCCTTTATCCTCCACTTTGAGCAATGCATGTTCTATACCGAAGTAAGTAAGTACGGAAAGACATAAATCATTAATTGCTTCTTGGTACAATGCTGCTACTTTACTAGTAATATCTATCTGTACACCTCCTGATATCTTTAACTCAAGAGATACATAACAGTCTGAACGGACTTTTTCACCTTTATTTCCAGCAGTGCCAATTTTCGTATTCATGACTTATTGATTCAAATGATATTTGAGTGATGTGAATTTAATTGGTAAATAGAATTATTTTGCCCATATTGGCAAAGTTGTTTCCAAATTTAACCAGGGCATTACAATAGTGTAAAGTATTAGAGTTAGTAAAACTAAACTTATCAGGTTTAGCCAAATACCACATTTCATCATATCTTTCACGGTTACTTTGTTGCTTCCAAATACTACAGAATTTGGCCCTGTGCCTGCGGGCATCATAAACGCCAATGACGCAGCAATGGTAGCTGGTATCATCAAAATTAAAGGATTTGTGTTAGCAGCTATACCAATACTTGCTAAAATTGGCAACATTATATTGGCTGTTGCTGTATTGGAATTAAATTCAGTAAATAAACTTATAAATGCAATGATGAATACAAGTACAAGTATGAAAGGTAAATCAACGATAAATGTTAATCTTTGGCCTAACCAGTCTGCAAGTCCTGTGGATGCAAAACCAGCGGCAATCGCATATCCACCTCCTACGATTAATAATACTCCCCAAGGTATTTGCATGGCTGATTTCCAATCTAATAATCGACTTTCTTTATTGGCGGGAAGCATAAATAATAATAATGCTGCCATAATCGCTATAGTGCTATCATGTGCAAATCCATCAAGCCCCAATAATGAACTCCAACCTTTTATTACAAAATTATCAAAAACAAAATCTTCTCTGAATACCCATCCAAGAATGGTAATTAGACTTATATAAATCACTCTTTTTTCTCCACTTTGTATTTTACCCAATCCATTTAATTCATCTCTAATTATCGTATCGTTGTTACTTAAATTACCAGTTACCCTGAAATAGCGAACTAGAAAAAAATAAAAAATAGGAAAAAATACTATAAATACAGGTAGCCCAATTTTAAACCAACCCATAAAACTAATAGGTGGTGCATCGGGGAACAATTTTTCCATGATGCCGACAAATATAAGGTTGGTTGGCGTCCCAATCAATGTGGCTAAACCACCTATCGAAGCGGAATATGCAATACCCAACATTAGAGCAGTACCAAAAGAACTACTACCTGCATTCTCATCTTCCTCTTTAGTAATAACAGATAAGGCTATAGGAAACATCATCACTACTGCTGTAACATTGGCGATCCACATAGATAGAAAAGCAGTCGCAATCATCATACTAAGTAGTATTTTTTTACGGCTAATTCCAAAAATGTTGATTATAACCAATGCAATCCGTTTATGCAGGTTTTGTGATTCGATGGCTTTTCCTAAGAAGAATCCTCCCATCATCATAAAAATATGATTATGACTGTAGTTGTCTACTGTTTCTTTTGCTGGCAAAATCATAAGTAAAGGATATAGTGCAAGGGGTACTAATGCTGTGGCATAAATGGGTATTGCCTCAGTTACCCACCAGATGCTCATCATTAAAACAACTGCTGCTACACTCTTAGCTTCATAAGTCATCCCAGAAGGTGTTGGTAATAGTAATACCACGAAGAATACTAATATTCCAATAAATAATCCTTGATATTTTTTATTAAACATATAAGACTAGCATGGATTCCTTAAAGAAAAGTTCTGGTAATGAAATAAAAGTTCTTGGATGAAGCCAGGTTTTTTGACTTCATCCAAGACAATAAAATTGAGAAAAGATGATTATAATATATATAAAAATCTTATTACTAATAGGTAAATTCAACAATTTCTTTGGTCCCATCATGAAGGGTACTAGTGATTTTAATTGGACGATTCTTAGCATCAAAATCATAAGCAAAAGATGTGGTTCTCTCAACTATTGGTGACACACGTGGATCCCAAAATTTCATTGCAGCCAATAATTTTTTATTAGGCTTACCGAAAATACCACCAATTGGTTTTGTGTTGTGATCAATCATCGGCTTTTGAAATATTTCATTCACATTATCTCCTGGTGTGTAAGTAAATTCTCTAATTCTGCTCGCTACTCCAGCATCTGTAAATCTAGTTTGTTTAGTTTCACTACCATTCAAAATTACAGCCTCGTGTTTAAGTTTGCTTGAACCACCGTAAAATTCACTCACCTTAGTCATAAAACCTTTTGCATCATACTCATAAGCCCCATATTCCGTTCCTGCGGCATTCCAATACTCCTTTGTAACTAAATTACTGCTGTTGATGTCAAAATTAGTAACATTGGTTCCCGAAGTAATTTTAAGCTTACCTGCTACCGAATAATCATAAGTAATGGTTTTGTCTAATACCCCATTCCAATAATTTTTGATTTCTGATACTCGCTTATTAGCATCATAAGTAAAATCCCACTTTTCGATGTTTGCAGACGGGTCTGTAGCACTCATACTTTTAATAGGCGTAGCTACAACAACTGTTGTACCTCCACCATCATCATCTTTTGAACAAGATGTTGCCATAAATGCACATAGCAGACTAAATACTGCCATTCTTTTTAAAATTTTCATTGAATTTGTTTTTAATTATGAATAAAAAAATATAAACCTTAATTAATTACCTGCTGCTATGATTAGTCCTAGTCCTAAAATAAATAGGATAAACATAATCAACAACATGGTATTTATCTTTGAACCCGAACCTTTGAATTCCTTCCAGATTACAACTCCCCAAAAAGCCGCTACTAGCGTGGCTCCTTGACCTAAACCATAGGAAATAGCGGGACCAGCTTTACCTGATGCAATAAGATTAAAAAGAAAGCCTAATGCCCATATAAAGCCTCCCAAAACGCCAACGGAATGGATGGAAAGTCCACCTGCAAAATACTCTTTATAGGTAATTGGTGCGCCTTCCAATGGTCGTTTCATCAACAAAGAATTGAACAACAGATTGCTGACTAAAATACCTGTTGAGAAAACAACAAAGGCTGTGTATGGTGTCATTTTTCCAACTGCCGGAGATACAAAATTTTCAAGATCCATTCCTGATGCAACAAATGGATAAAAAACGGACATCAAGATACCTGCTATTACAGAAATAAATATCCACTTCATACTTGCTTTACTATCATTTCCAGCATTTTTCATTTTATAGGCAAATGCATTGACGAGAACTGCCAAAACAACTAAAGCTACTCCTCCGAACAACATGTTAGGGTCGCCTTTCGGTAACAAAACATAGTTGATGATAACTCCAATTACAAGTGCTAGCCCTATACCTATAGGAAAGGCTACAGCCATACCTGCGCCAGCAATTGCGGCCGTAAACAAAATATTGGCAAGATTAAATACTATTCCTCCTAAAAATGCACTACGCAAATTTTCAAAGGATACTTGTGGTAAATCATCTAAAAATGGACGTCCTTCACTTCCATTACTACCCATAGTCATAGCTAAAATCAAGGAAAACAGAAATATACCAATGACATAATCCCAATAAAATAATTCAAAACGCCATTTTTTTTGCACTAGTTTTTGGGTGTTTGCCCAAGAGCCCCAACAGAGCATAGTGATCACACAAAAAATAATTGCTAGCGGATAACTGTCGACGATATACATAT
This sequence comes from Chitinophagales bacterium, assembly GCA_038246735.1. Lineage (GTDB taxonomy): Bacteria > Bacteroidota > Bacteroidia > Chitinophagales > Saprospiraceae > OLB9. Next base: position 137,095 of record JBBRVQ010000001.1, read on the forward strand.
GGCTTAATTGTTATTGGTTAAAAATTCATTTTAATTTATCGATGCATTCTTTTTAGAGTATATGAAAAGGCTTCGTCCAGAAACTGCACTTTCCAGTCATCTTTACCTTTATTTCCCATTACCCTATATTCATGATATATTTCCTTTTCTCTTAGGAGCTTACGTATGGTTTCACTTGTTTGATAATTATTACTTTTGTCTGATGTACCCACAAAAAACCATGTTTTTTCCATAGATTTTGGCGCTATTTCATTTATTATGGACTTAAATGATTCCGTAGGTTGAGAAGGATCCATCAATATACAGGTAGCAAACTGTTCAGGTTTTAATACTTGTTTAAGTGTTTCACCAGCTTTACCTACTACCATCAATGAGCGAAAGCGATACCCACTCCTTGCTCTGTAGTTTTTTTCTAAAGATGGTACAATGTTTTCTAATAATGTACTTTCATTTTTATTAATGAAGACCATCATAAATGGGGGCAAATTTGCATTCTCAATTTGCAGATCAGCAATATTTGTCATCAGTTCTCGCTCCGGGTCTGACACGTCGCCCATCACGTATATGACAGGGTACTGCCTAGTTGTACTTTTATATTCTAACGGTAGGTAGATAGGATATGATTGTTCGTTGATATTTACAGACTCTATGCGTTTCGAACTTAGTTTTTTAGGACTAATCGAAATATTCATCAAATCTCCTTTATATGATTTTCCTTGAAATGCATCGCTTATAAACCTTAATCCATTTGGAACTGCTTCACGCCAATAAGAAAATTCATGGCCTCCATCCCTTACCCTGTATTCATGAGGAATCTGTCTCTCTAAAAGTGCCATATGCAACTTATCATTACTAGAAGCTAGAGTCTCCTCCTCATCTCCACTATCAATGTATATACGTAGGTCTTTCCACTGCTTAATATCTTCATTTTGAATCATGTGCAGCGGACATTCCTTTTTGTAATAATCTGTAAGCCTTGATTCTCCAATCGTACCAACTCCACCGAAAAGTCGGCCCCATTGCGCATCCCATCCACTACTACTTTCTTTTATATACTGCTCGTCAGTGCGAATAGAAACACTCAAAGGAACACTTGCAGCAAACAATTCAGGATATTTTAATGGAATAACCAAAGCCCCAAAACCTCCCATCGAATAACCCATGGTCGCTCTTTTACTTTTGTCTGCTATCGTATGATAAGTACTATCTATGGTAGGGATTAATTCCTTTACAAACATATCTTGATACAAAAATGTACTAGCAAAATCATTTACATAATAATTTCTAAAACCTTGTGGCATAATAAAAATCATAGGTAAAATATCACATTGTTTTGTGACTTTATCTGCTATTTGGCTAAAATATCCGTATTCAATCCACGAACTTTCATCATCACCTAATCCGTGTAGTAAATACACTACAGGATATTTTTTATTGCTTTTATAATAATCTTCTGGAAGGATAACAGAGTATTTTACTTCTTGGCCAAGTATGCTGCTGTAGAAGCTCAGGCTTTCCATAATTCTTTTGTTCTGTCCTGATACGGTAGGACAAATCATAAAAAATAAAAAAAGAATACTAATGGACTTTAACATACTAAATTTACAGATTTTTTAATTGTTTATTTAAATAAAACCCAGACCCATCTATACCATTTATAAACGACTGAAATGAAACTGATCCCTGCCTTATACGGTACTCATGCGCTAAACCTCTGCTTTTCAGATCGACATATAATGAATAGTTGCCTTTAAATGAGACAGTTTTATGGGTAGCATCTATATAATAATATATTCCGGTCTCAGCAGTCGCAATATCAGGAAGCAATGCATCAAAGATGAAACAATTTTTTATTTCATTTTTAATCTCAGGCATAAGCAACCACGCATTTTCACCGCCTTTGCTATTCCCCAATAGTATCCTACTTTCTTTGGTTGCCACTATGCGATGATTAGATTCTGTATGAGCAATGATGCTGTTCATTTCAGCTTCACTCACATTTCCATTTGCGCATGGAATTTCAACAATAACCGAGTGAGGGATTTTACCACTTTGCATGCTGTTGTTTAAAAACGACATTACTTTTATTGCATTTGGAATGCGATCTGCTCCTTCACTGTCGTTTAAATAAAAGATAGCAGGGTAATTAGTGGTTGAACTTGCATAATTTGTGGGCCTGAATACACCAATCATTGTATTTGTAACTCCTACGTTTTCCTGAATATATTGTCCATTAGCTATCGAAGGTCCAATATCCACAGGTGTCATCTCCGATGGGTAAGATTCTCCTTGAAATCCCTTGTTGATAAAACGCAGAGCTTCGGGAATAACTTTATACCAATAACTAAAATCATGCCCACCATTACCCATTCTATACTCATGAGCAAAGTTTTTTGTTCGTAACAAATTATGAAGAGCTCCATTTGTCACAGAAAGAGTAGCCTCATCATCACCACAAACAAAAAATAGTTTTAGGCTGGAAAATTCTGACAACTCGTTTTGCTCAAAAAAGTAAAAAGGGCTATATTGTTTAAAATATGGCGTTAATCGTGAAGGACCTGATATTCCATTTCCTCCAAAAATCGATGCCCATTGTGAATTAAATACACCTTGTGGCTCTTCAAGATACTGTTCATCCGTTCTAAAAGACATGCTTAAGGGAACACTGATGCTAAATACATCAGGATTCTTTGCAGGTAGTGCTAAAGCTCCATATCCACCCATAGAATAGCCCATGACGGCTCTTTGTGATGCTTCTTTTTTGGTGCGGTAGAGCTTGTCTATTTCTGGCACCAATTCTTTGACAAACATATCCATATAAAGATATGAGCCGCTGAAGTTATTTAAAAAATAGGAATTGTATCCGTCGGGCATTACAAAAATCATGGGCCCGATTTCAGCACCCATATTATCTGAATGATGCTGTATATTTCCAGATCTGCTCCAAGCAGTATAATTGTCTCCATAACCATGAAGCAGGTAAACCACAGGGTATGATATTCCAGATGTTTTATAATCAACAGGTAACAGTACGGAATACTTAATGGTGTGAACCATTATTTCACTTTTGATCGATGACTCTACCAACCGCATGAATGGTGGGTCAATAGGATCGTCAATATTGTCTTCCTTTTTGCAACCCAATAAAAGCAATATCATAAAGCTTATAGGAAGGATTACAACCAAATTAAAACCATATGATTTAAAAATATTTTTCATTCCTTGGACTATTTTGGATCAAATTTTTTCTGCTCAGTCTCGCTATAGACGACTATTGATTTCATGTATATACTAAAGTCAGTATTTTTATTTATCCATTTTATTTCAACTTTATGTGCCCCTTCTTTTAGCAAATATTTATGGTAAATATCATATTTCCTGACGATATAATCGAAAGGCATTTTAACTTGTTCTTCTTTTTTACCATCTATATAAACATCCAATAATGCTACATAGCTGCTCTTTGATTCCCCACATCTACTTTTTATATTTCCTAGAACTACAAGACCATTTCCAGTAAAATCAATGTTGATGTCCTGATCTGTAAATTCTTGTCGCAAATATCTTTCTTCAGAAGGATACATACCTTCAAATGATTGTTCGAAACGTACAGTGGCAGGAGATTGAATTTTTATTTGAACACTATCATTGGTTACCTTTCCTCCATTTTGTTCTACCAATTGAAGGGTGTGTTTAAATGTCAATTTATATACATCGTTTAAGGTAATATCCATATACGGGAATTTTAAATCTTCTACCTCTTCCAAAGCCGGTTTCCAATAATCTGGAATATTTTTGTATCCAGACATTACACCTAGTATGCCTGCAGCTGTGGCTGGGTTACAATCTGAATCTTGACCACATCGAGTAGAAACATCCATCGTTTTAAAAAAATCTTTTTGTCCGTACAACAAACCAACTACTACATAAGCAGCATTTAATCTAGCATCAATATTGAACGAATTAAATACACCTTCGGGACATCCTTTTTCAGATGAATGGTTTTTTTCTAATTCAAACCATGTTTGTTTCCAGTCATCTGGGTATTGCTTATGCCACTTTATCGCATCATTGATGGTTTTATAAAATTGACTTTCCTCAGGAATTGTCTTTAAAGCACTATTGATAACATAATTAAGATCATCAGAATAATACGCAACAGTATAAAGTGCCGAAATGAAAACTCCTCCATACCATCCGTCACCATAATTCATAATATGCCCAATGCGATCGCAAAAATCGGATCCAGTATTGGTCATAGCAGGCGACATCATACCGGCAAAGTCTGCCTCAATTTGAAAGTCTATATCATCAGCATGTGGGTTATTCATCCAATGTCCAGAAGCTGGCGGCATGATACCATTGAGAATATTATATCGTGCAGCCTGATTGGCGTGCCAAAGTTTATAATCATCCTGTGCAAAAGCCAAGGCAAACGAATCTGTTGGTGCATCTAATCCAAGTTTTTCAATAATATTCACAAACGTGAGGTCTAAATACACATCATCATAAAGACCTGGATCTAAATCAAAGGTTTCTTTTATATAATGGTCGTGCCAAACCATGTTTTGATAATCCTGAATCATGGTACCTTTGAAACGAAATTCTGTGGGTCCACCATAAGTAACGCCGATAGTCTGGCCAGCCCATCCGCCTCTTATTTTGTCTTTTAAGACGTCTTTGGAAATATGGAGATATTCTGCTGATTTTACAGAATCCTTTTCCACTTTCCGGCAACTATTCAACATTAAACATCCAAATACCGCAATTCCTATTATATAATGTGTCCTCATAATTTTTAATGTTGGGATAAATGATCTTTAGGCTCTGTTTCCGAATAGACGATTAAATCATTGATCCGGTATTCGTATTCAGGGGTATTGTTTTTCCATTTTAACCTTACTTCATGCTTCCCTTCTTTCATTTGATATTTCCAAGTGGGTTCTAGCCTTCTAGCCGAATTCTTCATTGGCAATTTTATGGTTTCAGATAAGGTTCCGTCGATATAAACATCCATCAATGCTACATATGGATCATCTATTTCAGCTAGACCAAATGATTCTGAGCCATAAGTTCTTTTAGAGATTCTATCAATATAATTAGTGTCTACTTTAGAACGCTTAGCCATATTGCCATAAAGTAAGAAACCGTTGCCATTAAATTCAAATGTTATTTCATCTGTGAACGATTTATCTATTTTATTCCTTTCAATAGGGAAACAATTTTCAAAATTTTGCTCAAATGCTACTGGTATAGGTTTGGCTAATGGTATCGTAACAGTTTCGCCTTCTGTCTTTCCGCCTTTAGAAGCAATCATTTTTAAGGCATGGTTAAAACTTAATCTATATGCCTTCGTTAGAGACATTTCAGTATTTTCAAAATTTTCATCTTGAATTTCCTGTAACGGTTTAAGCCAAAATGCTGGAATGTGATCATAACCCAGTATCACACCCAATACTCCGCCTACAGTTGCGGGATTACAATCAGCATCCTGTCCGCAACGAGCAGCAATGTCAATTGATTTGGTAAAGTCCCCATTTCCATAAAGTAGCCCTATTGCGACATAGGCAGAATTGATTTTCGCATCTATATTAAAGCCCAAAAATACACCTTTGGGGCATCCAACATCATGGTCCCATTTTTTTTGTAGTTCAAACCACGTTTGCTTCCAATCATTCGGATATTGTTTATGCCATTTTATAACATCTGATATACATTCGTGAAACTTGGTCCCAGCTGGAATGGTTTTTATAGCTTGTTCTGTAATATAAACTGGATCATTTGAAACAAATGCTAGTGAATATAACGCTGATACAAATACTCCGCCGTAGTATCCATCGCCACTATTCATGATATGACCTACACGGTCTGCAATATCAGTTGCGGAATTGACCATACCTGGTGACATAAATCCGATAAAATCAGCTTCGATTTGAAAGTCTATATCATCTGCATGTGGGTTATTTTTCCAAAACCCAGAAGCTGGTGGCATAATGCCATTTAATATATTATATCTCGATGCTTGATTGGCGTGCGCAAGATGATATGCAGTGGTTGACCAATGTTTTGCAATAGAGTCCGGAGTTGCATCGACACCGTATTTTTCAAAAGCTTCTACAAAATTAAGGTCGGTATAAATATCATCAAATAAGCCGGGTTTTTTATCCCACCAGTATTTAACATAATGTTCGCCCCAAGGGATGATATGGTTTTTGGGAACCATAGAACCATTGTATTTGAATTCGACAGGAGCACCATAAACAACGCCTATAGTTTGTCCTGCCCAACCGCCTTTAATTTTATTTAGCAATAAAGATTTAGAAATCTCTATAGAACTGGATGAAAGAACATCGTCTGTATCCTTATTTGAACCATTGCAACCTGAAAAGATAATCCCAGCTGCTAGTAATACTTGAAATATATTTCTTTGTATTAAACTCATTAAATATTATTTTTTAGATTGATAAATACTCAACTCAGTGATGGAAGTAAATCCAGAAACTTTTTTAGTATATTTATTCCAGTGATCTTGGATCATTGCATCACCGATGATTCGTATGGCCTTTGTCTTTATTGGATTAAAACTCAGCACGTATTCTACAAAATGGGGTTGTATAAACACGATGTCTGTTTTAGGCATTTGGGGAGAAATGTTTATTTTTTCTACACCAACCCATTTGCCTTCTTCATTTTTGTATTGAACATTTAGAGATGTAAACCAACCACCAAACTCTTCCATACCACCAGTATGAAATGCTACCATATCTATATCCTGTTCATCATCCCATTCGTAGCCATAGTAATCTACTTTCGGAAGTTTTGCTTCCGCAGCGATACTATAAAACACAGATCCAGCTCCATTGATCCTTCCATCGCGTATTACATCAACGTTTTTTGCATACATGGATTTCCCAAAAGTTGTCCAACACGAATCTAAAACAGCCTCATTCAGTGTATGAACATTGGCAATAACCGAAGATGCTGTGGCAGAAATGTTTTTATTACGAACTAACAATTCAAATTCTTTTTGGAGCGTTTTCTTCCCATTGTCCACTTGAATTGCAATCTTATATTTACCAGAAGCCGTAGGGACGCCCGTAATTCTTCCTTTATCAAATGTGATTCCTGTAGGTAGTTGTCCAGCTACATGTGTCCAATTATAAGCTTTGTTGGCTTTGCTGTAGAAGACATGATCTACTTGTTGGTTCACTTCCATCCTTGGAGCAGGTCCGATATAAAATTCCAACGGAGCATCAAATATTGCTTTTGTATTGACGGTAATTTTCTCTTTGCCTGGTTTTCCAGTGACTTTACCTCCTTTTTCTTTTACAAGTTGTAATGTCATTTTTACCATTCTGTCGATCATATCTTGGATACTGGCATCAGGAAGTTCATGACGAGTGATATTGATATAAGTATCATTAAAAGGTTTTGTCCATCCTTCAATAGGCAGGTATAAATCTTTTGGTAAGGCTTTAAACCCATACATGATACCTAGTAGTCCAGCTACTGTAGCTGCCTGATTATCAGCATCAAAGCCCATGGCACATGATAGATCTAGGGTATGCTGAAAGTCACCTTTCCCATACAACATAGCTAGTATACCACAAGCTCCGTTCAGATTTGCATTCCAAATCGTTTTAGTCAAGTCTGGTTCATTCACATAATATGCTTCAGCCATTTCTTTCCATGCGTCCTGCCATTTATTAGGATATTTTTTATGTAAATCTATCATGTGCCTTACAGTCTGCGCATATCTACCGTTGGCCGGAAGTTCCTTCAATCCAATTTCTATTAATTTGAGAATATCCTTTTCAAAGAATGCTGCAGCATACATTGCTCCATAATGGATGGTGGGTTCCACTCCCCAATCATCACTTGTGATATGCGCCGCCCACTCTGATTTTTGAGCGGCATATTGAACCATACCAGGAGCAGTATAAGACCATATTTCATTTATTAATTGGGGATCTATTTGAAACCAATGTGGATTGATTTCCTTATCACCTGTAAAAGGTGGAGTGTATCCAAAATGCATTAAACCCAAAGCTCCACGATTTGCCAACCACACTCGATCACGTACATGAAATAACCATGCTTCACGCATTTGCTCGTACGTAGGTTCATAACCATATTTTTCCATAGTGAGGAGATACATATATTCAACGTCTGTATCATCATCTGAAAAAGCACCAGCGTATTTTTTTAGTTTATCTAGATTTTTTGTGTACCCATAAGGCCATTTCTGATCATCTCCTGGAGCATTTATATATTTATTTTCGTGAGGTAATCCATAAATATTACCAATCATCTGGCCAATCCATGCGCCTGCAATTTTGTCCTTCAATTCACTTATAGTAATAACATTATTTGTCGATTGTGCATCCATGTTTCCCATATAAAGTGAAGCGAAAACTATGGCGACTACAGATAAGTATTTATAAAATTTATACATCATGATTACTGAGGGTTTTGAATAAGATTGAAATTAGCACTTAATACAGTTTGAGGAATCAGAAATAATTTTTTGGATGCTGTCGATGTTGGTTTATTCCACCAGGTAGCACCCCAATTACCTAAACGAATCTGGTCTTGTCTTCGACGGCCTTCCCAAGCAAATTCTCTTCCGAACTCGTCTAGTAACTCCGATACGTTCAATTCAGAGACAGCATAAGGAGCTAAACCAGCCCGTGTACGTATCTTTTGCAAATCCGAATCGTTGATCATTTCTCCTGCACGACCCAATTTCCATAGAGCTTCTAATTTTGTGTACAACACATCTGCATACCGAAATAATACAAAATCGTTATCCATTTCTTCTACGTAGTATTGGAGATTGGGTTGGTATTCATATTTAGCACAACGAGCTCCTTCCCATTTTTTTCTTGAGTTGTAATTACCAACTGTAGGTGTGTAAATAAATGGGACTTCCACACCATTTTCTACAAATACAATTGGGCTTCCTGACTTATCAAATTGTTGTCCAAAAAGAAAAGATTTTTTTCTTACATCATTTGTACTGTATTTGTCCAAAAATCCTGGCTCGAGGATAAACTCATCCCACATTTGGCCAATAAAATTGAATGTAGCACGACTTGCATCGTTTAATGTCAGTTGTTGCCAGTAAAATCGATCTCTTGTATGTATAGGATGCATCGGTATCACGAAAATATTTTCCTTTGACACTTCATTGCGCACTTTGAAATTGGTAAAAAAATCATCTTCTATTTGCAATGTATTTAATGCAATTACTTTGTCACAGGCAGCTACAGATTCCGCCCATTTGTCAGATCCGATCCACTCTTTTGCATTGAGATACATTTTAGCGAGAAGCGTATATGCCATTGCTTTGGTGACGCGACCATAATTTGATGGATTTGGTGCATCCTCCAATTTATCTACGTTGTCATTTATTTCATCGATGATAAAAGAGAATACAAATGACCGGTCTTTTTGTAAAGGTAAAACTTTACTTGTAAAATCGATAGCAAATGGAATGTTTCCCCAGTTATCTATCGCACAATAGTAAAAATAAGCTCGCAGGATTTTTATTTCAGCGGCTATTTTATCTTTGCCATCAAAAACTAATGGAGAAGACTCTGTTGCGTACAATACTTCATTACAAGCACTTATTCCTTCAAAAACATAGGTCCAGGCAACAGTATTTATTTTGTTACTAGGCGTAAATGCATGCGTGTGCAACTCATGCCATCGACCATTATCCCAGACTTGCCCATCATCTCTACCTGGTGCCACCATTTCGTCACTTGCTAACTCTGTAAGCGACCATAATCCAAATTCTTCAGGATATTTCTGCAATTTGGTATAGGCTCTGCCTGCATTCATTAAGACTTCCCTTTCGTTTTGGAAAAATTTATCTATCGGTATACTAGAATACACATTTTCGTCAAGATTTGTGCATGATAATAATGAAATTATTACCACTATGGCTACCAATTTTATTTTTGTGAATGTATTCATATTCCTTATCTTTTAATATATATTTTAAAAAATTACATTTACCCCAAAAGCAACTGTTGTTGTTCTTGGATAATATGATAAGCTTTCAATGCCAGGTTCAAGACCACTTAGGTTTACCTCAGGATCCAAACCTTTATACTTAGTTAGTATAAATACGTTTTGTGCTGTTAAAGAGAGATTCATTGATGAGATATATTTTAATTTTGTCGGTACATTGTATGAAAATGACACATTGTCTAATTTCAAAAATGTGGCATTTTCCAAATATTTAGAAGAGTACTGAGTGATCCCAGTGAATTCAGGATTTTCTAATTGTGTACTTATGATGTTCTTAGTACCTATTGCTGACCAGTTTTCATGGTATAGGCGGTACATGTTCAGCACTTTACCTCCAATATTTGATCTCATTGCAAAATTAAAGCCCCAGTTTTTATACGTAAATGCATTTGTAATTCCTAACATGGCAATAGGGTATGCACTGCCGATGTCCTCCCAATTTTCTGGATTTACAGCACCTACTGGATTTGCATTTTTAAGTTTGTCAAACCCACTTTCATCAACACCCAGCCATACAGGGCCGTAGAAAGTACCAAGACTACTTCCTTCTCTTACTTTTTGAGAAAAAAGAGGTACTGAACCACCAAGCCAAGCTACATCATAAGATGTTTCTTTAAATTCTTCATTTGAAATCTTAACCAATTTGTTGATATTTGTACTGTACGTAAGGATACCATTCCATTCAAAATCCTTCCTTTTCATGATACTTCCATTGAGCGAAAGTTCAATCCCACTATTATTGATGTCACCAACATTTGTAAATAACTGATTGTACAAATAAGGCGGCACTGAAACATTATATGAGTATAATAAATCTTTACTGGTTCGAGAGTAAAGATCAAGTGAACCGCTGAGTCGTCGTTTGAGAATAGAAAAATCTATTCCTATATTTATTTCTTCCTTTTTTTCCCATCGTAGGTCAGGATTGGGATTTGTCACAGGCTGATATGTATTTATCCATTCTCCATTATAATAAAAACGACCTGCTCTACCAAACAGAACTTGTGAGCGATAAGGGCTAAAATCCTGATTGCCTGTCACTCCATATCCTACTCTTAGTTTCAATTCATTTACCCATGAAACACTCTTCATAAATTTTTCTTGGTTTATTCTCCAACCTACACTGACGGCAGGAAAAAATCCCCATTTGTTATTATTGCCAAATTTTGAAGAGCCTTCTCTTCGTATTGAAACAGAAGCAAGGTATTTATTACTATAATTATACATCACTCGACCAAAAAATGCGATTAGTTTACTTTCATATCGATAACTTCCTATCTCTGCATTTCCTTCCCGAAGATTAAATCCAGCGCCTATATTATTTGGGCCATAGATATCCGTATCAAAATTTGAATTTACAATATAGCTGCTTGTTCCTCCATCCTTTTGATAAGAATATCCTGCTATTGCATTTAGACTATGGTTTTCTATACTGGTTTTATACCCAACAGTACTTTCGTATTGAAGATTGAATACATCACTGTTATTGAGTTCAGCTTCTCCGCCTCTTCCTATGATACTTGGAAAATATTTTGTCTTATACGATGATTCTTTAGAAGTACCTAATTCATATGATATAAAATTATTCCAATTTAATCCTTTAAATAATTTCAATGAAGCGGTAGCATTTGGCGCTATAACTACAGTACTGCCTGAACGAATTCTTTCGTTTAAGCTTGCCACAGGATTGTAATAATCTATCGCTTGTCGCTGTGAGTAACCACCTGCAGCAACATTACTAGGATCATAGACTGGTTGAGTCGGGTTATGAGTAAATGCTTGAAAAAATAAACTGTAATTAGCTGGTGAATATGTACTCGATCTAACACTAAGGTTATAGTCAATGTTAAGTAATTCTTTGAATGCTGTCTGTTTAATATTTGTTTTAAAAAGGTATTTGTTTACTTCATTATCCCTTAACAAGCCTTCATTTTGCTCTACATTAAATGTAGTACGATGAGAAAAATGTTCAGCACCACCTGATATTGCTACACTATATCGCTGAGAAAGTGGCATTTTTCTGGTTATTTCAGAAAACCAATCTGTTTCAGCACCCAACAAGCTAGATGTTCTTGATGGAACGAAGTTTTCTATAGCATATTTAAATTCTTTTGCATCAAGCGATTTTACTCTTCGCGGGTTTACTTGGGCAATGATTTGACTTGAAAACTCTATTACTGCTCTTCCAGATCTTGCTCTTTTAGTAGTTATAATGATCACACCATTCGTACCACGAGTACCATATATGGCTGCTGCTGCACCATCTTTTAATACATCAAAAGATTCTACTTCTTCAAAATTTATATTTCGCAGATCGGCGCCAGCCACACCATCAATGATAATCAATGGTCCTTGGCCAGAAGTGAGTGTATTGGTACCTCGAAGGATGATTCTAAAAGTGGCCAAAGGGTCAGCACCATTGGGATTCAATATGGATAAGCCTGCTACCTTACCTTGTAAAAGCCCCATGGCGTCTGTAAATACACCCTTGTTAAAGTCTCGAGATTTAATCGTTGCTGTAGCACCAGTTACTTCTTTTTTTGTTGTTGTTCCATATCCAATGACCGTCGCTTCCTGGAGTAAGACTGATGCAGGTGCAAGGCTAATATCTATAACATTTTCGTTTCCGATGACAGCTTCCCAAGTATCATATCCAATACTTGAAAAAATGATTGTGGAACCTACTGTACCTTCTATTGCGTATTTACCAAACTCATCAGTATAAGTACCTTTGTTACCTATCACAACGGATACATAAGATAGAAATTTATTATCTGAAGCATCGGATACAGTTCCCGATAGTTTCACAACAGCATTTTCTTGAGCCTGCAAACTTGTAAAAGGAAGGATTAATAAAAAAATCAAAAAGACACCCAACGTTTTAAGCTGAATTCGTATGTTAAAATTTAATGTGGCCATATATTTTTCTTTTAGATCATTAGTAAGTTAAAATGATTTTACGGTTTTTAATTCCAACTCCAATTCTGATGGATAGGGTATTGATGCTTGAGCTCCTAACTTTGTTACCGATAATCCTGCTACCAAATTGGCATAACGTACCGCCGATTCAATTCCCAAATCTTGAGATAGGGCTAGTGCTATGGAACCATTAAAGGCGTCTCCAGCACCTGTTGTATCTACTACTTTAAATTCACATGTATGTACCATCCCAGTAAATTTATCCGAACTTACGTAAGCACCTTTTGAGCCTAAGGTAATAATTACATTTTGAACACCTTTATTTTTTAAGTGCTGTGATGCCATTTCGCATGTAAGTTCATCAGTGATTGTTATACCAGTTAGGATTTCAACTTCGGTATGATTTGGAGTTATTAGATAGAGTCCATTAAGAACAGCATCAGGTAAATGGTATGCTGGTGCAGGATTGAGTATTACCTTTTTTCCCATATTCAGCGTCATTTGTATGACTGACTCTACTGTGGTTATTGGTATTTCAAGTTGCATCAATATGATTTCTGCATCTAGAATACAAGATTTTGCCTTAGTAATCTCCTCAATTCCTAAGTGAGCATTAGCTCCTGGTGCTACAACTATTGAGTTTTCACCATTGTCATCAACGCTAATCAGTGCTACACCGGAAGGATGGATATCGTCACAAAAAACATAATCCACCAGTACTCCTTCTGTTTCTAAATTTATTTTTGATTGTGCCCCAAAGATATCATTCCCTAATTTTGTAATAAAATGCACTTTACCACCTAATCGGGCAATCGTAACAGCTTGATTGGCTCCTTTTCCACCAGGTAGCATCATAAATTCTCCTCCCAAAACCGTTTCGCCAGGCTTAGGTAAATGTGAACTTCTGACCACCATATCAGTATTTGTACTACCTATTACGACAATATGTTCACTGGTGACCTTTGTTTCATTGATTTTGATTTCTAACATAAATTAAAATTTAGGATAATCGATTGTGCATTTTAATAATAAAATTATATATTTCTAACTGATTTTCTATAAATGATGGTAGGGCTCAGTAAAATCTGCTCTGTATCCCATGCTTCTTTATTTTCTTTTTGGTCCATCATTTTAAATAATATTTTGATACTCATTTTGGCTAATTCTAAAACTGGCTGTGCTACACTCGTAATGGCAGGCTTAAGAAATTTCAAATATTCTGCATCATCAAAAGTAACTAATGATATATCATTTGGAATTTTTAGACCTTCTTCTCTAATTGACTTCAACACACCTAATAGAATAGTATTACTTAAACAAAAAATTGCTGTTGGTCTATCTTCTTTTTGAAGTAATAATTTTGTTTCTAGATACCCATTTTCTTGAGAAAAATTATTTCCGGTAACAAAACTAATATTTTGCAGATCTGCAACTTGCATTGCGTCTAAATATCCTTTAACTCTCTGGATGTTTGGCATCACATGTGGAACTCCCTGAATACAGACTATTTTTTTATGTCCACAACTAATAAGGTATTGTGTAATTTCATACGCTCCCTCATAATTATGAGTTGCCACATAAGGTAGATCGGTCGAAGTAAAATATCTGTCTATACAAATAACTGGAACATTCATTTTGTATAATGCTTCTAAATGTTCAGGATTCGCCCCAGAAGGCATCACTAATAATCCATCAATGCGCCTATCTTGTAATAAGTCAACAACTTCAATTTCAGTATTTTCATCTTCGGAACAATCAGTTATAATTACAGAAAAACCTCTTTTCCTGAGCTCCAGGCTCACTACACTCGCTATATTAGAAAAGAAAGGGTTGGATAGATCAGGAATTAACAGTCCGATTAAATTACTTTTTTGTAATCGAAGACTTACAGCTGTATGATTGGGTCTATATTTAAGTTTTTGGGCAGTATTTAAAACACGATTTTCTGTTTTTTCACTAATTCTATATTCACGAGACAGCCCATTGAGTACCCTGGATACGGTAGTTGTGGAAACATTAGCTTCCCTTGAAATGTCTTTAATGGTATTGGACTTATTCATTTTAGAACAATCGTTTGCGCAAATATATCTATTTATTTTAATTAATATCTTTTTTGTGATTATTTTTTTGTAATTATTTAACAAAACTTACCAATATGGAAAATACGACTATAGGAATATCATATACCAATAATATGGCAACAGATAGTTTGAATTCTAATTCTTTAAATCAAAAATTAAACTATAACCTTCTATTTTTGGTACAAACACATGGTATAAAATAATTACATACGCCAAAAATAATTGGTGTTTAAACCAGAATTTAAGGCTTTAAAATTTCATTAATTACCAATGACTAATTCTTTTGTAATGGTTAATTCGTCACTGTCCATAACTACCAAATACATTCCTGCGGTCAACGTGTCTAATGCCAATTGAATCTCGGACATACCATACATATAGGTGGTCTTGTGAATTATTCCTTCGAGACTTATCACTCTGACTCTAAATAATTTGTCCTTCATGCCAATGATCTTCAAGTTTGCTGCAGACCGAATAGGGTTTGGGTAAAGCTGGACCATTGGTCTAGCATCTTGATGGTCATGCGTTTTGGTTATAAAACCTCCCAAATCGTATTGTTTTCCATTCAAAGGCTGAGCTGACTTTGCTACCGCACCAAGTATGGTCTTTGTAACTCTTGTCATGAAAGTAAAGTCTAGGGTAGCGGAAGAGTCTGCAGGTGTGTGGTAATTATGATTTCGAAAATTAGAACCATCGGTAAGCATGAGTGCTTGAATACCAACATCCCAAAATGGTGCGTGATCGCTTCGTCTCAAGTCTGGAGCAATACTTCCATTACCTGGTACGGCTAAACTATATACTTTCAATTCCGGAACCCATTGTGTTGCACTAGATTGAATCGAAGCAATGAGAGATGAAGAAGCTGTATTTCCAACATTAGTTAGAAAGTTTCCTCTGAATTGGTCGTTTGCTACCGCGGCAGAAACTTCTGGAAAAAGAATATTAAACCCTGCAGGCAACATCTGAGAGTTGGGTTGATCGCTATAGTATCCTATCATTTCCATATTGTAAGCTCCCTGAATTTTTTCGTAAGGACGTATCCCAGAAGCTACATATCTTTTGGAACCTATCAATCCTGCTTCTTCAAAGTCAAATCCGATAAATACCAAATTATCCGCAAAAGCAAAATCTTTCAATACCCGTGATATTTCTAATACAGCGCATACCCCGGAAGCATTGTCATCCGCTCCTGGAGAACTCTGTACAGAATCAAAATGTGCATCAATAATCCATGAGCGATTTTCATTGATTAAGCCAGCTTTACGTCCGATAATATTTTGGCCATTCTGATTCAGATGGACAAAATCTTGTCTATAGGTAGCCAACCCTTTGTCTAAAAACTCGGAATTAATAAAATTTTTAACTTCTTCCAGTTTGTTTTTGGATGTTGCATAGTGTCTAGGACCTTCCATTTTGTCCATAAACTGACGAATAAGCACTTCACTTACTTCATTCACCCAAGTGCCTATTTCTGGCTTTAGATGATCCCAAACGGAGAGCTTGAGACTAATATTCTGAAGATTTGTATTTTCTGGGTATGACCAAACCATTGTTTTTTGACCATTACCAATATTGTCACCGACATCTCCACTTAAATCATCATTAATAATTTGATAAAACTCACCGTCCAAAGACGATTTTAATCTCACCCTGATACTGTCATTTTCTGCATCTTGGACATCAAAGTGAACAAAAATCATTTTTTCGTTGGTTCGAAGTTCTGTTCGAATATTTTCTACTTTAGGGATACTATTTTGTCCAATAAGAACAAAAAAGGTGGAAATGGAAAATGAGAAAATGGAAAGTAAATATTTCATCGTTCAAATTATTTTACCCAAAGATAATTAAATAACTACAATTTGGTATATACACCAAATTAAAATTTTTATTAATGAAATGTCGCTTGTGTAAACCCCTTTATAAAAGTTCATTTGCCATTTAACCTATTTTTATAAAAGGAAGCCTTATCCAGTAGGATTTGATTTTTTATAACATAAAATTATGGCCTGATTAAGGATTCAAATCCAAGTACGAATAAACTATGGCAATGACATTATTGCCAGCAATGAAGCCATTAAATCGGAAATACAGCCAAATAGGCTATATAACCTTGATGATCTTAAAAATCTATTAAATAGACACCACATTTCTCTATCTACAAATTACTCCATCATCATAAAGAGCCTTATAGATCAGAGAGTTTTGGATCAAAACCCATTTGACTCTAATATGTATTGTATGTTAGGGTGGACCGACCACCTAAATCTCGGACTTTTTTTTAAATGAATAAAATTAATACCTGATTAGAGCTTTCACTGATCAAATTCCTATTATGGCTCTTAGAAAAATTACTTGATTTTTATTACATTACCTTGATTTAATACGTAGTAATTACTGTTTACTTCTTGGTAAAACTCAATTTTAACAGCATCCAAAACAGAAACACTAGCTGTCAAAGTTGGCGAACCTGGAAGTGATACAACAACATTCTGGACAGTTGTTAAAGCATTTACGGGTAAATAGTCAGAATATGCAACACCTGATAACTTATCTAAGGATGGAACAGTAGGCTCATACACTTTAGCTACAACATTATAAGCATAATCAGAAACAGCTGCAATGGCATTGATAATTCTGAAATGCGTCGCTCCAGCAGGAATGCTCAAATAATTCAATGGGTTAAAAATTGGAATATCCAAAGTTGAACTATCACGACCTACTGCTGGTGTAATGGTGAATTCATAGTGCCATCAAAAGATCTGAATCGATTAAATTCAAAATCAACAAGATAATTTGGAACAGCAGTAATCAATACTGCTCTTTGTCTCCTCGCTTCAGAACCATCTTCCAGATTTATTTTCTTCATGATGGCAGTAAGCCTTCCGGTAACTTGCGGATCTGACATATTACTAAGTACACTTGCGAATCCCACTCTAACAGATTTACCAGCCTTTGCACAACCTCCAAATTCATTCATATTTTTAGAAGTTCTTGCAAACTCTGGGGCAGTGGCAATTTGTTCGCCGCAAATACCACCTATAATCCCTGCGAATGAACCTTTCAATCCTTTGATTTTTAAATGTCGGATATCTCCGATAGTTCCTTGGTACTTTAATGCGCCAGTTTGACGTGCCATGGTATTATAATTTAATAATTAAATAAACAAAATTAACATCTGCAAAGTTACTATATTATTGAATATCAAACAAGTATAAATATAATGTATTGTAATGCAATCAAGCGCAAAAGAACAGACAATTATCAGAACAGGCTTTGAAGTTGTCATAATAGTAGATGGAGACGGACTAATTGTTAGAAATATATTTATAATGGTGGAAGAAGAAATAAGGCTTTATGGTATCGATGCACCTGAGATAAAGCCACCTGCAAAGTTAATTCAAGATGAAAGGGAAACACATCTGCCAGGATCATTATTGATTACTCTTGGTTATAAGCCTTTCTATTTCCTTAAAGAGACTTTAATACCCGGTACAAATGTCACCGTGATTCAAGAAGAGAATAATTTGACCGATAAATATGGTAGAACTTTGTCCTATATTATTTTACCTGATGGAAGATGTATTAATGAGATTTTGTTGGAAAATGGCTACGTGAAACCTTATGATAAGATTTATTGTGAGAAGCTACCATTATATCAAGCCATCTTTTTGGAAGCTAAACGTAACAAGTATGGTCTTTTTCAAGATATTTCAGCTTTCTGACGAATGTTTACCTTATGTTTACCCCGTCATTAAAAAACCTTTGTAACTGTTTTATTTACAAGGGTTTATTGTTTTGCGTTGTGGTCTCAACGGGAATCGAACCCATATCTAAAGTTTAGGAAACTTCTATTCTATCCGTTGAACTATGAGACCTGTTTAACTAAAAGTGCTGCAAAAGTAATTAAATTTTCTTTGTTGGAAAGTAAAAATACGTATAAAAAACATTACCCGCAGGCAAATTGTTATCTTTGCAACACTAAAAAAAATGAAACTTTGTTGAGAAGGCAAGTTAAGGCAAATTTACCTACAAAATGGGGAAATTTTAACATTTTTGCGTATTCAGAGCAGCATGACAATCAACAACCTCATATTGCCCTCGTCCACATTGATGCTGATGTTACGGGTGTTGTTCCGGTTCGTATACATTCAGAGTGTATTACCGGCGATCTTTTTGGTTCTAGAAGATGTGATTGCGGTGAACAGTTTGAAGCATCTATGAATATTATACAGGCAAGCCGAGGTGTAATGATATACCTCAGACAGGAAGGCAGGGGCATTGGTCTTATTAATAAATTGGAAGCCTATAATCTGCAGGATGTTGGATACGATACCATCGAAGCCAATGTACATCTTGGATTTGAACCTGATGAAAGGGATTTTAATATAGCCATTGATATACTTGACGACTTAAATATAAAGCAGATAGAATTGATTACCAATAATCCAGAAAAAATTTCAGCTATTGATCATTCAAAAATAAAACTTGTAAAAAGAATTCCTCTAATTATACCTTCAAAACGTGAAAATGAGCAATATCTTAAAGTAAAACAAGATATTATGGGTCATCTTTTGTAATACATCAGATAATGAATATTGAATCATTCACCGATTATTGCCTGGCCAAAAAAGGAGTCACAGAATCATTTCCGTTTGGGGGAGACACTTTGGTATTTAAGGTTATGGATAAAATATTCGCTTTGACCGGCATTGATGAAGCACCCTGTAAGGTAAATCTGAAATGTGATCCCGAATGGACCTTAACCCTTAGAGAAGAATATGAGGACATTCAGCCCGGATACCACATGAATAAAAAACATTGGAATACCGTAAATATAGAAGGTGCGCTTAGTGATGCTTTTGTAATGAAATTAATAGATCAATCTTATGATTTGGTAATCAGCTCTTTGACGGCAAAGGATAAAGCAATACTTAAGCAATTGGAAAAATAATGAAATCTGAGATATTTGATTTTGCTGTGATTGGTCAGGGCATCTCGGGGACCCTAATATCATACTTCCTGTCTGAAGCAGGAAAAAACGTGCTTGTTATTGACAATAATTATTTTGGTTCTTCTTCTAAAGTTGCCGCGGGCATTGTAAACCCTATCACAGGTAAAAAATTTATAAAAAGCTGGCGTATACATGAATTCCTTCCTGAAGCTAAGCTCGTATATGATGAACTAAGCCACTACCTTGGCATTAAGACTTATACTGAATCAAACATCATAAGGTCATTGTATAGTAGCGAAGATGAAAATATCTGGCTTTCCAGAACGGCTGATCCAGAGGTAAAGCAGTTTATGTTGCCTATAGCAGATACTAAAGAATTTGGGGATATGATATCAAAGCCATTTGCTTATGGAGAGTTAACTGGCACACTACAAGTGAATCTGGCAGAAATTCTGGAGGCTTTTAAACTTAAGTGGCAAAATCAAAACAAATATATAAATGATAAATTTAATTATAACCATCTTGAAGAACAATCAGGAATATTTACTTATAAAGATTTGTCTTTCAATGAGATAATATTTTGTGAAGGATATCAGGCAGTATTTAATCCATATTTTGAAAATATTGGGCTTGCTCCATCAAAAGGTGAAGTATTTTTAATCAGAATTAAGAATGCAGGTTTCAGAAAGATGTATAAGGATCATATATTCATTGTGCACCAATATGATGATGTGTATTGGGTGGGTTCAGGATATGAATGGGATATAAAAGACGATTTACCAACAGAAAAAATTTATCTAAAACTTAAAGCTGAATTAGAACGCATACTTAAAGTTCCTTTTGAGATTTTAGAGCATAAAGCTGCCATCAGACCAACTATGCATTCGAGAAGACCAATATTTAAACCACATCCAAACATCAGAGGCATGTATATTTTTAATGGATTAGGAACTAAAGGTTCAAGCATTGCTCCTTTTGCAGCAAAACAATTTGTGCGATATATTTTATATAAAAATCCTGAAGACCTGATTTTACTCTGATTTTCCTTCAAGTTCTTTTAAACACTTTTCAATCAGTAATTTTGTTGCTTTAACACCTTCTTCTTCACTAAGACTTTTTCCTTCATATTCAACCCCAATAAATCCTCTATAATTTGCATCATTAATTATACCGATCATTTTTGGGTAATCTATGGTTGTCTCGAAACCCAATTCACCAAAATCAAAGGATTTGGCACTTACAGCTTTAGCATAAGGCATGAGTTCTTCCACACCTTTGTATCTATCATACTCTTCCACACATTTTGTAGCACCTTTTGCATCTGTTTCACTTTTGAGACAAAAATTACCAAAGTCCGGTAGAGTACCACAATTGGGTTTATTAATTTTTGCCATGACACCTGCAAGCCATTGACCATTAGATGAAAATCCTCCGTGATTTTCCACTATTACATTTATATTTTTTGATGAAGCGTATTCAGACAGTTTTGATAATCCATCTATAGCGGCTTTTGCTACTTCTTCAGCTTTACCTTCACCGTGAGCATTCACCCTGATCGAATGGCATCCAAGATAAGCTGCTGCATCTACCCACCTGTGATGATTCAGCACTGCTTGATTTCTTTTTGTTTCATCTGGATCACCAAGATGGCCTTCTCCATCTATCATGATCAATAGCTGTTTAACTCCGGCGGTTTTAGCTTTGGCAGTCATTTGGTTAAGATAGGAAGTATCCTGCGCCTTATCTTTAAAAAATTTATTGACATATTCTACACCTTCAAAACCCAAAGCCCCTGCTTTTTCAGCAAACTGAAGATTATCCATATCGCCACTGTCGAGGGCGTTATGAAACGACCATTGTGCAAGGGATATTTTTATCCCTGCTGAGTCTGAGCCTGTTTGCGTGCTTTCACTCACTTTATTTTCATTTAGATTTTTGCAACTAAAAATGCTTGGGATAACCAACAGCAAAAACAAATATTTTGTCATTTTAATATATTTTATTTATTCATCAAATTATTGTATTCAGTCAGGCTTACTTTTTAAAGAACATAGCCTTTGCCTATGGTAGCATAATCAATACATCCCAGATAAGGACCGGGTATTGGCAAGAATTCACATAAACCACCCTTGGCACCTACTTCACTGGTAAAATAACCACTTATTGTTGCTCCTTTGATAGCTCTGAAAATGTGTGGTCTATCGCCCATTTCATCCTTATAATCATTTGCTTCTTTGGCCAATATACTTAAAATCTCTTCCCTTTCACTTGTATTCAGGGCAACAAAAGCCTTCGAATATTTAGATTTGGATTTGTCGTCAAATACTTGGAGAGACTCTTTAAAATAGGCTTGTTTATCCTTTGAATAAAAATTAGTAAGCATTTCATCGATATATCTGTGACAAAGCGCATCTTTTGCTCCCGGGGTTTCAGTTTTAGGTAATATAGTTTCACATATTTCTGCCAATAGCTCAGCTTCCTGGTTGTTCAATGTTTTGGGCTGCCAGTCTGATGATGTTTCAGCTTTGCACCCACCTATCAATGCGGATGCCGCCCCAGCCGTGAGCGAATACCCAAGGAAAAGGGTAGTTACCTTTAACGCTTCTCTTCTATCCATTTTATTTTTTTATTTTAATGATCAATGATAATAAATTACAAATTTCCCTTTTTCAACTCTTCAACAGCATAATTTGCCGCTCTTGCTGTAAATGCCATGTATGTCAAAGAAGGATTTACACAACTGGCAGAAGTCATAAAAGAGCCGTCGGTAATAAAAACATTAGGTACTGAATGTATCTGATTCCATTTATTAAGTACGGATGTTTTAGGATCTACACCCATTCTTGCCGTTCCCATTTCATGTATGCCAAGACCAGGATTACAACCACTATCATAAGTATGGACATCCTTTAATCCCGCCGCTTCAAGCATTTCAGCAGCAGAAGACATCATATCCTTTCTCATTTCCAGTTCATTGGTCTTCCATTCTGCATCCATGATTAGCGTAGGCAGTCCATAAACATCTTTCAAATCCTTATTCAGCGTAATTTTATTCTCATGATATGGAAGACATTCGCCAAAAGCTGTTATACCAAAAGACCAATCCCCATTAGAACTCAGTGCGTCTTTAAGCCCTTTACCATATTCAGCTTCAGCTATATATCGACCCCATCCTTCGCGACTTCCACCACCCTGATAGCCGTAGCCCCTTATGAAGTTAGGCATTTTTGAAGCTGTATCAATATTGCGAAAACGTGGAATATATATACCAGTGGGTCTTCTACCTTTATAGTATTTGTCGTTAAAATCATCCGATTTTCCACTAGCACCCAATCTGAAATGATGATCCATTACATTGTGACCTAATTCTCCGCTTTCATTTCCCATTCCTTCAGGAAATCTCTCAGAAGTACTATTGAGTAAAATTTGTGTGCTACCAAAAGTTGATGCACACATAAATATTATTTTGGCGTAATACTCTTTGGTCTCTTTAGTTTCAGAATCTACTATACGTACTCCCTTGGCTTTCTTTCCTGACTCATCGAGAATGATTTCAGTCACAATGGAAAACGGTCTAATGATCACATTTCCAGTAGCTTCAGCTGCAGGTAGGGTAGAGGCATTACTACTAAAGTAAGCACCAAAGGGACATCCACGCATACATCTATTTCGAGTCTGACAGGTCCCTCTTCCATTGTGACCACCTTCAGAAGTAATATGTGCTGTGCGTCCCATGATAATATCCCGTCCCATTTTTTCTTTGAGACGTTTTTTAATGTCAATTTCAAGGCAGTTATATTCCATTGGAGGTAAAAATTTACCATCAGGAAGTTGTTTAAGGCCTTCATTTTTTCCACTGACACCAATAAATGATTCAACATAATCATACCAAGGGGCAATATCCTTATATCTTACGGGCCAGTCTACAGCAATACCGTCTTTTGCATTTGCTTCAAAATCTAAATCACCTAGTCTGTAGGATTGTCTTCCCCAAAGTAAAGATCTGCCGCCTACATGATATGCACGAATCCAGTCAAAAGGTTTTGCTTCAGTGTACGGGTTTTCAGTATCTTTGGGCCACCAGTGCTGATATGCAGGTGTCATCGTATATCCGGTACGTTCCTGAATCTTATATTCTTTCATTTGCTCAGGAGTCATTCGATTTCTGTTTGGAAGTTCCCAGTCTTCCATATTAGCCGTTGGATATTCTCCATGTCTAACCATTCTTCCTCGTTCTAGCACAAGTGTTTTTAGTCCTTTTTCAGATAATTCTTTTGCAGCCCATCCACCACTAATTCCTGAACCAATGACAATAGCATCATAGGTTACTTCATTTGTTCCTTCTGAATTGAAATACATGCTTTAAATGATTTTTTTATTAATAATTAATTAGACATCACAAATTTTAATTGCTTTTTGTAATGCTTTCTCTTTCTCTTTTTCTGATGTTGAGGTTGGTATAAATTCCTGTGCCACATATCCTTTATAACCAGTGGATAATATGGCTTTCATGATTGCAGGATAATACAATTCCTGACTATCATCAATCTCGTGTCTTCCCGGAACACCTGCGGTATGATAGTGACCGAAATAAATATGATCACGCTGAACAGTCCTAATTATGTCTCCTTCATTTATTTGCATATGGTATATATCATACAATAATTTGAAATTGGGAGAATCCAGCTTTTTACAAAGTTCCACACCCCAGGCACTCTTATCACACATATAATCTTTATGATCAACTTTACTGTTAAATAATTCCATTTGGAGTACGACTCCTTTTTTCTCCGCAAAGCCAATAATTTTTTTTAATCCAGTGATGCATGTATTCATTCCTGTTTCATCATCTTTGCCATCCCTGTTGCCACTAAAGCAAATCAGATTTTTGTATCCAGCGGCTGCTACCAGATCGATATGATCCATATAATTTTTAATCAGCTGACCATGATACTGAGCGTCGTTCCAACCTTTCGTCAAACCTATTTCTGCTCCGTTGCACATTGATGAATCTATACCATACTTTTTTAGAACCTGCCAATCTTTTGGTCCGATTAAATCAATGGCAGAAAAACCAATTTTTTTAACCATTGAGCACAGTGCTTCAAGAGGGATATGACTATATGTCCATTGGCACACGGAATGGTTAATACTATTTTTTAGACGCTTGCTTTCTTCGCCGACAGTCATTTTACTCAATAAATTACCCCCAGTCGCTATCGCTACAGCAGATAATGCGCTTTGTTTCAAAACATATCTTCTATTCATGATTTAATTTTGGGTAATTGAAACTGTACGTAAAGTTATTTATAATTATTATATTTTCTCCCATGTATTTATATAATCTTTTTGAGGATGGATAAAAAAAGTTTCTGCATGATGAATAAACAATATGTATCCAAATTAATTTATATTTTTCTACTGAAATTGAAATTTAATTTTGTTATTTACGTTTTGTGCTTAAATAGTTAAGTTGTCATTTGTATGATGAAATTTAATTTTAAAAACAAAAATATGGGTATTATTATGGGTATAATTACCTTGCTTATCCATTATTTTGCCTTTTTGGGATATAACGCGCAAATATATTATATTTATCATCATTTTGTTTTCCGTTTTATAAGGATAATGTATGATTATACCTTTGGGTTGTTGCCATTTCCTGTCATTTACCTTTTATTCATTTTATTAGTCGTTGTTTCTGCAAAAAGTATTAAAAATTTAATTAGCCGCAGACAAACTATCTTTAATGTAGTTTTCTTAAAACAATTTGCTTTTAACATTGTAAACTTTTTGGGTTGGGTGATCAGCTCCTTTTATTTTCTGTGGGCATTCAATTATTATGGTCCAAATATTGAAAAAAAACTTAATTTACCACCCATCACAGTTGATTCATTACAGTTGTTGTCTGAGTTTAGACTTATTACTGATATCATGATCAATGAAAGAAATATTCTTTCACAAGACTCTACTGAATTGAAAATAAACATGGATTGGTATCCGATGGAAAATGAAATCAGAAAAGTACAAACAGAATTATTGACCGATTGGGGAGACATTTTATTTGGCCGCGTCCGTGTCCGTCCGCTTTATCCTGAAGGTATGCTTCTCAGAATTTCAACGGCAGGAGTGTATATTCCATTTGTGTGTGAGGGGCACATTGATCCAGGCATGAATACCATTCAATGGCCTTTCACAGTAGCACATGAAATGGCGCATGGGAACGGTTATACAGACGAAGGAGTATGCAACTTTATTGGGCTGTTAACCTGCATCAAGTCAAAAGATAACTACATAAGGTATTCAGGTCTGCTATCTTATTGGAGGTATCTGTACTTTGACATTAAAGAATTATATCCTGAATCAGCCAAGAAAATATTTAATAAAATTGACTCTGGAATTCTAGCTGATTTGACTGCAATACGAAGGGACATGAACAGATTTCCTGATATTTTGCCTGAGATCAGGGATATGGTTTATGATACATATCTTAAATCACATGGGATCAAAAAAGGTCTTAGGAGTTATAATGAGGTCATCATACAAGTACTAAAGTGGAAAAAAACGAGTTATGCTTTTACCTTTGAGTAATCATCCTTTAAAAATTGTATTAAAGTATGATTAAGATTTTTTACAGCTTCCAGTATTTTCCAGTTTTCTCTGTTGCGTGGTTCTATGTGGTTTGACACTGATCTGATCTGAATGCAAGGAATATCTAATAAATTACAGACATAAAAAAAACCTGAGCCTTCCATGGACTCAATGTGAGGACTATATTTACACCTTATTTTTTGTATAGTGTGCATATTGCCACTTACCATATTTACAGTTACTCCTGAAACTTTGGGTAATGATGGAAATAAATCAGTTTTTGTGTTGGAATATAACCAACCATCTTTGTATGGAAATTCATCTTTTTCCAATAGCTTCATTTCAAATATGTCCTTAAAATTTCCATCTGGAAACTCTACACCTAAATCAGCTATTCTATCTCTAGTAATGTTAAATACAGAACCGAGCACACATTCAGGATCAAAGGCACCTCCAATACCTGCATTAATAGCGAGATCAATTTTGTTTAAACTGCAATACCTTGTGACTGAAAAGGTCATACTTATCATACCTATTCCGGTAATTAGTATGTAAATATCGTTTTGACGAAAAGAATAGACATTGTCGTTGCTTTTTATACCTTCCTTTTCCAAAAAATCAATTAAAGGCAGCATCTCTGTCGAAGTGGCTGATACAATAAGAATTTTCACTTTATCCAAATTCTAAAAGATACGCAATCCATATATTATTAAAAGGTGTAAAAGTCAAAAATCTAAAATATATGTCTCTGAACTTAACTAAATAAAGTCAATTACCAATCTAGGTCATCTTCTTTCTTTTCCTTATGACTATCGTCTTCTAGAGATGCTTCCCACTCTGCCTGTCGTTTTTCAAATTGTTCATAGTCAAAATCCGGCATTAAATCCTTTTTAACATGGTCTATTGTCTCCTGAAGCTGCGAAAGAAACCTATTAAAATCTTCTTTATATAAGAAAATTTTATGCCTTTCATATCCGTCAGAATTAAATTTTTTGGTGCTTTCCGTCAAAGTGATATAAAAATCATCCCCTTTAGTCCTTCTTACATCAAAAAAATAAGTCCTGCGCTTTCCTGCTTTTACCTTGGCAGTATAAACACTGTCAAATTTACCTCGGTCATCTTGTTCCACGATTTTCTTTTTTTAGAGAAATAATAGTACAAATATATATAAAGTTTTGAATCATCAAAATATTTTATCGTAAAAATTACATTATCTGCATCATTTGTTGCTGATGCACTGAATTATAAAATCCATCAGCTGATATTAAATCTTCATGAGTACCTTCTTCGACAATCTGCCCATTTTCTAAAACAATAATTTTATCATAATTTAAAAGATTATTTGCTCGGTGTGAAATGATGATGGAAGTTTTATCTGTCAATGCTGTCTGAAAATATGAAAGAATATTTTGCTCTGTAGTTGTATCTACAGCAGATAATGCATCATCCAATAGCACAATGTCAGGTTTTTTCATAAATGCTCGTGCAATAGAAATCCTTTGCTTTTGACCACCGGATAGTGTTACACCCCGTTCGCCAACCAAAGTTTCAAAACCTTTTGGTAGTTTTACGATGTCGTCATATACCGATGCATAAGTTGCGTATTTTTCAATTTCCTCTGTAGAATATTCTGATATTCCGAATGAAATATTGGCGGTTATGGTATCAGAAAATAAAAATACATCTTGTGGTACATAACCGATCCTACTTCGTATCATGGAAATATTATGTTCTTTAATGTTCTTGCCATCTATCAGAATATCGCCTTCTGTCACATCAAACATACGCATCAGTAACTCAGCAAGGGTTGTTTTTCCTGAAGCAGTCCGTCCCATAATGGCAAGTCTTTGACCCTTATTTATTTTAAAACTTACATTTTCTAGTGCTTTGATACCAGTAGTGGGATAAACGAACGAAACATTTCTGAATTCTATATCCCCATCCAGATGATACTGATCGTGGTTAACATTCCGAATTTCTGACTTTTGCTGTAATAAATCATTTATTCTTTTCTGGGAAGCTTCTGCTTCCTGCACTACAGATGCAATCCAACCTATAGATGTGACAGGCCAGGTAAGCATATTTATATATAATATGAATTCAGCAATATTTCCTGCTGTAAGACGACTTTCATAAACCTGATAGCCACCCACAACTACAACTATTAGGGTACTCATTGCTATCAGTAATATCATTAATGGTTGAAAATAGGACTCTATTCTTGCTAGGCTTAAAGACCTTTTCTTAAACTCATCGCTTTGTTTATTGAAAAAATTTACAAATTGCTCCTCTTTTACATAAGATTTTACGACCCTTATGCCTGAATAAGTTTCTTGGGCAGTACTATTCAGTACCGATAATTGTTGCTGAATCAGTGTACTCTTTTCATTAATTAATTTACTTACATAGTAAATCGAAATTGATAATATAGGAAGTGGAGCCAATGCACAAACTGAAAGTAAAACATCCACTTTGAACATGGCGTATATTGTCATAGCAAAAAGTGAAACCAGATTTATGCCGTACAAGATACCTGGTCCTAAATAGTTTCTAACTTTTGATACGTCTTCTGAGATCCGGGCCATAATGTCACCCGTTTGATTTTTTCTATAAAATACTTGATCAAGCGTTTGAAGGTGCTCATATACTTCTTTACGCATATCATACTCAATGAGTCTGGACATGACAATGATGGTTTGTCGCATAAAATACATTAATAGTCCTTTTACTATTACAAATCCTGTGACAATTAAGCCAAATATAAATAAAGTGTCACCGAGTTCATCATAAAAATCGGATTGAGCATTTGATGGCAATTGTTTGTATAGCAGAATTTTGTTTTGCACTAAATCTAATGCTTCTCCGATTTTCTGTGGTATAAGTATACCAAAATAATTAGACCCAGTAACAAAAATTATTCACAGCAACAAATGCCATTTGTATTGAAAAAAATATCTATTTAGGGTAAATAACTGTTTCAATTATTTCAGTATTATATCAAAATAAACAGTAATATACTGTTGACATTTTTTAGCAGGTATGAAATAGGTAAACTAATTATCGCTCCAAAGTAGATGGTAAAGGCTTTTTTCTATCTTTGTGCAATGCAAGTCTTTGATTAAAGGTCAATATCGACTCAACTTTTGGGGTAAACTCATCTTCGATTTTAGTCATTTCATTAGAAACTTCTGATTTTACAATATATTTAGCCAATACGGCTTCTACTCTTTCAAACTTTTCATTGAAGATTTTTGAAAGTTCTTCGAGTTGAAGGGTGGTTAACTTTAGGTGTTCTCCTTTTTTTACGAGTTGAATTTCAAGATTTTTAACCTGTTGGTTAATAAACGTAATATTTTTCTGTCCATTTACCGCAAAACCAAAGGCAAACAGCAAAAATACAATAAACAAATGCTTCATACTTTTAAATTTTTATCAAAATTATTTAATTTGATCCAAACAACAAACTTTTAATACTTTTATTTATAAAAAGCCATCCTATCCGCCTTTTCCTTTCTTCTTAAACGGGTCAAAATCTTTTAGTTTATCTTTTATTTTATCCACTTCATCTTTAGTTTTTTTATCCAATACATCTTTTGCTTTCTGTTTGATAGAATCTGCTGCTGTACCTTTTGTAATTGAATCTATTTTATTTGTGAGAACATCCTTCGCTATGGACCTAATTGAATCCAATGCTTTGTCAGCAGCCGCTTCAGCTTTTGATTTTATTTTTTCTATCTCTTCGTTTGCTCGCTTTGTCATGGTGTCTTTTAATTCTGCTTCTTTCTTTTTAATTTCTTTATTTAACGTATCCTTGATGGTTGCTACGATATCTTCTGCCTTTGATTCCAGTGCATCCCCGATAGTTTCACCCTTACCTATCTTAGGAATTATTTTAAATATAGGATTTTTAAAATTTCCTGTCATATGAACATCCAGAAATATATTTGGCCCCTGTTCTATATTGATTCCAAGCTTTGAAGCTTCTTTTTCTAGCATGGATAATCCAGATTCGCCAAGAGCAGTGACCTTATTTTTCTTCATCATTTCTCTCGGTATAACCAATTCTATATTATAATCCATATTTTGACCAAATCCATGCTTTCCAGAGATGCTCATATCTACGCCTTTAATATTTTTTTTATACTCCTTAAGTTCTATAACTCCATTAAGTATTTCAAACCAATTTTTTGTATTTTGAAGATCGATTTCTTTAAAGAAGTTTAATCCCAATTTTTCAGAAAGCACTGCCATCGGATTATATCCTTTTAAGCTGCCGCTAAGGGTCTCAATAAATCCTGACATGTCCAATGAACTTAAATCCGGCGTCATTTGGTCACCAAGCTTACCTTTCATGACCAGAGTTGTGTTGAAGAAGCCTTCTATGTACGCGGCTACAGGGGCTGCTTTTTTTAATAGTTCAATTTTAGTGATAGCCTCTGAAAATTTTATTTTGCTCAAATCCAGTTTAACTGAAAAATCTGGATGCTTAAGATCTACCGTATTATACAATCCTTCTAATGATATTTTGCCACCTAAAGAATTAGTTTCCATGTTTTTAATGGCCACTTCCTGATCCTTGATTTCCAGATTTCCTTTAAATTCTTTTAAAATAAGATTGGTATATTGTAGTTCCTTTATATCTGTTTTGATTATTAATCTGACTCTTTCCGGGACTTCAATTACACTTAAAGGTTCTGTTGATTTTGTAGCCGCTGAAGTATTCATGAAAGAGTTTGCGTTAAATTTTGTAGAAGAAAATTCAAGTTGACCATCTAGAATTCCATTATTTAAAAAATAATTATATGCATTGACCACAGTGCCTTTTAGTTTGAACTCGCTACCATCCAACGTTGATGAAAAATTGCGGATATCTATAGCATTGGAAGCAATTGCGGCATCCATTTTCATATTATGGATGGTATATTCATTTAGTAGTATTTTTTTTGCATCAAGATCAAGAAAAAGATTAGTATTTTTTATCAGATCATTTGGTACAATAACTTTTGCAGGTTCATTATTATTTGTCTCAGAATTTCCTTCGTTTTTTGGCATCCATTCATTCAAGTCAAAGAGGTTAGATTGGACATTCACTTGAATAGATATTGATTTTTCAGTTGAAAACATGGCCAAAGGATTTTTTATTGATCCAGTTATATCCAAATCACTTTTACCAAGCGAAATATTATCAGCAATCATACTTAACTCAGAAGGCATCGCTTTTGCACTTGCTTTAGCAATTTTCACAACTGGCATTCCTTTTGATTTGTAGGTTATATCATTGGCCTGAGCATAACCCTTAAATCCTATTGCAGCATAATTTTCAGCGTTTACATCACTCATTTTTGCATTAAAATCAAGGTCGCAAAGTAAAATGCCTGATAATTCATCCAAATTCTCAATGGGAAAAGCGGCTGCTAAGCTTTTCAGATTAATCTTGCCTTTAAGATGGCCTTCCACTTTTTGATCCCCAGTAAGATTATTCACCAATAGCTTGCCATTTACAGGGTCATTTCCCACTTTTAAACTAAATGAAGGTATATTGGCTGACATGTCTTTGTAATCTGATCTTGCAGCCTTTAAGTTGATATCTGCAAATATATTGCTTATTTCCTGCTGGAATGAAGGATATTTTACATACCCGTTTTCTACGAGAATTTTTATGTCAAATGCGGGGAACAGATTTTTCACTCCATTATAGGTGCCTTTTATAATACCCGAAAAACTGGCTTTTCCTGATGTTTTTACTTTTTCAAAGTCTTTGGTATAAGCGTTTGGTATGATTGACAACAGTGATTTAAATTCCTCGGATTCAGTCTTAAAGGATACATCCGTAATGATATTATCTCCGATTAATTGAACAAATCCATCACCCTTAAGATCTAACTCATTCAATTTTAATATATTATCTTTGAGCGTATACTTATTTTCAGGGAAATTGATATTTATATCAGCTTGAAGGTCTGCTTTGGATTCGGTCAAATATTGTGTTCCTTTGTACTTAACGCCAAACTTTGAAATACTTGTTTTTGTTCTCAAATCAAAAATATCCTGAGTAAAATCGCCTTCTCCTTCATGATTAACGCCTACCAGAACCAAAAACAAATTTTGCTGGTTATCCTGATAAGTTATCTTACCCTGATCAATTCGGTAGTATTCTAAGGTTAATTGGTAAGATGATTGTTCAGTACTTTTTGATATTAAATAATTGGCATGAGTCGTGTCGAAAACAACAACATTTATTTCAGGTTTATCAAGTATGATGCTGTTTATTTTTGGTATATTCTTTTTACCCAATAGTGATGGGATATTTATATCCAGAGATGTACTCTGCGATTTGTATAAGGATATGCCATCAAAAGTATCAATGCCCGTCACAGTCAGATTGTCGATGGTAATTCTGACCTCTGGAAAAGATTTAAAAAATGAAATATTAGCGTCAGAAAAGTCTACTACAGCGTTTAAATTTTGATTGGTTTTTTCTTTTATAAAGGTGATTATTTTATCCTTATAAAGGTAGGGGAGTATAAAACCAGCTATCGTTAGGGCCAATAGGGCAAAAGAAAAGTAAAGCAAACCCTTTTTTAATATTTTTTTCATCATCAAAAATGTATTGTTTATTATAATATGACGAATAATCAGTAAAAATAGTTTTCAAAAGGTCAATAATAATGCAATTTATGTGAATATTATCGGCAACAGATCTTTAAAATTTGAATTGTAGTATAGATTTTTAAGTATTATGCTTATATTTGCCATCCGAAAATAGAACGATGCTTTGGCTTTTTTTAGCCCTTTTTAAATCATATGCGATAATGGAGGACCCAGGAGATGATAAGTTATATAGCAAAACAAAACGGCGAATTGAAAAAGTTCGGAAGTTTGGAAGAAGCAACCTGGGTAAATGTTTATCCCCCTTTTGAACATGGTGAATTGGATGCATTATCAGCTGAAATGGATATTCCACTAGATTTCATTACCGATTCACTGGATGTAGATGAAAGATCAAGGTTTGAAAAAGAAGACAGTTCTACCCTAGTATTGATAAACAGCCCCATACTCAATGAAGAGGGAAAAGATAGTGAAGCCATATATATTACCGTACCAATCGGTATTATTTTAACTGCGGGCCATATAGTTACTGTTAGTTCATCTGAAAATCCTGTACTTGATAAATTTTATGAAAACAGGGTTAAAAATTTTGATCCCGCAGACAAGAACATGTTTGTTTTGCAAATATTTGAACAAAATGTTTACCGTTTTCTGGAATGTCTAAAAAAATTAAATCTTAAAAGGAATCTGATTGAACAAGAACTATATAATTCCAGCAGAAGTGCTGAACTCCAACAATTGCTCAGAATAGAAAAATCTTTGGTATATTTTGTGAGTTCTTTGAGTACAAATGAACTATTGAAAATGAAAATTAAAAGAACTGACCTCTTGAAGATAGGGAATGAAGAACCATATGCGGATCTTTTTGAAGACATCATTATTGATAACTCTCAGGCATTAGAAATGTCAATTGTATATACTAATATCTTGAGTGGTACCATGGAAGCCTATGCATCTATAATATCCAACAACCTAAATGTAATCATTCATAGACTTACCATCGTAACAATTATCCTTTTGGTACCCTCGATGGTTGCGGGTTTTTATGGGATGAATCTTGATTATCTTCCTTTTAAAAGTTTTAAACTTGCTTTTCCCCTCATTATCCTGATTTCCATAGTTTTAGGCTTTGGAGTAGTGTACTATTTTTCTAGAAAAAAATAATCTTATTTCTTTCAGGTATGTATATTCTGCTCAAAAACAATAGTTTACAAACACATATTAAAAGTTATCCACATATAATTGATTTTTTTTAGCATATATTAGATTGATTTTTAATACATTGCAAAGTTATCCACATTGTGTGGATAACTTTGTGAATTTAACTAGTGATATATGATTTAAAAGTTGCTTAATTTGCACCCTGATTTGACATGGAAGGCTTAGAATCCAATATCGAATCAAAATAGCCAAGCCGAACATATTTATTTGATTAATAAGAATAAATACATAATTATTAAAATTATATATTTATTCTTAATATAATCCTTTGTTATTATTCTAAACACATATATATTTGACACATATATTATTTATTAAATGTGTCCACGGGTATAACCATAATTAATTAAACATACAACAGCAATCACATGAGCAGCACAACAGAACCCATTCTAAAAGACAATCCAGGCCGTTTTGTGCTCTTCCCAATAGAGCACGATGATATCTGGAATTTTTATAAAAAATGCGAAGCATCTTTCTGGACGGCGGAAGAGATCGATTTGCATCAGGATTTAAGTGATTGGGAACATAAGCTTACGGATGGAGAGAAGCACTTCATCAAACATGTTTTGGCTTTTTTTGCGGCGAGTGACGGCATCGTAAACGAAAATCTTGCTGAAAATATGGTTAGAGAAGTGCAATACACTGAAGCAAAGTTCTTTTACGGTTTTCAGATTATGATGGAGAATATTCACTCTGAAACCTACTCACTACTCATAGATACTTACATTAAAGACGCAAAAGATAAAGACTTTTTATTGAACGCTATTGATACCTTAGAGTGTGTAAAAAAGAAGGCAGACTGGGCGTTGAGATGGATATCAAACGGAAGCTTTGCAGAAAGGTTAGTTGCATTTGCAGCTGTGGAAGGAATATTTTTCTCGGGGTCTTTTTGTTCTATTTTCTGGTTGAAAAAAAGAGGATTAATGCCGGGTCTTACTTTTTCGAATGAGTTAATAAGCCGTGATGAGGGTATGCATTGTGATTTTGCTTGCTTGCTTTACAATAACCATATAAACAATAAACTTCCTAAAGCTACCTTAGAAGCCATTATTGCTGATGCTGTTGAAATTGAGAAAGAATTCGTTACAGATGCTATTCCTGTGGCCCTGATAGGAATGAATGCAGAATTGATGTGTCAATATATCGAATTCGTTGCGGACAGGCTATTGTTATCACTAGGTAATTCAAAAATTTACAACGTGGAAAATCCGTTCCCATGGATGGATATGATCTCACTGCAAGGTAAAACCAATTTCTTTGAAAAGAGGGTAGGTGACTACCAAAAAGCCGGTGTCATGGCCGAAAAAGATAATCAGGTATTTACTCTAGAGGCTGATTTTTAGACTTATTTTTCAGTTTTGACCTTTCTACTTACACACCATCTTGAGACCATTTTTTTTTCGTACGCCACAAAAATTTATCAACTATGCAGGTTATTAAAAGAAGTAACAAAAAAGAAGCGGTCAGCTTCGATAAAGTAACAGCCAGAATTAACAAATTGTGTTATGGGCTGAATTCAAAGTTTATTGATCCTATTGAGATATCAAAAAAAGTAATTCAAGGACTGTTTGATGGGGTTAAAACCACCGAACTGGATAATCTTGCCGCTGAAACAGCCGCTAGTATGGCTGCCAAACATCCTGATTATGCCATCCTTGCAGCGAGAATTGCCGTTTCTAACTTACATAAAAATACTGAAAAGTCTTTTTCGGTTACCATGGAAAACCTTTTCAATTATATAGATACTAAAACAGGCGAAACCGCAGGACTGATTAGTGAAGAAACCATAGAGACCATCAGACAGAACGCCGATTTGTTGGATTCAGCCATCATTTATGACAGGGATTATAGTTTTGACTATTTTGGGTTCAAAACCCTTGAAAAGTCATATTTACTGCGTATGAATGGTGAAGTGGTTGAAAGACCTCAACATTTATTAATGAGAGCATCAGTTGGAATTCATGGAAATGACATTGACGCTGCAGTAGAAACCTATCACCTGATGTCCGAAAAATGGTTTATCCACGCGACACCGACTCTTTTTAATGCGGGTACACCAAAACCTCAATTATCATCCTGTTTTCTTTTAACCATGACGGACGATAGTATTCCAGGCATCTTCGAGACACTTTCTAGATGTGCTAAAATTTCACAATCAGCAGGGGGAATTGGTATTTCTGTTCACAACATCAGAGCGAAGGGGGCATACATCAAAGGTACGGGTGGTACATCCAACGGCATCATTCCAATGTTGAAAGTTTTTAATGACACTGCAAGATATGTTGATCAAGGAGGGGGCAAAAGAAAAGGTGCTTTTGCGGTTTATCTGGAACCTTGGCATGCAGATATCTTTGACTTCCTGGATCTTAAGAAAAATCATGGAAAAGAGGAGTTAAGAGCAAGAGATCTTTTTTATGCCATGTGGATACCTGATTTATTTATGGAAAAGGTTAAAGAAAACGGTAAATGGTCACTGTTTTGTCCTAATGAGGCACCAGGTCTTCATGATTGTTATGGGGAAGAGTTTGTAGCACTTTATAATAAATACGAAAAGGAGGGAAGAGCAAGAAAAACCATTAATGCACAGGATTTATGGTTTTCAATCATGGAATCACAGATAGAAACAGGAACACCCTACATACTATACAAAGATGCTTGTAATATAAAATCGAACCAAAAGAATCTGGGAACTATAAAATCAAGCAATCTTTGTACTGAAATCATAGAATATACGTCTCCTGATGAAGTAGCTGTGTGCAATCTGGCATCCATTTCATTATCAAAATTTGTAGATGAAGATAAAAAGACGTTTGACTTTCAAAAATTACATGACATCACCAAAGTGATTACCAGAAATCTCAACCGTATCATAGACATCAATTATTATCCAATACCAGAAGCAAAAAAATCGAATTTTAGACACAGGCCCATTGGAATAGGTGTACAAGGTCTTGCCGATGCATTTATCCTTTTGAGAATGCCTTTTGATAGTCTGGAAGCAGTTGAGTTAAATAAAGAAATTTTTGAAACGATCTATCATGCAGCCGTTGAAGAGTCTTGTGCTCAAGCAAGCATTCACGGAACATATGAAACATTTAAAGGCTCTCCTGCCAGTAATGGAATATTACAATTTGATATGTGGGGAGTGACACCTTCCAATCGCTATGACTGGGATGCACTCAAGGGCAAGGTTAAATCTATTGGACTAAGGAACAGCTTACTTCTGGCTCCAATGCCAACTGCATCCACTTCACAAATCCTTGGAAACAATGAATGTTTTGAACCTTATACATCCAATATTTATACAAGACGAACATTATCAGGTGAATATATAATAGTGAATAAACATTTACTAAAAGACCTAACCAAGCTTGGTCTTTGGAATGATGAACTAAAACAAAAACTAATGGCGGCAAATGGTTCTGTAGCGAATATTCAGGAAATACCCGCGGATCTAAAAGCATTGTACAAAACGGTATATGAAATAAGCCAGAAAGTGATTATCGATCAGGCTGCAGATCGTGGTGCATTTATTTGTCAAAGTCAAAGTCTTAATCTTTT
This sequence comes from Chitinophagales bacterium, assembly GCA_038246735.1. GTDB lineage: Bacteria > Bacteroidota > Bacteroidia > Chitinophagales > Saprospiraceae > OLB9. The sequence goes on from JBBRVQ010000001.1 coordinate 175,069, forward strand.
TGTCGAAAATCCCAATTTTGGAAAATTGAGTTCCATGCATTTCTATGGATGGCAAAAAGGATTGAAAACAGGGATGTATTACCTTAGAAGCAAAGCGGCGGTTGACCCGATAAAATTTACACTGGATGAACAACATCAGCGCGTACAGGCAAATAAGGATGAAGTAATTAATGAAATAGAAGTCATGGATCTTAAGGAAGGTGCGGTTTGTTCGATGGAAGAAGGATGTTTGATGTGTGGCAGTTAATTTTTTTGCATTCATTCTAATCAAAAAAAAGGCTCTTGATAGTAAAATCAGTAGCCTTTTTTTTGAAAAATTATTATTTAAGGGCTACATTATATTACTTCAAGTCTCTTCCCAACTTTAACAAAAGCATCTACTGCATTCATGATATGTTCGGTGGTATGACCGGCACTAATTTGAACACGTATACGAGCTTTCCCTTTTGGCACGACAGGAAAAAAGAAACCTATCACATAAATGCCTTCTTCCAAAAGTGCTGTAGCAAACTGTTGAGCAAGCGGAGCATCGTAGAGCATAACAGGTATAATCGGATGAGTTCCCGGTATTATATCAAACCCGGCATTAGTCATCTGATCCCTGAATAACTTTGTGTTGACTTCAAGTCTGTCACGGAGTTCTGTGCTTTCGCTCAACAAATCAATAACTTTTAATGATGCACCTACTATGGATGGCGCAAGAGTGTTTGAAAAAAGATAAGGTCTTGATTTTTGTCTCAACAATTCAACGATTTCCCTTTTTGCTGCAGTAAAACCTCCAGAAGCACCACCCAACGCTTTTCCAAATGTGCCTGTGATAATATCTGCCCTTCCAAAAGCGCCTGAATGTTCAGCCGAACCACGCCCTGTATTACCAACGAATCCGGTTGCATGACAATCATCTACCATCACCATGGCACCATATTGATCAGCAAGGTCACATATTTTGTCAATTTGAGCTATAATTCCATCCATAGAAAATACACCGTCGGTAGCTATCAAAATTCTTCTTGCCCCAGAAGATTGGGCTTCTTTGAGTTTTGATTCCAGGTCGCTCATATCATTATTTTGATACCGGTATCTTTGGGCTTTACAAAGTCTTATACCATCGATGATGGATGCATGGTTAAGCATATCTGAAATAATTGCATCTTCTTCATTTAGCAAAGGTTCGAATAAACCACCATTGGCATCAAATGCAGCAGCGTAAAGTATAGCATCTTCTTGGCCTACAAATGATGCAATCTTTTTTTCCAGCTCTTTGTGAATGTCCTGAGTACCACATATAAATCTGACGGATGACATCCCAAAGCCATGTGAATCGATAGCTTCTTTGCCAGCTTTTGTGACTTCTGGATGAGATGACAATCCCAAATAATTATTGGCACAAAAATTTAATACTTCACCACCTGCAGTTGTGCTTATTTTAGCACTCTGAGGAGTTGTTATGATTCTTTCTGTTTTGAAGAGTCCATCCGCTCTGAGATCATCCAGTTCGGCTTTGATATTAATCAAAGTTGTTTTTCTATCGGTTTGCATAATAAATTGATTTTTAATAAATGGTTTCCTTTAGATGTATAAGCATATCTGATGTCATTGAAGCCAAATCGAAAGTAGGTTTCCAATTCCAATCCTGCCTTGCTCTGGAATCATCTATACTTTCAGACCAGGATGATGCTATACCTTGTCTGAAATCCGGCTTATAGGTTATGGTAAAATCTGGTATATGTTTTCGGATCTGAGAGGCAATTTCTGAAGGGGTAAAGCTCATAGCTGCTAGATTATAAGAATACCTGATCGCAATATTTTCTTTTGGCACGTTCATAAGATCAATGGTGGCCTTGATGGCGTCATTCATGTACATCATAGGTAATCTAGTGTTTTCTGCTAAAAAGCATTCATAAAATCCAGACTTCAAAGCTGCATGAAAAATCTCTACCGCATAGTCCGTAGTCCCGCCAGCTGGAAGAGATTGCCAACCGATAATACCGGGATATCGTAGAGAACGTACATCAACTCCATATCTTTGATGGTAATAATTGCACCACAATTCACCGGTGCATTTACTCATTCCATAAACTGTAGTTGGCAATAATGGTACATCCTGAGGCGTATTTATTCTAGGAGTAGTATTTCCAAAAACAGCAATTGTACTGGGAAAAAATATTTTGTCCATTTCTCTTTCTCTAGCGATTTCGAGAATAGAGAGCAAGCCATTGAGATTTATGTTCCAGGTTTTTATAGGATTCCACTCTCCATTAGCAGAAAGAATTGCCGCTAAATGATAAATTTGAGTAATATTGTGATCATGAACGATCTCTTTTAATCTTTGACCGTTTAGTATATCCAAAAATTCAAAAGGTTCTATTGTGATTGGCAATTTGGTAATGTCTGTTGCAAGAATTGCTTCAGTTCCATATATTTTTCTTAACTCTTCAGTTAATACTCGCCCAATTTGTCCGTTTGCACCGGTTATGAGAATTTTTGTATCTGCCATACATTTGATTTACATATAATTAGGCCCCAAATGTAAGTAAGAATTAAATATATTTCCGAATTTTTTTTCAAAAATCATTGTCTGAATTTGTTTTTACAAAGTGAAACATACGAACTTTCGTGGTAAAATTGACAACGTTTTACTACTTTTGCTATCTTTTTTATCATTAAAAGTAGTAATAAGGTGAGTGGGGAAGAATTAGATGAAAAATTTTGCGTTGTATACAATTTATATTATTCTGATACCTTAGAAATCGTACTTCCTTCTGCAGGCATTTGCAACATGGATAGTTTAGGACGGCCTTCCTATTTGAAAGCAAACGCATTGCCTGAAAACATGGAGAGTTATGGTTTAATATATACAGAATCTATACATAAAATATTGATTGATATCTGCGTTGAATTGTCCATTCCTTCATTAGAAAACACTTTCAATAAAACTAGAAAAAAACCGTTGAGTCTTTCAGCGCTATTTGCTGAGCAGAACACTCAAAAGTCAATTCAGACTATTATTGACAGACGAATGGTCAAGTTTTTAGAGATTATCCGTGAGCAAGATTTTTATCTTTGTTTTGATTTGCAACGAAAAATTAAGGCATCAGATTTATTACTTTCTTTTTCTGACAAGATAGCTCAACCATTACTCCATTTTTCAAAAACCCAAACCGGTATAAAATATCAGTTGAATCTTGATATACATGATCTGGTGTTACAACCTTCAAAACATGTGATTAAATTACTGACAAATGAGCCGGGGACGATTTTGATTGATAATGTCGTTCTTAGGTTGGATCGTATTAATGCATATAAACTAAAGCCGTTTCTAAAAAATGAATCGATTTTTATTCCGGATAAGCTTACAAAAAAGTATTTCGAACAATTCATTCTTGACGTATTAGCCAAAGTTGATATTGAAGTTGATGGTTTTGAGTTGATAAAAACTACCCAAATATCTAAAAGTACAATCAGATTTGTTTTTGACTTATTTAAAGACAAATGGTTTTTTGAAGTGATCTTTGAATATGCTCAATTTACATTTTCAAATATCAGTCCTGCGAAACGTAAGAACCGTATTGAATTTGATGATAACGGAAATATTAAAGTGCATCAATGTACGAGGAATTTTAAGGAAGAATCCGAATTTATTAACGAGCTCTTGGTTTTGGGATGTAGAAAAGATGAATCACTTAGATTGACTTCGGGTGAAAAAAAGTTTGATGTTTTTCATACTTTTGGACTAAATGAAAGTTTATTAAATGCTATTTGTGATATCGAACTGCCAGAAATAGACAGTAAAAAAATACTTATAGCTCCAGTCCGTGTATCTCCTGCTTTTGCGTTATTAAATGACTGGTTTGATTTATTTGGATTATTTATCGTGGGTGATCAAGAATTCCCTATTGCTCAATTATTTTCAAATATTAGACGAAACGATCCATATTTCAAGCTTAAAGATGGAAGTTTCTTCATTATTCCGGATACCTTTTTTGCAAGATTTGAAGGTATCGTGAAATTTGCAAAATATGATGATAATTCCAAATGGAGATTATCCAAGCAATACTTTTCATTGATCAATGAAATAGAAAAAATAGGTATTGCTTCCAAATCATTAATACACCTGGAAGATGAGACTGAATATGTTACATCCCATTTACTAAAAGCAGAATTAAGGCCTTATCAAATTCAGGGGGTCAAGTGGTTGATTAAGCATCGAAAAAATAACATGGGGGCTTGCCTGGCAGACGATATGGGCTTGGGTAAAACCCTTCAGACCATAGCAGCTTTGGTCGATGCAAAGGAAACCATCTCATCACATGAGGTGGCTCAGGAAAGATCCATTCAATTGGATCTGTTTGGCGAATGTATTGAACATAAAATGTCGTCTTTAAAGGCATTGGTTATTTTACCTGCATCGCTGATATTTAATTGGTATGCCGAAATAAAAAAGTATGCACCATCTTTTCATGTTTTAAAATATATTGGTACTGCTAGAAAAAAGGCTTCAGCTACGATATTTACCTTTGATGTAATACTTACTACATATCAAACGGCAGTTTCTGACCTTGAATTTTTAAAGACGATTGAGTTCAATTATTTGGTTTTGGATGAAAGTCAACAAATAAGAAATAAAGATTCCAAGGTATTTCGCTCATTAAATCAGCTAATTGCCAAATACAAGGTATCTCTTAGTGGAACGCCAATCGAAAATTCTTTGTCCGACCTTTGGTCTCAAATGGAGTTTATAAATCCTGAAATATTGGGTAGTTACTCTTTCTTCAAAAACAACTATCAAATACCTATTGAAAAAAGCAGAGATGAAACTGCCATCAAAGAACTCAGATTGTTGGTTGAACCTTTCATTTTAAGACGTACAAAAGAGCAGGTTGCAAAAGACCTGCCTGAGTTGATTGAGAATATCCATTATTCAGAAATGTCTGTTCATCAAGCCAGAATGTTTGAAAAAGAAAAATCAGCTGCTCGCAACTTTCTACTTTCATTGCAAAGAAACGATGGGAAGTTTAAATTCCATGTTTTATCCACACTCATTAAACTTCGGCAGATAGCCAATCATCCTGTTTTAGCCGACTCAAATTATAAAGAAGAGTCGGGGAAATTTGAAGACATTAAAGACAAGGTATCGACAGTGGTTAAATCAGGACATAAAGTACTAATATTCTCTTCATTTCTTTCGCATCTCAGTCTTTTAGCATCATGGTTGGATAGCAGCGCTTACGATTATGTGACATTAACCGGCAGTATGTCATCAGATGACCGTCAAAAAGCAGTGAATGCCTTTCAGTCAAATGATAATATTCAGGTTTTTCTTTTATCTATAAAAGCTGGTGGTACAGGACTTAATCTCACGGCAGCTGATTATGTTTTTATTTTGGATCCATGGTGGAATCCTTTTATAGAAAAACAAGCCATCGCCCGGGCACATAGGATAGGTCAAAATAATAATGTTTTTGTCACAAGATTTATCAGCAAAGACAGCATCGAAGAAAAAATTCTTATGCTCCAGACAAAAAAGAAAATATTATCTGACGATATCATCGATGTAAGTAGCCTTCCTGATTTAAATGATGATGATTTGATTGAATTATTGGACTAATTTGAAGACTTCTTTCAAACAAATGCAGAATTATACTTTAAAAGTTCAATTAAATACTATTTTTGCAGCCTAAATAAAATCAATTCAAATTCAATAGAAATGAATATCTTATTAAAAAGCATTGGATTTTTTATGTTGTTTGCTGTTTTAATTATGGCTTGCAATAAACCAGGTCAAACTTCAACAACATCGTCAGACTCAACAACAGCAGCTCCTGTTTCGGACAAAATTGTATTTATTGACATTGACACACTATTAAGCAAATATAATCTATATCTGGATAAAAAGTCTGAACTGGAAGCCCAATCCAAAACTGCTGAAAAAGCTCTATCAGGTAAAATTGAAGCATTTCAGAGAAGACTGGCTAAATTTCAACAGGAAGTAGCCGAGATTCAGCAAAAAGCGAATACCATTGCTCCAGTTGACCTAAAAAAAATGGAAGAAAAGTATGCTCAGCAGCAACAAAATCTGGCTAAGGAAGAAGAATCACTGATGAAACAAAGAGACAATGCAGCTATGGATCTGGACAAACAATTGCAGGCCACTCAAAAGAACCTTCAGGAGAAAATCGACGTTTTTCTTGATAAAATTGCTGAAGAAAAAGGGTATGACCTTGTTTTAATGAAGGGCTCATCAGGTAGTGTAATGTACGGTAGAGCTACACTTAATATAACTCAGGAAACAGTCACAAGGCTGAATGAAGAGTATGGAGCAACAAAAAAAGACATTGAGAAATAGAGACTTAGGATTTTTGAATGCTACAAAATGGGATTTCAGTAATTAAGGTCGCTTCTTCTTTGGAAATATTTAATATTCCAGCTTTAATATTTACCAATTTTTCTGCTTCTTCCGACAGTCTGATTTCAATGGATAGATGGCAATCTGTTTCAAATAGTTTGTTTGTGATTTCTATATTATTTTCTTTGATCACAGAAAGTATATGTCCCATATGATCATATCCAAAATTAAGCTGATATTGTGCATAAATAAACTTTTCTATAATACGAGCATTATCTAAAGCGTCTTTTGCTACCGTTTTGTATGCATTGATTAGACCTGAAGCACCTAGTTTTGTGCCTCCGAAATATCTGACTACAACGATGATTATATTTGTGATATTGAAACTTTGGATTTGACCTAAAATGGGTTTTCCAGCCGTACCTGATGGTTCTCCATCGTCATTCGTTCTGAATTTATTCATATCAAGACCAATTCTATATGCATAGCAATAATGTCTGGCTTTTGGGTGTTCATCTTTTATTTTCTCCAAAATACCTTCCAGTTCTGTTTCTTTAGAAAATGGAAATGCGAATGCAAGAAATTTACTCCCTTTTTCTTTATATTCTCCTTTTTCAGGCCACTCGATGGTGAAAAATGAATCCTGAATCATGTAGAATAGGTAATAAAAAAAATAGCCAGCAACGAAAGTATAAATCCGGCAATCTTTATACCATTTAACTTTTCTCTAAATAAGACAATACCAAAGAACGCGGCCAAGACGAGCACACCTACATTGTTTACCGGGAAAACCACCGATCCTTCCCATCCTTGTTGCAATGCCAATAATAAAAGATAAATGGAAAAGAAATTAGGAATGCCAAGACAAACTCCGGCAATAATATTTTTTAATTGGATGCTGGTTTGTTTATTTATAAGCCTAATGCATAGAATTAACAGGCCCGTTAATCCCGCAAATAAAAACAAACTAGCTACAAAACCAATATCACCTTCATCAACAAGATTATTTTTTTGCACCAAAAAAATAGAACTGTCAATAATACAAGAGCCTATGAACGTCAGCAGCGGATAAATCCAATCATGATGCGATGATACCGAACTTTTATTTTCTGTTTCAGCATTATAGCTTAAAAGAACAATGGCAAGTAGAGATAATGCAATGCCTGCCCATTTAAATATATCAGATGATTCATCATAAATTAAGATCGCTATCAAAGCAGGAGCTACCAGTGACATTTTTTGAAATATAGTAGACACCATAATGCCGGCTTTTTGAACGGTCAGCGCAAACAGGTTAAAAATAATAATAAATAAAACACCAAGACCTAGTGCAAACCAAAACCATGGCTGTAATGTAAGATTTGGTGGGATTGGGTTACCATTTGAAACCACCGCTGCAGTAAGTACACAAACTAAATAATTTACCACGATAGCCTGAAAATTATCCACCCCGTATTTATCAAAAAGCTTGAAAACAACACCTATGAGGGAATTAAGCAATATGCAGGATAATAGTATTAGCATTTATATTAGAAATTAGAAAGCAGTAAAATGGATGAAGGCAAGACCTTAAAATGTATCGACTCTTCACAAACAAATCCTTCCCCATCCAAATGAAAATAACCGCCAAGTTTATTTAAAATTGTGATTTCGCTTGTTTTAAAATATTTTACCAAAGGACTATTATGGATGGTATTATTTAACATTCTGGGTACCAGAAAAAAGTACCTGAACACTTGTGTTTTTTTTATAAGTACTACATCAAATTGACCATCATTGAGCAAAGCTTGTGGTGCTATGGTAAAATCATACCCATAAACGGATCCATTTGCAATTACAGCCATAGCATATTCCCCTTCCCATTCACTATCTTGTGTTTTTATATGTAAGCTTAAATACTTAAAATTTAGACTTTCTTTTAGTGTATTAATGAAATATGGAATAAAACCTCTTCGTGAATTAAATTTCGTATTATATGCGACAGTTGCATCCAAACCGAGTCCAGCCACATTGATAAAAAATCGCCCATTTGCAACACCCGTATCAATAGGTGCCAACTGGCAGGCATTCAGAGATTGAATAGCTGTGATAATATTTCTTCTAATCCCGAGGTGATATGCCAATCCATTCCCAGAACCCAAAGGTATTATACCAAGTGCAGTTTCAGTATTTACTAGAGATGAACCTACTTCATTTATTGTTCCGTCACCACCAACAGCTATCACCGCAAAATATTCATTATCTACTGCTTCTTTTGCAAGAATAGTCGCATGGCCTGCATACTCGGTATGCGAGATTTCATAATCATAAATATCTTCATCGATATGAGTTTTTATCAATTGATCTATTTTTATCCCTGATTTTGGCCCTGAAAATGGATTTTTTATAAATCGTATTTTTTTTTTCGACATTGAGTTGAATTGTATGAAAAGCTTTTTGAGATTTGCTTAAAGCCATTTATTTTCTCGATACCAGATTATGGTTTCCGGTATTCCTTTAGTAAGGTCATATTCAGCAACAAAACCCAGATCAGGCTTTAGATTGCTTACATCACAATTCCAATTTTTTGCTTTCAGCTCATTAACTTTATCAACATTAAATATTGGATATGAATCCCAAAGACCGGCCATTTTTTCAGTAATATGCGCCAAAACTTTGACTAAAAATATAGGAACCCGTACTTTAAGTGCCCATTTGTTCATATATTCTTTTATAAAACCTGAAAACGCCTCGCTCGTATATACATTTCCATCTGTAGCAAAATAACTTTTTTGAACCTTATCACTCAAACATGCTTTTAAAATTAATTTTGCCAAATCTTTCACATATATAAAAGTGAGTTTTTGGCTGATAAGTCCAGGCTGTACATCTATTCGCTTATTAATCATTTGAAAGACATTCAGCAGGTCCTTTTCTCTGGGTCCGTACACTACAGTCGGTCTTAAAATGATATAAGGAATGTCAGTTTGTTGTTTCAGATAAATTTCAGCAGCAAGTTTACTCTTACCATAATGAGTGACAGGTGAAGGTGTTGAGTTGTTATTCACAATACCATCTAACGTATAGTCAGCTGGTCCAAATGCTGCAATACTACTGATATAAATCAATTTACTAATTTTTGTCTCTGATAATCTTATCGCATCTGTTAGATTTACAAGCAAACCTTTGTTTATTCTTAATAGTTCATCAGGGTCAGGAGATTTGGTCAAACCCGCATTATGGACGACGTAATCAAACCTATGTAGGCGAATTATTGATGCTAATTCAGCTACATCGTTATAATTTACTTCTAATATGGTTGTGTCCAAGTTTTGTAAAGATTGCGTATCACTATTCTTTCTCACACTTGAATATACATCCAATCCTTCACGTAATGCTTCGAGTACAATAAAACTGCCAATGAAGCCATTAGCGCCTGTAATCAGTATTTTGGGTTTCATTGAGTTATTAAATTTTCATTTTATAAAGTCTGTACGTTTTGTAACGCTCTCCACCCAATTGATTAGCGGCTGCAACCATTGCATCATTATTTTCCAAAACCCAGGATGCTTCACCGCCAGTTATACCTCGTCGTTTTGCTTCCTGAATGTTTTTTGCAAAAAATATGGCTTCTATCCCCATTTTTCTATATTCTGCTAAGACACCCAGCGCTATAATACGGACAAATTTTGTCTTATTTTTACCAAAAAGTAACCTGAAAATACCAAAAGGGAAAAGTTTTCCTCTTTTATTTCTGATAAGAATTTCATTGATATTTGGAAGTGTGAGTCCGAATCCAATAGGTTCGCCATTTTTTTCAGCTATGTAAGCAAATTTAGGATCGATTAACATTTTAAGGTCGTTTTTCAGATAGTTAAATTCAGCATCTGTAAACGGTACAAAACCCCAGTTTTTTTCCCACGCATCATTATATATTTTCTGAATGCTCTTCGCTTCATTATCTAATTCTTTAAGATTTACATTCCGAATAGTAATGCCTTTATTTTTTAGCCTTTCCTGCAAAGCATCTGCCAATCTAAGTGATTTTTCTGATGCTTTTGAGGTGTAGATCATAAAAGCGTATAAATCCATTTCTTTTTTCAGCCCATAATTCTCCAAAACATTTCCATAATAGGGCTTATTATAAGTCATCAAAATTTTTGGTGAATCATCAAATCCTTCAATAAGGATGCCTGCTGTCTCATTTGTAGTAAAATTTGTAGGCCCCATGAGATATTCATGGCCGTTTTCTTTGGCGAAAATTTTAGCTTTATTCAATAATGCATCCACTACATCCTGGTCTTCTATTGCATCAAAAAAACCGAAAAAGCCTACATTGCTATCATGGTGGAGATTATAGTTTTTATTATTTATAGCAGCAATACGACCAACTATTTTTTTATTTTTTTTTGCTATGTAATATCTAACTTTTCCATTCAGGTGAAAAGGATATTTGTCAGGATTCATCATATCTTTCTGACCCATATATATTTCCGGCACATAAAATTTATCATCAGCATAAAGATCATGGGGGAAGTTTATGAATTCTGATATTCCTCTTTCAAATGATACTTCTTCGATAATAACTGACATAAGTTTTCGTATAAGAAGTGTATAATATGCAACTTGCTAAAAATGAAAGCGTTCAATCTGAATGAAGAGATACAAATTCCCCATTCATAAGAACTTCCTTTTGGTTAATATTCAGCTTCAACATGCAAAGTATTAAAAATCCCTATTTCTGTGGCTATTTGAGATAGGATCTCAACTGATTGGTCTATTTGCGCTAAAGTGTGAGTGGCCATTAATGAGTATCTGATCAGCGAAGAACTGCTCGGAACTGCCGGGGAAACTACTGGATTAACAAAAAGTCCTCTCTCCAGCGCTAATTTGGTAAGCTGGAAAGTCTTGTAATCATCTCTTATAAGTATAGGAATAATTGGCGTAACGGAATGTCCGGTATCAAAACCGGCTTTTTTGAGTGCAGCCATAGCGTAATGGGTATTATCCCAAAGTCTCTGAATTCTTTCCGGTTCTTCCTGGATAAGATCAACTGCTGCTATTACACTAGCAGCGTTGGCTGGAGCAATACTAGCGCTGAAAATTAATGAACGTGCATTATGCTTTAAATAATTTATGGTATCAAGATCTGCTGCTATAAAACCGCCAATGCTTGCCAATGATTTACTGAAAGTACCCATGATCAAATCAACTTTGTCTGTAAGTCCAAAATGGTCTGCAGTACCACAACCGTTTTTTCCAAGTACACCCAGACCATGTGCATCATCCACCATGATGTTGGCATTATATTTTTCAGCTAATTTAACAATCTCAGGCAATTTCGCTATATCACCTTCCATACTAAATACGCCATCTATGATAATGAGTTTTATTTTATCCAATTCGCATCTTCCCAATGCTTTCTCCAGCGATTCCATATCATTGTGAGAATACTTCATTACTTTAGCAAAAGACAATCTTGCTCCATCAATAATACAAGCATGGTCTAAGTCATCAAGAATAAGATAGTCGTGTCTACCGGGAATGGAAGATATAACGCCAAGATTTACCTGATAACCTGTGCTGAAAACCAAGGCTCCGGGTTTTCCTACATATCGGGCAAGTTTTTCTTCCAGTTCAAGATGAATGTCAAGGGTACCATTAAGAAACCTTGATCCCGCGCAACCTGAGCCGTATTTTTCTATAGCTTTTATGGATGCTTCCTTTAATTTTGGATGATTCGTGAGACCTAGATAGCTGTTTGATCCAAACATCATTACATCTTTTCCATCTATTTTCACGACCGTGTCCTGCTCAGATTCAATGGTTCTGAAAAAAGGATACAAACCCATCTGCTGAATCTGTTGCGGTAGCGTATAGGCTTTCATTTTTTGCTTCAAAGGAGACATCTTGTTTTAATTTTAACTTTGGAATACCTATTATAATCGAATTTAAAATTCAAAATAAAGGGCAAATATCACAAATTATTTTCAGAATCTCAACACATTTCATAAAAATTATTTATGTGAACAATTTTCAATTATATAAATACAAATTGTTTGCTACCATGGTTTTTACTTTCTATTTTGTCAATTGCTAAATTTAAAGTAATTACATTTGCATTCATTTTAGTCATTCAGCAAAATAAATTAATTTTGAAAAGAATTTTAATAACCGGGGCATCAGGATTCATTGGTTCTCATTTATGTGACAGATATATTAAAGAAGAGTATCATGTCATTGGCATGGATAATCTCATCACAGGAAATATTAAAAACATAGAACATCTTTTTCCATTGAAAAATTTTGAATTCTATCACCATGATGTTTCGAAATTTGTTCATGTTCCTGATAAACTGGATTATATCCTCCATTTTGCATCACCCGCCAGTCCTATTGACTATCTTAAAATGCCTATCCAAACCTTAAAGGTTGGTTCATTGGGCATTCACAATTTACTAGGATTGGCAAAATCAAAAAATGCCCGAATTTTGATAGCTTCAACATCTGAAGTGTATGGTGACCCATTAGAACATCCTCAAAATGAGAATTATTGGGGGAATGTAAATCCAATAGGTCCTCGAGGAGTGTACGATGAAGCCAAAAGATTTCAGGAGGCTATTACTATGGCCTATCACACTTTTCACGGCATAGAAACTAGGATTGTAAGAATATTTAATACATATGGTCCTAGGATGAGAGTCGAAGACGGCAGGGTACTGCCTGCGTTTTTCTCACAGGCGATAAGAGGCGAGGGGCTTACTGTTTTTGGGGAAGGTAATCAGACAAGGTCATTTTGTTATGTCGATGATTTAGTGGAAGGCATCTTTAGGTTGTTGTTAAGTGATTACCATTTGCCGGTCAATATTGGCAATCCATCCGAAATAACAATAATGCAAATTGCACATGAAATTATGGCTCTGGTAAATAATAATGATGCGCACATCATTTATAATCCTTTACCTGTAGACGATCCAAAACAAAGACAACCAGATATCACCAGGGCCAAAGAAATTTTAGGATGGCAACCCAAAGTAGGAAGGGAAGAGGGATTACTTAAAACATATGAATATTTCAAATCGGTAGTTCAACATCACAAAGTTGATCTCTGATTTTTTATATTTTACATTTTTCTATCGTTATATTTATTGCAAAAACTCATTTAGGAGTATGATAAATTAATAATCAATTTGGTCATATTTTGGAAGTGATTTTTCTCTAATAATTATAATAAAGGCTTTTTTTTTCAAATTTTAATAAGGTAACATGTCAGTCCAAATCAAGGAAGTAAAGAACAAAAGCGATCTCAAAAAATTTATCTGGTATGGAATTAATATGTACAAAGACAGTAAATTTGCTGCTCCACATCTTTTTATGGATGATTATCTCAATCTAAAAAAAGGAAGTAATCCAGCGCTTGATTTTTGTGAAACTGCTTTTTTTCTTGCGTATAAAAACGACAAAATGGTAGGCAGGATCTTAGCGCTTATCAATCCTGTTGCGAATGAAACCTGGAAAGAAAAAAGCGCTCGATTTGGTTGGGTCGACTTTATTGATGACGCTGAAGTTTCTAAGGCATTGTTTGAAGCCGCAGAAAAATGGTCAAAATCAAAAGGGATGGATAGTATCCACGGGCCATTGGGTTTTACTGATTTTGACCCCGAAGGAATGTTGATAGAAGGATTTGACAAACTCAGCACATTGGCCACAATTTATAATCATCCATATTATCCAATGCATCTTGATACACTTAATTATAAAAAGGATATAGATTTCAATGAATATCTGATTACTATCCCCAAAGATTTTCCCGAAAAATACTTTAGAATAGCTGACATAGTCAAGCAAAAATATCAACTAAAGGTGAAACACTTTAAATCAAGGAAGGAAGTCGTAAGCAATTATGCCTATAAAATTTTTGATCTATTAAATCTTTGCTATAAAGACCTATACGGATTTACAAAGTTGAACGAACAACAAATCAACTTCTATATCAAGCTTTATTTTAGTTTTTTCAGATTAGATACCATAGCCATTGTGGTAGATAAAAATGATGAAGTTGTTGCTTTAGGTATCGGCATGCCCAGTTTTACAAAGGCATTACAGAAGTCTAAAGGCAACCTTTTCCCTTTTGGATGGTACCATATGCTGATGGCTTTAAGAAAAAATGACTTATTGGATCTATATTTAATGGCTGTGCATCCCGATTACCAAAACAAAGGAGTAAATTCATTGATGTTTGCTGAGTTATTACCTAATGCAACAAAAAATGGGTATAAGTTTGCAGAAACCAATCCTGAATTAGAAACCAATACGCGTATGTCCTCACAATGGAGTAGTTTCGAAAACGTAAACCATAAAAAAAGGAGAGTTTTTGTAAAACATTTGTAGGGCAATATTATCTTTCTATCCCTTCATCTTTACAATCCCTGATCTTTTCTGATTTTTTCAATATATTCTTCCATTTTGTAAGATAAGCCAATGATGGAACTTTCTTCGAAGCTTCTGGATCTTGTATTTTTAAAATTTACGACGTTAATATTATTATAGGATAAATCTATCAAAATAACATACCTGTTTTCTTTACATGCATTGGCTTTGCACCCTGAAAAATATACAAATTCTCCTTCAGCTTCAATGGGCGTTTCTTCACCCCAGTCATTTTTAAAGGAAGCAAATTCAGTACCCATTAATTTTTCCAATCGGGGATAAAGTTGGTATTTTTCAAATAAATTTACTTCAGCTGGTGTTTTACCAGCAAGACCGGTAATCTCTTCTATGATCGCCTGTGTTCCAAAACCTTTAACTTCAGATTGTATGGTATCAGTAGAACTGCCTGACGTATTGCTGGATGTGGCTTTCTTTTCGCCACATGAGTATATAAGAAATAAAGAAAATAAAAGGCTTAATGATTTAAATTGCATGATAAGATTTGTATTTTTGCATGTAAAAATGCAAATTTACGTATAATTTTTTTCAAGTGATTAATAATTTTTTTCTTCTAAGGTGATTAAATATTTTACAATGCTTAAGATTTTTATTACAGTATTAGCAACCATTTTCATATATGAAATTCTGCCAGGTCAGATTAGTGAACCTACAGATCCTGCTGCAACTGAAGATTGGTTAAGAAAGCCCATAGTGATGACAGGCGTTAAATTTAATTGGGAAGCTCCGACGGATGCAATCATCTTATTGAATAACAATACCAATCTATGGAAAAAGAAAGATGGCACAGCGATCGACTGGACCTTTGACAATGGAGTACTAACTGTCAAACCATCTTCCGGAGATATATATTCTAAACTATCTTTTGAAGATTGTCATCTGCATCTTGAATGGAGAAGCCCGGCTGTAGTAAAGGGTGAGGGGCAAGGAAGAGGTAATAGTGGCGTCTTCCTTCAATCCAGATACGAGATCCAGATATTGGATAGCTATAATAATGAAACTTATTATAATGGCCAGGCAGGATCTATTTACAAACAACACGCTCCTCTGGCAAATTCATGTGTTAAGACTGGTGATTGGAATTCGTATGATATCATCTACAAAGCGCCGAGATTTGACAGTTTTGGCACCAAGCTCGAAACTGGAAGAATAACTCTTATCCATAATGGAATTATAATTCAGAATAATGCGGAAGTAGTAGGTACAACTGAATATATAGGATATCCGAAGAGTCCTGTACACGGTGGAGCGCCGATTATATTGCAGGACCATGGTGATTTGGTAAGTTACAGAAATATTTGGGTTAGAAGGCTTTGATTTAATATCTTAACTCTTGGGAAATGACAAAATTCGATACGATTATTTTTGATTTAGGTGGCGTACTTATAGACTGGAATCCTCGCTATTTGTTTAGGCATTTTTTTGTTTCCCATGAAGCAATGGAACATTTTTTAGGAGAAGTTTGTACTACTGACTGGAATGAAATGCAGGATGCCGGGAGATCATTTAGTGAAGCCACAGATATACTCACCAACGAATTTCCTGAGTATAAAAATGAAATTCTTATGTATTATCAAAGGTGGAAAGAAATGCTTGGAGGTCCGATTCATGATACAGTACAAATCTTGACAACATTAAAAGATTCACAGCAATATAAAATTTATGCTTTGACCAACTGGTCTGATGAATCATTTCCTTTGGCTTATGAAATGTTTGAATTCCTTCCTTGGTTTGACGGAATTCTGGTGTCTGGTGCTGAAAAAATGAAAAAACCAGATCATCAAATATTTGAATTACTGTTGGAAAGGTACGGTATTAATAGAGAGACATCTATTTTTATTGATGATAATAAAAATAATATTAATGCTGCCAGTAACCTTGGTATTCAATCGCTTCATTTTAAATCGCCTGCACAATGTCGATCAGAATTATTGTCATTCAATATCCATGTTTGAATTATTGGCTATATTTCACAAATGAGATTTTAATTTCAGAAGACTCTAATTAAATGGACTTTATTCGAAAAATATATATCGGCTGGTGTCATAAGGTAAAAATGGCGTTATTTTTTTCCTAAGCGTAATTTTGGTCTCATTAAATTTTAAACATATTAAAATCCTTTGTGTTTCCTTCTTATATAATACATTTATGGAAACAGTTTATTTTGGGGCAGGATGTTTTTGGTGTGTGGAAGCCGTTTTTTTTAGGCTCAAGGGCGTTGATCAAGTTATTTCGGGGTATATGGGAGGTCATATTAAGAATCCTGCATACAGGGAAGTATGTGATGGTAACACTGGACATGCGGAGGTGATTAAGGTAGTTTTTAATCCTATGATCATACCCTTTAATACATTACTTGACGTTTTTTGGACTACACATGATCCCACCACACTAAATAGACAAGGGGCGGACAAAGGGACTCAGTATCGTTCAGCTATTTTTTTTACCAGCGAAAACCAAAAAAATGAAGCAGAGCTTTCCAAATCAAATGTCGCGACACAATATTGGAACGATCCGATAATTACTGAAATAAACCCTGCGGATGTATTTTATGTGGCGGAAGAATATCACCAGCATTTTTATGAAAACAATCCTGAACAGTCGTATTGTTCCATTGTAATTCCTCCCAAAATCTCTAAACTGCAAAAAAGGTATAGTCATTTGTTAAAATTAAATTGATATGTCTTCAGAATATAATAAATTATCTCCTGATGAAGAATATGTAATACTGCGAAAAGGTACCGAAAGACCTTTTACCGGAGAATATGATAAATTTTTTGCTACCGGAAAGTACATCTGCAGACAATGCAATAGTCCTTTGTATCTCTCTTCATCCAAATTTGATTCAGGATGTGGCTGGCCGGCATTTGATGATGAAATACCCGGTGCAGTAAAACATATTCCAGACAAAGACGGAAGACGAACTGAAATTCTTTGTGGTCATTGTGGAGGACATCTAGGCCATGTTTTCATAGGTGAGCGTATCACCAGCAAAAATATTAGACACTGCGTGAATTCAATTTCTCTAAGGTTTATCCCTGATAAAATGGAATGAAACTTTTTTTAAACGCTATTTGTTAAGTTTATTTATGGTATTTTACCTTAGCATTTTTAAAATTACCAATCAATAATATGTCATTAGAAACAACAAAACAAAAAGCCAAGTCATTTTTTAAAAGATTATTGCTGGTTTTAATTCTTGCCTCTATAGTTTTTTCAGGAGTGTATTACTTTTATAGAACATATACTGTAAGTGAAGGCACCAGAACTGGCATTTTATTCAAGATATCAAAGAAAGGAAAGCTGTTTAAAACCTATGAAGGTCAATTGCAATTGGCTGGGACTGCGATAATGAATAAAGAGAGTAGTTTTGAGTTTTCTGTTGAGAATGCAGAAGTTTACAGTACGATGCAATCTCTAGAGGGTAAAAATGTTAGATTACACTACAAAGAAATGATAGACGCTTTTCCATGGCAAGGAGATACCGACTATATGGTGTATCAGGTAGAAGAAGTAAAATAAATTCGTAACCTTTTGCGTGTCTTTTTAATTCAGCTTTAAATAAAATTTCTTTTTATTTAAAGCATTATAGATTATCATGCATCAATAATCTTAAAGTAAAGTTTTCATTTATCTTTTTATGTTTTCACAGTAAAACAGAATTTCATACATGGTATTACTTCACGAACTTGAAAAACAAGGTAATTTTTTATTCAGATGCAGAAGTTATTTTCCTTTGCTTTTACTACTTTTGGCTTTATGGGTATATAGTTCTATGATCATTAAAAATCCTGGGCTATTTTTTGATACAAGTATCACCATTCTGGAAATATTGGCCATTTCAATTTGCCTAATAGGTTTAATCATCCGGATATGTACTGTGGGCTTTACGCCGGCGAATACATCAGTGAGAAATAAAGATGGAGGTCAGGTTGCTGATATCGTAAACACCACTGGAAACTATATTATCGCAAGACATCCGCTTTATCTTCGAAACTCTTTTATGTGGTTGGGGATCTCAGTTTTGACTGGGGATATTTGGTTCTTGTTGGCATTTTCATTGGCTTATTGGATATATTATGAATGTATCCTGAATGCGGAAGAACAATTTTTAATCCGAAAATTTGGTGAAAAATTTACATTGTGGGCTTCCACTAGGCCTGCTTTTATCCCAATATTTTCAAAATGGACGAGTGCAAACCTAACCTTAGTTGGAAAAAGGTACTTAAAAAAGAAAAGAACGGTTTTTTTACGATATTTCTTTTGGTTTCAATTATTAATTGCTGGTATTGCTGGCTTACTTTCAATCAATGGCTCACAGGTAAGGGATGGAATTTAAGAACAGCCATTATCATCGGAGTATTTTATTTCATATTCAAATCCTTCAAGATAGAATCTACTTGGCTGAATGAAGAAGGGAGGTTGAAAAGTTGAGTGTGTGTAACAAAACGTACTTTTTTTTGATAAATTTAGAACTGGGTTGGTAGTTCCATTTAGAATTAAGTTTCGGGTAGAAAATTTTCTCTACTTACCTACAGCCCTTGAAGGGGAGACAAGCACTTCAATTAGAAGAATTGGGTAGATCGTCCCTTCGGGGAAAGATGGTAAAGAAGGGCAAAAACAAATTTGTGCAATTCGTTAAACACACTAGTTGAAAACGTAAATGCACAGATCTCAGGTAATTATTTTATTTTTGCATATTCAAAAAAAAGTTTTTATGCTTGATGTTAAAGTAGGTATTGTACAGATGTCCTGCGTAGGTGATAAAAGAGAAAATCTTATACGTGCTATTCAAGGTATCAAAGATGCTGCACACGATGGCGCTCAAATCATCTGTCTTCAGGAATTGTTTACATCCTTATATTTTTGTGATGTTGAAGATTATGATAATTTTAAACTCGCAGAATCTATTCCTGGTCCTACCACTGAAACGTTGTCTGTAATAGCGGCTGAACTGAATGTGGTTGTCATAGCTTCTTTATTTGAAAAAAGAGCATCAGGATTATATCATAATACGACAGCGGTCATAGATGCAGATGGCAGTTATCTGGGCAAATATAGAAAAATGCACATTCCTGATGATCCTGCTTTTTACGAAAAATTTTATTTTACACCCGGTGATCTGGGGTATAAAGTGTTTCAAACCAAATATGCTAAAGTCGGAGTATTAATATGTTGGGATCAATGGTATCCGGAAGCAAGCAGAATAACTGCATTGATGGGCGCTGAAATATTATTTTACCCGACTGCTATAGGATGGGCTGCATCACAGGATGAGGAGACCAATGAAGATCAATATAATGCCTGGGAAATAATACAGAGATCCCACGCAGTGGCCAATGGTCTTCCTGTGGTCAGTGTGAATAGAGTGGGATTTGAACAAGATGGAGCTATGAAGTTTTGGGGTGGTAGTTTTGTAACCAATGGTCAGGGTAAAATTTTGTACAAGGCTTCACATGATCAGGAAGAAACAAAAGTAGTAGCAATAGATCTTGGGCAGACAGATTCTTTTCGCATACACTGGCCATTTCTCAGAGATAGAAGAATAGATAGTTACTTACCGATCACCAAGCGATTCATTGATGAAGATTGATTTTACACCCAGAGAACTTGGATATCATTTTCCAGCAGAATTTGCTTTACAACGAGCGATGTGGTTGTCTTGGCCTCAAAAGGAAGCTTCCTGGCCTGGTAAATTAAATTCAGTGTACCATCCATACTGTGAATTTATCCTCAGGGTCGCTGATCATCAGCAAGTTTGTATTAATGTAGCAGACCAGAGGATGCAGGATTTTGCTAAAGATAAAATTTTGAAATGCAGATATGCACTTTCTATTGGGGATGTAAGTCATTTACTTGACAACATCATTTTTTATCATCATCCCACAAATGATGCATGGTGTCGTGATCATGGACCTGCATTTGTGATCAATCATGAATCAAAAAGTAAAGCTATCATCGATTGGAGGTATAATGCATGGGGAGACAAATATCCTCCCTACGACCTGGATGATGTTATCCCATCTTTGATCGGACAAAAAATGGGTCTAGCAGTGTTTCATCCCGGGATTGTTATGGAAGGTGGTAGTGTTGATTTTAACGGAAAAGGAACATTATTAACTACTTCAGCATGTCTTTTGAATAAAAACAGAAATCCCCATCTTTCACAATATGAAATAGAACAATATTTAATAGAATTTTATGGGGTTGAAAAAATATTGTGGCTGGATGAAGGCATAGTGGGAGATGACACGGATGGACACATTGATGATATTACCAGATTTGTTAATGAAGATACTGTAGTCACCGTAATTGAACACAATAAAGAAGATGAGAATTATCATTTACTAAAAGAAAATCTAAAAGTGCTCAAAAAAATGAGACTTCAGGACGATAAACAAATTAATATCGTTGAACTTCCAATGCCTTCTCCTGTCATATATGAAGATCAGAGATTGCCTGCTTCTTATGCTAATTTTTATATTTCCAATCAGAATGTGATTGTTCCGACTTTCAGAGATGATAAAAATGACTCGGATGCTTTAGACATTCTGCAGGAGTGTTTTCCTGAAAGAATAGTCATCGGTATTGATTCAGTGGATATCATCTGGGGACTGGGAAGCTTTCACTGTCTCAGTCAGCAGGAACCTATGGTTTAAAATTAATCACTAAGATTTCCTTGAGTTATTTGTCTAATAATTCTTTATCAAATAATTCTAAAATTCTTCGGTATTCATCAACCCATGACGATGTTTTAGTAAACCCATGAGATTCTACTGGAAATACAGCTAGGTCCCAGTCTTTTTTACCCAATTCAATGAATCTCTGGCTTAGTCTGACTACATCCTGAAACTGTACATTATCATCCACCATACCATGCAGCATTACCAATCTATCTTTCAGGTTTTCAGCAAAATATATAGGAGAACTTCTTCTGTAAGCTATAGAGTCTGTCTCTGGAAAATTCAGGATATTGGAAGTGTAACCATGATTATAATGTGCCCAATCGGTTACTGATCGTAGTGCTGCACCTGCTTTAAATACACCCGGCTCAGTAAGCAATGCCATCAATGTTATGAATCCTCCATACGAACCACCATAGATACCAACTTTATTTTTGTCAATGTGTAGTTTATCGACGAGAAATTTTTTCCCATCCAACTGATCCGAAAGATCCAAACCTCCCATATGTCTATATATACCTGTACGAACGTCTCTACCGTAGCCATCACTACCTCTATAATCAATGTCAAGGACAGTGTAGCCTTTGTCGGTAAGTAAGTTATGAAACATGTACTCCCTGTGGTAACTGCTCCAGTAATTGTGTGCATTCTGAAGATATCCGGCGCCATGAACAAAAATTATAGCAGCTTTATTTTTAGTCTTTGATTTTGGCTGATAAAGTCTGGCATAGACTTCATGTCCATCCCGAGCTTTAAAAGTAATCACTTCAGGTTGCCTCCAAGGATATTTTTTAAATGCTTCTGTGGTAGAATATGTAATTTGTTGAGCTATGGAGTTGGGTTTATTTTCTGCAATAAATATCTCCCCAGGCTGATTTTTGTATGAGTATCTGTATAGAAGTGTTTTTTCATCCGGCGACAATTCGACTTCATATGAACCGTCTTTAGTAAGAATACCAATCATTTTTCCTGTTTCAGTATCCAAACTGTAAAACGTTCTGTTTCCAGGGTGATTAGTATTGGTCGTGAGATAAAAGGACTTACCTGAATTGGAAAGTATTGCATCTCTGACTTCCCATTTACCACTAGTGAGTTGTTTTTTTAGACCTGAAGTCAAATCCATAAGATATAAATGTGAATAGCCGGATGCTTCGGACTGAAAGTATATTGTTTTGTCATCAGGCAAAAAACCTATAGTTCCATTGCCGTATCCTATACCTGGTCCATTGATCCATGCTTCATCATGTTGGTGGTCCAACTCTGTGATATTTCCAGTCATTAGGTCTAAACTTATGATCCATCGGTCTTTGTTGTCCTGACTTCTTATGTCCATCACTGATCTTGATCCTGATTTATTAAATACGGGGCTTCCGTGTTCTATTGGTTTGGCTTTATTCTCTTTTTCTCTTAAGGACGGATATTCAAGGTAATAAGCCGGATGTGTATTAATTCCTGTCAAATCAGCAAAATCAACCCTATAAAAAGTATCTTTTTCTACACTATATATCCAGTATTTGTTTTCTCCCAGATTATTTACCGATACTTTAGGCCTTGCATTTACATTTTTGGTGTACCCGTCTTCATGAATAAATTGTTCCACCTTTGTGGGCGCAGATTTGGGGTAGTCTGACAGTTGAAAGCAAATATATTTTCCATCAGGAGAAGGGGTAACGTCATTCAGCGAATATGGATCATAAATATACTCTTTTGGAAAAAAATCAATATTTTCCTTAGATCGTTTGTCATTCCATACTTTTTTTGTTTCGGTTTCTTGTATATATGTAAAGAGTTCTTTTTGTTGTTTTTTTAAAAAGTTATCTTTTGCCGGGTTTTCAGCATCTTTACTTTTTTTGAAATTTGTGAGCTGAATGATAGAAATATCATTGATATTCATTTGGTAGATATTGTCCCCCTGTTGAAAATATATTACGTTTCCATCTGTCCCTCTGCTTAAATTATAAACTCTATTGGATGAAACAAAGACTTTTTTAATTACTTTTTCTTTTTTGTTAAAAGAATAAATTCCTCCATTTTTTAAATAATAAATAGTTTCATAATCCTGTTGATTTTTGAAGGGTATAGACACATTGTATTTTAGATTTGTTGGAAGTTTTTCAGGTTTAGACATGCCACTTTTCCAAAAATATGTACTACTTCCTGGCTCATTATCAGGATTCCAGTTAAAATATATAGTACTGCCATCGTAAGACCATTGATGACCTGAAGGCTGATGGCCTATAAATTCGTCACCTTTCATAATGCTCTCTAGCGTCAAGTTCTGAGCTGATGTGTGTGTAAGAAAACCAAATGTGACAAGAATTGATATTAATGATTTCATATAATAAGTGAATGATTTGGATTATTGATGAATAGGCATTCAAGTTGCATGCGCACTTTTTATCAGACATTGTTTAAACACTCTTTCGATGCTGCTTTTTTCTACATCATGGCCAATGAATACAATTTTACTTAATTTAATTTCATCACCACCCCAAACGCCTCCTTCTTCAATTCGATAGCTTTTGTATACCGATTGAATTATGATCCGATTTTCCATATCTGCTATATCGAGGATACCTTTGATCCGATATATCTGATGTTTATTGACATGGAGTAATAACATAAGTGTATGTCTAAGATGTGCAAAATCAAATGGCTTATCAAAGATTAATGTAAATGTTTGTATTCCGTTGTGTTTATATTGGTAGTCTGTTGAAATTTTTGCTGTCTTTTTTTCAGTTCGGTCCGTGGCTTGTTCTGAAAATTGCAATATTTCCTGATTTGAAAAATGACCTTCAATGCCTTCAAATATTTTTGCAAAAGGATTTATTTCACTGATAAGTAATCTCAAATCATTAATCTTAACTTTATCAACAAGGTCACATTTATTGAGTAAAACTATATCCGAAAATACAATTTGTCTTCTTGCTTCATCTGATTGCTCAATACTTTGCTGCATATATTGAGCATCTGCCAGACAAATGGTATTTTTTAATACGTAGTTTTTATCCATAAAACCACCTGTCCAGATGGTCTCAGCCACTGCCGAAGGATCTGCTATTCCGGTAGTTTCTATTATTAATATATCAAACTCACTTCTTCTTTTTTCAAGATCGAAAAGCAAATCATATAGTTTTTCATTCAGATTGCAACACAAACAACCGGCTGTAAGCTCGACCACATCCTCTACACTATCTATAATCAATGCCCCGTCAATATTGGTTTTACCTATCTCATTTTCAATGACAATAATACGTTTATCCGATTGATAATGAATGAATTGGTTAAGAAATGTGGTTTTACCAGACCCCAGAAATCCTGTGACGATATACACTTGTATTTTGTTAATTGACATAAATATTCTTTATGATCATCATGATTTGATAGGTCAAATGTAGAAAAAATGTAGGTGAACACTGCTGTTTTCAATTATAATTTGGGATCAGAATCTTTTTCTTTTTGCGTATAAAGCATGTTTAGCAAATCGACAATTTGAATCAAAAGACATTAATTTTAAGTTTAGGATAGATTGTGCGAAAAATACTCAGCTCTTATTTTCATAAGAAAAAATCTTAGTATCAATTATATAATCCATATCTTTGTGGTTCATAAACTCATACTAAATTGCTTATTTTCTGACCTATATTGGTCAACTTATCATCTTTAGAAATTAGAAAATCAATACTTTGAATTAAGCCGTAGCCAAAAGAAGACACTAAAGTTGGATTTTTTGAAAAGGCGTTTAAAGTATTTTCTACTCATTTGCAATGTCAAAATTAGCAGCAGAATATAAATTTATTGACTTGTCCGATTATGGCAGACCGATAGCTCGAAGTTGGGCACATTATCTGTCTTTGACCAATGTGACCCCTATTCATGTAACACTGATTTTTGGGTTATGCGGTATAGTTGCCATATTCTTTATACTAAGTGGGCAGTTTTGGTTTGCTGGTTTTTTTCTTATTCTAAAATCAATTATTGATGCTGTTGACGGAGAATTGGCTAGAATAAAAAAGACACCATCTTTTACCGGGAGATATCTGGATTCTATATTTGACAGTATCCTGAATTTTTTATTTCTCCTTGCGATTTGGTTTGTGACCGATGTTACTTTTGTTTTGATGATATGTGCATATCTAGCCATGCAATTGCAATGTAGTTTGTACAATTATTACTACGTAATATTAAGAAATGCTACTTCAGGTAGTGATATGACGAGTAAGATTTTTGAACTAAAACCACCAAAGGCTTTTCCTGGAGAAAATCAGCAAAGGGTCAATATCCTTTATTATATTTTTAATATTTTATACATATTATTTGATAAGACAGTCCAGTTTCTGGATCCCAAGGCATACAAGTCAAAATCTTTTCCTTCCTGGTTTATGACGTGTATTTCTTTTTATGGGCTTGGTTTTCAATTGTTATTAATGGCTGGTATGCTATGCATTGGATGGATAACATACATTATTCCTTTTTTTATAGGATATAGTGGGTTCATTATTTTATTCGTGTTATTAAGACGGATTATTTTGTAAATAATAATTAACTCATCCTAATATTTTTATTAATACTTTTATTTTGGCGTTTCTTTCTAGTTATGAACTAAATAAAACCAAATAAAATAGGAAAATTAGAACAAATGAAAAAAATATTACTAAATATTTAAGCATTCTTCTATAGTGGGATTTGTTTTAATCAAACAATACAATAAAAAATGGGATTCTTCTATCTCACCTCAACACAGCACATATCTCATCCAGTACAGCACTCCCGGGACAAAGTTCTTTTTCAGTCAACTGATTGAGTGGTGTGTTTGTGGTGTTGATGAGCTCATTTAGTTCTTTGCTGTCTTTGTCCAGATAAAGCAGGCCTGTGAGAATCTCATGTTTTGCCCGCGCATGATGTAAGGCGGTGATGATCGAAAGCTTGTTTTCAGGATTCCATTGTGGAGATACTTTCTGTAGCCTGATCATTGTACCGTCATGCATTTCCAATTTTTTTACCATGGTATGATCGTAATCAGTTAAAATTTCTTCCTTTACTGGTACAAAATCGAGATTGGACAGGGCTTCATTATGTTCTCTCACATAATCATAAGATTTGGTAGATCCAGGATTGTTATTAAAAGTGACGCATGGCGATATCACATTTATGAACGAGAATCCTGAGTGGGCCATAGCCGCTTTTATCAAAGGTATGAGTTGTGATTTATCACCACTGAAACTTTGTGCAACAAAAGTTGCACCCAACTCGATGCAGAGTGCACACAAGTCTATACTTTCGAAAGTATTCATGTGCCCTGATTTTGAGACCGAACCATAGTCCGCAGTGGCCGAATCTTGACCTTTTGTGAGTCCATAGCAACCATTATTCATGACTATATACGTCATATTTAGATTTCTCCTTACGACGTGGACAAACTGCCCCATGCCAATAGATGCCGTATCGCCATCACCTGAAACGCCCAGATATAGCATAGATCTATTTGCTAAATTAGCACCTGTGGTCACGGATGGCATACGACCGTGTACGGAGTTAAATCCATGGGAATTGCTAAGGAAATATGCAGGAGTTTTGGACGAACAACCAATACCTGACATTTTAGCGACTCTGTGTGGCTCTATATTGAGCTCAAAACAGGCATCCACAATAGCTGCACTGATAGAGTCGTGGCCACATCCCGCACATAATGTGGAGATGGTTCCTTCATAATCCTTTCGATTGTATCCGAGCTCATTTTTGGGCAGTCTTGGATGGGCGAATTTGGGTTTTATATATGTCATTCGGAATTTTAGTTAGCAGGTTGAAGTAAATGGTGGTAAATTTGATTTAGAATTAAGTCTGCAGTTATTGGAAACCCATCATAGTTCAGAATTTTTATAAGTTTTTTGGGATGGATTTCCAGTTCATTGATGAGTAAAGCTCGCATTTGTGCATCTCTGTTTTGTTCTACTACAAATACAAGTTTATGATTTTCAATAAAGTCTACCACTGAATCGTTAAAAGGAAATGATTTGATACGCATAGCATCTATATGTTCGCCATTTTCTTTTAAGATATCCATAGCTTCTTTAGAAGCATCAGTGGTTGTTCCAAAAAAAATAAGTCCGTTTTCAGATTGTGTTCCTTTTTGATAAAACTCAGGTGCAGGGATGATCTTTTTTGCTGTTTCAAATTTACGCAACAATCTGTCCATTATTCTAACGTAGGTAAGAGAGTCCTCGGAGTAAGCTGCATTTTCATCATGCGAACTTCCTCTCGTGAAAAATGATCCTTTTGAAGGGTGAGTAGCTGGAAGTGTCCTGTATGGAATGCCATCTCCATCTACATCTTTGTATCTTCCCCATTCAGGAAGTGCATCTAGTTGTTCAGCAGAAAGTACCTTGCCCCGATTATATTTTCTATTGTCATCCCATGTAAAAGGTGCTGTCATATGTTCGTTCATACCGAGATCGAGATCAGACATCATAATTACAGGTGTTTGTAATTGTTCAGCATAGTCAAAAGCATCAGCCATCATATCAAAACACTCTGTAGGTGTAGCAGGTATAAGAAGTACATGTTTGGTATCACCGTGCGATGCATAAGCTGCTGATATATAATCAGATTGCTGTGTCCGAGTAGGCATACCGGTAGAAGGTCCTGACCTCTGCACATCCACTAAAACGACCGGAATTTCAGAATAGTAGGCCAAACCAAGGAATTCACCCATTAAGGAGACACCTGGCCCACTCGTTGCCGTAAAAGAACGGGCACCATTCCAGTTGGCGCCGATAGCCATACCTATCGCAGCGAGCTCATCTTCTGCTTGTACTATGGAGAAATTATTTTTTCCGGTTATCGGGTCTATCCTAAGCTTTCGGGCGTATTCTTCAAAAGAACTAACTAGAGATGTGGATGGAGTAATAGGATACCAAGCTATTACTGAAGCACCGCCGTAAACCGCACCGAGACCAGCAGCGGCATTGCCGTCAATCATGATTTTGTCGCCTACAAGGTCTCTGCGTTCTACTCTGAATTCCAGAGGGTAGACAAAGTTGTCTTTAACATAGTCACTGCCAAGATTTAAAGCTTTTACATTTGGGGCTATAAGTTTTTCTTTGCCCTTAAACTGATCGGCAAAGAGGGCTTCTATCACACTGTTATCAATATTGAGCAATCTGGCTAAAACACCGACGTACATTACGTTTTTAAACAATTGCTTTTGTCTGGGGTCAGTAAATTCCCGATTACAAATATCCATAAGCGGGACGCCTAAAAAATGAATGTCATCTCTTAAAAAAGAGTCATGAAGCTTTTTAGTATTGTCATACAGGAAATATCCCCCCGATTTGACTGAAGCAATATCACGCTTTAAGCTTTGTGGATTTACGCTGACGACAAGATCAATTCCTTCTTTGCGACCCAAATAACCCTTTTCACTCACCCGAACTTCATACCAAGTAGGAAGGCCCTGAATATTGGATGGAAAAATATTTTTTGCAGAAACGGGGACGCCCATTCTAAATATTGATTTGGCAAAAAGATAATTGGCACTTGCTGATCCAGTACCATTGACATTGGCAAATCTGACTACAAAATCATTTACTCTACTCATACGTAACAAAGATGACCTGCTTTGGCAGTATTATATAAAAATTGTTTCATGTCCCAAGCTGCAGTTGGGCAGCGTTCAGCACAAAGACCACAATGCAGACACATGTCCTCGTCTTTGACCATTACTTTTCCTGTTTTCAGTATATCAGAGACCAGCAGATCCTGATCTTTATTGATAGCAGGTACAAGGAGTTTCATTCTTAGGGTATCTTCATTGTCTTCATTATTTGTAAAGGTGATACAACTGGTGGGGCAGATGTCCATACATGCATCGCATTCAATACATTTATTTTCGGTAAATACAGTTTGCACATCACAATTGAGACATCTCTGGGCTTCTTTAAATGCAGTTTTCATATCAAAACCCAGCTCTACCTCCTTTTTACGGTCAGCCAAAGTTACTTTTTTGTCAGCTTGAGGTACAATATATCTTATGTCTGTAGCGATATCGTTATCATAACTCCATTCATGGATGCCCATTTTAGTACTGAATAATTTCACATCCGGATCAGGCCGCTGACTGATATCCCGATCGTTACAAAACATATCAATAGAAATAGCAGCCTGATGGCCTTGGGCAACCGCTGTAATTACATTTTTTGGTCCAAATGCGGCATCACCACCAAAAAATACTCCAGAACGGGAAGATGCAAAAGTGGCATCATCTATTTTAGGCATCTCCCACTCATCGAACTCAATACCTAGATCGCGCTCTATCCATTCAAATCTATTTTCCTGACCTACAGCAATGATCACATCGTCAGCAGGGTAGAATACATCTGGTTCGCCGGTAGGTACTAGTTTACGTTTACCGTTTTCATATATTGCACTCACTTTTTCAAACATCATGCCTGTAAGCCTGTTATTTTCAATAACAAAGTTTTTTGGCACATGATTATCAATGATCGGAATGTCTTCATGCATGGCATCTTCTTTTTCCCAAGGTGACGCCTTCATTTCCTTAAAGGGACTTCGGACGATTACCTTTACATCTTCACCACCCAGTCGTCTGGATGTGCGACAGCAATCCATAGCAGTATTCCCTCCACCAAGTACAATGACTTTTTTACCTATCTTGTGTGTATGCTCAAAAGCTACACTTGCAAGCCATTCAATACCAACATGTATGTTGTCTTTTCCTTCTTCCCTTCCTGGTATGATCAGATCTTTACCTCTTGGCGCGCCTGTACCCACAAAAACCGCATCGTAATTTTTGTTGATAATTTCTCTCAGACTTGTGATATAAGTATTGAAATGTGTGATTATATCCATATCAAGAATATAATTTACTTCCTGATCAAGTACTTCAGCTGGTAGTCTGAAAGATGGGATCTGGCTACGCATCATGCCACCACCTTTGTGCTGATTGTCATAGATATGCAACTCATAACCCAAGGGAGCAAGATCTCTGGCGACTGATAAAGAAGCCGGACCTGCACCGATAAGTGCGATTTTTTTACCGTTTTTTATGGTGGGAATATCGGGCAATAGATGACTAATATCATCTTTATTATCTGCGGCCACCCGCTTCAACCGACAAATGGCAACAGGCTCATCTTCTACACGACCACGACGGCAAGCTGGCTCGCAAGGCCGATCGCAAGTTCGACCCAGTACTCCTGGAAACACATTTGATTCCCAATTGACCATATAGGCTTCAGTATATTTACCGGCTGCTATTAGTCTTATGTATTGAGGTACAGGCGTATGGGCGGGACAAGCATACTGGCAATCCACTACTTTGTGGTAGTACTCTGGATCCTTATAATTTGTCGGTAGCATAAATATTCTTTACTTTAATTTGTACTAAGTGGAATTTAACGGTTATCTAACGACAAATTTATAAGTTTTCATCAGTTTTTGAAATATTTATTCAAATTAAATATATGAAAGCGACTAAGATCATATTATCCATGTGTATATATCTGTCATTTTACCAATCAACATACAAAAAGGCATTTTAATCTATAGAATTTAATAACTGGTTGGTTATCAACTAAAACATACATTTTAAAGCAACTTAGACACGAAATTAATTGGTTTTCTCATCATATTTCACGGTCAAATACCACTTTTGCGTACTATATTTATGGTAATGATGTTATTCTTTTATCACAAGATTGATCATCCTACCTGGTACTACAATAACTTTCTGAACTTCTTTTCCTTCAACATATTTTTTAACAGTATCTAAGGATAATGCCAATGCCTGAATCTCAGCTTGGGATAATTGTGCACTTACCTCAACTGTATCCCGCTTTTTGCCGTTAACACATACAGGATATTCCACTGTATCTTGTATCAGATATTTTTCCGAAAATATAGGGTATTCAGCCGTATGAACGGATGTTTTATTTCCAAGCATTTCCCATAATTCCTCTGTAATAAATGGAGCGAATGGTGCCAATAAAATTGTAAGTGGTTCCAATATCAGTCTTTTATTGCATTCCAGTCGCTTTAATTCATTCACGCAAACCATAAACGCACTGATACAGGTATTGAATGAAAATCTTTCGATGTCATCTGTGACTTTTCTTATAGTAGTATGGAGGATTTTATATTCTTCGGCGGTTGGAGCTATATCGGTTATTTCCCATCCCTTTTCTGAAAAATACAAACTCCAGTATTTTCTTAAAAACCGGTTTACACCGTCAATGCCCTTGGTGTCCCAAGGTTTGGATTGCTCGATAGGGCCCAAAAACATTTCGTACATACGGAAACAGTCAGCGCCATATTTATTGACTATCTCATCAGGATTCTGTACATTGTATTTTGACTTGGACATTTTTTCCTGGATTACATTTACAGTAAAGTATTCTTCACCATCTTGATCTGTCGCCCAATAATATTTAGATGTGTCACCAAGTACATTAAAGTCTTTTCCAATCTTTTCCTGATATTCTAAAAATTTAGATTTGGTCAATCTATTTTGGCTATCTAAATAATCATACACATATGCCAATCTCATCGGACTTCCTGTATGTATATTTTGATTTTCAATATCTTTTAGGTTTCCGATCAATACCTGCTCATCTGAAAATTTTAAATTTTCCACATAATATCCATAAGCTGTAATCATACCTTGATTTACCAACTTTTTAAATGGTTCTGTTGTCGGTACATAGCCCAAATCGTATAAAAATTTATGCCATGTCCTCGAATACATCAAATGACCTACAGCATGTTCTGTTCCGCCCACATATAAGTCGACATCCTGCCAGTATTTTATCGCTTCTTCTGATGCAAATTCATTTTCATTTTCTGCATCCATGTACCTTAAAAAATACCAAGAAGATCCAGCAAACCCAGGCATAGTATCTGTTTCCAGTTCTAAACCTTCATATTGATTGACCCATTCATCAGCTCTTGCTAGAGGTGATTTCCCACCAGATGCCGGCTTGAAATTTTCAAGTTCGGGCAGTCTTAGTGGCAACTCATCCACTTTTAAGGCATGGGTAACTCCATCTTTATCATAAGCGATTGGAAATGGTTCGCCCCAATACCGTTGTCTTGAATAATTGGCATCCCTCAATTTATAATTTATTTTTTTTGCTCCAATGTCTGTTTTTTCTATCTGCTCGAACATATAATGAATGGCTGCCATTACTTCCATACCGTTCAAAAAATCAGAATTTATTATTTTTCCAGTTTTATCGTGTAGGGTAGAGCCAGGGTAATCATTTTTGTCAACGACATCTATAATCTCAAGACCAAATTTTTTGGCAAATAATTGATCTCGTTCGTCATCGCTTGGCACAGCCATGATAGCACCTGTTCCATAATCTTTGAGCACATATTCTCCCAGCCAAATTGGTATTTCTCTTCCAGTAAATGGATGTTTTGCATAAGCACCGGTAAATACTCCTGAAACTTCTTTAACTTCCGACATTCTATCAATTTCAGACCTGCTGCTTACATATTCTAAGTAAACTTGCACATTTTCGTTTTGGACTTTCGTGGTGATTTTTTCAACAAGGTCATGCTCGGGCGCCAGAACAAGGTAAGTTGCACCAAAAATGGTGTCCGGACGGGTAGTAAATATTTCCAGTTTTTCATCATGTCCTACTATTTCAAAAAACATTTGTGCCCCTTCAGATCGCCCGATCCAATTGCGTTGCATGGCTTTTAATGCATCAGACCATTCGAGTGTATCAAGGTCATTCAGTAATCTTTCGGCATACGCTGTGATTCGCAGCGACCATTGCATCATTGCTTTTTTCTCCACGGGGTGACCGCCACGTTCAGACAGTCCGTCCTTGACTTCGTCATTGGCGAGTACAGTACCTAAGGCTTCACACCAGTTTACATACCCGGTTTTTCTATAAGCCAGACGATAATTCATGAGAGTGTCATCTTTTTGTTTTGGAGACATTTCAGCCCACTCTTTGGCTGTAAAATCTGAATCATTACTGTGGTACGACTTGACAGATGCACTTCCAAATTTTTCAAACGAAGAAATCAAAACATCCATATGTTTGGCTCTGTTTTCATCAAGGTCATAATAATGATGATATAATTGAAGGAATATCCATTGTGTCCATTTGTAGTAAGAAGGTTCCGATGTTTTTACTTCCCTGCTCCAGTCAAAACTGAATCCAATATTATCCAGTTGCTCACGGTATCTTTTGATGTTCTCATCGGTGGATACTGCGGGATGTACTCCGGTTTGAATAGCATACTGTTCAGCCGGAAGTCCAAAAGCGTCATATCCCATCGGATGAAGGACATTAAATCCTTTAAGTCTTTTGTATCGCGCAAAAATATCAGATGCAATATAGCCAAGTGGATGACCCACATGCAGACCAGCACCTGAAGGATAGGGAAACATATCGAGCACATAATATTTGGGTTTAACAGATTCATTACTGATTTTATATAATGACTGGTCTACCCATTTCTGACGCCATTTTGGTTCAATATTTTCCGGATGATAATGCATAAGAAATATAATTTTATAAGAATGTTTAATCAATACCTGCCGCAAAATTAAATATTTAATATGATATTTTTCTACCTACAGTTCCTTAAAGACACAAGTTTTGTTATTCAAATTGAAAATTTTAAGGAACAATGATTTTGGTTTTAATAAGTTTTGTATTCCAAAAGACAATTGAGTTAGAAGTATTTTAGACTTTAATGGTTACATTTGCGCCGCTAAATATTTTTTATGAAGAATAGTTTTATATTGGTTTTGATACTGTTATTCGGTGTTATTATGGTAGGTAGTGCACAAACAGGAACAGTAAGAGGTAATATATTTGAAAAGGAATCAGGAAATCCTGTGATTTATTGTACTGTTCAATTGGCGGGGACTAAATATGGAACTACTACAGATTTGGATGGTTTTTTTGTAATTTCTAATGTGCCTCCGGGTGATTATAGATTATTAGCGACATATATAGGTTATGATAGTATATCTATGCCAGTTAAAGTCAAAGCTTCAGCTATTTTGTATCAAGCGTTGACATTATCTGAGAGTGCCATTAATCTGGGTGAAATTTCTATTTCAGCAGCCAGAGAGCAATCCAGAACAACCGTAAATATTTCTCAGATTTCGGTATCTCAAAAGCAAATCAAAGCGTTACCTTCAGTAGGAGGTGAGGCGGATATTGTCCAATATCTGCAGGTAATACCGGGGATCATTTCGACAGGAGATCAGGGAGGTCAGATATATATCAGGGGTGGGGCACCGGTTCAGAATAAAATCCTTTTGGATGGACTGAATATTTTTAATCCTTTCCACTCTATTGGTTTCTATTCTGTATTTGAGACAGAATTGATTAAAAATGTAGATGTTTTGACAGGTGGTTTTGGTGCTGAATATGGGGGTAGAATATCTGCTATTGTTGATATAAAAACCAGAGAAGGCAATAAAGCCAGAACCAGCGGGTTTGTCAGTGGTGGACCATTTATGATGAAAGGATTGATTGAGGGCCCGATCAAAAAGTTTAAAGAAGGTGGTTCATCGGTGTCTTATGTTTTCACTGCAAAAAAATCTCTTATTGATCAAACTTCCAAAACATTGTACAGTTATGCTACCCCTAATGATTCTATAGGCCTTCCTTTTACTTTTCAGGATTTTTATGGCAAAGTGTCCGTCAATACTTCTAATGGCAGCAGAATAAATGCCTTTGGTTTTAATTTTGCAGATGCTTATAAAAATCCTTTGCTTGCGACTATCGATTGGAAAAATACTGGAGGAGGTGTTAATTTCAATCTGATTCCTTCCGGAAGTAATATAATTGTAGACGGTTTGATCGGTTTCTCCACGTATAGAGTTGGCATTCAGGAAAAAGACACTGAGCCTAGAACATCTGATATTGATGAACTATCTGCCAACGTAAATTTCACTTTTTTTGGGGATAAAAATGAAATAAAATATGGGCTTGAAATGAGGAGCATAAGGACTGATTTCGAATTTGTAAATCCTTTTGGTCTTAGATTGGCTCAGGAACAAAATACCACGGAACTGGGTTTTTATGCCAAATATCGACAAATATTAGGAAAGCTTATCATTGAGCCTTCATTACGTACCCAATATTACTCATCTTTAGGTTCAATTACTTTTGAGCCAAGATTAGGGGTCAAATTAAATATTACCGAAAATCTTAGATTTAAAGGTGCTGCGGGCAAGTATACTCAAAATATTCTTAGTACATCAAATGAAAGGGATGTAGTAAATCTATTTAATGGATTTTTGACAGGGCCGGAATCTATTGTAGCAGGATTGGATGGTAAACCTGTAAAAAATAAATTACAATTGTCAAATCATCTCGTAGGCGGATTTGAATACGATCTTAATAATAATATTCAATTAAATATTGAAGGATATTACAAAGACTTTCCACAATTGATTGTTGTCAACAGAAATAAAACTGAAAGGTCACAGGCAGACTATGTGGTGGAGACAGGAAAAGCTTATGGGGTGGACTTCACTTTTAAGTATGAAGTACCTGGCTTGTATGTCTGGGCAACTTATTCACATGGTTATGTCAATAGAAATGATGGCGAGCAGGAATATCCAACCGTATTTGACAGAAGACACAACGTCAATATGTTGGTAACTTATGATCTGGACAAAAAAGGTAGCTGGCAAGTAAGTGGAAGGTGGAATATGGGATCTGGCTTTCCATTTACAAAAACAAAAGGATTTTACAACTATCTGGACTATCTAGGTGGTGTAGGCACAAGTTACCAAACTGAAAATCCGGACAATATCGGCATATTATATTCAGATGAAAGAAATGGTGGTCGATTGCCATATTATCATCGTTTTGATTTGTCTGTGCAGAAGAAAATTAAGTTTAGTAAACATATGGGATTGGAAGTGAATTTTAGTGTAACAAATGCTTACGATAGACCTAATATCTTTTATTTTGATAGACTCAATTATGAAAGGGTAAATCAATTGCCAATATTACCTTCTGCAAGTGCAAAATTATATTTTTAAATATTTGTATATTCAGATAATTGTTTTACCTTTGCGGCCGTTAAAAACCCAATGGTTGATTTTTCAATGTAATCGGGTTTGGTATTTCAAATAATTTTAAAAATTTTAACAAAATGGCAGTAAAATTGCGTTTGTCCAGAAAAGGACGAAAAAAAGCTCCCTTTTATCACATCGTAGTAGCTGATTCAAGATCTCCGAGAGATGGTAAATTCATAGAAAGAATAGGTGGATACAATCCTATGACAAAGCCTGCAACTATTGAATTAGATAGAAATGCGGCCTATGAGTGGTTATCAAAAGGTGCCCAGCCAACGGATACAGTAAAGGCAATTTTAAGATTTAAAGGTGTTTATTATAAAAAACATCTCATGAGAGGTGTTAGTAAAGGTGCGATGACTGTTGAACAGGCAGATGTACTTTACCAAAATTGGATTGATGCTAAAGATGGTAAAGTTGAAGCAAGAAAAGCAGAGACTATTGCAGAATTGGAGGCTTTCCGTAAGATGATTTCAGGAGAGGCTAAGGCAAAAGTTATCGTAGCAGACGAATCCACTAAAGAAGCAGCAGTAGCGTTCCGTGAAACGGTAGCTATTGAAGAATCACCAGCAATTGAAGCAACTCTTGAGCCAGAAGTAACTCAAGTTGTTGAAGAAGCTGTGGCAGAAGTTGAACCAACACCTGTAGTAGAAGAATCGCCAGCAGCTCAGGAAGCTTCTGTGGCTGAAGAATTGCCAGTAGCTGAGGAAGTTCCTGTGGCTGAAGAATCGCCAGTAACTGATGAAGCTCCTGTGGCTGAAGAATCGCTTGCAGCTCAGGAAGCTCCTGTAGTTGAAGAATTGCCAGTAACTGAAGAATCGCCAGTAGCTGAGGAAGTTCCGGTCAGGGAGGTTGAGACTCCTTCAGAAGCAGTTGCTGAAGTTGAAAGTCCTTCTGAAGAAGAAGAATCCGTACAGGAGCCGACCGTAGAAGAAGAAAAGTCAGAGACAAAAGAGTAATTATTAAAATATTATTAGCATTTTTATAATGCTTTGTTGGGATTGTTATTAAATCCTGTCTTGAAACCTGATAAAATCGAAAATTTTATCAGGTTTTCTTTTATCAATTGACAATATTTTGTTTCATTTCGCATTATATTTATAACTTTACAAAAAATAATTTAAAGATCATGGAAGCTTTAGGAGTTAATTATAAAAATCATCTTGATCAGTTAAAAACAGCGATACAACAATCTGAATTATTAGAGTTATACCTTGAAAGTGAGTCAGAAGAATTGTATAAACAAATGATTGAAGCTTTTGAATCTCATTTAGCTGAATTATATAAAATGGTCGCTGAAAAACATCCGCTTCAATTAATTTCATTGGAAATTGAATTGCTTGATCCAGGTTTTGAAGGATTATTCTTACCAAGGATATTGGGATATTCAGTTCTTCGGGGAGAGATTGACAGCAATTACAAATATAAAAGACCTCAGGATCATTTTAAAAACGTACTTAACACCATCTGTGGATCCGCAAATTTTGATTTCATTAAGATGAGGATTGGACAGACAGTTCAGATTGGATTCGCTTTATGCAGCGATATCTGGTTGACGAATCTGATGGATCATCTGACCAATAAAAAAGTTAAGTCATTTTTAAATGTACAGAAGGTAGACAAGTTCAGAGATCTGCCTCAAAGGAAAATAGGTTATGAAAATTATAAAAAGCAATTCAATCAGCAAAATTTCCTCACAGCAGATTTCCCCAAAAATATTTCTGAACTCAAAATTTTTGGTTCTTCTTTAATTTCTTTTCTGGAGTATCGGGCCAACTGGAAGTTTAACAATGAAAATATATTACCTCATATTGATACGCTAATTTCGAATGAAACATTACATTCAGATCCTGATTTTCTTGAAATAATCATGATCACAGGTATGTTTTATGATGTGAGTGATGCTTCAAGAAAGACAATTTCAGGAATATTTGATAAACTTAGAAAAGAAGAAGAAAACTTTACAAATAAATATTTCCAGCGTTTATTGCATTTGTATCGGAGTAATGTTGAAATCACACCGGATGCAGACAAGAGAATGTCCAAAATAATAAATAAGAAAATAAATGATGGGGTATCATCTTATTATAATCTTATGGATGTCGTACACACTAAAGGATACGTACATGAAGATACTATTTCAGCTGTAAAAGAATATTATGATCAGCACAAAGGTTTAAGTATTGAAAACGAATGTTTAAGAGAAGGAATTTTTGGTTATTGTGAAAGTTTTCTGAATAATCTGGATACAGAGAGTTACCACGAATATTTCGAAATAAATAAAGTATTTACTTCTTATATCAATACATTTTATAGTCAAAAATTTAATCAGAATATCAAAGATCTTAGCCTTAAATACATCTACCGACTAATGGAAGTATACATAGACAAGCGAGGTAGAGATTATCAGGATATTAAGAAATTTGTAACATCAACTTTTTTGGATCTTGGATTGAAAACGGAGAAGGATTTAAACGAAATGTTTAAAACTAAAAAAAAGTGATCAGTATTGATTAAGATTTAACAGTACTAAAGTACAGGCATATTCTGTCTCGATACCTACAGATTCTGCCATCTTTTTTAATTCATCATTTTCAGTGCCAGGATTGAACAATATTCTGTTGGGCTTCAAATTAAGTATATACTCATAATATTTTTTCTGAATTTCTGGATTTATATATAAAGTTATCGTATGTATATCATCCCATGCAGTCATTTCTGTCAAAATTTCAGTTTGATCTATAAGTCCAGTTCTACTTCCTATAGTTTTTACCTTATATCCCTTGCTGAGTAAGAGGCGAGTGGCAATATTGGAATATTTATCCTTTCGATCAGATGCTCCCAGAACCAATGTCGTGTCTTTTAACATTTTTATGCTTTTAAATGAAACGGTATAATATAAAATTGGTTTAATTTTTTTAAGTTTATCAATGTATCCTCAAATGTTAAAATTCCGATGAATATAAAAAACTGATTTAAATCCATCGGTTTTTTGAAAACTTATATTATCTTTACCATGTTTTTAATCTGAATGACATATTGTGTATTAATATAAATCATAATGCATTCATAATCATATTTATATACATTTTGATTTGATAATTTAAAATAAAGTTTCAGACCTAATGATCCTCATAAACCGAATTCTGTACTATTTTACAAGTATAATTATACTGGTCGTCGGGTCATCAGTTTTTGTTTCTGGGCAATGTAATTTTGCTCAGGGACCAATAGGCGAATTATGCAGTAGTGCAATTTACATTTGTGGCAGTGATTTGGATGGCTTTACGTCCAAACTGCCGGAAGAATTATCTGCTACTCAGCAGTGGTCAGCATTATGCGGAGGAAACGGAACTGCTGACAATATCATTTGGTTTTCTTTTACGCCATGCAGTGAAAAAGTAACGCTTCAAATCATCCCATCCAATTGTATTGTAAAAAATAATAGTTATCGTGGTTTACAAGCAGGCATGTATAAAGAATGTAATAAGTCCGCATCGGTTGCTTGTACAGACCATCCGACAGATGATGGAATAACTACAACTATAACATTGTCTTATGATAAATTCATACCTGGATCCACTGCTTACTTTTTTTTGGATGGATATGCTGGATCAGTCTGCAATTTCGAGATTAAGGTTATAGAAGGCATTGATACTCAACTAGTAACTGCACCCGATCCATCTTTATTATCCGATGGTGCTATTACAGGCTTAAATAATATTTCATGTGCTCAATTAAATACAAGCCATACATATAATCTGACACCACCTCAATGTGAAGTCAACTATAATTCAATTTGCAATATAACGACAAATTTTAACCCTGAAGACAGTGTATGTTATGTTTGGCAAATTTCACCTTTGGAAGGTAGATTTTTTGAAAACCAGGATAGCACTGGAAGGAGCATGGATATCACATTCACAAAACCAGGAGTATATACGATCAGTGCCGATTCATATCTTCATCCTTTTTATGGTGGAAGTTGTGCAAACGCTGCTTGCGGTGATGTTATAAGCTGGCAAGTGGTCGTAGAAGGACCAGACACTTTGATAAACCCAGTTGAAATAATTTGTCCAGGTTATTTCAGCGTGTTTTGTGGACAAACGATAACTACAGATAGTACAGTATATTGTACGACCGATCCCTGCAATATAATTCAACAATCGTTTAAAATTGAAAGAAGCAACTTAAACGTCTTAGGGACCCAATATATTTGTGCGGGTGGAAGTTATAATTTTCAGGGATTGAGTTACTCAGCGCCTGGTTTTTATGAGGTTATTGATAATTTGGATTGCTCATTGGTACATCGTTTTATTGTTGAAGTAATTAGTCTTTCCATCATATTGGATGCTGATACAACGGTATTAAATTGTAATACAAAAGAAATTCAAATCAAAGCTTCAGGAACTTCGAATGGCCCACTGCCTTTGATTTATAGCTGGCGAGACCAAAACAATACAGTTCTTTCTATTGACACTCAATTAACCGTTGTCACTGCCGGAAGATTTACTGCTAAAGTGAGGTATGATAATAATGGAATAGCTTGTGAAAGTGAACAATTTATTGATATAACCTCAGATTTTAAAAAGCCATCCGTTACTGCGTTTAAACCAACTGTAAGATGTCTTTCAAGCAAAGACCCTATTCCTGTGCTTACTTTGCTTAGCGTGGATAATCTGAAATTTTCGGAGTGGACTTCGCCAATAGGAACTAAAACTAATGGCTTAAATGTTCAACTTGATTCTTTGAATGCGGCTTCAGGACTTCCTTATAAATTCACCGCAATAAGCACAAATGGATGCATATTAGATACCAGTTTTGTCATTAATACAAATTTTGAAAAAGCAACTATTACACTAACCGGTGATGATCTGACATGCTATAATCCCAGAGATACATTGCTTTTAACCACAAATATTTCAGTTGATTCCATCAGATGGTTTAAGACACTACCACAACAAGCTTTTTATGGCAGTGATCCAGCTAAAAGATCTCATCCCATTGATGCAGCTGGTACCTATAAAGTTGAAGTGATGGCCAGTTCAAGTAAATGTTGGAGCGATGGATCAATTGTCATAGAAGACAAGATTGCGTATCCGAACATAAGCCTGCAAAATGGATTGAAATGGAATTGTAATACAAAATTTATTGAAATCACACCTACGGCTTCAGGTGGACAAACCATCCAATATAAATGGAATACAGCGGATGGCATCATTATTTCTGATAAAAAAGAAATGACACTTATTGCCGGTGCTCCCGGCGGCTATGTTATCCAAGTATTAAATGTAGAAAATGGATGTGAAAGAAGCGGAACTGTAAATATCTATCAGGAAACAAATGTTCCAACATCAATGACCATAAAGGCACAAGATATTTTATGTTTTGGTGAATCAAATGGGATTATTGATATTTTAGGTGTAGAGGGTGGTTTTGGTCCCTATGATTATTATCTAAACGGTATAAAATCAGATAAACTCACTATTAACGATTTACCAAAAGGAGATTATTTACTGGAAGTAAAGGATAAGTTTGACTGTACGCTTACTTCCCAAACAACAATAAAAGAACCGGAAATCTTTGATGTTTCATTGCCACTTGAATTGACAATAGCATTTAGTGAAGTTACTGAACTAACATTTACTGCAAGTTATCCTGATGAAGAAATCTTGAATATTATTTGGACAAATAGTAAAAATGAGATTTTGAGTACAGATTTTGAGCTCCAGTACTCATCAAAGCTAAGCGATATTGTAACTGTAGATGTGACCACTGTAAATGGATGTGCGTCTCGGGCTAAAATAAAAGTCAATGTTGAAAATGAATTAAAATTATACTTTCCTAATATCTTCTCTCCAAATGGGGATGGATTCAATGATAGACTTAAGATAATTAAAAATACAATTCCAGCCAATATTGAGCAGTTATCTATTTATGACAGGTACGGAAACATAGTTTACCAAAATAATTCGTTTAAATTTGGTGAAGATTCAGACGGGTGGGATGGAACTTTTAATAGCAGACCTGTAGAAGTTGGAGTCTATATTATGATGATAGAGCTTATTGATTTTGCAGGCAATAAAAAAATAATCACTAAAGATCTCACACTCGTAAGGTGATTAC
The DNA here is from genome assembly GCA_038246735.1 of Chitinophagales bacterium. GTDB lineage: Bacteria > Bacteroidota > Bacteroidia > Chitinophagales > Saprospiraceae > OLB9. Next base: position 217,733 of record JBBRVQ010000001.1, read on the forward strand.
ACTAATGGGAAGTTCTAAAAACTCTATTTCTATTACAAAAAACTCCAAGAGCCAATAACTGCGTTGAATGTCAAAAAATGTCCTCGATGTAGCTTAGGCTATGCCTGTGGTACTTTTTAACTTTCGCCTTGTTCTTCTCTTTCGTATTTTTTCACTACGAAAATGAGTATTTAGACCCTCCCTAATGTTTTATATTTACTTCTGCATCACCTTAACTGCCTGATGATTAAGATAAGTATAATTTCACTTTTAATTAATTTATTTCAGAAAAAAATTTATCTGAACAGTTCTGTTCTTAACTGTTTGACTAAAAATACTATGATAAAGAAGAAGAATTATTTTTTTAACTAAAAAAAAATACATATAAAAAAATTGTAATATTATAAATTATTCTATATTTGCAGTGTTTTTATAATAAAATCTGTTTAAAGTCGTTTTAACATTAAAATCAATTCAAAATATACTTATGTTAAGTCTTTTATTTTTTTTATTTCAGGTACCCGACACTACTGCTGACGAAACTCCTGCAGCTTCACAAAATATTGTAGATATTATTGTTTCAGGCGGCTGGATGGGAATTGCTATTGTTTCCATTTTGCTCGTTTTGTCATTTTTGGCATTGTATATCTTTATAGAAAGATGGCTGACCATTGAAAAAGCAGGTAAAATTGATGAAAATTTTATCAATAATATCAGAGCATCGGTTGGGTCAGGCAACATAGAGGGAGCTAAAACTTTATGCAGAACGACAGACACTCCAGCTGCAAGAATGATAGAAAAAGGATTAATGAGGATTGGTAAGCCTTTAAAAGACATTGATGCGGCTATTGAAAATGTGGGAAATCTTGAAGTTTTCAAGTTGGAGAAAAATTTGTCATCTTTGGCAAGTATTTCTGGTGCAGCTCCTATGATTGGTTTTTTGGGTACGGTTACGGGTATGATATTGGCTTTTTATAATATGTCAAGTCAACAAAATGTAACCCCATCTGTGCTTGCTGGTGGAATTTATCAGGCACTGATTACCACGGCCTTTGGACTTGTGATTGGTATATTTGCTTTTGTGGGTTACAATCTACTGGTCGCAAAAGTTGAAAAAGTCATATTCTTAATGGAAAAGACTACCATTGATTTCATGGATCTTTTACAGGAACCTGGTAACTAATATTAAACAATAAAAGGTGGCAGTAAAAAAGCGAAGTAAGGTAAATGCAGAATTTAACATGTCGTCATTGACCGACATTATATTTCTTTTACTTATATTTTTTATGCTTACTTCAAATATGGTGCAGATATCTATACCACTGCCTGAATCAGATTCCACTACTGTAGCACCTACCAATCTCCCCGTGATGATGACAGTAGATGGTAATATTTCAGTAGTAGGAAAATCCAGTAGTTTATCAAATCTTGAAAAAGATATTGCCTTTGCGGTAAGAGAAACTGAAAACAAAGAAAATGCCACAGTTACTATTATTTCTGAGGTAGGTGTGCCTTGGGCAAATGTACACAAAGTGATGGCCATTGCCAGTGGATTAAAAATTAAAGCAATCATAGCAACTCAACCTAGCAAAAAGTAATTACAATGGCAGTGAAAAAAAGAAGTAAAGTAAGCGCAGAATTTAATATGTCTTCACTGACTGATATAATTTTTTTATTGTTGATATTTTTTATGCTTACTTCATCTATTGTTACGCCAAATGCACTAAATTTGCAATTGCCAGGCAAAAAGACATCACCACCACCTCCCAAAGCTAAAAATAAGATAGTTTCAATAGATGAGGCAGGCTCATATACATTAAATGGAGCACCCATCAGCCTTGAAGGAGTAAAGAGACAAATGGAATCTTTGAAACGCGTGGATAAAGATAAAGCTGCAATAGTTGTATCGCCTTCTGCTAAAGCCAGTAATGAGACTGTTGTGGCAATTCTGGATCTTGCGTACAAGATGGAAGTAAGGGCTGTTTTGACAGAACCCAAGTAATCTTGTTGTTACATTGTTGACCATTTCTTGCAGTAAACAGAATGAGCTTAGTTTTGCTTTTAATCTTTTTATTTGATGCTTAAGAAATGAATAAATCAGATTTATTATACAAGGAACAGGAAAATAAGCGTACAGGCTTTATTATTAGTCTAATAATACACTTTTTTATTTTTTTGCTTTTTTTCATTCGGATTATGACTATTCCTGAACTACCAGAACAGGGTGGTATTCTAATTGCCTTTGGCGATCCTGATGCTGGTGCAGATACTGAGATGCCTGTCAAAGAATCAGCGTCGTCCAGTTTAAATGCATCGAGTCAAAATTCTAATAGTGAGCCGGAAGTTGTTTCAAAAGAAAAAGATGATATAGCTGTCATTAAAGCTAAGGATAATGATAAAACTAAGAAGCCATCTGATAAAAAAGCTGAGGTCATTAAAAAAGACAATAAAGCTGAAAATGATGCAAAAAACAGAGCTGAATCGGATAGGAGAGCCAAAGAAGCCGCCGATAAAGCAGAAGCTGACGCCATGGCTAATCAAAAGAAAAAATATTCAGATATGCTTGGTAAAGAGAAAGGAAATAACAATACCACCAGCAATCAAGGGTCAGACAAAGGCAGCCCTGATGGTAAGGCGTTGGAAGGCATATCAAAAGGCTCCGGTAGGGTAGGTGGAGGCTTAACGGGTAGAGGTGTTGAATTTGAACCATCATTTAGCGATAACTCACAAAAAACTGGCAAAGTTTCTCTTTCCATTTGTGTAAATAGTGATGGACGGGTATCAAAGGTAGAGTTTACACAAAAGGGATCCACTACGTCAGATGCATACCTTATAGAAATAGCCAGAAAATCTGCCATGAAATATCGTTTTTCAAAAAGTGAAACAGAAAGTCAATGCGGCACTGTGACTGTAGATTTCAAAGTGAAGTAATTTTGTCCAGATTATTTGACTTAAACTCTTATGTTAAATATTTGTTAAATTTCTTTTTCTTCTTCTTCTATTGAGTTGATTTTTATTATTAACTTATAAAAAAAAATGAATTATGGATTTATAAAAATTAATCCTGATTGCTTAGGTATCGTAGAAGATAAAGTGGAGGGATTCTAACTAGCATAATTCCTGCATCTTCTAAATGTAGGGCGCAGGGATTATTTTTTTAGCAAATTTTCTACTTTTTCTAAGAGCCATGGTTTAGAAACAACTCCTTTGGTAGATACAATTTCATCTCTTAACTTCAATACTTTTGACTGCTCCTTTGGATTAATTTTCATCAGTGCTGATGTAAATTTTATCAAATTTGTGTAAGTCGCTTTTCTGTCATTTGTAAGAGATTTTTCCCTTCTTATGTACATTTTAAAAGATTGCAATAAAGATTCTAATGCATCGTATTCTTCTAATTCAAAATAGGAAGCAAGTTGTAATGTTTTAGAACCAAGTATGTACCAAACATCTTCATAATTGACCTTGTATAAATGAACCAATACTTTACCAAAATTTTTTCTGTAAAATTCCAATCTTGCAAGACTAAATTCAACCGCATTATCTCTGTATTTTTCATCTACAAATTGAGCATATTCCAATATGAAATTTTCCGCCCAATCAAATTCTTCCACTCGCAAAGCAAAAAATACGATGTTTCTAAATGTCGTTTGTGTGATTAATTTATCAGTGAGCACTATATTGTTATCTATTGTCTCTTTGTAAATTAAAAAAGTTTCTTTTTGAAAATCCAAGTCACCTTTGTTAACTTTATTAATACAATAGCTTATAGCTGTTGAATAGATATCTCTTTGTTCATCAGAAGGAAACAGATGAATATATTTTTTTATAAGGTCTCTTAACTCAAAATAATTATTTACATCATCTCCTTCTACATACGTCAGATACATTTTGTAATACAGACTGACAGGAGGTATAGTAGCGTATGGTTGTGTTTTTGATAGCTGAAGAATAAAGTCCATATTTTTCATTTCAATGTCCAATTGATACATTTTTTTCCAACTTAAAAGTGTACAGTATGTTCTTAATTTCTCTGCTATATAAAAGTAGTCCAAGTTTTCTGAAATATTATTTATATTCAGCTCAGAAGTAATTTCAAATTTTTCATTTTTCTTTTCGTTTTCAGTTTTAAGACTGAAAATATTTTTTTCTATCTGATACTTTGTTAAGTAATATTCTGCAGATTGGTTCATCTCCAATTTACCCAACCTTTCGATTTCTCCAAGAATTCCGTTGTACAGCTTTACTAGATTCCGTTTGTTGGCACCTGCAATTTTAAGATTTGATCTTAAGCTGCTCATGTTGTCAAATTCCTTTTGAGCAATAAAATCTTCTAGTAGTTTGACCAGGTCTGAATTTAATTTTAGTAATTTCTGATTATTATATTTTTCATCATAAAACACCGATATCCAGATATACTCGTTGGTTAACTCATCTGTTTTTTCGTCCTTAATATATCTATCCAAAATTTCGAAGTAAGCAATAATTTGTTGATTTACATTAAAATAGGGCGAACGAATATATTTTCCAAAACTATTTAATTCATAAATATTGAGTCCGGTTAACGCACTAACTATTTTTCTATCTTTCATAATTTATATTAACATTACGAAATAATTAATCTACATATTAAAATTCCTGATTTTACCCCAGCCCGATTTAATTGTGGGCGGGATAACCTAAAGAGAATCAAGGATTTTATTGCTTTACCCACAAACTTCACTTAATTTTATTAAAAAACATGAATTACTATACAAATATATACTAAATAATTTAATATTATTATTTGTTTATATTTTGAAAGAATAATTACTATGAAGTATTGTAATTATTCTTTAAAATTACAATTATAGGTGCCTAATTTAATGACCATAATTAAAAGGAAATTTGTAAAGGGTCATGAAACGTCGAAGATGGTATTAAAATATATTATAATTCTTTAAAACCTTAAATGTAATTAATTACAAATTCATAATAGTTGTAATATATTCCGAATATCAATTAACATATTAATGATGTGATTAATATATAATTTACAATTAATCAGATATATTACTTACCTATAAATCAGATTGTAAAAAATATAAAAATAATTTATAATAAAATTGCTATTATGTTTGGTTAATTGAAAAACATTTTGTTTTTTTGCAATTGAATTATAACCAAGATTAAGTCTTTAAAAGACATTTCAATGAAACACTTCAACATATTTTTTATATTATTGCTGCTTTTGACTGCATCCCCCTATATGTCAGGTCAAATCAACGACGGTGAAAAACATATTGTTCTGGTTAAAGGTACAACTTATAGTGACACTATCTTTAGCCGCTTTTCACCTACGACCGCACTTGTGGACAACTGTTCTATGTTAGCATATATTGGATTGGGCCAACAGAAATATAAGGTAACTATAAATCCACCTTCTTCCAATCCCAACTACGTCGGAAAAGCAAAAGCTATTATTCAGTATACAGATGGATTGCCGCCTAAGCCACGATATCTCACATATCATATCACTTATGTAAATTCTTCCATTAACACCTTCCCTGATTTTGTAACCGTTCTGGATAATCAAGAAGTTTTTGTTCTACCATTGCAAAATGACAATTCATCTGCTCCTGGATTGAAGTTGAATGGTATTGCTCAGGTGCAATCAGGATCAGCTAGTGTACATCAGGACAGTGTGTTTTTTTCTCTGGATGAGTCGTCTGATGCCGGATTTGTATTGTATAGTGTTTCGGATGCTATGGGGGCTACAGCAAATGGTTTGATTCATTTTATTAGGCCAACTGATAATATTGACGAACTTGATACCTTAAGGTTTACTTTAATAAACACAAAAAATCAATATATTTTTCTACCGTCTGTTGGTTTTTTCCCAGAAGTTCAGCCTACCAAAGGCCTTTTAAGCCAATTACATCCAATGGTGTATAATTATGTACCATCCAATGGTGCTTCGGGGTCAGACACATTTATACTTACAGATAATCTGGGTAACACCAGAGTTGTTATCATCAAACTAATCAATAAAGCCCAAAATACATCTACGGTCAGAAATGACAATTTTTATACCCCAAAAAACACAACGATCATATTTGATGTTTTTGCAAATGACCTGAGTAGTAACTTTCCTATCAGCAGTTTCTCTTCTGGTTTAGTACATGATACACTGGGTGTTTTTTCATACACTCCGCCAACAGGATATTCAGGTATAAAAAATTTCACCTATACGGTCAATTATGGCTATTATAAAGCTACAGCCAAAATATCTGTGGCCATTGGAAATTATGAACCACAGATAGAGTATGATTACAGTTTTAATACCACAAAAAATAATTCTCTGGTTATTGGTTATGACGTTCCTATAGATGGCTATTCTATTAATGTATTGAATAATCCGCAGTTTGGTAGTATTGAAACATTTAACAACAATGGCAGTATTACAGAAGATTGTAATCTTATCCAGTCAAAATCCACTTTGATTTATACCCCTGATACTAACTATTATGGATCAGACTCCTTTGATATAGAATATTGTGTTTTAAATAATCCTTGTGTGGTTTACAAAACATATATTAACATTTTTGATGCGGTCTCTGATTCATTGTGTCATTGTCAGGGATCGGATTGTGTTTGGTCCGGTGACATGAATGGTGATGGTCGGGTGTCGGTTACTGATTTAATATCTTTAGGTAGATTTATAGGACTGAGTGGAGGACAAAGAAGTGACATTTCTTATCCATTCAGGGCCGGACAACATGCAGCTGACTGGAATTACGCTCAACCCAATGGTATAAATATTAAACATATAGATGCAAATGGTGATGGATTATTGTCTGTTGAAGACACCACAGCGATATCTGATTATTATGCATCGATACATAATTTTATTCCCAATGAGGTTTTAGCCATCAAAGATTATCCCTTTGATATAATACCCAATGCTACAGAATTGGATTCAGGTGATTTACTTGTTCTTGATATTGTAATAGGGAGCAACAGTAATCCAGTTCTGGATGTTTTTGGTGTAGCATTTGGCCTAAGTTTTTCTCCGTCGATGATTGATAGTGCCAGTCTATCGGGACATTTTTATCAAGATGGCTGGTTTGCTAATGGTGGTACATCCTTACAAATGATCAAACAACCCAAAGAAGGTATCATTCATGCAGGTTTTACCAAGACGGCAGGTATCGTGGAAGATGAAGCAGATGGATTCAAACCTATAGGGACGAGTGGAAATGGGAAAATAGGTCAAATTAAGTTCATCGTGGAAGACGAAGCGGATGGTTTCCGAGCAAAAGATGATTTTATTATCAGACGCATTTATGTCAATAATATCACCATGGAAGATGCAGACGGCGAACAGTTTCTTTTACCGGAAACTTATGTGGATGTAAAAATAAATCTCAACAGGAAGGCACCTGTACCGTCTGAAGAAAAACTTCTGATATTCCCTAACCCAGCAAGAGATGCAATACAGCTCCATTTTAATGGTAGAAACACTATACAGGCCGTAAAATTATTCGATAGCATGGGAAATCTGATGGATAGCAAAAATAATATCAATACACAATCACACATCATCAACACTGAAACTTTACCCACCGGCATGTATATGATAAGATTGTTAACTACAGAAGGAGTCATCAGTAAAAAAGTACAAATAATTCGTAAGTAATAGCATAAAAAAAGCCCGCTAAAATTAGTGGGCTTTTTTTTTAAAATATCGACAAGAACATAAACGCTTTGTTTTTTATATATCTTTATATAAACTCCTTCTCCCTTTTATTCGAATTAATATTAGGTACTGTCATGTGAGTTTGTATCGAATTAACCAATAATACACACCTAAAATAGATCTAAAAATGATATTTGGCTTTGAAAGTTGTTTTACATCTTTTCCGAACAATTTCACTCATATAAGTTATGTTGCTTTGGTTTCAGCACTAAATATATTTTAAAAACTCATTTCTAACATTTTCACTGCTAAATTTGCCGGAATAAGAAGTAGTAACTGTCGAGCTATTAATATCCTGAATGCCTCTGGATGATACACAAAGGTGCGTGGCTTCAATATATACCGCAACATGTTCTGATTGTACGGCATTTTTAATTTCTTCTGCAATTTGTATGGTCAGCCTTTCCTGTACCTGAGGCCTTTTAGCATAGTATTGTACAATTCTGTTTAACTTTGAAAGACCAATTACTTTGCCGGTAGAAATATAAGCAACGTGCGCTTTTCCTATTATCGGAACAAAATGATGTTCACAATTGGAATAAAAGGTGATGTCCTTTTCAACCAACATTTCATTGTATTGATATTTATTTTCAAACAATTTTATATCTGGTTTATTGGCTGGATTGAGTCCGCTGAATATTTCTTTGATGTACATCTTAGCTACTCTGTGTGGAGTTCCTTTAAGACTATCGTCATTGAGGTCTAAGCCCATGATCTCCATAATAGATCTGAAATGTTGCTCTATTTCAATTATTTTCTGATCATCGCTCTTGTCAAATGCATCTTCCCTTAGCGGTGTTTCAATTCCATTAAAAATATGGTCATCTCCTTGGTCATCATATTTCTCCATAGAAGACACTATGGTTTCTTTGTTGTTCAAATAATTCCTGTGTCCGTCAATCTGTAATTTTTTGGGTTTGTTTGCTATTAAAGTATCCATCATTTTTTTTTAAAACAACAGCCCATTTTAAATATTGTTTAATTATTAAACCTTAAATGTTAAACAATAATCAATGTTTTTGAATTTGAATGACTTACGTCACACTATTTTGTAATATATCTCATATCCAAAAATCATATAATTGACTTATCTTTGAGTAAGAAATATCAAAAATAATGATCAGAATATTGGTTCCGATAGATTTTACGAAGGTTTCCTTCTCAGCTTATAACTACGCTATGCATTTTGCTGAAGCTATTAAAGCCGAAATAACTGTTTTCCACGTGATAAATGGTAGTTTTTCGACGGCGGACAGTATGTTTTTAGATACTATGGACGCTGCTTACGATGCAGCAAACAAAAGACTCCTAGCTTTTATGCAAGATTATCTAACAAAAATGAAGTTCATTAAAAATGATGTCGTATTAAAAACTGAAGTTCGTTTTGGTGTGGCTGGGTTTACCATAGCTGATTATGCAAATGACCAAGGTTTTGATTATGTTGTAGCCGGCACAAGGGATAGTCACAGTCTTATTGAACGTGTACTAGGTACCACATCAACCATTGTAACTAAAATGGTTAAATGTCCGGTTATACTTATTCATGAAAATACAAGGTGGATGAAACCAACAAAGGTAATTTATACCATAGATGATAGCACTGATTTTGATGAATCAATAGATAAATATATCAGTTTTAATCAATTCTTTAATGCTGCTACAGATTTTATTCATATTAAAGTGAATGATAAAAATATTGATAGTACTAGGGACGCGGTAATTAAAGAAGTTTTTAAGAAAAAGGAACCTGATTTTGCTTTTGATATTAAAAATATTTATGGCGGAGATATTGTTCAATCAATAATAGATTATTCGATTTTTGAGAAGGCAGATATGCTTGTTTTGGTGCATAGAAAAAGGAATTTTTTAGATTCTTTTTTCAATAGGTCTTTAAGTCTTCAAACTGCGGAAGGTATCCACCTTCCGGTAATGATTTTGGAAGAAAATCCACCAGTTGAAGGAAAAAATGAATAGGAAAGGCTTTTTATTTATAGTTTTTATTTGTAATTATCTGTCTTTTTTGTACTTTCGAACTTATATTAATAAATCGTATTTTAATTCTTGCTTATTAATATTTTGTATCGTAAAATTTATTAAAATAGAATCAATATGTTAAATATATTATGTCCTACAGATTTTTCTTCTAACTCGGAATTTGCGATACAATATGCTATAAATTTGAGTAACACCATTGGTGCTCGATTAACATTTATTACGTCTTATAAAGTACCGCATGTGGCTGGTTCGCTTCGTGCACTTGATGAAAAAATAAAAGAAGCCTTGAATGAAGACTTACGATATTTTGTTAATAAAATCAAAAACCTTATTACCACTGGTAAGGAGCCCGAAGTTGTTGTAGTGGAAGGAAATACTTCTGTGTCCATTCTATTTTATGCAAAACAACATAATATTGATCTAATCATAATGGGAACCAAAGGAAGTTCAGGGTTGGCTAATGTAATTATGGGCAGCATTACCAAAAAGTTCTTTGATCAAAATGAGATTCCCATATTAGCGATACCGTATTCTTCAAAAGAACTATTGACCGGGAATACCATTTTGTTGAGCCTCGATAATAAAGGTATTAATAATGAACATTCAATACAAATACTTTCAGCGCTAAAAGATACACCCAATACTGAACTAAATGTTTTCCATGTTTCTAGCCCAAATGAAAAAATTGATCTGGCTGAAAATACAGGGAAACTAATGGGAATAGTTGACAATATTATTGAAAAAGAAGGAATAGATACTGTGATGGAAATAAAGCACTATGTAGACGAAAATAATATTGGTATCGTAGCAATGGTAGGAAGAAGACATTCATTTTGGGAAAGACTGTTTGTAGAATCTCATACAACAGCTGAACTATTTTCAACAAATGTTCCGATTTTAATGCTTCCTGAATAAATAGTTATATTTTGGCAAGCCATTGGAAAGGGAAATGTACTTTCAATGATTAAAACCTTTCTTTTGCATTTATTAATAGTGTGAAATAATTTTTCAGCATGTATTATTACAATTTTTGCTTGTACTATCAACATAATTTATATTATAATTAAATATTGATGGAAATATTAAACGAATCATTGAGTGAAATCACCAAATCCTTCGACATTAAAAGGAAGTTTTTTGATGATGGTTATACCCATTCTTATGCTTTCAGAAAAGAAGCTTTACTAAAACTGCGAAATGCCATTATCAGAAAAAAGGAAGAAATAATTGCTGCTATGCAGCGTGATTTTGGAAAGCCATCATTTGAAGCTTATATAGGGGAAGTTGGTGTGGCTACGGATGATATTAATTTTGTTTTGAAGCATCTCAAATCATGGATGGAAGACAAGCATGTGCCTACTCCTATAGCAATACAGCCGGCAAAAAGTAAAATTATTTATGAGCCCAAAGGTGTAGTCATGATTTTTTCTCCTTGGAATTACCCTTTTAATTTGACCATAATTCCTCTTATAGGAGCAATCGCCGCTGGAAATTGTGTGATGATAAAACCCGCCCATGAAACACCTCATATTGCGAAACTTATAAAAATATTAATTGAAGAATGTTTTATTCCTGAGCATGTAAGTGTAGTTATGGGGGAAGGTAAGATTATCGGTGAACTACTACTGACAAATTTTACATTTAATCACATTTTTTTTACGGGATCACCCAATACCGGCAGATGGATCATGGAAAAAGCGGCCAGAACGCTTACGCCTGTTACGTTGGAACTGGGTGGTAAAAGTCCTGTAATTATTGATTCTTCTGCCAATATGAAAGTGGCCTTAAATAGAATAACCTGGGCCAAATATTTTAATGCAGGTCAAACTTGTACCAGTCCTGACTATATTCTTGTGCATAAAAGTAGAAAAGATGAGTTTACCCAAGGACTGATTAAAAAGATAGAGGAATTTTTTGGTGCTGATCCCCAAAAATCTCCTTATTACTGCCGTTTGGTAAATAATACCCGATTCAAAAAAATTGTCACTTATCTTGAACAAGGGAAAATTTTACATGGAGGACTTCATGATGAAACTGACAAATATATCTCACCAACAGTGATGGAGTTGAATGACCTTGATGTGCCTTTGATGAAAGAAGAAATTTTTGGCCCAATATTACCAGTGATTACTTGGTCAGATAAAGAAGAAATTGTTCAAATAATTCGCAAAAATCGATATCCGCTGACGTGTTATATTTTTTCCGAAGACACCCAGTTTATCAATTACATCCATGAACGAGTTGAATTCGGCAGTGGTTGTGTGAATGATACTATGGCCCAGTTTGCCAATTCTAATTTTCCTTTTGGTGGAGTAATGACCAGCGGTATGGGAAAATATCATGGCAAATATAGTTTTGATACTTTTTCAAATGCAAAACCAATTCTGTCTTCTGCTACCTTCATAGACATTGATATGCGCTATCCTCCTTATACATCTTTTAAAAGAAAACTAGCAGAATTTTTTCTGGAATAGTCCACAAAATGTCCATTGCGAAAATTTTCAGTATACCTTTATATCTAAAAAAAAAGAGTGAGTTTTATTAAACTCACTCTTTTTTAACTTTAATAGGAATCAAGTCTTATCTCAAGACGGTCACATCACCACCTCTTTTTTCTGTACTTCCATCTTTAAAAAGTAACTCAACATAGTATACATAAACACCCGGAACTACTTCTTTCTGCTTGAATTTTCCGTCCCAGAAGGATTGAGGCTGACTAGGAAGTAAATCTTTACCTGTGAACAAAAGATTACCCCATCGGTCATAAATACTGTATTTGGTCACCTTATCCACCTCTGCACAATTGATACTGAAGAAATTATTTTCTCCCTGATTGTGTGGTGTGAAAATGTTTGGTACACATTCTGGCTTAACTCGTTTGATAGAAATCCTAAGATTATCAGTTGCTATACAACCACTTTGATTGATGACAGTTACATTGTATTCAGTATCTTCTTCCGGACTTACTGCAAGTTCAGGTTTATTTTTTGCTGTAGTGACTTCAACATTATTGGCTTTCCAGGTGACACTTTGTGCCGTGGCTTCATTGTATTGGCCTTTAATAGTCAATAATGAGTCTTCACCAATATTAAGGAAGAAGTCCTCACCTAAGTTTACTATAAACAATGGTGGTTCAGTAATAGTTATCACTGGCAACTGATCATTGACGCATCCATTGGCATCTTTTACTATTACCTTGTAATTACCTGTTTTCAGATTCGTGGCAATTAATGCACTACCATATGTTGTGCCGCCATTAAATGAAATTTGGTAAGGTGATTTTCCGCCTCTGATATTGCTGAGTGTGATAGTGGCAGTTTGGCCAAAACAAGCGATGGTGTCCACTGTTATATCAAATATTGGCAAATCATCTTCCTGTACGACAGTAACTATATCCTGAGAGGAACATTTGGTCAAAGTATCCATAACTGTCAGTGTATAAACACCACCGACGTTTGCTGTATATTTTAAAGTGGAGGCTATGATCTGACCAGCCAGTTTCCATTCGTATGCAATATTTGGACCTGTAGAACTTAAATCAGTACCCAATACAGTAAACTGAATATCACAGTTGATATTTTTGTCCAAGCCTGCGTCTGATACAGGCAAAGCATTTATTCTGATAGTAACATCTTCAGCGTCATCCTGACAAGGAGTTTGGTTTGAAAACGCATACCTGAAAACGTAACTACCTGCAGGCCTTCCTGCTCTGTCAAAAGTACCAGCAACGGCATTAAACCCATTAGGTCCGCCGCTAACTACTGTCCAGACACCACCTGCATCTTCACCTTCAATAAAATCCCGAAGTTGTAGTGCTACACCAGGGTCACCTATACAAAATTGTGCACCTCGTGCAGTACCGGCAGTCTTAGGATTACCAATAGTTATATTTTTGGTGGCTGATGTAGGGCATCCTGTAACCGGATTCGTTAGGGTATATCTTAATTGATAGGTTCCTGCGGGAACACTTGTTAGTGTAAGAATACCATTATTGATGACAAGTAATGGATTGATGGCCGTCCATGTACCAGGTTTAGGGTCACTGTAAGCTTTTAGATCTAAAGTACCTGCATTGCTACATATGGCAGGTATTGTGGGTAAAATTATATCCGAACAATTACAATTATTAGTAACATTGATTTTGATGGGGTATCTGCTAATTGTACAAGGTGGTATATTAGACACTACATACGAGTAACTGAGAACTGTACCATTTGGCAATCCTGCCAGAGAAATGGAATTATCTAAAAGCGCAACTCCGTCCTCATCTTCCCAATTACCAAATGCACCACTTATGAAAAAGGCATCTAATGAAATACTTTGAATACCAGTAGTTCCATTACAAACCAAAGTGTCAGATTTTACAATCGCTGTTGCCTTATTTCTGATATTGAAGGGAAATTCATCAAATTTTAGGCAACTTCCAGTCGGTGCAGGATTCAAAGTATATCTTGCTCTATACGGTCCTGCAGGAAGTCCTACTGCATCAATAAAAGTACCATTGGTCAAAGGCACGTTTACAGCACCCGGACCTGTTACTACCCATGTTCCTGGTCCAATGGTTGCTGGATTAAAGATAGTACTTGCTAAATTCAGCATATCATTATCATTACACATGTCACAGGTTACACAGTTAATTTCTGTATCCGGGCAATTACAGTCCTTTACATTTACTACAACATCAACGACTGCATTTGTACAAGGTGCCTGAGCACTCTTTGAATATCTGAAAGTAAAGCTGGTATTAGGAGTAACTCCTGCAAATTCAACCAAACCTGTAATGGGTATGCTCATCTGTGGGGTAGCAGGACTTATCTGAGTCCAAACTCCTCCGGTACTATATCCATTTTGAAGTAATGAATATAAATTCGTCTTTGTGTCTCCATTGCCGGTCTGTACAGAACAAACTGAACCATCTATTAGTTTTTGAGCCCTTGGTTGATCGACAATTACAATATTTTTAGTAAATGTTGACTGGCAGCCAGGCGGAACACTTGCAGTTAATGTAAATGTTGCTTGATAAGAACCCGGAGTTTTTCCTAAAGGATCAATAAATTTAACATTTGAAATTAAAAGTGGTGTCTGTACTGTCCATGTACCAGCTATGTTAACAGGAAATGAACTGAAATTTGTCGATCCACGTAAATCCAACAACTGTGTTGATCCATTACAAAGAAGGTCATTGGTTAGCGTTACTTCAGGACATTCACAATTTCTTACTCGAACTTTAACCAAGGCTTTTACAGGTGGGCAAACTCCCGCTGCACTAGTGGTGTATTCAAAAACCAATGTATCAGCAGCCATACCACTCACATCAATGATAGGTCTTATTCCACCAGGAATATCTCCACTTATCTGTGTCCATGTGCCCTGACTCGGCTCACTAAGTGAAACTATAAGAGCATTAAGGTCAATGCTTGTCGGACCTGCCCCAATATTCTGATTGCACAATACTGTATCTCGCACTACAACTTTGGATGCATTATATACAGCAATAGTTCTTTCAACAAATTTAGGACAATTGCCAGGTGTGGCAGGATTATAGGTATATCTGAGATTGTACACTCCTTCTGCAATGTTAGCCACAGAAATTAAACTATCATTAGTTATCGCCGGGAAAGGAGTTGGTGAAGGTGCAATGACAGCCCAAGCTCCTTTTGGATGATTAAAACTAGCAAATGCAGCATTCAGGTTTATAATTTGAGTTGAGCTGTTACATACATCAGGTATATTTATCAATCCAGGTACAAGACACGCACAATTATTAACGATAACATTTAAAGTATCTCTGACATTTACACATGGAAGTGTAGCTGAATTGGTTATATATACAAATCTAAAAGTATCTGCAGCTGTTATGGTAGTAAAGGCAACATTGCTCCAATCAGTAGTATTTACCCCGGCATCATCGATGTTGAACCATTGGCCTGTCGTAGTATCAGCTACAGCTACAAAATTAAAAGTAACGGGCCCAATTCCAGTATTAAGCCGACAAACCTGAACATACTGAGGAATGTTTATAACAGGACTATCAAAATTAGTAACCGTTGCTATACCCGTTCCGGAACAGCTTCCTTGTGTTACACTAACGGAATACGATCCTGGTTGCGTAACAGTAATTACCTGGGTATTTCCTATAACAGTGTTAGAGGTATTTCTCCATTCATATGTGGTAAATCCAACTCCGGCGTCCAATATTCCCTGAGCGTTGTCACATATGGAGATAGGAGCTATCTGGAGTGTAAGAACTGTACTTTGTGAAATGGTTGCAGATGTACTGGCAGTACAACCATTTATATCCGTTACTGTAACTCTGTAAGTTCCATCAACATTGATAGGACCGGTACTCGCGTTATTTGAAGTAAATCCAGGACCTTGCCACATATAAGAAGCTCCTCCTGTCGCAGTAAGGGTGGTAGATTGTCCTGCGCAATACCCCAAAGCTCCTGTAATACCTGGCTTTGGTGTGTCATTGACAGTAATGGTAACGCTGGCAATACTGGTACATCCATTGGCCTGGGTGGCACTAACTGTATATTGCGTGGTCACTGTAGGTGTTACAGA
Source organism: Chitinophagales bacterium (assembly GCA_038246735.1). GTDB lineage: Bacteria > Bacteroidota > Bacteroidia > Chitinophagales > Saprospiraceae > OLB9. The sequence goes on from JBBRVQ010000001.1 coordinate 234,009, forward strand.
AAATATAGTACCAAAACCTTCCGGCAACCATTCCAATGTTCCACCTTCAAAATCTAGGACATTCAACACATTTATGTCCGCACTTTGTCCTTTGCATATTTCCTGGTCAGGCGTGAGAACAACGTCTGTGCCGGTCGTAAGTGGCACAGTTAACGGTGCTGAAATATAAGAACATCCGTTGGCACTTTGAATCAGTACTTTAAAACAGTTGGTAACAGAAAGATCTACATCTTCAAATATGCCTGTATCGTCAAAAAGTACATATTCTCCATTTGGGCCCTGACCTGCTGAACCCAATAACTGATTGTTGCTGCAATCTAATAAATAGAAAGTAGATGTGCTGGCTAGGTTCACATGTCCATCAATAAATAAATCTACCAATGTTTCACCGCACGCAGGTAATTGTACATAATTTATAAAACCAAATGGTGGTGAACTGATAATGAGGGTGGAAGTATCTTTGCCTACGCAACCAAATTCGTCAGTTACAATACTTTCAATAAGATACGGCGAACCAGTAGGACTGGATGCAGTCACATCCACAGAAAGAACATCATTGTTTGCTACAGAAACAAGACCACCCGGAATAGTATTCCATGTCGTCGTGTGATTTCCATTAGAAACCACATTACTGACTGTAAATGTTCTGATACCGCTGCATGCCTGAATGATCTCAGGACTTAGATCAAACGTTACTTTAGGTCTAACTTCTAGTAATATTTCTGCCGTGCCCGAACATCCTTTATTATCTGTAACAGTTACGGTGTATGTTCTGCTGGTATTATCAAAAACGGTAATGGATGGCGTAATTTGTCCTGAACTCCAGTTATAACCAGGTACAAAAGGTACAGTGGTACCTGTGTATACTCCAGAACCACCGGAAACAATCGGAGTCAATGTGGCCCCATTGGGATTGCCTTCACATACTGAAACGGGAGCAAAATTTACAAACAATCTTGGGTAAATTGTTACAAAAAAAGTATCCTTGGGGCTATCACATAAAAAGCCAGGTAATTGTGATTGTGCAATATAAGTAACCACTTGGACAGAGCTGGAATTGTTAACCAGAAAATCATTGATGGTACCAAAACCATTAAATATATGGTTGTTTTCACCTGAAACATTTGGATTATCATTTACTTGTACATCAATGATTACATTGTTATCTCCATCCGCATTTGTCAATAACAAATTAGCTAGCCCTTCTTTACACAATACCTGGTTTTGGCCTAATACTTTAGGTGGCTGTGCGCAATCAACTTCCCAAGCCGGTCCTACCTGCGCAAAATCCAGCTTACACTCAGCGATAGGGTCTTCCCAGCAACCTGAAACACCATCTGAAGTCGTTTGAAAATTAAAATGCAAGTCTCTGTTATCACTGCATTCTTGCTGAGAACTAAATGTCCTTACCTTTAGGTTGACACAAAAATTAATATTTACTCCATTGTCACTTCCAGGTAACCCAAAACGAGTAGCCGGGTTACAATTATTTTGACACCCACCTCCACCATTTGACACCCAAAACCAACCTCCAGGCAATGGACTACCTGGCAACAAAGGTCCATTACAAGGGCATGCCTGACATCCAGTGTGACAGAGTTTTAACTTTCCGGTTATAGGATCGTTATATGTACATAAGTATGGCATTTGTTCTGTTATATAAGGTGCACATGGTCCACCATCATCAGCCCTCCATGTTGGGTTTCCAGGACTTACGGTCACATTGGTAGGGTCAAAAGATGTCATATCCCAACCAGCACCAAAATCTGGAATTAAGCCTTGCATCCAATCTACTCCTGTCGCAGAGGGATCATAAAAAAAGTTCACACAGATTCTCACGTCTTCACCCTGGCAAAATTTAGGATCGTTCAAAGGTCTATCACTACTTCGGGAAGTTATGGTCCAATTGGCTTCAGGATTACAACCTGGCTCACCAATGCAAGAAACACAATTGGCAGATGTCCAGACATTCAAAGTAAAGGTAGGGTCATCAATAACGCCTTCACCACTTACTGCAATATAGTAGGTCAACACATCAGTAATAGTTCCGACACTATGAACATCAGGATTTGAGTCTCCATTGCTGCAAAAAGAAGGCATATCAATTGTACCTCCATTTGCCGGAGTCAAGCTCCCGCAACCTCCATAATGAATGGACCAAACAGGATCCCATGTGCCGTTTGAAAAAATAGATGTACCCAATTGTACCGCATCAACGTCGATATTTACCTGAAACCAGACGGTTGGAAACTGATTTGCTCCACATATAGAAATTTCAGTTTCAGGACAAGCAGCTTCCAGACATCCCTGTATGGTAACAGGGGTGAAGTCACCACAATTCGGATCGGTAGGATTTGTAGTGATTACTGTTTGAATATCCGGACACTCTTCAGCCAAAGGACACTGGTTAATTTCCGAAATGGTTATACTAAAATTACCACAATCATTGTTGGCTGATGCCACCTTGATCCAAACTTCTTCTCCAGGGTCAAAACATCCCACCAATAATGTCGCGGGAGCTTGTCCGCAACTGACCGATGTAGGAGTAAATAAGGCATTGGCTGGATTTGTGGTACTACCGGAGAGAACTTCCACAGTAACAGGTCCAGATATAGGATTTAAACCTGAAGGAACTACATTGATTTCAAATCCTATCTCATTTCCAGTGGTATATCTGTACCAAACCGCGCCATCATGTGTCGAACCGGAACAGTTTACATTTTGAACATCTAATGGTTGACCACCTGCATTTACATCATTGAATCCTAAAGCACAACAAGTAGTACTTCCATGTGAATCTCCTAATCCAAGAACAAAAGGAGGAAATGGTCCTGCTGGATTTGGGTTATCGTTCACAGGGAATGCATTCTGAATAATATTAAAACTGAAATTTCCACCAATACCTGGACCCTGAACAAGCATATAATATGTTGCTCCTCCGGTGACAGGAATATTTCCTGTATTTCCCTGTAGACAAATATAGTTGGATAATCCAGTAACCGGATTGTCTGTACAAGGACTGTTTAAAAGAATTCCATAAATAAAGCCATTGGTCATATTTTGAATGTCAACAGAACTTACCGCTGCGTCAACAGTAAACTGATACCAGACGGTTGGGTTTGTGCTGTAGCCGCAAGAATTAAAATCAAACAATTCCGGGCAAGCATTATTATTACACCCGGAAACGGTTACGGCTTCGCAAAGTATACCATTTATATTAATTACTTCCGCTGCATTACAAATGTCATTGAGTATAGGTTGGCCATTACACATTCCAGCCCCCATCACCTGATTGATTCTAATGTTGAAATCTCCGGAATTTAAAGCCGAAGTAGATATCTGTAAGCTTAAAAGGCCACCAGGTAAACAATCCAGTCTTGCTATAGTATTTACCGGAAAACATGCCTGACCCAACAAAGGTGATCCCCCGCATGGTTCCAAAAATACTCCTGCAGCTATGTTTCCAGTTAATGGATTGGCAGAGCCATTTGGTGTAGTGATTTCCAACTCAATACCTGTGCTGGTTGTATTTACCCTGAATTCAAACCATACTGAATTTTCAGAATCAACCGCAGCGCATCCAGGTATAGTATAGTCTGGTCCTGCACAATTATTGGTCACCTGAACCCCAGTGGCTATGGCTATACTTATCATACCATTTGAACCAAGATTATAGCCAGCTGCAGTATGGCATCTGTCATCGTTTGGTGGTCCTACATTAAACTTAATATTAAAATTAAAATTTCCACCAGTATCTCCTCTGGATGAAATACCTATCAGATACTGTTGACCAGGAGTTAATGGTCCTATATTCGGAAATGGAGTATTTAGTCCTTGAAAACATTGGTTTTCAACGGGAGTCAAGGCACTGCAATTGGCATTGAAGTTAAATAAATTCATAAAAGGTGTGCCTGAACCTGTATATCCTGTAAAGGTAAAATCCATATTTGGCATATCACCTGGCATACCTGGGGCAGTAAAAACATACCATGATGTTTCTTCAGTATTAAAATTACATTGACCAAAAATACTTCCATTGGGTAATGTTTCCGGACAGGCATTAATATTAGATGATGTAAATGGCAATTGCACACACAAATCTGCAGGTCCAATGTTGATCGGAGTAGCATTATTACAGAAATCATTGGCAGGACCATTGTTATTGCCTTGAGTGGCGGTAATCGTAAATGTATTGGCATTGGCAGCCGAAGTACCTACCATCACCTGATATGTACCGGGCTGTAAACAATTAAATTCTACCATGCCATCACCATTACATTCTCCATTGAATGGATTCTGATTACATGGATTTGCCTGAGTGTAAATGTTTATAGAAGGTGAAGTAAGGCCGGTCACATTTATCGTGATTCTGTCAAATCCTGCTTGAAGTGTAAATGTGTACCAAACAGTGTTTGAAACGGGATTACCACCACAAGTATTATCCGGCGTTGCACATAAATTACTTTGATTAGGTAAGGGTGTAGCATTAGTCAATACTATAGGAACAAAACCTCCAATACAAGGATTATCGTTGGCTTCAGAAACATTATATTTTATTCTAAAATTCACATTGCCTGGCGTTCCATTTATTCCTATTGCCACATAATATGTAGTTCCTGCATTAACTAGTATCGGAGTTCCATTGGTCCCTGCCACTGATAAACAACCTCCACCTGGAATAGTAGCTGCGCCAACAGGACATGAATTAAATATTGAAAGAAAGGCATTTGCTGATATATTATCAATTTCAACCGATGTTGTTCCCGCAGGTGGCGTAAATGAATACCAAACTATTGGATTTGTGCTGTAATTCAGTGCACAACCTGTAACTGTAAAATTTTCTGGGCAAGCACCCACAGTAGTGGTAACTGGAACATTGAAAAAAGTACATGTAGGAGTAGTAGGTATGATTTGTGGGTTAGTACAAAGATCATTGGTTGCTGTGACATCTACCTTAGTAATATTCAGAGAAAAAGTTCCTTCATTGGCTGATGATGAACTCACCATGATTAAAATACTCTGTGTCGCAGGACAATCCAGCATTACTTCATTGTCACAATTGACAGGATTAATTAATGTCATTAAATTACAATTTGCAGTTGCTTGAAATACATTAACAATACTACCCGGCAATGATGAAGTAAATGTAAGTCTATTGACTCCAGTAGGAATTGTGTACGAGTACCAAACCGATGCCTGATTGGCCGGGGCGGCACAAGGTGTTTGATCTATTGTAGCACAAATATTGGTAAGATTGGAGTTATTGCCAACATTTACAGCATTCGGAGCGGTACATAGATCATTTGATGGTGGAACAATTGTTTTAACTTCAAACGAAAAAGGAGCACCTGGATCTGTATTTCTCACAGCAATCAGATAACTTCCTGGTGTTAAGGTGTTTACATCTGTGGGAGCAGTAATACAAGTTCCAAATAATTGAATTGGACTGGCACAGTTATTATTAAAGATATTGATATTAGGATTACCAACAAGATTTCTGAAACCAAATCCAATACCATTTGCCGGGATGACTGCCTGATACCAGACTGTCGGGAAGTTATTTAGATTACATGTAAAACCAGTTATTTCAGGACAAGCGTTTTGAGTTGTTCCATTTATTGGTGTAAAAATACAATTGCCTGCAAAATTAATGGTTGTGGCAAAAGCACAAATGTCGTTCACAGGTACACCAGCATTGGTCTCATTTACAGTGATGGTAAAGTCACCTTCACCTATATTTACCGAACCCACAGCGATATATATTATTGTTCCAGGTGCAACACACTCTACAATGGTCGTAGCAGCGGTTGGATTACATAAATCACCTGAAACTATATTGGCATTATAAACAGTGCCTGAACAATTTGTAAATAAACCGATATTTAAATCTGTAGCAGCAATACCGGTAGTAAGGGTATTGGAAGAAATGGTGAACTCAAGTCTGGTATTGGTCGTATTTCCGGCAGGTACGGTATATTGGTAAAATACAGTATGCGAATTGGTGGTATTCAAACCACAATATGATGTAGTAAATGGGGTAGCACAAGCCGTTGTTCCATTTACTGCTGCGTTATCCGTAAGTGTTACAGCATTATTACATAAATCATTTGCAGGTGGCACAATGGTTTTTATGTCAAAGGAAAAAGGCGTACCAGGATCAGTATTCCTAACCCCAATCAAATAAGTACCCGGCGCCAATGGCCTGAGTTCCGAGGTAGTAGTAATACATGCACCTTGTTGTGTCAATGCAGCACAGTTACCATTGAATACATTAATATTAGGATTGCCCACAAGATTTCTGAATCCAAAACCAACTCCTCCGACAGGCAATACCGCCTGATACCATACTGTTGGAAAATTATTCAGGTTGCAGCCAGAACCGGTAAACAATTCAGGGCAAGCTTCAAATGTCGTTCCATTAACCGGTGTAAACTCACAATTATCTGTAAAATTTATATTAGATGGGAATGCACATAAATCATTTGCAGGTACACCTACGTTGGTTTCATTTACATTGATACTGAAATCTCCTTCTGCTAAATCGTTTGATCCTATGGCAATGGTCAATACTTGTCCCGGTGCTACGCACTCAATGATGAAGGTTCCTGCACTTGGATTACATGCATCACCGGAAACAACATTTGGTGTGTATATAGTACCTCCACAATTTGTAAATAAACCAATATTCAGATCTGTCGCTGCTGTACCTGTGGTAGAAGTATTAGGAGTGATGGTGAATTCAAGTTTTGTATTGGTCGTATTTCCGGCAGGTACGGTATATTGGTAAAATACAGTATGCGAATTAGTTGTATTTAAACCACAGTAAGGAGTTGCATATGGGGTGGCGCATGCCGTTGTTCCATTTAGAGAGACATTGTCTGAAAGAGGCGCTGCATTTGCACATAAATCATTTGGAATATTTTGATTGTATTTTATTTGAAATCCATATGAACCTGGTGTTGTCCCGGCTATGACCACCCAATATTGAGTATTCGGTATAACGGTTAATGGACCATGCGGGCCATTGCCAGTCAAACAACCTCCTAAAGCTGTGGTCGATCCAGCAACAATAGGACATGTATTAAGTATTGCAAGAGTAGCGTTGGCTGTAATATTTCGAATTTCTATGGCATTGACTAATGGTCCAGTCGTAAAAGAATAATACACCGCCGGTTGTTGTGTGAAGTCGAGACCACAGCCTGTCACTGTAAATGATTCAGGACATGCATTGGTGGTACTGGTAGGCGCAACAGTATTCCAAACACAATTTGGTGCATTTGGTATGACTGGAACACCAGGGTCATTGCAATTGTCATTGACGACTCCATTGTCTGAAAAAGCAATATTGATATCAAAATTGCCGGAAGTAGTTACAGCACTACCCACTTGAATAAAATAAGTATTGCCAGAAGTAAGACAAGTCAGTGCCAAAGTATTTGACGTACAGGTGAATCCTTCAGGTCCTGTAAGGCCAGCACATGTACCTCCGAGAACATTGATCGCAGGAGTTGAAATTGGAAATGCTGTAGTAGGTGTTACTGTTATGGTAGCATTTTCCAAATTGGCAGGCATGGTAAAAGAATACCATACCACATTGTCATCCTGAGCAGAACAATCAGCAATGGATTCTCCATTTGCGCAGATATTTCTTTGATTGATCAATGTACCTCCCGCTGGAGCAAAAGCCACCGCTGTGGAACAATTATCATTGGCTGGTGGGGAAAAATCAGAAAGAACAGAGAAATTACCTCCATCAAACACCAGAACAAAATAAGTGAGTGTATTATTGGTTAGATTTACCACATTGTTACATCCTATAGATGTGAGTCCGACACAAGAAGTAGAAGTATTGGTAAATACTTCAAAAAGAGTACCAGTGATATCAAATGAAACCACGGACACATCCACATCAAATCTGTACCAAACGCCAGGCAATACATCAGAACCGCAAACTGTTTCGATAGGGTCAGGACAAGCCAACGGATTACCTACTCCTATAGGATTATTGATACAGTTGAGTTCAGGCAAAATTAATGCATCTGCACAAATATCATTGGCAACGCCATTATCTAGATCTGAAATATTTAGATTGAAGGTTCCATACTGAGGACAAAGGGGAGCACCTGTCACATCATCTTCAAGTCCTACCTCTATATATAAAATATCACCTACTTGCAAACATCCCGGAGATGTTCCGACACTCGCACCACCACAAATTACAGGTGCACTGATAGGATTTAACAATACCTGATAAATCTGTGGGTTGACCAATGTTCCCGGACCTTGAGTCACGGTTAGATTTATATCTTCTCCTGTTTGGGGAGCGGTTACGGTATATTTATACCAAGCTTTTCCATCTATGGTACAGGTGTTATTAACCAGAGTGGTGCCGACGTTAACATTCGCACCGGCAGTAGGGTCCATACAAACGTCGTTTGGAGCTGAAGTAGTAATGGTGATAGAATGATTTTCAAAAGGGGAAGCAAGTATAGGACAATCAGTAGGGTGATAATCACCTACCCAGTTTCCGTAAGCATAATCTGTTCCTATTGGATCATCAAATGGTATCTTTGCTGGATCTGTAGTACACGCACATGTTAAACTGTGGGTACCAGGCGGTAAATTATTTAACTGAACCGAAAAAATATCATATCCATCGCCTGTTACTCCAGTCATCATCATAGGAATAATTTGAAAAGGCGGACAGTTGTAGCTATTGAGTCCGAGATAAACAACACAAGAAGAAGGTCCTGTACCACCAACTCCAGTAACTAAGGGCTTTAATACTTCCACCGTTACAGTTGGGCCAGCCATACTGCATCCAAATGTGCCTAAATTTTGATTAGCCACGGTGTACGTCGCCGGCCACCTGACATGTTCAGGATCTGGAGTTGCTCCATTGTTAGGACAAGGCGCCAAAAATGAATTTGAAGTACTTCGGTAATCTGAATTAAGGATCTGCAAAAACGGAAAATCACCCAGCTTCCAATATTGCACTGATTCCATTTTACAAGGATCTTCTTTGGAAGCTATTGTCAAATAAGTTTTTTTTGTAGAAAGAGACGCTGCACATAGTGTTGAAAAACATAAAAGTGCAAAAAGAAAAGAGGTAAAAAACTTTTTCATTTAAAAAATTAAGGTTCAATATTAATTAATTAATTCACAAATGCAGCCATATAAAATATCACTACAAGTTTATTCGTAAGAAGGGAGCCGCATGTCTGGCAAGAATGCATAAAAGGGAAAATTCATACATTTCGATGGTAAAGATATAAGCTTTGTTCAAAACTGCCTAATAAAATTAATATTAAGTTAACATATAAATTAAATATTTAATATGATATTAATTTTAATATTGTTAGTATTATTTAATGCATATTTCGAATAATGTACGAATTTAGTATATTATTTTAAAATATTATGAATTATATGTATCAAATAGAATATAATTCTGATTACAATTGTTAATATTTTCCTTTATATCAAAAATGAAATTCGGCATGAAAGTAAATATTTGTGGTAAAATCAACATAGTCAAATGGTTTTTATTCATACAATGAACCATGTTTATTGGCCAAAATCTGATGCTACTGAGAGATAAATAATAATTTAAGCCAATCATTGAAAACATTTTCCTTTTTACAGGGTTTCCTAATTAAATTTTGCTTAATGCTTTTTATTTTCATAGCTATATTTATATTTGCATTATTATTTGAACATATGAGTTTTTTATTTCATCAACTTCATCACCATCATTACTTTCCTGAGATCAGGTGAGCGGATTGTGTTTTGGTGTAATAACCATATAAATTTAACAACTGCCTGCTTGATTACGAGTGGGCAGTTTTGTTTTACATGCTTTCCACTTTTTTTCAAAAAGGTTTAAACAACCAAAATTATGCTTAGAATAGCAGTTCAAAAATCCGGAAGGTTATATGATGAATCATTAAAGCTGCTCAAGGAATGTGGACTACACGTTGACAATGGTATGGACCAGCTCAAAGCTGAAGTCAGAAATTTCCCTGCTGAAGTTTATTTTCTGCGGAATAGTGATATCCCGCAGTATCTGGAAGATGGGGTAGTGGATATTGCCATAATAGGTGAAAATGTGCTTTCTGAAAAAAATGCCAATGTTTATGTGCTTGAAAAATTGGGTTTTTCTAAATGCCGTTTGTCCATTGCATTACCTAAAAACGATGAATATATCGGTATAGCATCTTTAGAAGGAAAAAAAATAGCCACATCATATCCGAATACCTTACAAAAATACCTGGACGAAAAACAGGTTACTGCAGAAATACATCTCATTTCCGGTTCTGTAGAAATCGCGCCGAATATTGGTCTGGCTGATGCTATATGTGATCTGGTAAGTAGTGGAAGCACCTTATTTAAAAATGGGTTGGAAGAAAAGGATATTTTATTCAGATCAGAAGCATGTATCGCAGTCAATCCTACTGCCTTGGAAGAGAAAAAAGACATCATTGATGAAATACTGTTCAGGGTGCAATCCGTACTCAAGGCCAGAGACCACAGATATATATTGTTTAATATTCCCAATAAGCAAATAAAAACAGTGGGCAAGATGCTTCCTGTACTCAAGAGCCCTACCGTATTACCACTTCTGGATGAGGGATGGAGTTCGATGCACTCAGTAATTCATATAGATGATTTCTGGAAAGTAATACGGGGACTAAAGGAACATGGTGCACAAGGTATCCTTGTGATACCTGTAGAAAATATGGTCATCTGACCAAGAAATATTATATGTCGGATTCCATTGAAATAATGAATAATTTTTACAAATTTTAAAATACAACCCAAATGCTAAAGGTAATCATACACCCATCAGCTGACCAATATCCATCACTATGTAAAAGGCCTGAAATAGATCATGTTCTTCTATCTACGGGTATACAGACTGTTTTTAATGAAATACAGCGGAATGGGGATTCTGCTTTACTTAAATACACAGAAAAGTTTGACGGGGTGAAACTAACATCGTCTGTCTATAATAACAAATATATTGACCCTGATTCAATACCCATTTCTGATGATCTAAAGCAATCGATATCAACTGCGTATAACAATATTAATACATTTCACATTGCTCAGAAATCAAGTTCACTCAAAGTAGAGACCATGCCTGGCATTGTGTGCAGTCAACAAACACTTCCAATCAGCAGAGTAGGTATCTATATTCCCGGAGGCAGTGCACCTTTGTTTTCTACTGTGCTGATGCTGGCCATTCCGGCCACGCTGGCTGGTTGTGAACAGATAGTACTGTGCACTCCACCGAATAAATCTGGTGATATTCATCCGGCAATATTATATGCTGCATTGATATCTGGTATTAAAGAGATCCGCCTTGTAGGTGGTGCACAAGCCATTGCAGCGCTTACTTTCGGTACTAGCGAAATACCTGCGGTGCATAAAATATTCGGTCCTGGTAATCAATATGTTACAGCGGCAAAACAATTGGCCCAAAACTACGGAGTTGCAATAGATATGCCGGCAGGACCAAGTGAAGTATTGATTTTTGCGGACGAGTCAGCTACTCCGGCATTTGTGGCTGCTGATTTACTGGCACAGGCAGAGCACGGTGATGATTCACAAGTGATTTTGGTGACAGAAAATGAAAAAATGGTTGCTTTAACATTCATTGAAATTGAAAAACAATTAGAGATGTTACCAAGAAAGAACATTGCAAAACAAGCATTGAGTCATAGCAAAGCCATAGTAGTGGAAAACCATATTAAGGCATTTGAATTTATTAATACTTATGCCCCGGAACATTTGATCATTGCGTCAGATGAGTCAGAAAAATATATTCCTCATATTCGAAATGCAGGTTCTGTTTTTCTTGGCAATTATTGTCCTGAAAGTGCGGGAGACTATGCGTCGGGTACCAATCACACTTTACCAACCAATGGATGGGCTCGGTCATATAGCGGGGTTAATCTAGATGCATTTTGTAAAAAAATTACCTTTCAGACCATATCTGAAGATGGATTAAAAGGATTGGCTAAAACCATCATAACCATGGCTGAAGCAGAAGAACTACAGGCACACGCAAATGCGGTAAAAGTGAGGTTAAATCAATTGTTATCATAAATAAATTTAATATTACCATGGATATTATTTTATCTGATCTTGTGAGGGAAAATGTATTGCGGCTAAAACCATACAGCTCAGCAAGAGATGAACATACTGATATGGCAGATATTCATCTCGATGCCAATGAAAATCCTTTTAATTGGGCATATAACAGATATCCTGATCCATACCAAAGGGCGCTTAAAGAAGCCATCTCTGAGTGGAAAGGAATAAAGGCCGGCAACATATTTATTGGTAATGGATCCGATGAAATAATTGATTTGCTTATCAGGGCTTTTTGCGAGCCAAAAAAAGATCAGATAGTAACCATTCACCCATCATATGGCATGTACACTGTCTCAGCGGATATCAATAGTGTCAATGTGCGTTATTATCGGCTGGATGAAAATTTTACTTTTGAATCAGAAGAATTGATAGAATATCTCAAACCGGAAGATAAAATATTATTTCTTTGCTCACCCAATAATCCAAGTGGCAATTGTTTTGAGCCATCAGCAATCTCAAAGATTTGTAATAGCTTTGGTGGTTTGGTAGTAGTAGATGAAGCATATATTGATTTTGCAGACACTGAAAGTATGCTGAAATATTTGGATAAAATACCGAACCTAATCGTCATGCAAACATTGTCCAAAGCAATTGGCGCAGCCGGTATCAGACTAGGAATGGCATTTATGGATCCATACATTGTTGGGATTCTGAATAAAATAAAACCGCCTTACAATATTAATAGCGCTACCCAAAAAATAGCATTGGAGCGTATTTCAGAACAGAAAACCATTGAAGTACAAATAAAACAAATAATTGATGGCAGATCAAAAATGAATGATTGCCTGAAAAGTCTATTATTTGTTCGGAAAGTATTTCCTTCTGAAGCGAATTTTATCCTTGTAAAAGTAGATGATCCTGATGATTTGTACAGTTACTTATTGACACGAGGTATAGTAGTACGCAATAGAAGCAAACAATTTCGTTGTGAAGGTTGTCTAAGACTTACCATTGGTACACCTGAAGAAATAGACACTTTAACTGTAGCATTAAATAGTTACCACATTAAATAATCAGAAATGCAAAAAATATTATTTATAGACAGAGATGGGGTAATCATAATAGAGCCTGCTGACTACCAGATAGATGATATACATAAACTTAGTTTTATTCCTGGAGTTTTTTACTATCTGGGAGAAATAGCACGTAAGCTTGATTACATCCTTGTCATGGTGACCAATCAGGATGGACTAGGTACGGATAGTTTTCTAGAAAATAAATTCTGGCCGATCCAAGAGTTGGTCGTAAGAACTCTTCAGGGAGAAGGCATCTCATTTGAGCAAATATGCATTGATCGAAGTTTTCCTGAAGACAACAGTCCATATAGAAAACCCGGTACTGCTATGTTAACCAAATATATGTCAGATCATTACGATCTAGAAAACTCATTTGTGATAGGAGACCGAGTTACAGACATGCAACTGGCGACCAATCTTGGAGCGAAAGGAATATTATTAAAAAGTGACCTACATGGCGTAACCGATAAAATGGCAAAATACGTTTGCAACGCTCAAAGTTGGAAAGACATTTATCAGTTTCTCATTTCATCAGAACGAAAAACCAAAGCCATCCGTATCACCCATGAGACCAATATAGAAGGAAGTATTAATCTTGATGGAAGCGGTATTTGTGAGATAGATACCGGCTTGCCTTTTTTTGATCACATGCTGGAACAGATTGCGAAACATGGACAAATAGATTTGTATCTTCAAACTAAAGGTGATCTTCACATAGACGAGCATCATACCGTTGAAGATACTGCTATTGTGTTGGGGAAATTATTTCATCAGGCATTGGGAAAAAAAGCAGGAATACAAAGATATGGTTTTGTTTTACCTATGGATGAAGCAAAAGCTCAAGTACTGATCGATTTTGGTGGACGACCTTGGATCGTATGGGATGTAATATTTAAGAGAGAGAAAATAGGTGATGTACCTACGGAAATGTTTTATCATTTTTTTAAGTCCTTTTCTGACCATGCACTATGCAATTTGAATATTTCCGCATCAGGTACCAACGAACATCATATCATTGAGTCAGTGTTCAAAGCATTTGCCAAAGCTATATTGATGGCCAAAACCCGAAATACAGACAACATGAATATCCCGAGTACAAAAGGGTCGTTATAAATGAATAAAATGACAGCAATCATCGATTATGGTGCAGGAAACACATGTTCAGTCATCAATACACTGGAAAAAATCGGTGCTAGTTATGTGCTTACTTCTGATCCTGAGGTTATTAAAGAGGCAGCAAGAGTGATTTTTCCCGGAGTTGGTCATGCGGCGGCTGCCATGGAGCAATTAGATAAATCAAATCTGATAAATGTACTAAAAGACATCAAACAACCTTTTTTGGGTATTTGTCTGGGCATGCAATTGATGTTTAGACATTCTGAAGAAGGCAACACTTCATGTTTGGGTCTGATTGCTGGTGAAGTACGTCGCTTTAAACCAAATGCCGGTCATAAAGTACCTCATATGGGTTGGAATGATTTTTATCCTGACCAGAGCAACGCTTTATTTAGCGGTATGAATGCTTCTGAAAGCATGTATTTTGTGCATAGTTATTATGCTGAAAAGGGTGATTTTACCATAGGAATGTGTGATTATACTGTACCATTTACAGCATCGGTTCAATACAGGAATTTTTATGGTGTTCAATTTCATCCTGAAAAGTCAGGTGCCATAGGGCAAAAAATACTTGAAAATTTTTTATTGATCTAAAGTAAGAATTTTAAATGTTTGGATTATTTTTTAAAATAAATATTTACCATGAAAACGAAATTATATCCTGCAATTGACATAATCAATGGAAATTGTGTTCGTCTGGAAAAAGGGGACTACAACAGCGTAAAAGTGTACGATACTGATCCGATTGATGTGGCTATTGGTTTTAAGCATGCAGGTGCGGACTATCTTCATGTAGTTGATCTGGATGCCGCCAAAAATCCTGACATAAATAATAGGAATATCGTCGCTGACATTATAAAGCATTCAGAACTCAAAGTACAAACTGGTGGTGGAATCAGGTCAGCGAAGGATGTGGAAGCACTTTTTGAAGTTGGAGCTGACAGATTGATCATAGGCAGTGTCGCAGTGACAAAAAAAACTGATGTGTATGAATGGATTGATCAATACGGAGGAGACAAAATTGTGATTGGAAGTGATGTGTTGAATGGTAAAATAGCAACTCATGGTTGGATGAATGTCTCGGATGAGGATATATTCTCATTTATTAAAGCATACATGGATCATGGCGCCAATACTTTTTTATGTACAGATATTACCAAAGATGGAATGCTGCAAGGTGCCTCAATATTGTTATATCAGGAGATATTAAACACTTTCCCAGGAATTAAACTGATTGCTTCAGGTGGCGTACATGATATGGAAGAAGTTCAGAAACTGGTAGATATGCAAATGGAAAGTATCATCGTTGGCAAGGCTATTTACGAAGGTAGAATAATTTTGGAAAAACTATTTAACCAATTCGACAATGCTTAAAAAAAGAATCATTCCTTGTTTGGATATAAAAAATGGCAGAACTGTAAAAGGCACCAATTTTATTCATCTGCGGGATGCAGGAGATCCTGTAGAACTTGCTGCCCGCTACAGTTTGGAAGGTGCTGATGAGTTGGTATTCCTTGATATTGCTGCTACGCTGGAGAACAGAAGTACTTTAGTGGAATTGGTAAAAAAAATAGGAAAAGCCATAAATATACCTTTTGCGGTAGGTGGCGGTATCAATAATGAAGACATAGTGAAGCAATTGTTGCACCATGGGGCAGATAAAGTAAGTATTAATTCAGGTGGCTTAAAGTACCCTGATCTTATCAATAGAGTTGCTAATAATTTTGGAGAGCAGTGTTTGATTGTTGCCATTGATGCCCGTCAGAATGATGATGGGCAATGGATCGTACATAGTCACGGGGGAACCAAACCGACTGAAAAATTTCTTTTTGACTGGGCATTGGAAGTTCAGGATAGGGGAGCGGGCGAAATCCTTTTTACATCCATGGACCATGATGGCACAAAAAACGGATTTGCGATAGATGCTTTAAAAAAATTAAATTACCTACTAACCATACCTATTATAGCTTCAGGTGGAGCTGGAAATATGGACCATTTTAGTGAAGCGTTTATTAAAACAGATGTCAGTGCAGCGCTTGCCGCCAGTGTTTTTCATTTTAAAGAAATAGAAATAAATGTTTTGAAGCAGCATTTAAAAAATAAAGGTGTTGAGATTAGAATTTGAACCAATAAAAAACATAAAATGATAGATACCAATATAATAGATTTTACTAAAGGCGATGGATTGGTTCCAGTGATCGCTCAGGATGCAGATACCGGAAAGGTTTTAATGCTGGGGTATGCCAATAAGGAATCGATAGAAAAAAGTTTAGAACTGGGTAAATTGACATTCTTCAGTCGAAGCAAACAAAGACTCTGGACCAAAGGGGAAGAAAGTGGCCATTATTTAGTTCTGATAGATATGACCTTGGATTGTGATCATGATACAATACTTGCAAAAGTAAGACCTGAAGGCCCGGTATGCCATACTGGCGCCGATACTTGCTGGGGAGAGTCAAATGAATTGAATACGATGCAATTCCTATTAAAACTGGAACACATCATAACCGAAAGAAAGCGTCAATTTAATGTCAGTAATTCTTATGTGGCAGGTCTTTTTGCAAGTGGTATCAATAAGATAGCACAAAAAGTAGGAGAGGAGGCAGTAGAGCTAATTATTGAAGCCAAAGACAACAATGAATCGTTGTTTTTGGGTGAAGCTGCTGACCTGTTATTTCATTATCTTATTTTACTCCAGGCAAAAGGTTATACGCTGGAGCAAGTAGTCGAAGTATTGAAGCATCGCAATAAATGAAAGATTATGTTTGAAGATAAATAATCATATACTAGGGAATTTCTAATTGCTAATATCTATAAATATACCACTGGATACTTTATTGCCATTATTGTCAATAATATAATAAAAATACTTTGATGTATTAAAATTGAATGAAGCAGGTTCAATCTCTTCAAGACCAGTTAAATAGATTTTAAAATAATCTTCATTTGATTTATATTGAATAACACGTTTGCCTATAGCATCAAAAATCGATAATGTATGATATTCATTATTGGGATTTTCAAAATATATACGTCCAAATCCTGAAAGCGGATTGGGTATTACCTTAGATTTATTTGTACCTACATCAACAAATTGAACAGCCAAAGCCGGTGCAGTTTTTCCCGAAAAGCCCATTTCAAGTACATAATAATTGGTTTTATTTTTTATCGGGTTTTCATCTATAAAATGGTATGCCTGGGCAAATTCTGTGCTACCGCAAACGCCTTTTATTTCTCCAATTACTTCATAATCTGTAGCATTTGTAGATCTGAAGATTCCGATTCCAATGCAAGAACTTCCTTTTTTAATGGTCCAGTTGATAATTACCCGCTCTTTATCTTTGATGGCACTGATGTTGTCCAGAAGATAATGAGATTGTGATTGCAAATACTGAGCTTGCAAAAGAAAAAGGGGCAATATGAAATGAAATATTTTCATAAATAAACTTTGAAAAAATAACTGTTTTAACGGTTGAATTGTTGTACATTTTGAAAAAAATCTTTCAAAATAAAAAACCAAAAGAATGACAAGTTGTTCGTTCAGGCGAACAATATATCGCAAATACTAAACAGGGTGAAAAGTCAAATAGAATAGGCCGGATAATTTCAATTGATGTAGAAAAGGATGCTGCTATGGCAAAAACTGAAATAATCGTCCCAAACTGGAGATTTTTATTGACTATTTCTTCGTTTAAAATACAAAGGTGATTGTTAGATAATTTATAAAATTTAGTCCTTTAACGAAATATCTAAATAGTTAATTTGTGAAAATAAAATGTATATGGATATCAGCATATAGAATTCTTTAGAACAAAAAACCATGGTAAAAGAAAAAATATTATTGGCTTATGAAGCCATGGCCGAAAGATATAATGAGTTGATCGACCATAAACCCCATAATGCTTATTAGGACAGGCCAAATACACTACACTTGCTTCCTAACGTAAACGGGAAAATAATCCTGGATGCCGCTTGTGGGCCGAGTAAATATGCTGAAATACTCCTATCGAATGGAGCAATGGTCAAAGGTTTCGATATCAAAAATGGTGGAACTGGCAAAGCGTAGAAATAAAAATAGTGGGGAGTTTTTTGTTCACGACCTTTCTTATCGTTTTGATAGTATAGAAGACTATTCATGTGATATAGTTTTATGTGCTTTGGCCTTACACTACTTAGAAGACTGGACTTATACTATTCAGGCGTTTCATAGAGTTTTAAAACCATAGGGCATTATTGTCATATCCATAGAGCATCCTTTTTTTGAATTTAATTTTTTTAAATCAAAAAAGTACTTTGATGTTGAACGTGTAAATTGTACCTGGTGCTTTGTCAAGTTAAAGTTTTAAATTAAGTTGTGTGATATTTTCGAATAGATCAAGGCAAAAAACGAAGCTGAAAAGGGCAGTTCAGCGAGGCTTTTTAACGCAGAGATTTAGCAGGAAATTACTTGACATCATAATTTACATCAGAGATGTGATGTTGGAAGTGGTTGAAGCTGAATATACCAAATTTGCTCAGTTTGTGTAACCATTTAGTCTTATTAAAATGAAGGAAAAAAATTATTTCTGTATTATTGCGCTCTAAAATCCCAAAATGCGGCTCCGCAATGCAAAACATGACTAGTTTTGTAGCTGAGTAACTTTACATAAAGAATCTTGCTATACTCGTCGATTACTTACCGGAGATATTTAGGTAATTGAAAGAAACGGTCCGAACTTTATAAAGTATTTAAAGGATGTTTACTCAAATATTGAGTCCGCTCCGAAAATGCTCACTTTTTTTTATAATCAATCTTTTTTACCCCTTAACCGACCCTCGACGATCCCCTGCCCCTAAAAGGGTGACTGCCTAAAAGGGTGACTGCCTGAAGGGGTGAACACCTAAAGGAGAACAATTGATTATCAAATTAATATATATATATATATTATTTAAATATGATCTTGTAATTACTTTTCGAACTGGACTCAATATTCATTTTATAGACATGATAAAACCAAAACATATTTATATGGCCTTACCATTTAAATGGATTTAGTTAAAAATTTTGTGTGGCTCCTAGGGGAATTCTATTTTATTTTCGTTTATACATTATGTCAACGTGTACATGATGTTTTTCCAAAAATTCCGGAATAATAAAAAAACATATTTAACTGTATAATTATTAAAATGAAACACATTATCTTATTCATTATCTTAGGTGTATGGTCACCTTCCAGAGCATTATCTGCTGTGATAAATGTAGGGGCGGATTATCAGTATAAACTGCTGAACCAAGCTTTTTTAGTTGTTAAACCAGGAGATTCAATCGTTTGTCATGATTTAATCATACAAGGTGGTTTGTCTGTCTCAAATCTGTCAGGAACGTCAGAGAAGTGGATATACATCATGACTTCAAGTGGTAAGACGATCACCATTCAGGGTGGTTCTAATAGTATACAGTTTTCTGATTGTGCCTATTTGCATATAGAGGGCTTTATCATTCAGGGACAAACAGGAAATGGTTTAAATATAGATGACGCCGGCACTTTTGATAGTCCTACCTACCATATAAGAATAAAAGGTTGTACCTTTCAGAATATCAGTGCCACCGGAAATAATGATTTGCTAAAACTGTCCGGGCTTGATTATTTTGAGATATTATCATGTATCTTTAAGAATGGAGCTGCAGGAGGCAGTGGAATTGATATGGTAGGATGTCATCATGGCGTGATAGCGGACAATCATTTTGAAAACATGGGCAGTAATTCCATTCAGGCAAAAGGAGGCACTTCCGGGATTCAAATATTGCGCAACAGGTTTGAAAATGGAGGTGCCCGTGCTTTAAATCTGGGAGGCAGCACTGGTCTTGCATTTTTCAGACCTCAAAATGCGACTTCAGAAGCTGAAAACATAGAGGTCATAGCGAATGTGATCAAGGGATCTGAAGCAGCAGTTGCCTTTGTAGGTTGCAGGGAAGTAAATGTGTCCAACAATACCATTTTGTTTCCCAAAAAGTGGGTTATCAGAGTTCTGCAAGAAACAGTAGACGTAACCAGATTTTTACCTTGCGGCAATAATTCATTTTATAACAATATCGTAGTCCTAAATAATGATGTCAATATAGAAGCCAATATTGGCCCCAATACAGCTCCTGCAACCTTTACCTTTACAAAAAATCTTTGGTATAAAACCACGGTTTCCGGTTGGCAAGGCCCCGATCTTCCCGGCACGATAAGTGGTCAGATCATCAATGATCCAAAATTTAGCATGGGGTCAGATGTCATATTATCCAGTAATAGCCCTGCTATAGGTGCGGGTCAGCCTTATGATTTACCTACAAAAGATATTTTTGGCAATGTTTTTAGCAATCCGCCATCTATAGGTGCTTTTGAAGCCAAACCCAATATTTCAGCCGTATCAGACCATGAAATAAAGGTTAAGATTTTCCCAAATCCTTTTCAAGACGTCCTCCGATTTGAATGGGTGGATGAGGGAGAAAAAAATATTTCTATCATAGGCGCTGATGGGAGAATAGTCAGAAATGGTATCAGCAATGAGCAAAACAGTATGTGGGATTGTACGGACCTTCCTTCGGGTCTGTATTTGATCTCTGTAAAACAAAATTCAAAACATTTGATCAAAAAACTAATCAAACATGAGTAATTACACAAAATACTAAAGGACAACGTTTTCGTGAAATCTTTTAGTGCAAACTGATAACCCTTGTTAATTTCCACTGGTCATTTTTTTTATGCCAGATGTGAACAAATTTTGCAAAGTGAATGGTTTTGTTTTTTTCTACATGATTGTAAAAACCATGTTTACCCATTTCAACAGCACCATAATCATGAATAGGGTAGACTTCTATGCTTCCTTTCTGTACTACTCTGCTCACTTTGCCACAAATATTATTTTTAAGGCCTTGTTTTATTTGCTGTTTGGAAGTACTCAGCCCTCCCAGATCGTGGTAGAACTCTATATTATCAGAAATTAATGTGTCTATTAAAGCCAGATTACAGCTATTGTATGCATCAAAAAATACACTGTCCAACGCAACAATCATGTCATAAACTTCCTTGGAAGCAGGGATATAAGTTTGATCATTTTCCTTCCTGATATGTTTTGAACCTACACATCCTGTGAGTAAAAATAGTGTAATCAGGCTAAAATAAGAAGTTTTTGTATGCATAAAAGTAAAGGGTAAAATTTTCAATATTTCCACTAAAATAAAACAATGCCTTTTACTTTTAGATCACCGGGAATTTTTTGAAGCGATGGTTTCTCATAATTGAAGTCATAATTTTTAGTTTTATCCAGATCAATCCAATATCCTCCATCAAATCTTGATGACAAAATATATAGACCATCCTGAAAATTAAAATCAGCAGATTTTAGATCAGCTTTTAGTTTTAATTCTTTGACATTCATACCAACGCTTGTTCCTTCCGGGGTCTTATATTTTGGGTTTTTGATCACAATCCTGAAAATATAGTCCATGTTTTTTTTATTATGGCCACCATTAAAAGTAAATAAAGTTTCTTTTTTTGTCATATTATCAAACACTACATATTCATAAGAAATAGGCTCATCATCCATTACAGGAATTTTGAATTTTTCTACATGATGTTTTTTGTTCAGGATCTTTAGCGCATCGTTTATTGGCATTCCGATTTTGATACCTTCCAATGTTTCATAATCTTTTAATAGCAGACCATAACCTTTTTTTGAACAGCTGGCCAGCGCAATCAAGGTCATTATTAAAAATACTACATGTTTCATCAGTGGATATTTTACTATTATATTGGTTGTATTATTTTTAAGAATCTATCATGGCTATATGAGGTGTGTCCATTTGCCTTTTCAAATAGATTTAGTCCGGATGTGTTTTCAACATTGCAATCAAATCATTGGTCTCCACATCTGCTGATATCCCATACCCATTCACCAAAACACCCTTAACTCCTATGTTTATGGAAGATATGGCATAAAGAATCGATTGATCATCAGGATTGGATGCACCTTCAAAACGATACATTTTGTCTATGATAAATTGGTCCGGTGAAAATTGGGATTTGGTATGATTGCACACCAAACAAGCATGGCCAATATTAAAATCAAGGGTATAACCTTCCTTTTTTAAGGCATTGATGGTTTCTGATAAGGTACCATAACTTTCTTCCATGGGTTTAATTTGGTTTTGGTGATTTAAGTATTATTTTGTATAACGTTATTACATCTTAAGAAAGTTCATAAGAGCAATATAGTTCCAATATTCTCACCATTTTCTGGAGATATATTGGGTCTATTCCTGGTCCATTACTTTTTTTTGCTGGTTAGACCAAATATCTTTAATTTATTAGAAGCAAAAAAACTTTATTTTTCATTTTGTAACAATAATGCATGATTAATCTCCTCCAAATACACCCTATCTATAGGTTCGGTGTAATGAAGAACCATCTTTCTATGGCTCATATACAGTTCTTTTGCCATAGAAATGTGCTCTAAAAACAAAGCATTATCTCCTTTTTTCTGATAACAAAGTGCGAGGTAATATTGATTTTCTGCCAATTCATTTTGATTACTTTGCTGATTAAATTGACTGATGGCTTGGTCATATTTTTGTGTCTCCAAATACATTACTCCCAAATGCAAATGATCGAAAACTGAGATTTGTGTGGTTGAGTCAGCCATATAGTTTTCCATAATGAAAATAGCCTTGTCCAGATCACCCAATTGTTTGTAACAAAGTGCTTTGGCCACTTTAAGATGATACTCACCACCGGCAGAATAGCCGATATTTCCTTTAGAAATGGACTCGAGTGCTTCTATGTCATCGATAGCACCCTGATAGTCTCTGAAAAATTGAAATTTATTCCAACTACGATAACCCAGATTTTCAATTTTGTTGTACTCCACTGCTTTATCTATAAGATATTTCCAAGTGATAAAATCACCGCTTTTGAGATATGCTGTGGATTTATTGCGATAAGCATAAGAGAAATAGGGACACTTTTCTATGGCTTTGTCCAATATTTCCTGATATTCTTTGCTGTATTGATAGTACCTGTAAGCGTCTTCGGCTATAATGCACGCTTCGTATTGGAGGGTATCTTTTTGATAAAGGAATACATTGCAGTTTTGCGCACTAGATACAACGTATGTCGACAAATATATCAAAAGGAAAAAGTATTTATGTATTAAGGTCATGGCAATATTTCTGTGATTTTACCTGCATCTATTTTGAAAATCAGGTATTGATAATAATCTTTTGGTCCGAATTTATCTGAAAGAATCTTCCACCCTTTAAGGCTTTTGGTGATCTTGATGAGTTGATCAGTAATGTAAGGATCGAATTGTTTTTCTTTATAATCATATCCTGCTTCCACAAGTCTGAATCTCCCAGTCTCTCCTTTGCAATTGATCAAAAAACGGATACGGATCATACCCGATTCTGATATGGTATCATTGGATTTAAATTGCGTTTTGAAGGTATTGACCAATGCATTTTTTTCACCTTCGTACTGCATCTCTTCATTAAGATTGTGGTATTGTTTTGCATTTTTTTCATTACACAACTCAAAATTAGGGTCATCAAAGGTAATATCATGCTCAATATCGCCTACCATGGGCAAATATTTTTTATTTCCAGGCAATGTATGCTGCTGACAACCTTGTGTTGCTAATAGTACAGTAAGGATGTAAATAAGTATTTTCAGCACATTAAATATTTATGAATATACAACAATTTAAGAATAAACGGACAAATCTCCTTAATATTTTATGACTTAGAATAGAAATTATTTTAGGTGAAGCAATAGTTTTTTATCTGTGAGTATGAATCAAAGTTTTATACTAAATAATTGGGATAACTTTTAATTTTTTAAATTGCTAAAATAAAATATTAAGAATTAAGGCTCAAAAAAAGTATTTGTTATTTTAGCAGATTATATTTGTAAAATCATTTAAAATGGGAATAATTGGAAAATAAAGGGTTTATAAAATTGGATTATCAAATGCCGGAGGAAGACATGGTGGTACAACAATCCCGTGAGTTCAACATACTAATGTCCAAAAGAAGATCTGTACGCTGTTTCTCAGAAAAAAGCATACCTGCTCAAGTAATTGAAAATATCATCATGACCGCGTCGTCTGCCCCATCTGGAGCGCACAAGCAACCCTGGACCTTTTGTGCTATTTCTAATGCAGATATCAAAGTTAAAATAAGAGAGGCAGCTGAAAAGGAAGAGTATGAAAACTATCATGGCCGGATGTCAGATGAATGGCTGTCCGATCTTAAAAAATTTGATACCGACTGGCATAAAGAGTTTTTGACCCAAGCGCCGTGGTTGATTGTGATTTTTAAAATAGCATATGACGTCGAACATGGAAATAAATCCAAAAACTACTACGTAAATGAATCTGTAGGAATAGCGGCGGGTATGTTGATTACCGCTATCCATATGGCTGGATTGGTCACACTTACCCATACGCCCAGTCCTATGAATTTTCTGCATGACATCCTGCAAAGACCGGAAAATGAAAGGCCATTTCTGCTACTTCCAGTAGGATACCCAGCAGATGGGGTAGAGGTACCTGATTTGGTGAGGAAATCATCTGAATCCATCATTTCGTGGTTTTGTTGATTACGGATTAGAAAAATATGTGTATAAAGTAAATATTAACAATAAAATTTGTTTTTTACTTGACAAATGGATATTAATAACCTATATTTGTTTTGATAAAAAATTTTAACCTAGTAAAACTTTCAAAATGAAAAATCAAAATTCTATCTATCTATCTATCTATCTGATAATGATAGGTTTAAGTTCTTGTGTGAAAGATCCTGCATCAATGGATAATTTGACAGGAAAAACAATGAATAGAAACAACACAAGTTGTGAAAATTTTATCTCAAACGGAGATTTTTCGGATCATAACATCACTAACTTACCCGATGGTTGCTATGAAAATTTTGTAAACAATAACGTAGATGATTGGTCCCCAGCTTTAGGTACTCCGGACTTGTGGATTGATGAGTGTTGTGCACTTTCTAATGCTTGCACAATTATTCATGACAACTATGCTGCTATGGCGTTTGCTCCAGTCAATGAATATACAGAAGGAATCCTTCATGCAGTGGATATGCTCACTGACACAGATGTAGTGTACAATTTTTGTTTTGAAGGCGTGGGAAGCTCAAAACTAAAAATTGTTTTGACTTCTTCTTTTACTCCAACTACAAACGATACTTATAATTATCCTTCATTTGGCAATCATCAGGTCATTTTCCATGAAAGTTTAAATAATCCTCAAAATTCATGTTGTGATGAATTTGACCATTATTCATTTGAGTTTGCAGCAGCCAGACCATATCAACAGTTGATAATTTACCCTTTTGATGAAGGAAATGGTGGTGGTGTGAATGTAGATAATATCAGTCTTAATTGTAGGTCAACATATTTGGAAGGTATTTTGTACCAATACAATGGTTGTGAGTTTACGTTTGAGCCTAAACTATCGGGTCAGATAGATGTGGATGAATATCATTGGGATTTCGGAGACAATACTACCTCCACAGACGAAACCCCAACCCATGAATACGAAGTGAAAGGTGAATATCTTGTTACATTGACCATAATTGACATAAGAGGGTGCTGTACTACAGTTACTACTAAAGTAGAATGTAAGGATGTAGTCGAATGCATTTCTCACAAATGTTGGGAAGATTTCTTGACAATAGATTGTGCGCATTCTGTAACCCTTCAACTACCAGGCAATAATAATCCCATTGTTATTGTTGTGCCTTTTGTCGTGATCAATAATGCTAATAACATTTGTAATGATCCATACTTACAGAACCCTATTCCGGATTCAATTGATATCACAGGTGGATTTTGTGAAATTGCAATACAGATAATAAATGCCATCGAGACGCTTGGTTATGATGTCGATTTTGAAGATAGTAATGCCATAGAAGACTGCACAAAAGGAGGCTCTACACCTATACCTGGTTTCTTTTTTACTTCCCAGGTAAAAGTAAAATCTGTTAATGGAAATGATTGTAATTCTGGACCAACAGTTGAAGTTGTTTTTGCAATTGATTGTGACAATTAATCAATTTTGACCATGAAAAATTGTTTTTTTGTAATATGTTCAATAATATCATTCGCCTTTGGTGTTAATGGTCAAAACTGCACGGGTAGCATGAATATTTTATTTTCACGACAAGGACTATTAGACAGTTTTAACATAAACTATCCAAATTGTAATAACATTACAGGTAATTTAATCATTTCCGGACCAATTACAAATTTAGACTCTTTAAAATATCTAACTAATATTACAGGAGCTTTAATTATTGAAAACACAAACCTAACAAATCTCATTGGTTTGGAAAATTTAGATTCGATAAATTTATTAGAAATTAGAGAAAACAAATTTTTAGAAAACTTGAAAGGAATGGGTGGATTAATATATATTGATTTTTTTGTATTGAAATCTAATGATAGTTTAAAAGAGATAAATGATATTTCAAAGGCAGATATTATCAATTTTTCAGTTTCAGATTGTTTAAAGTTAAAAGAAATAGTTGGGTTTAATACATCCAAGCTTATGACTGGAATTAATATTTCGGACAATAGCGAACTGGAGAGAATTAATGCATTCAATGCAGTAGAAGTGATTGCCGGCAGATTTAGATTATTCAGCAACATTAACTTGAAGAATTTGGATACTGGCAGTAAATTAAAAATGGTTAAAGGATTTTTGGAAATAGTAAATTTGAAAAATATTTCTGAATTGCCATCCTTTGATTCACTCGAAATGGCGCACCGTATTTCCATTTTAAATTTGGATAACATTTCATTTCTACCTGAATTTTTCAAACTTAAATTAGTAAAAGGAAATATAAATATAGGCAGTAATAATCATGTTTTTAAATTTTCATATTTTCCATCATTAAAAATTATTGAAGGTTCATTGGAAATTGGCTTAAAAAAATCAATAATAGATTTTGATGGTTTTACGGCTTTGGATACCATTCTTGGGTCACTAAGAATTTTAGGAAGTAGTTTTGATATGACTGAGAAAATATCGGGATTTAAAAATCTTAAATATATAGGACAGGATTTTTTGATATCAGAATTATTTAATTTAAATGAGATTACAGGATTTTCATCATTACAAAAAGTGACCAGGTCTGTTAAATTAAATTTATTGGTAAAAATTCAAAATCTTGATGCATTTAAAAACTTGTCATCAGCTACCATTTTAAATATATCATCATGTTGGCTGTTGAATGACATTTCTGGCGTTACAGGTATTGATTTCACTAAGTTAAATAATTTTCATTTAAGTGGAAATGATTCATTGTCCTACTGTCATTATGAGCCTATTTGTACATATATTGATCAAAACTTAGGCAAACATGACATCAAATTCAATAAAAAAGGTTGCAACTCAGCAGAAGAAATACTGGAAGCCTGTAGAACCGTTGGTGTTGAAGAATGGGATGAAGTACAAGTATCCATATATCCCAATCCGACCTGCAGTCACTTTTATATAGAAAGTGACACAGATATTGACATAGATGATGTAGAGATATGGACGATGGCGGGATCAAAAGTGCCTTTCAGTAAGGTGGGAGATGCCATATATCCTATCTTTCAGGATGGAGGCTTACTGATCGTAAAAATAAAAATATCAGGAAAGACGCTGGTGAAAAAGATTCTTTATTTGCAGTAATGACACTAAACAAACATCGCATATGATGAAAAACAGATATTTAATCCAAATTAGTTTAATTTTTATAGCTGCAACCATTTTGATAACGTCAAGTATCCAGGCTCAAAGCTGCTCTCCCGGTATGTTTATCCGTCAAGGGCAGGTAGACAGTTTTAAGATCAACTATCCGGGATGTACCATTATCATTGGCAATCTGACATTAACCAGAGATGTTGAGCATCTCGATTCATTGCATTTGATCACAAAGGTACGAGGCAATTTGTTTATGAATTATTCAAAACTTGTCAATATGAAAGGTCTGACAGCCTTGGATAGCACTGGTAGGGTCGTTATTCAAAACAATGAACAATTAAAAAATCTGGATGGAATAAATAAATTGAGGTGGTGTGATGATCTTACCATATCTACATGCTATGAACTCACTGACATTACAGGTATTTCTCAAGTTTCTTTTAAAGGATTATTTATTGTAAATTGCTATAAGTTAAAAAAAATAGTTGGTTTTAATGCATCCAAAACGCTTACTTCAAGTTTAAATATTTTAGAAAATTTTGATGTTGATACCTTAGATGCCTTTCATAACATAGACAGCATACACGGGCGATTGCGGATAAATGGACACAATAAACTGAAATGGTTCTCTATGGGTGAAAAACTAAAATACATCAGGGATGACCTAGAAATTACCAATTCTTCCGTTTTGCAAAACATTCCTGATTTCCCATTGCTGGATGATGTCAGGACACTGAAACTCGAAAATTTGTATGGGCTTCAGCAAATATCTTCATTTCCAGTCCTTAGTCAGGTCAGAGGAGATATATTGATCAAATTGAATGACAAACTGGAGGACATCAATGGCTTAAACAACCTGAAGAGTATTGGCAAAGACTTGACACTATATAACCTACCTGGTCTGGCAAAAATTTCCGGATTTTCAAAACTGGAACAAGTTAATAGATCCGTATCATTTGGTAATTTGCAAAAAATAAAACATCTCAATTCTTTTGTTGGTCTTGTACAAACAGATTCCTTAGTGGTGAATTCTTGCAAATCACTGGATGATATCTCTGGCCTGACGAATCTGGATTTTAATACATTGAACTATTTAGGCTTGTTTGGCAATGAAATGTTGGCATATTGTCATTATTTTCCCATATGCAGCTATATTCAGGAAAACAGAGGCAGATCCGATATTTTTGCAAATAAACTAGGGTGCAATTCTGTGGAAGAACTAAAAAATCAATGCAGAACTGTTGGGCTGGATGATGACAATACAATAAACCTATCTATACAACCTAATCCCGTCAATGATGACTTTCTTCTTATCATGGATGCTAAAGTACCATCAGAATGTAGATTGGTTATATTTGATATTATGGGTAGACAAATACATCAACAAATCATCTACTTTGGAAATAATCATGTTGATGCATCAAATTTGCGTCCTGGGACTTACCTTTATCAGGTGTCTAGTGGTGCTAAAATTTTAAAAAGGGGAAAGATGGGCAAGTTATGACCTTATCCCCAAAAAAATAAAAGTAGGCGCGTACATTTTTGTCATGGATTTACCAGTTTGAATTTGAACAAACAATTATACCTAGTGTTACTATATTGATAATTCTATTTATTCAATATACAATAAAAATAATTTATGGCATTTACACTTCCCGCTTTAGGGTTTGCTTATGACGCGCTCGAGCCAAATATCGATGCACGCACCATGGAAATACACCACACCAAACATCATCAGGCATATATCACTAATCTTAACAACGCAATTGCAGGCACTGACTTGGAAGGCAAAACATTGGAA
>JBBRVQ010000002.1:0-139530 GCA_038246735.1 Chitinophagales bacterium
AATTTGGTGTGTTTTTAACCAAAATTATACATTAGGATTTGTATTTGATTTTCTAATGCATATTTTGGCGAATGTTTTCCACCAGCGTTTGGAACGGCACAAAGTTCCAGCTCATTTTTTGAAACATTTTTGACTTGAGCATTAAAACTACCATGGTCATTGTCTCCTAACAAAGGTCTCTTGTCCTTTTAGATAAGTTGTAGAAGTAAGGGATCCACATGATACCATAAAAACTAAAAGGCCTATATAAATAAAATGCATTGTTCTCATTTAAAATTTGTTTTTCATCAATGACGACATTGTATTGATAGTGCAAAAGTATTGGAAAGTATAGCAGTAAATGTTTCAAACTATAATTTGAGAAGTCTCAAATTATAGTTTGATGTCAAATTGGTTGTAAAAACATAATTTTACATAAGAAAACCAAAGCAACGGATAAAAGTAAATTTAGCCTTCGTTGTGTATCCACCTTGATTTATGGGTGATGTGTTTTTTTACAGTTTCCACAAGTCTGGATGTTTGTAGGGTGAAAATCTTCCTTTTGATGAGGATTGGAGGAATATTTAGGTTATAATTATATATTTAATTATCACTTCCCTTAATTTTGTTACTTACTTATGTTAGTATTTCACAGAGATGTACCAATTATTTGATTGTTTTCCATGAATATGTTGCCAAATCAGCGATTATAACCAATTGGACATTGACCAATAAGAAATAACCTTTTCATCTGGGCTTCTCTTTATTGGTCTGACTTATGATAATTATTGTAGTTACTGCTTTTATAGAAGTTATCATACTTGTAATTCCTATAATTTTTGCAGCTGACTACGCTGGATATGCGGACCTCACCGGTTTGAATCGCAATGATGATGTTATAGGTGAAATAGAGAATGGAACGGATTTAGTCTAACATTTGTTATTGCATATATATCATTTCTAAAATAGTAAACCAGATTACTTTCTTAAATAAATGTAGTTTTTTTCAGCAAAATAGAAGTTTTTTTAAATTATTATTGTTAAAAGGACATTTTGGAATGATTTTTTCTATTAACAGTTTATAATATCATTTTTAATGTACCTTAAGACAATCATACAGGGAAGACTGGAGTTCGGGACGCAAAAGAGTTATGAGAAGGTAACTAAAATGTTTCTTCAGCGAATAGAGACATATTACAAGTCGGATGTGTTTTTAAAATACGAAGATATCTTCAAAGATGATGAATTGTCTCTTGAAGTTCCAAGATATGTCGCTCAGGTAACCGACAAAGCTTTCAGAACCACCACTGGGCTATTGGGTTATTGTGCGCAGTTTGCTATCGCAGGATCCATCAGGGCCTGGTTGATCAATGAAGGAGAAATTGTACATTTCGAAACCCTCGAACCGGATAGTGATAAAGGAGCCGTACAATCTTTTGTTCGCGGTCGTAAACTGGTGAAGGTTAGAGGGAAAGAAAGTGAAGCTATCGAGGCTTTGAGCAATGCCATTGAAAAATATGATCGACATGCTCAGGCATATGAAAGAAGGGCCAAAGTAAACTTCATGATGAAAAATTATCATGATGCACTAAGAGATTATAATAAGTGCATTGGCATAGATCCGACTATACCGACTGCATATTATGGTAAGGCCAAAATTCATATCTTGCGGGAAGAATGGAATGAAGCCATAGCAAACCTGGACGAATCTATTAAAAAATCAATAGCCCTTCAGACCTTATATTGGAAATCCAGAAAACTCAAAGCTGAATGCCATATCCAGCTCAAAGAATGGCAAAAGGCAGCTTTTGATCTGAAACTATTCACCAATAGAGCATTTAAAGCAGACAATCCCAATAAATTTTGGCTTAGATGGGCATTTTTTAATTATGGCGTAGTATTGATGGAGTTGGAAGAATTTACTGAAGCTATGAAATCTTTTGACAAGGCGCTTAATATACCTGAAGTTGCAGATGGTCTTAATGAAGCGGATATTCTCACCTATCGTGGCTTGGCAAAACAAAAAGCTGGAAAAAACGGATATGTAAAAGATATCAAGGATGCTGCTTCCAAAGGTGGAAAAAAAGCAAAAAACCTTCTCAAGTCACTGAAATAAAAATTTAGGTTTCCCCATTCAACCTTATTAACTTTTGAAGAAGTCTACTTATATAATTCAAAAATAAACTATGTAGAGTTGAAAAGCGATTTAGAATATTTATTCGCTATTTACAATCAACCCATACAAGTTTTTAAAATTCCATTCCTGCTTCTCTATATTCAGAATTAAATTTTTAGTTTAAACAGATTTATTCTTCCATTGAAAATTAGACCTTCAAATAAATCAATGGCATTTGTCCACTAATAAGAAAAAATTATTTTACTTTGGGCGATAAAATAATCAAAATCAAAATGAACGCGACAGCAGCAGCATCAAACACAAGACATCCCAAAGGACTTTGGGTTTTATTTGGTACGGAAATGTGGGAAAGGTTTAACTTCTATGGCATGAGAACCTTGCTTACTTTGTTCATCGTCCATGCTTTGTTGATCAGTGAAGAGCAGTCTTCCATTATTTATGGTGGATTTTTAGGTTTATGTTATCTGACTCCCATGTTGGGTGGTTTTATATCTGACAGGTTTTTAGGAAATAGAAACTGTATCATGCTTGGTGGGTTGTTGATGGCAGCAGGTCAGTTTTTTCTATTCGCTAGTGCAAGTACTTTCGATAATAATCTTGATCTTGCCAAGACACTATTATATGTGGCATTGGGAGTCTTGATATTCGGAAACGGCTTTTTTAAGCCCAATATTTCGAGTATGGTTACCAATCTGTACCCCAAAGAAGAAAAAAATAAACTGGATACAGCCTTTACTATTTTTTATATGGGCATCAATGTAGGCGCATTCTTAGGTCAGGCCATTTGCCCTTACTTAGGTGATGTGGTAGATGCCAATGGTGTCAGAGATGTATTTGCATTTAAATGGGGATTTCTAGCGGCCGGGATAGCGATGCTGATAGGAACACTTACCTTTTATTTATTAAAAGACAAATATGTAGTAACACCTGAAGGAAGACCTTTGGGAGGCCTGCCAAAATATAATATTGCATCTGATTATGAAGAAGGCGAGTCTCAAAAAGCAATTTTCTCCAATCAATCTTTGATGTTGGCTGTATTGGCTTTTATCGGTCTGGCATTTCTATTTTATTATGTAGTCGGCCAAAATATGGTATATTCAGCTATTTATGCCAGTGGTCTAACTTTGGCAGGATTAATCCTTACTGACACTTCACTTTCTAAAATTGAGATGGATAGAATCCTTGTCATCTATGTAGTATCATTTTTTGTCATCTTCTTTTGGGCTGCATTTGAGCAAGCAGGTTCATCTCTCACATTTATTGCTAATAATCAAACGGATAGAAATTTTCTGGGATGGAATATGCCTCCTTCGATGGTTCAGATATTCAATGGTATTTTTGTCGTGATGCTTGCCATACCTTTTAGTATCTTATGGGATAAATTGAGAGCAGCAGGTAAAGAACCAATTTCTCCAGTGAAACAAGCCATTGGACTAGCAACCATTGCACTTGCTTATTTCATCATTGCCAACAATGTAAAAGATTTGGGCAATGCCGGATTATTAGGTATTAAATGGTTGATTTTATTGTATCTATTGCAAACTATCGGAGAGCTTTGTTTGTCACCAATCGGCCTT
Organism: Chitinophagales bacterium; assembly: GCA_038246735.1. Classification (GTDB taxonomy): domain Bacteria; phylum Bacteroidota; class Bacteroidia; order Chitinophagales; family Saprospiraceae; genus OLB9. The sequence continues at coordinate 3,694 of JBBRVQ010000002.1, forward strand.
TCACTCGTGGGAAAATTGGCGCCCAAAAGATTTACTTCACTTCTTTATGGTGTATTTTTCTTGTCTAATGCTTCCGGATATGCATTGGCAGGTACTTTGGGATCAATATTACCAGCCACAGGCGATAAATTTAAAACTGCCAGTGATATGGGTATCGATCTTCAGGCTGTCCTTGACAAAACTATCACGCCTACCCCAGAACAATTACAATTATTGGCAGACAAAAACATCATGGATCATTATCCCGTATTCGCTGGATTTCAAATTACCAACTTATATGAATTTTTTATGGTGTTTGTGATCCTTTGCGGAATAGCTTCGGTAATGCTTTTTGCGCTTACGCCAAAATTAAAGAAAATGATGCACGGCGTCAATTAATTATTATCATCATCACAGAAATATTATGGAAGGACAAGGCTTTATTAAGGTAATTGTCCTTTTTTCTTTAAAAGTTAATATCAGCATATAAAAATGAATATATCAGCATTAACGCCCCTTGAGCAGATACAAAATTTTGAAGGGAAATACCCCAAACAGATTTGGCCCTTGTTTTTTTCTGAAATGTGGGAACGCTTTAGTTTCTATGGCATGAGAGGTATGCTGATCTATTTTATGGTGACTGAGCTCATGCTCAATGATTCAGTAGCCAATCTGCAATACGGAGCTACTCAGGCTTTTGTGTATGCCTTTACCTTCATAGGCGGACTATTTGCTGATAAAATATTAGGATATAGAAAATCTCTTTTTTGGGGAGGCATCCTGATGATAGCCGGAAGTTTGATTCTTGCGATAGATCCCAAGGCTTTTTTCTTCTTCGGCATCAGTTTTACCATCATTGGCACCGGCTTTTTCAAACCGAATATCTCTACCATGGTTGGCCAGCTCTACAAAGAAGGAGACCCGAGACGAGATGCAGGATTTTCTTTGTTTTATGCAGGGATAAATATTGGCGCATTGTTGGGAGGATATTTGTGTATTGCCGTAGGCAAAGGAGAGATGCTCAGTAGTCTTATTCCTGAACATCTGAGATGGAATGTAGCTTTCGGTTTTGCTGCAGTAGTTATGGTCATCAGTCTCTTGACTTTTGTTCGGACAAAAAATACTATAGGAGAAATCGGCCTTTCTCCACTTAGAGGCATCGCAGACAATAAGCGCAAAATGATGGAGTGGGCTACTTATATCGGCTCGCTATTGCTGTTGCCGATCATCATGATCATGGTTTCAAAAACTGAATATACAGATTATTTTATGTACACGATCGGTCCATTGACGCTCATTTATATTGGATATGAAATGATGTCTATGAGCGTTTCCGACAGAAAAAAAATGATTGCAGGTCTCGTTTTTATCATATTCAGTATCATTTTTTGGGCATTTTTTGAGCAGAGCGGAGGATCATTGAGCCTTTTTGCAGCCAATAATCTTGACAATAAAGTATTGGGAGTAACGCTGGATCCAAACGGCGTCAACAATTCTGCCAATTCACTTTTTGTCATCATGTTTGCGGCACTTTTGGGACTGGTATGGATATGGCTGGCAAAAAGAAAGATGGAACCCAATACACTTATCAAATTCGGATTAGCTTTTTTGTTTCTTGCTGCTGGTTTTTATATTTTTTACAGTACCAGACTTTTTGCAGATGCCAATGGGGTCACTTCACTGGATTTGTTTACTTTTGGCTGGCTCGTGATAACTTTTGGTGAGCTGTCTTTGTCACCAATAGGTATGTCCATAATGACAAAACTAGCACCTCAGAAGCTACAGGCCATTATGATGGGTATGTGGTTTCTCGCGAGCGCATACGGCCAGTATTTTGCTGGAATCCTTGGAGCCAACATATCAGATGCATCTGAAAACGCAGATAATTACAATAAACTTTTGGCTTATACAGATGGATATCTTCAGTTGGCCATTTATGCTTTGATAGCCGGGTTAGTGCTGATTGTTATATCACCATTTGTCCGTAAACTCATGCAAGAAGTAAAATAATAATTAAAATAATATTCAAAATAATAATTTATGTCTGAAAGCACAGCAACAAACGATTTTTTCAAATCCAACGTCATTGGTCATCCTGCAGGATTGTTTGTATTGTTTTTCACAGAAATGTGGGAACGGTTTTCTTTCTATGGAATGAGATCCTTATTAGTTTTGTTTTTTATGGCGCCTATTATTAATGGTGGTTGGGAATGGGAACAAGCTACTGCCTCTTCACTTTTCGGCACTTATGTTGGATTAGTATATTTATCCACCATGATGGGAGGGTATTTTGCTGATAAAAAGATAGGGTTCAGGTGGGCAGTGGTTTTGGGAGCTACTTTAATGACATTAGGTCACTTTTCTATGGCTTTTGAGACTCAGATTTCCATATATTTGGGGCTGATACTTTTGGTTTTTGGCAATGGTTTTTTTAAACCTAATATGACCTCAATGATTTCAGAACTTTATAAACACCGTCCGGAAAAAAAAGATGGCGCTTACACCATTTTCTATATGGGTGTCAATGCAGGAGCATTTTTTGGTATTTTATTGTGTGGATACTTAGGTGAAAAAGTTGGTTGGGGATATGGTTTTGGATTAGCGGGCATTTTTATGTTTTTCGGTACGTTACAGTTTTGGCTATCGCAGAATATTTTTGGTGATACAGGGCTTAAACCAATTCAGAAAAAAATAGACGAGGCCGCGCTCAATGATGGCGATAAAAGAAATCCTTTCTCAGGATGGCAATTGGCTATCATTGGCATTTGTGTATCATTGGCGATGGGTTGGTTGATCAATTCTCCTATGACAAAAATAACTAAAGGAGCTTACAATATTTTTAACTTCGAGGTAATGGGTTATTCGGGCAATACTATAGCTATTTTGACTGGATTAATTTTGTTTTTATTCTTATTGATATACAGGTTATTTCATTATTCAAAAATTACCAGAGAAAAGCTGATGGCAGTAACTTTTTTTGCTTTTATCACTATTTTTTTCTGGGCCATATTTGAGCAATCTCCGAATAGTTTGACCGTATTTGCTGAAAAATATACCAATAGAGTTTTGACTGGTAACGCAAGTATTGTATTTCTTATTATCAATTCCATGATGACTTTGATTCCATTGATTATTATCAATTGGGTGATGTTCAAACTCTTTAAAGAAACATTCAAAACTTATGCTGTAGCCAATTTGATTCTAAGTTTTAGTTTTGTCATCATTTGGGCTATAGCTTTATGGATGTTGGCCAAAGATTATTATACCGCAGGATATCTCTCTCTTTCAGATAGCACCCTAGAATTATTGAAAATAGATAAAATGACTACCCCTTTGACCGAGGTACCTGCAACCTGGTTTTCAACTTTAAACTCCTTGTTTATCATATCACTGGCGCCATTATTTTCTAAAGTTTGGGAAAGTAAATACAATCCAAATGCCAATGTGAAGTATGGTATAGGTATGTTCTTCCTTGGCCTTGGTATGCTGGCCATCGCTTTTGGATCTGATGGTATCGCTCCCGGCGCTGAAGTAGCTTCAGTAAGCATGATCTGGTTGATCTTAGTGTATTTATTCCATACCATGGGTGAGCTTTGTATCTCACCTGTTGGGCTTTCATATGTTAGTAAGTTGGTTCCAGGTAGGATGATTGCTTTCATGTTTGGCGTTTGGTATCTTGCAGTAGCCATTGGCATGAAAGGTGCGGGAATCTTTGGTGAAAACGTACAGGCTATAGCAGACGAAAAAGGCATTAGTTATTTCTTTTGGATGCTCGCAATCGTTTCATTTGTGATGTCCATGTTTGCTGTTCTACTTAGGCCGGTCATTAAGAAATTGATGCATGGGGTGAAATAGAATCAGTTCATATTAAAGCTTTTATTTCATGAATCAAATAGAGAAGAATTGTGGTGTACAGGTTAATAAATAGTTCATTTATTTTTAATCATCTGGATAAGTACATTTGCAAAATACAAACTTATGAATCCAATAATATTTCAGTAATGGAATTATTTCATTCATTAAAGTGTTTTAGAAGTAAAATTATTCCAAAATGAAAGTTATAAAAATTTTATCGTTCATTCAGAAAAGAGTTAAATCGCTCGGGGTTAGGCTGATTTACTCAATTCTACTTATGGTGTATGCATACCAGTCAGAAAGGACACCTTTGTGGGCACGAAGAATAATCATTGGAGCTCTGGCTTATCTTCTCTCTCCAATAGATGGCATACCTGACCTTACTCCCTTCATTGGGTTTACTGATGATCTTGGTATAATCAGTTTCGGCTTGGTCAGCATAGCTTGCTATATCAACAACGAAGTCAGAGAAAAAGCGAAAACAAAATTACTCTCCCTGATTAAAGATGTTGATGAAAATGAAATTTTAGCTGTAGATGCTAAACTTTGATAGATTATAATAAAGCCTTAAGCAAGTTGGCCAATTTTTCCTGACTGTGGCCTTGACCATTGATTTCGTGCTTTAACACATTGTCTTTATATATCAATATAGTAGGAAAGCCCAATACGTCATATTTATTGACAATTTCTTGCACTTTTTCATAATCTACCTGTCCGATTTTCACTTTACTTAAAGCGCTGTCTTTTGTTAATCCTTCCACAGCCGGTCGTTGAGCAGCACATTTTGGACACCAAGTAGCATGAAAAAACATAAGCGATACACCTGATTTTATTTCAGTTTCATAAGATGCTAAGGATGTTATCGTATTCAATACGCCAGCATCTCCGCTGATATCTTCCTTTTTACATGAAACAATAGATGCTAATAAAATAATAGTTATAAAAATCTTGTTCATAAATTTATTCTTTAAATTAAAAATCAAAGATACAAATAAAATCCAGAAACATTTACACTATAGCTTCATTTACATCATGTCTCCATCTCGGAAAATGATCAACCAATTGTGAGCGGGCTCCTTTATGCATAATTCTTCTGAATAAAATATTATCATAAGGGGATACGTTTCGTACATAACTGTCGCGCCCGTTATTGCGAATAAATGAGATCGCTTCTTCCATTTTAATAAGCTGCTTTTTATCATCCATTATCCCTTTATCAAAACCCCAAATATAGGTTGCGTTAGTATTTAGCATCTCCCATATATAATGAATCATCCTTTCTCCATGTGCTACAAATAAAAATCCAAATTTGGGTGTCAGGGTAAATCTTATTTTTTCGCTGCTTTCATGCAGATAGCCTGCAAGATATTCAAGCTGTTTTTTATTGCGAATATCGTCCCATTTCATTACTTGATCAAAGAGTTCTTTTTGGGTCATTTGATATGTTCCAAGAAAATTTTTATCAAATGGATCAAAAATATCGTTGGTTGTAAAAAGACTTTTGTTGATCTCTTTAATGTATGTTGGAAGTTTTTTGAGTCGTTCCATTCTGATAAATTTCATGGTTTCGATAGCTACATCTTTGATCTGATCGATTTGTACGGAAGTGGCAACAATCTTCTCTGTAGTTCTGCCACTTTTTGTTACAACCAAAAGCACCTGAAATGTCCGGCTATTAAAATGTTTTGAAAAATATGTTTTTATAAATTCAAATTCCGGCAGAATATGTCCGTTCAAAATTTTTACTTCAGTTTTTTCTCCACTCCATAGAAATTTATAATCAAAAGCAACGAATCCTGTCCCGAATCTAACCTTGTTGAAAGCAATATCTGCTTTTATATGTACTGTATTGAAAGTCGATTCAGTCCCTGCCAAAGGCATTTTTTCCGTCAGTAAGGAAGTAAAAGCCGTTTTTTTAAAGAAACTCAAGTCTGCATTAAAAGCAGGCCAGTAAATTTCAGTAAAAGAAAGAAACTTCACTTCCGCTTTAGGCCTTTGATTCAGAAATTCATCAACATCAGCCGGACGATAATTTATGATACGTATCGTCAGATTGGAAGTATCTTTATGGTAACTTATCATGTCAACTTCCCAGAAAACAGATCTTCCCTCAACAAAACGAAATTCACCGACAGGCAGATTGGTATCAATCAGGAAAACAGACATGGTATCATTAAACCATATGGCTTCATTTGTGACCCGAATGATAACAGAACGACTAAATGACAAAGCAACAGAATTTTACTATTAATTATTGCATATATTTATCAACACAAATATATATCAAATCCTGACCAATCAGATTATATACCCAGTATCTCATCGACATTGGCACGAATGGTTTCAAATATCTGATCAGTTGGCAAGTCGTTGGCGTCAGTTCCAAATGGATCTTCTATTTCTTCAGCCAATAATTCAATGCTGCCAAATACATAAAACACGAGTGAAACAATCGGCATTGCCCAATAACCGAATTCCCTGACAAAACCAATGGGCATAGTAAATACGTAAATAAAAATAATTTTTTTAAGGTACAAACTATAAGAGTAAGGTATCGGAGTTCTCTTGATCCTTTCACAAATACCTGTATTATCTGTAAAAGACCTAAGCTCTTCATTAAGAAATAATAACTGTTCTCCTGTTATTGTCTTTTGTGTATAGAGTATATTGACTTCATGATAAATGGCCTTCATGACCCTGTTGGGCAAATGTAATACTCCATTATAATAATTAATATCGTAAGTATTATTAAAAACCAGGTCTTCAGATGGAATATATCCTCTCAGGTGTTCTTTTGTGGCATATATATAATTAGCAATCAGGTCTGCAAAAATTCTTTTTTGATCAGCAGTTATATCTAGGACAGACAATTTTAAAGCCAGATTTCTTGAATTATTGACAAAACTTCCCCACGCTTTTCTGCCTTCCCACCATCGTTCGTAAGCTGTATTAGTCCTGAAAACTAGCAATAAAGACAAAACAAATCCCACCAATCCGTGTATGGCAGTAGTATTCTTAAAAGTAGCGTTAAATACTTCATTTTCAAGATATGCAATGATACCGGTAAAAAAGGCCACACCAATAATACCCGGTAACATCATCCGGAAAGTATCGCTTTTATGAAAAGCAAAAATCAACCGCCACCAATCTTTGGGATTATAAATGACCATAAAGAAGTATTATCTCATATATTGACTAAAAAAAATCTAAAGAAAACTTTTTTAAATTTATCTGATTCTGGATATCTCCGGGCATTCTATTCCACCAAAATATTTCATAAAGGATATGCCAACAAAAGTATATTTGTCTTTGCCTTTAGTGTCGCCCCTTTGTCTTCCAATTGCTCCAAGACCATCGGTGAGTGATCGGTCTGATAAAGCAACTGCAATCTCACCCTTTGTTTGCTGCAGTAAATTTTTGTCCGCAAATACAGTACTGACATCATCCAGATAATCCGTAAATAAAAATCTTGTACTAATGTCAAAATTCACACTTACTGTCCGGTTGATATCAAATTTAAAGCCTCCACCCAAAACCAAACCGGCACTAATTGAACTGTACTCCTGACCCAATGTTTGACCTTCTGTACCCAGACTTCTTAATACATGTTTCACTCCATTCAATTCAGCAGTTGGGTTATAATAAAAAAGGTTAAAGCCTCCAAAAAAGTAAGGTGTTTTGTTATAGGTTGGGTGACCGTGTTCGTATCTAAAAAAATTAAATTCTACAACATTTGTCATATCAATGAGATGGGATCTGAAACTTAGATTTCGATTCCGCTCAAAATTGTTTCTTGAATCGGCATCGTCAGCTCCAACTCTTCCGTAATTTAATGAAGTACGTACTGATACCCTAGTATTAAAATTATAACGGGCTATAAGGCCTGCAGCTATTCCCGGTTTTGTGATTTTCAGTGTAGTATTAAGATCCCCGTAATAGTAACTTGTGCCCAGCCAACCGCCGAGCTCGTATCCTTTTTGAGCATCAATGAATGCAGGCTGAAAAAATAAAATCAACAACAGTGACCAATTAAAAATATGTCTCATCATTTGACTTAAACGAAGTTTACTTGATTTTGGTGTAAATGTAGCCATTTATTTAAATACTTCCAGACTAATAAATGACATCCGTTCAGTAGTAATGACTAAACATTGATTTTCAAAATAATTGGAATTTATATCCATTTCTTTATCATTGACCAGTATCCGCGCAGGTACAAAAGGTAATCCATACAGCACTACTTTGTATGTACTATAGCTTGGTTCATAATGTCCGTTTGTTTTCAATGACATTTTAAAAGATGACGGCGTGCATTGTATTTTAAATTTTTTTCTGTTGTAAATACCTTTTTCATAGTCGTACCCATCGCCACTGTCTTCATACAGATAACTGTTTAAAGACTCCCCTCCGTAATATACTTTGATGGTAAGTTGATCAACAAGTTTTTCACCTACATATTGCATAACAGGATAAAAAGGAATCACAGCCCCTTCTCTGATATACAGTGGTATTTCTTCCAGAGGAGCGTCGGCAAGAATCTCTTTTCCTCCATCAAAAACTTTATTGGTCCAGTAATTGTACCACTTCCCTTTGGGAAGATAAACATATCTGGATTTTGCATTGGGCTCCAGAACAGGGCAAACCAGAATATGATCTCCCATCAAAAACTCATCTACCCTGTATAAAGTATCCTGATCGGTCTGGTCAAACATGGATATGGGCTTCAACATAGGAGTGAATTCATTCACATACTGATGAAAGGCCGTGTATATATAAGGCAATAAGGTATATCTTAGTTCTATATATTTCCGCACTATTTTTAGTGCATCTTCCCCAAAAGACCATGGCTCCTGCTCTCCATGATCTCCCGAACTGTGTGTCCTGAAGAAAGGATGAAAAACGGCCAGTTGCATCCATCTTACAAATAATTCAGGAGTAGGATGATCAATAAACCCACCGATATCAGAACCCACAAATGAAAATCCGGAAGTACTCATTCGCTGACACTGCATGGTAGCAATCCAAAGATGTTCCCAAGATGCTATATTGTCACCCGTCCAGGCAGAAGCATACCTTTGAGCACCCGAATAGGCTGATCTCGTGATGACCAAAGGACGTTGACCACTATTGTATTTTTTCACTCCTTTAAATGTAGCTCTGGCCATCTGCATACCATACACATTGTGCGCTTTTCTATGGCTGCATGGATTACCATCAAAATCATGCCTGACATCATCCGGAAATGTTTTGCCGTTTATCTCAAAAAGAGCCGGCTCGTTCATATCATTCCACACACCTCTTACTCCGATTTCTTCAATCAATTCTTGAAAAAGTCCAGACCACCATTTTCTGACTTTAGGATTTGTAAAATCTGGAAAATAACAATCTCCCGGCCACACTTTTCCTTTCATAAAAGGCCCATCGGCCCTACGGCAAAAATAGTTATTTTCAATAGCTTCATTGTAAACAGAATATTTTTCGTCAATTTTTATTCCAGGATCTATGATAACTACCGTTTTAAACCCATTCTCCTTCAGTTCTGCAATCATTGCCTTGGGCTCTGGAAATTTTTCTTTGTCCCACGTAAAACATCTGAACCCGTCCATATAGTCAATATCAAGATAAATGGCATCGCAAGGTATCAGGTTTGACCTAAGTTTATTGGCTACATCCTTTACTTTTGCATGTGGGAAATAGCTCCATTTACTTTGCTGATATCCAAGGGCCCACAAGGGTGGCAATTCAGGCGTTCCGGTAAGCTGTGTGTATCGACGAGTAACATCAATAAGTTCAGGTCCAAATATAAAATAATAATTCATCTCTCCACCTTCAGCCCAAAAACTGGTCACTGAACGTCTTTCTGAACCAAAATCAAAATGAGCCTTAAATGTATTATCAAAAAAAATACCGTATCCAATCTCTGAATGTATTGCAGTATAAAACGGTATCGCTTTATATATCGGATCTTCATCCTTTTTAAAACCATAGGTATCCATAGCCCAATTGGTGACCCGTCGACCCCTGAGATTTAGGTGCATAGTTTTGTCACCCATTCCATAAAAATGTTCACCTTCCTTGACTACCTTGCTCATCTTCACCACATTACCCCCGTATTGCCGGTGCTCTTCCCAATGAAATCCCCGCTCATCACGACAAATAATTTTGCCTGAAATATCAGTAAAGGTAAGCTTACAATCCAATTTATTTATTTGCAGAATAATAGCATTTGTACCAATTTCTACGTAGTCTACATGCACAGTTGGCTGTATACTATCCGTGAAAGGAACAAATTTATTGCTAATGGCATACGAAAAATCATTTTCAAAATGTCCATCAGTGGAATATCGTATTCTTATGACATGATCAGACAATACTGATATCTTAATAACACATTGATTATCTGATAATACGACAAACTCATTATTCAGTCTTTGTATTTCAGAAAATTTACCGGGATAAAATTCATTGTGAGTCATACCACTTTAAAGAATTTGATGATAGGGTAATCATATAAAGCATATTTAAGCATAAAAAAAGATCGCACCCAAGAGAATGCAATCTTTAATTGTGAGGTCGGAAGCGGATTTGAACCGCTGTACAAGGTTTTGCAGACCTCTGCCTAACCGCTCGGCCACCCGACCTTATTTGCGGACGCAAAGATACAGATTATTTTATTACTTAAAAAATTTTTTACTTCATTCAGTATTTATTTTTTTGTGAATCACAGGATATACAACTTTTAGAAATACTTTTACATCTGAATATTTTTTTTAAACCTACTAGCAGCATGACAGTACAATCATTCACTTTCAACGATTTTCAAGAAAATACTTACATTATCTATGACGATACTAAAGATTGTATTATTATAGATCCTGGTTGCGGCAATCATCATGAACAAAATCAACTCAGTTGTTTTATTGAACTACGTGGTCTGAAGCCAAAACATCTTATTAATACACACTGTCATATAGATCATATCCTTGGCAATAAATATGTAAGTGACTTGTATCAACTTAAGCTTACCTCTCACAAAAAAGAAATTCCCGTTTTGCAATTTGGAATACAAACAGCTTTAATGTATCAAATCAATTACGACATCTCACCAGATATAGAAATTTTTATTGACGAAGAAGATATTATTTCTTTTGGTCAATCTACATTAAAAGTATTGTTTACTCCCGGTCATTCACCTGCAAGTATATCATTGGTCAATGAAAGTGAAAAAATTCTAATAGCAGGCGACGTTTTGTTTAAAGGTAGTATCGGCAGAACGGATCTTCCCGGAGGCAACTTTGAAACATTGACCAGAGTGATCAAGTCAAAATTTTTTACATTACACGATGATACCATTGTTTATTCCGGACACGGAGAACAAACAACCATAGGTATAGAAAAAAGAACAAATCCCTTTTTTTAGAAATGAAAACCAACCATAAAAGTCCACGAATCAAAAGTGGATTTAGGCTGCTTAAAATAGGCATTTATAAAACCATATTGAAAATCCAGATCAAAATCGAAACTCCCGATTGTAAGTCCCAAACCTGTGACTGCTCCGAGAAAAGAATCATTTAACTCAGTATATCCAGGAATGTTCTGTCCATTTTCCGGAGCGTCTAGTATAAAATTTATTGATCCAAGTATCTTCGACCGAACTACTATTCGCTCGTTAATATGAAGTAAATTAAATCCGAAACCAGCTCTTCCCATAACAATGCTCCAGTCATTCTTAAAAAAGTCGGGAGAAGAAGTAGACATCAAATCTGTTTTATGAAACTGCCCGCCTAATAAAAAATATAAGTCACCATCCAGAATTCTTGCATCAGCGCCTATCATCCATCCATAATGCCGTTGATTAGCTTTTGTAATATTAGCATCTTTTGCATACGACGCAGTTAAGCCTGTCTGAATAACAAGGCCAGGAGCCTGGGCGCATAATAATACCGGCAACCAAATTAATGTTGCTAACGTTAATATTCTTTTCATAATATTTTCAGTAAGTGATTATTTTGAAGGGGCTAACACATTGCTGCACAAAGATACTAAATCAATATCTTGTGAAGCAATAATCATGCTTATTTAAAAAATTGTCTACAGTATTTCATACATTTGTGATAAAATAAACAGAAATGTACCCGGATCTTTCGTACTTTTTCAATGATTTGTTTGGCACAGATGTAGACAATTGGACATCTATATTTAAAACGTTTGGTTTTATGCTAGTCATTGCCCTAGCTTCCTGCGGGATTTTACTTAGACATGAACTTTTACAAAAAGAAAAAGCAGGTTTGATTTTGCCGTTAAAAATAACACAGATCACCACAGAAAAATTATTGATCCAAGATATCATTATAAACAGTCTGTTTTCATTGTTTATTGGCGCTAAACTTCCTGTTCTCATAATGAAGTTTGATGATTTTAAAGGTGATCCCGCATCTTTTGTGTTTTCCAAGATTGGCATGTGGTGGCTGGGAGTTATTGCTGCTGCGGGCACTGCGGCATACTATATTTGGAAAAATAAAAAAGCAGACCCTAATCCTAAAACGACGGAAATTTTACAATATCCTTCTTCAAAAACAAATGATATCATCATCATCGCTGGACTATCCGGCGTACTTGGGAGCAAACTTTTTTCGATCACGGAAGATATCTCAGGATTTTTTAAAGATCCGCTAGGAGCCTTATTTTCAGGAAGCGGACTAAATGTTTATGGCGGATTAATCCTAGCATTTGTAGCTGTTTATTGGTACGTTAAAAAGATAGGCATAAGACCTATTTATATGATGGATATAGCAGGTATGGGCATTCTTCTTGGATATGCTATCGGTCGCATCGGTTGTCAGCTTTCAGGAGATGGTGACTGGGGCATTGAAGCTGCTGCTATCCCTGAATGGTGGTATCTACCCGATTGGTTGTGGTCCTACAACTATCCGAACAATGTAAATAATGAAGGTGTCCTATTGTCCCAATGTGATCCAACAGTCTATCAAAATGCAATTGTTTCAGGTTTATCTCAAGAAGATAGCTGTCTCACAAGCTGCGGCATGAGATATTGTCATGAGCTTACCCCCGGAGTGTATCCTACGCCTGTTTATGAAACGACCTTCGGTTTGTTGGCTTTTGTATTACTGTTTATAAATAAACACAGATTTAAAATTCCCGGCACAATATTTTTTCTTTATATGATAATAAATGGTATTGAAAGATTCTTGATTGAATTTATCAGAGTAAACGAAAAGTACACAATATTTGGACTTGACTGGAGTCAGGCCCAATATATTTCAATACTATTTATACTTATAGGGTTGGGAGGATTAGTCTATATATTTAAGAATAATAAACTCAAAACTTAGCCCTGATAATTTCTGCGATAGAAGCCAGCTCGTCTGGTGTTAATACCAATTTTTCTCTACTAAAATTCATTTCATCCACCCTATTCATTGGGATAAGATGGATGTGCGCATGAGGAACTTCTAACCCTATAACGGATATCCCCACTTTAGTACATTGAATAGCAGACTTAATAGCATGAGCTACTTTTTTAGAAAAAACCATCATTCTACTCAGCTGTTTATCTTCCATATCGAAAATATAATCTATCTCCGTTTTAGGGATAATTAATGTATGACCTTTTACCAATGGAGAGATATCCAGAAATGCAAGAAATTTTTCATCTTCTAATATCTTGTAACATGGTATTTCACCGGCTACTATTCTGCTAAATATGGAAGCCATATTACAGTGAAATATTAACTATTTTAAAATTGATCAGCCCAGCTGGTGTCTGTATTTGCGCCAAATCTCCTACAGTTTTACCCAAAAGTCCTTGCCCTATAGGTGAGCTTACAGAAATTTTTTTCTCCTTAAGATTTGCTTCTGCCTCTGCTACTAGCTTATAAGTAACTTCTGTGCCGTTATTTACGTTTTTTATAGTTACGTTTGTCAGTACGGTAACTTTTGACGTATCCAATTGACTTTCATCTATAATCCTAGAATTTGCAAAAACCTTTTCTAGCTCATTTATTTTCATCTCAAGCATACCCTGAGCATTTTTTGCTGCATCATATTCAGCATTCTCAGAAAGATCACCTTTTTCTCTGGCTTCTGCTATCGCTTTAGCCACGTTCTCCCTTCCTTTAGTTTTAAGCTCATCCAGGTCAGCTTTAAGCTTTTCATAACCTTCATGAGTCATATAAGATACTGACATAATATAATTTTATAATGCTGTTTAAAAATAAAAAAACAAACGTTTTCACTCCCACTAGAAAGCGAAAACGTTTGTATAAAAACCTTTATTTATAATACTAAACGGTCAAATCGAACAAAAAGTTTTCTAAAAAGAAAATCGAAGGGTAAAATTATGTGTGCCTTTAAAAGGATTTGTTGATCTGAAGGCATAATCGATTCCCAAATTGTTTGCACCACCTTTACTTAATGGTACTTCAACTGATCCACCAGCAGAAAAGCCGGTATAAATATTATTAGTTTCCACATCGGTACTTCCAAGATCGTGCTTATACGCCGCTCTTAAAACCACTAGATTTTGAAAAGAAAACTCTAGTCCTGCGCCTATCTGGTCCTTTGAAAATGCATTTGATGTGAAGTTTGTTAGGCCTCTAATATAATTTTCGTCTCCTAAGTAAAAATCATAAGATACACCAAGATTTAACATAGAAGGTAGTTCAAAACTAGCTGCCCTGGCATCATACGTTAATTCGTAGTTGACTCCTCCTGCGGGATCCGGATTATTTCTTTTTACTGATAGACCTTCCCCTCCGAATGCCATAGGAGAACCTACATTACGCAACGATATACCTAGTCTAAAATTATCCTTAGGCCCAGCAACGTACTGAACGCCTGCATCAATAGCGAAACCTGATGCAGAAACATCCTGTATGCTTTCAGAAACCAGACGAACTAACATGCCAACTGATATTTTATTTGCGTAAGTGAAGGAGTATCCCATTCCCAGCTGAAAAAAACTAGGAGAAAAAAAACCTCCTGTGCCAGCTGGTTGGTTTACAGTAGTAACAGGTATCTGACCAAAGTCCAGCGAAGCAAACTCAACACCAAAAGCACCTGACTTTCCCATTTTAAATCCAAGTCCGAAACTATTAAGATTCATTCCCGTACCACTGAATAATCTATTATTGGAAACTCCAATTTCCAATTTTTTTATTCTACTTAATCCAGCGATATTGATTCGCATCGCTTCTACACCCATAACTGATGAAGTACTCATTGAATGCAAACCTGCACTTCTACCCCATGGATTCATTAATAATTCAGATGCACCAGCCTGTCCTTGTCTATCGGGATTGCCCCCCTCAAGTTTCATCACTGAAATGACTAAAAAAGCTAAAATTGTGTAAATTTTTATATTCATTTTGCTCTCTTTTATTTTGTTTATTTTCTGCAAGCCAGAAGAAGTCTAACTTCCTCAGGCTTGCAGATATTTAATTATTATAATCCACTCGGGTCAAACTTCCTGCCAATACCAAACCACTTAATCGTCCTTTCTTCTTTATACTCAGGTGCAACAATATGTATGAGATATACACCACTTGCTACTGGGACATCCTTAAAATTCTTCATATCCCATTCCAAATCAGGATAAACTTGTGAAGTTGAAGTAGGTCTATTTGTACCGGATAATACCGTCCCTCTTTCATCTCTATTATATTGA
The DNA here is from genome assembly GCA_038246735.1 of Chitinophagales bacterium. GTDB lineage: Bacteria > Bacteroidota > Bacteroidia > Chitinophagales > Saprospiraceae > OLB9. The sequence continues at coordinate 19,214 of JBBRVQ010000002.1, forward strand.
CGGATAAAACTTCCATCCATATTATAAATGGTCACCGTCGCTTTTGCAGGTAAATTAGTGATTTTTATGATATTCGTAAACTGAGAAGTTTCATAGGCACTATAAGCATAGTAGGGGTTAGGCACTACATTCACATTTGATAGTGCGCCTACATACTCTTCCTGTGTGGTAAGCGGAATGGACTGTTTATTTCTAAATTCAAAGTCATAGACTGGTGAATCGCCATCTGTTTCACAATCTCTCTCCTTTTCGATATTAAACTTTCTGGACTCTCCGTAAGGGTTGTTTACCCGTAGCTTCACGGTAAGGTCATTCGGTATAAGGCCCTTATCTATTGATTGCATGGGTGCGCTGGATACTCCCAGTGGAAAAGACACCCAAGTGACTGCCGCACCACCTTTTATTTTATTAAGTACAGATGCTCCTTTTCTAAGCTTAACCTCAAGAGTTTTGCATTCATCATATTCTTGTCTTGTTACATAAATATAATGCTGAGCACCCCAAACAGGAATACCATCTGCAGTTACAGTCTGTGAAGAAGGATTAAATATCAGGTCGCCTCCTATTGGATTTTTACCATCCAATTGATCGGTTAAATCACCTGAATAAACACTATTTTCCCCAAAAAATATATTTAATCTTTTTCCTGTCTCAACATCAATGGCATATCCCGGGAAATAACTGAATCCAAAAGTACCATCGTTTATTGGTTTGCCATCCTTATCAATGGATGGTGTTCTTCGTACTTCAAAGTTTTTAGTATTATCAATAGTAGGCAAACCATTATTAATAAAATCATTGTTAGCTGTCTCAACTACAATACATTTGCTCCACTTTGTTTTATCGCTGGTGAAGACTATGTCCACATTATTGAGATCTCTGTATCTTATTAAATTATTCGTAGTATTTGTCATAATTGCCATAAAATCACGCGCTGCAGGACTAAGATAGAACGGAAAATCAGGGTCTGCCTCAAATCGAGTAGAAAGAAATGGAACAAAAAATCCGTCGCCCAACTTTGATAATGCTGCAGTCGGATCCTGAACAAATCCATTTCTGACAAAATCAAGTTCTCTAGCAGAAACATTGCCATCGGCATTTACCTGATATACCCCAGCATCCTTTACTGCGTTGAACCATTTGGCTCCGGCAGCATCTTTATATACCAATCTCGCTCCAATTCCACCATTGGTACCCGTCCTTGATGTACCCGGATCGTCTTCATTACCTACCGTGATTGAAAATCCAAGATTATTTAAGATATACTCCTTTATGAATGATAAAGATCTATCCTGCAATACAACTTTATTATTAGTGACGTCAGTAAGTTTCCAAACTGCTTTATCGTCATAGGCACAATTGGCTCTGGCATAATTAAACCTTCCTGTTATTTCTAGTCTGTATTTTCCATCTTTTATTTTTAATGGATCCACAATTTTTGCATCTATAGGTCCTGCGCCTGACTTATATAATATTTTTCCTCCATATTCCTTTTTTAAGATAAGATCATACATCGTATCATCCATTTCAAGAAATTTACCAGGATTACCTTCGCCTGAGATTCGGGCTATTGTAGGCCCTTCACCATAGGATGACTGTAGGGATTCATAAACGATTGGTCGGGGCACTAATGTATACGCTCTCTTATCAGGTCCACCTACATTACCTCTTCCTTCCAAATAGGCTCTACGCTGGCCTGTTCCCGAAATAATATCAAATGACTTCCAGTTATTATGTGCATAGGCTAAAACCAAAAAATGGTACTGTTTGTGATTGACCAATCTTCTGTTTGTAAGGGCAAACTGATCTTCTGTAACTCTGAATGAATTCCGGATACCTCTGTTTTCACCTATCACTTCTCTGGTAGGTGTCCAGACTATTGGACCTGTCAATGGATCCAATGGATTAACCTGTCCTGTCCAGTTGTATATTTCTCTAACTCCGTTTTTTACATCCACCTGAGCGATGGGTCTGGATTTAGAGATATCACCTAATTCCTGCGCAGTTACACTAGCATTTACCAATTGATACAAACGATAGCCTTCAAATCTGTATTTGTTATCAACCATCATAGGAGCCTGCAAATCGAGTTCTTCGTAACTTTCGTTAAAATTATTTGAAGTAGATTCATTGGAAAACATAATGATCAATTCCTGATCCAATTCCACAGATGTAATGTCCGGTGCATCCGGACCGTCAGTAATGTCAAAACAATTATCAAACAATGCTTGTGCTATGTCATCTGCAAATTTGAGTCGGGTGATATCAGGACAAGGGTAGTCTACATCCGGAACAAATACTACACCCATTATCAATTCATTGGTGGCTCCCGGTTGCAATAAAAGTGGACCCGTAGCTTGCAATGTTCTTCTATCTCCGATAGGAAGATTAGCAGTACACATAGACCATCCTGTTGTTTTATTTGGATCGTCCGGAAAAGCATATCTTACTGTATCTGCACTACCAGGATTATACCCCGAACCTCCAAATGTCAAAGGGGTACCATCTCTCCAAAATCCTCGTATATAGTTGTAAAACCCATCTTCTCTACCTCTCTGAGGATCGGTGGTAGCAGGAGGAAAAGATCCTCCGATTTGCCTTTCATGATAAGCAAATGAAGTCATTCCCAATTCAATCAAAGTATCTTGCTGACCTGTAAAGGGCTCTGGCTCACCTAATATTTTTTTACCAGCAGCATCCAAAATGGGAATACCCATGGCATCTCTTTTGAATACTTTTGGTCCTAATGGTCCTCTGAAATAGTCCATACCAATGACGGGGATCTCTGACCCATATGTATTAACTCCGTCGCAAGACGATCCATTATTTCCATCCACAGCATCCTGATTATATACTATGGCCAGTGATCTGGAAACATCACACCCAATAAAATCATCTTCTGAACAACCCAAATCCGGGTCAATCCACATAGAAAAATAACAGTCCACCAAATCTTCTGCAGCTTTGTTTATCAGTTTGTATCTGTAGAAGGTCATGTCATTGATCTCATCATTGGTTGAATATGCGAATGATTGCACCTGAACTTCCATCTGAATAGAACTCGGCCCTGATAAAGTCTGAGGCCCTCCGTTATCATTGTAAATCCAGAATATCATTTGGTCCGGAATCAATTCTTTAGCTTCGCCAATGTCATCAGGCTCACAGCCCCTGATATCTATTAATGGGAAGTCACCATTACAAGGATCATAAATATTATCCTGGTCATCATCCCAGAATGCGCCTAATGGCTGATCCGGAAGATTGAAAGTAAATTTTTCCCTCCAATATGGATTTCCCTGACCAGGCCAATACCTTACATCGTCAGGTATAGAATCACAATCAATCGGAACACCTGTTTCTTTAAATATGATAACTTTATTATAGTGGTTCCTCACATTAATTCCTGATACTGTAAAAAATCTATCCCAATTGTCACATACTTCTTTATCTGTAGTACCATTAATATCCAGTGGCCCTGCAAAAAAATCTGTACCGTCACTTCTATAAGTAACCCCAGATAATTTTGTGTTACCAGCTCTGTCCCTACCCCCGATCCATACTCCACCAGCATAAATAGCTGAAACTGCCAAATTGCCCGGAGCAGGTTTTGGCACAATATAACCTCCCAAAGTGGGACTGATATTCCATATATCACCACCAGTCAAAAGTCTGGCTCTCACATTATTTACCTCCATAGTTATCTGGGTAGTTGGCCTTATACAGGCAGCCCGCCATCCAGTCACTTCAGTATTTACTGTCTTATTTGTACCTGTGATGTCCGGTTGTCTAGCATCAACATCAGAAATAAAAACTCCGGCAAAAAAGAGTATACAAATAAATATTTTATCAAAATTCATATGATTTATATTTTTTTTGATGATCAAATTAAAAATCTACAATTATACCAACATACATTCTTCTCGGCAATGTAAAATTTCCCGGTGCAAGTAACCGCCATGAATAGGCATCCAAAAATGCATCCACATCACGACCAGTTTGAGCTACACCTCTTATCCTATCCAAACCGAAACTGGATTGTAAATATCCATCATTCTCAGCATCGCCGGAAAATTTAAAGACATCAATGATGTTTTTTGTATTAAATACATTCTGAACTCGGAAATAAGCGTTAAACCAGAGTTTTTTACCGGATGTCTTGCTGATCGTTACAGGAAATCTTTTCTGCACATTCAGGTCAGTGGTAAAATTCCAAGGTAATCTGGCACCATTTATTGAACCCGCAAATCCTGATCCACCAAATGCTCGTGCAGTCAAATTTCTAGTGTAAGGTTGACCTGACACCAAAAATCCTGTCAGGTTGATACCAAACTCTTCAAGGATATTAATCCCTCCGATTCTAGGTCCATTATAAGCTTTTCCTGACCCGTATCTATAGTCAATTACCGTTGTAAATCTGTGTCTTTCGTCAAAAGAAAGAGGAATAAGATTTCTGATGGGTCCTCGGTTGTTTATTCCATTTGAAGAGTTGGCATCACTGCCTGATCCATCAGCAAATTGTAGTGTATAGGTTGCATTAATTTCAAGATTATTGGTTCTTCTTCTATCCAAAGAAAACGAAAACCCTTTTACAGTTCCGAAATCAAGATTATCAAAAACCTTATATGAGTTTAATGGAGCGGCAACGTTAGGTAATACTCTTTGCTGAATCAAATCCTTCATTTCTTTGTAGTACGCTGAGACCTTTATTGCCATGGTTTCAGATACCTTCTGCTGAAATCCTACTTCATAATCCACTGTTCTTACCGGCTTTAGATTTGGGTTATCTAAAGCTCCGCCATTTGCATTGATTCTGCTGATATCTTCAAAAAAGTAATAATCCAGCGCAGAAGCAAAGGAATTGGATGGTGGTCTTTGGTACAATACATCATAGTGAGCAAAAAATCCGGCATCTTCCGAAATCGGAAAAGAAAATGCCAAACGTGGCATAAAATTAACCTGTGGTTTATAGTCCACAAAAGATGTGTTAGGGTCAAAATCAGTTTTTTGAACATCTAGTATTCTACCTTGGCTTTTCCCGGCATAAGAAGGAAAAACAAGACCACCCTGGTAAATTACATTTCCACCGGAAACGGCAGTACCATTGGGTAAAAACCATTGATCTCCTTTTCTGAATGCCACCAAACCGTCTGACTCTTCTGATGCTACGTAAACATTGTAATCATCTGATACTGAAGTTGGCTGTTCTTTTCCTATTCTGTTGTAATAATCTTTTGCATTTTCAATTTCATACAAGGCATAAGGGTCCCTTAGTACTTTGGTGTTGGCATCAAAATAATCCACTCTCAAACCAAGTCTAAATATAATATCCTTATAAGAAAATTTATCCTGAAGAAAAACTGCTCCATAAATAGGCTGTTGCGGAGCAACCACAAATGTCCTTCGTCCATCTGCATCCCGACTGGTAAAAAAATCTTCAAACCTTACATCTGTTCCCAGTTTATTGCCTAAATAATCATAGCCGTTATAACCTATTAGACCTTGTCTATTGATCAATTCTCCAGCTGAAAACATATCCAATCTCAACTGACTTGGATCCAAATCCCAAACATTTACATATTCATGATCAGTTTTTCCAGTAATATCTCTTACACTTCTATAGAATTTATTGTCGGGTTCAACATTTAATTTTGTTTGGTAAATGTTTTCAACTTGCGCCCCAAATGGACCATTAACGGTCATTGTGTCTATAACTAAGGATTTATCCAAACCATTGATATGTCCATTACTAAGAATATTTGCCAGATTCCAAAGATCAAATGGAGCCAACCCCCAGTTTCGGTTGATGCTTTGTTCGTACAATAATCCAAACTGAATATTATGTCTTCCTTTTTCTGAACCACCGGGAAGTAAATCAAAACCGGTAGCTAGATTTAAAGAATATAAGTCATTATCGTTTTTGTTAAATGAATTATACACTTGTCCTACATTGGAATACAAATCTCCCCACGCAGTATTTATGTTATCATTTAATAATCCATTCACGTTGACTCCACCTACAGCATTGTAAGTACCTAAAATCGGATTAATATCAGCATTAAGTGCATATTCTCCGATTTCTTCTCTATATCCCAGATGGCCGAATGGGTCTATCTCAAATAATGGATCCAAGGGGTCCAAAAATCCAAATATTTTCTCCCAGGTTCGAACTGTTTTTCCAAAATAACCATAATTAAATAAATTTTCTTTATGGCGAAGATCTTCGGTTCTTGACTTATTTTTTTGGTAACCCAATGTAATGGTATAGGCAAAATTTCTTAAATTTCCCGTAGCTTTCTCTTCACCTTGCCCACTACTTTGTTTACCAAGTTTGTGTGTTAACCTAAGATTACCCCTATAAGTATTGGAATACTGGTAAGGATTGTTTACCCAGTTTAATAGTGACCATGCCGTACTTGGTGTAAAGCGATCTGTTCTGTCATTATAATTTCCAGAAAGCTGCATATCAATATTATCCGCCAGTTTGATATCTAATCTTCCTGTAAGATCAATGTCAATATTTTCATCATTGGGTCTGGCTTTAAAAGGTGCTCCCAAATCAGAAGTGCGGATTTGCTCCAATGAAGGAAACTGTGTACTGCCAATATTATAAACAGGCTTTTGCTCCAATGTTCTTATTAATGATTCAGGTGCTCTCCTCACCCCAATGGCTGAAGGGTTTCCATCGGCAACGCTTCTGTACTGTCCAGAAAAACGATAGCCCAGGATCGATTGCTTTTTGCTGTTTCTTAAAATCGGTCCGGAAATATTACCACTCACCAGATTGTAACCAAATCCATCTACTGATTTTTCCACTTCTATACTTCCGGATACTTTGTCAGATGGACCTCTAGACGTTAAAGATATAACACCACCCGTCACGTCTCCATATCTCGCTTCGATACCTCCGATTACTACCTGCAGTTGTTCAATTTCAGATTGTGGAATGAGGTTTCCTGTTACTCTGACACCGTCCAGAAAATATACGGTTTCATTAGACCTAGAACCTCTGACCGAAATTGCACCGCCATCCTGAGATGAAATACCCGCAGAAGTAGCAGCTATTGCATTGACTTGTTTGGTCGGAAGTGCTCTGATTTTTTCTTGAGTAACTGTTGCACCTTGAGTCGTATTGTCTATCTCAATGAGTGGTACTTTATATGCTTTTATCTCGACGCCGAGATCCAATAGAACAGCATCATCTGAAAGCTGAAAATTTACTCTGTTTGTTCTTCCTGCCTTGATAACTATACCTGTTTGCCTCTGAGATGCAAAACCTATATAGCTGGCTTCCATGTCATAAGTACCTGGTTGGACATCGGACAGAAAATAATTCCCCTCATCATCAGTTTCAGTGCCTGTGATCAAGACACCACCCCTATATAAAGCAATGGTTCCGAAAAGAATAGCTTCTCCTGATTTAGCATCAGTCACCTTTCCTTCAATAGTAGTTTGGGCAATTAAACCACTCCACCCCACCAAAATAAAACCTAAAATAAGTAATAATCTATTCATGCTCTGAATTTTTGATTATGTTAACGATTTCTTAAAAGTCCGCAATGTTAATAAATCTTACTGCTTTAGCAAAATTTTTGCTTCAAATATCTCAATTTTTGTATCGCCCGATACATTTTTAAGGTGATTTCCTTTTAATATTTTATCAAGTAATATTACTGCTATCCCCGACAGGGACTCATTTGTCCATCCCGCGATATGAGGAGTCAGCACTACATTTTCCATAAGATATAATTTTTCGTACATTACTTTCTCCTGTTCAGAATAAGACTCAGGTTTTTCATTTTCAAATACATCCAAACATGCGCCCCCTACTTTGCCTGTCTCTAAACCTTCTATAAGCGAAGACGTTTTGATCACCTGACCACGGGATGTATTGCATATGATAACACCTTTTTTGCAAAGAGACATAAACTCGTCATCGACAAGGAATTTAGTTTCTTCTGTTAATGGCAAGTGTAGTGAAATTATATCAGACGTTTCTGCCAACTCTTTCAAACTTACTTTCTCTACAAAACGCAACGAAGGCGGATATCGCTTTCTATACTTGTCATAAGAAACAACTTTTAGTCCCCATGGCGACAATTTCTCAGCAAAAGATGATCCTGTGTGTCCTAATCCAATGATTCCTATGGTTTTACCTTTAAGTTCCTTTCCCCTGTTTTTCTCTCTATCCCAGTGAAATTTTCTTACTTCCGCATCTGCTCTGACAATGTTATTCATCAGTGCCAGCAACATCCCAAACTCGTGCTCTGCAACAGCATTCCTGTTGCCTTCCGGCGAATTGTAAACTGCTATTTTTTTCTTTTTTGCATAAATAACATCAATGATCTCCAGTCCAGAACCCAGTCTGCCTATAAAAAGCAGGTTTTTACCTTTATCTATCCTGGCCTTAGTCATGATAATTTTACTATTGATAATAATACCGTCAAACTGATGTATCACCTCATCAAGCTTTGCATTATCCATAGTAGTATCATAAGTCACCAAACAATTTTCAGATTCAAGTCCCTCTATAAGCAAAGGATGGACTTTATCAGTGATCAATATTTTTTTATACCCCATTTTAAAAAATTAATATTATTTATGTAATGATTTTATGACTTTTAAAAAATTTGATACAGCGTTCAAAATATGGACCAATCTAATAATTAATTCATAAAATTTTGAATTCAACACATTTTTTTTTTTACTATAAATATTATCTTACCTTTGTGCCCCGATCAGATATACACATCGGAAATGCCAAAAGACAATTCTATCAAATCCGTTCTCATCATAGGAAGCGGACCCATCATCATCGGACAAGCATGCGAATTTGACTACGCTGGCACCCAGGCATCCCGCTCTCTCCGGGAAGAAGGTATCAAAGTCACGCTTATCAATTCGAATCCTGCCACCATCATGACTGACAATCTTACTGCGGACCATATCTATTTATGGCCACTGTCGGTAGAGAGCATTATAAAGATTCTGGAAGAACAACAAATTGATGCGGTATTGCCTACCATGGGCGGACAAACTGCCTTAAACCTGGCCATCGAAGCTGAAAATATGGGCGTTTGGGAGAGATATGGTGTCAGGATGATAGGTGTTGATGTGGCTGCTATTGAATTGGCAGAAAATCGCGAAGCTTTCAAAAAACATGTCATTAGCCTGGGTATGAAGGTGGCAGACTCCCGTATTGCCAACTCATTTTTGGAAGGAAAAGAAGGTGCACAACAAATCGGTTTTCCATTGGTCATCAGACCTTCGTATACATTAGGAGGTACCGGAGGTGGATTTGTCATGAAGGAAGAAGATTTTGATGAAGCTCTTCGAAGAGGACTAGAAGCTTCCCCATCTCACGAAGTCCTCGTAGAAAAAGCAGTGATCGGCTGGAAAGAATATGAGCTCGAATTGTTGCGTGATAGTAATGACAATGTAGTCATCATTTGTACTGTCGAAAACCTGGACCCTATGGGTATTCACACCGGCGACAGCATCACAGTAGCTCCAGCGATGACCCTCTCCGATACTGCATTTCAGCAGATGCGGGACGATGCAATGTTGATGATGCGTTCGATGGGAAATTTTGCAGGAGGTTGCAATGTTCAGTTTGCTCTTAACCCTGATACAGAAGAACTTATAGCAGTAGAGATAAATCCACGCGTATCCAGATCATCCGCACTCGCTAGTAAAGCGACTGGTTACCCTATTGCAAAAATTGCAGCCAAACTAGCCATCGGGTATAACTTGAATGAGCTCAAAAATCAAATTACCAAAACCACTTCAGCATATTTTGAGCCTGCTCTGGATTATGTGATCGTAAAAATGCCAAGATGGAATTTCGATAAATTTTATGGGGCAGATACTACCCTTGGACTACAAATGAAGTCTGTGGGTGAAGTAATGGCCATTGGGAGAAATTTTCTTGAAGCGATGCAAAAAGCCTGTCAAAGTCAGGAAAACAATCGTGCCGGTCTCGGAGCAGATATGAAAGAATGGATTCAGACCGAAGATATCCTTGCCAGACTTGAAAAAGTAAGCGATGACAGGATATACCGGGTAAAAGACGCTCTCAGGCTTGGTGTCCCTGAAAAATCGGTACACAAACTCACCAAAATTGATCCTTGGTATATCAAACAGATCAAACGTTTGGTAAAATATGAAGAAAAACTGATGCGTTACAATGTGGCAGAAGACATTCCGGCTGACTTCTTCAGAGAGTTGAAAACTGTAGGCTACTCGGATGTACAGATTGCTTGGGTACTTCGCATCAGAGAAGAAGAAGTCACCAGACAGCGCAAAAAACTGGGAATCATACGTTCCTACAAAATGGTGGACACCTGTGCAGCAGAATTTGAAGCGAAAACACCTTATTTCTATTCCACATTCGATACTGAAAATGAAAGTATCCCATCTGATAAAAAGAAAATTATTGTTTTGGGTTCAGGGCCCAACAGGATAGGACAAGGAATTGAATTTGATTATTGTTGCGTACATGGTCTCCTTGCTATAAAAGAAGCCGGCTATGAAGCCATCATGATCAACTGTAATCCTGAAACGGTTTCAACTGATTTTGACATAGCCAATAAACTTTATTTTGAGCCGGTATTCTGGGAACATATAGAAGAAATCATCGACCTTGAACAACCGGAAGGTGTCATCGTTCAGCTCGGTGGGCAAACAGCTTTAAAACTGGCAGAAAAATTTCATAAAAAAGGAATAAAGATCATTGGTACTGACTTCAACAGTCTCGATCTGGCTGAAGATCGGGGCAGGTTTTCAGATTTACTCAAAGAACTGGAAATACCATATCCTGAATATGGAGTTGCAAGGGATGTGGACGAGGCCATAGATGTGGCACGCAGGGTAGGATATCCTGTACTGGTGAGACCCTCTTATGTCATAGGTGGCCAGCGTATGCGTATAGTCATCAATGACAAAGAGCTGGAATCACATGTTTTAAGTATATTTAAACACCTGCCAGATCATAAAGTGCTCATAGATCAGTTTTTGGACAGGGCCAAAGAAGCTGAGATAGACGCTATTTATGATGGTGAAGAATTGCATATCATGGGAATCATGGAACATATTGAGCCTGCAGGTATTCATTCGGGCGACAGTTCTGCCGTACTTCCTACATACTCACTCAGCCCCTCTGCCATAGGACAGATGGTCGAATATGCCAATAAACTCGCAGTAGCCCTAAATATAAAGGGTCTTATAAATATTCAGTTTGCCATAAAAAACGATGATGTATTCGTAATAGAAGCCAATCCAAGAGCTTCCCGTACTACACCATTTATCGCTAAAGCCTATCAGGTTCCTTATCTGAAGATAGCCACTCAGATCATGTTGGGGACAAAGATGCTAAAAGACTTTGATATTGTAAAAAACCTCACGGGCTATGCCATCAAAGTACCTGTATTTTCGTTTGACAAATTTCCCAATGTAGACAAGAACCTAGGTCCTGAGATGAAATCCACCGGTGAAATGATCTATTATATCAAAGATTTATATGATCCCTATTTCCGAGATCTGGACAAAAGAAGATCCATGTTTTTGAGCCGTTAAAAAAAGCATGGTTGGTCTAGTATTGAAGCAATTGTCCCTTTTAACAGGTATAGGATATGTTGGGTTAAAGACTGATCTGCAAGGAAATTTTAAAACAATCCTTTATTATTGGGCTTGAGTTCTGGTCTGAAACAATTTGATAGCTCACAGCGTTAAAACAATTTAACATTGGTATATGGAAAGTAAAAAAGGTACGGATTGGGTATTGTTGAAACGTGTTCTGGCAACTGCAACGCCATTTAAATCCCTTTTTTTACAATCCATTTTTCTGGCCATTGCTATCACTCCATTTTCTATTGCTCAGCCCTTTATCGTTCAGAAAATTGTAGATGATAACATCATCAAAGGAGAAAAGGAAGGCATGATCACTTTAGGCATCCTTTTTCTGATAGTGTTGCTGATCAATGTAATCATGAAATATTACTTCATCTATGTCACTGCTGAACTGGGTCAATCTGTGATCAAGGATATGCGTGTGAAGGTTTTCAGGCATATTACGAATTTACGTTTGCGATACTTTGACAAAACACCAATAGGCACTTCCACAACCAGAACCATCAATGACATCGAAGCCATAAATAATGTTTTTGCACAGGGGGTAATCACCATCGTAGCAGACATGATCACGTTGTTTGCTGTAGTGGGCATCATGTTATACACAAGCTGGAGACTGACTGCAATTGTTTTTATAACGATGCCATTTATGATTCTGGCAAGTTATATTTTTAAAGAAAAAGTAAAAGTATCTTATCAGAAAGTAAGAACACAAATTGCCAATATGAATGCTTTCCTACAAGAACGAATTACCGGTATGAAAATAGTGCAAATATTTAATGCTGAAAAGCAGGAAGGTGAGGCTTTCAAAAAAATTAATCACTCCTATACCAGAGCCAATCTGGATTCTGTTTTTTATTATGCAGTTTTTTTTCCAGTAGTGGAGTTGGTTTCTGCGGTTTCGCTGGCGCTTATGATCTGGCTGGGAGCCAAAGGATATCTTCAGGATAAAGTTACTTTTGGAGCACTCGTAGCATTTCCTTTATACCTCAATTTACTTTTCAGACCTATCAGATTTTTGGCCGACAAATTCAATACGCTTCAAATGGGATTGGTAGCATCTGAGCGTGTTTTTAAAGTTTTGGACAGCAAAGATTTTATTGCCAATGAAGGTACCATCATTCCAACAAAACTAATTGGGAAAGTAGCGTTTCATGATGTATCCTTTGCGTATGACGAAGAAAATTATGTACTTAAAAATATAAATTTTTCCATTCGTCCTGGTGAAACAATGGCCCTTGTGGGAAGCACAGGATCAGGAAAATCCACCATCATCAATATATTGAACAGATTTTACGAAATTCAAAAGGGACAAATTCTGATCGATGATAAGGATATCAAATCATATGAACTAAAGGCACTACGGGATCGAATCGCCATTGTACTACAAGATGTTTTTCTGTTTGAAGGTAGTGTCATGGAAAATATTACGCTCAGAGATGAAAAAATATCCCATGAAGTGGTGATAAATGCAGCAATAACCATCGGAGCTCATTCATTTATTGAAAAACTACCCGGAGCTTATGACTTTAAAGTTTCAGAAAGAGGCAGCAATCTTTCAGTAGGACAGCGACAATTGATCTCTTTTGTTAGAGCGCTGGTGTTTGATCCGGATATTCTTATATTGGATGAGGCTACATCTTCCATTGATACAGAAAGCGAGGCGGTCATACAACACGCCATCGAAAAACTGATAGAGCGAAGAACTTCTATAATTATTGCACACAGATTATCTACGATCAAACATGCGCACAATATCCTCGTTCTAGCCCATGGAAATATCATGGAGAATGGCACGCATGAAGCATTATTAAACAAAATTGATGGCCACTATAGAGAATTGTATGACATGCAGTTTGCAGATCTTCCTGATCTGGTGAAACAGGGAGAAGTATAAGCTTGTACAGAATAATTGTCATCATTTTTTTTCAATAATTCGGGTTTGTTCCTCATTCTAAATTTTATTTTGTTTAATTTTGAATTTGTAAATTTAACCATAACTTTGTCGATCAACCAAAACATCATGACAACAACCTTTACACCATTCAATATCCCTTGCTATAATAAGCTGTTTGAAAAATTTCAATTTCTTTTTGAAGCCGAATTAATCAATGAAATATGTAAAACAGGAAATATAAAATCTTTTAAAGAAGGTACAATGATCATGGACATAGGTCAGCTTCTGACACATATGCCATTGGTGATTACAGGCTCTGTCAAAGTAATGAAGGAAGATAAAGACGGAAATGAATTATTACTTTACTACTTGGAACTGGGAGATACATGTGCTGTTACCTTAAGTTGTTGTACCAAACCATCCAAAAGTGCTATCAAAGCCATCACGGAGTCAGATGCAGAAATTCTTTTTATTCCGGTAGATAAAATGGAAGAATGGATGGTAAAATTTAAAAGTTGGCGGGGATTTGTACTGGACAGCTACAATGTACGAATGAATGAAATGCTGGATGCCATCGATAATCTTGCTTTCAATAATATGGAAGAACGGTTGTATAAATTTCTGAGAGACAAAGTAATGGTAACCAAAGAATCTAAACTGCATATCACTCATTTTCAGATTGCCAATGAATTGCATTCGTCCAGAGTAGTGATATCCCGATTGATGAAAAAACTTGAAAATGAAGGACTGGTCATTCAGTACCGCAATTATGTAGAAGTAAAGGAGTTTATGTAGACATTATAAAAATAACCCCTTTCCTTAAATTTTTCTTTAAAACATAAAACCTTCTTAATCTGAGTCAATACTCAAGTCCTTGCATCTCAAAAGCTCATCTGTAGTAGTAACTCAAATCAAAAAAAATCCCGAAAAACCAGACTGAATTCCTTTTTCTCAATCTAATTGATGAACTTTGCACCTTCATAAGACTTTCAAATCAACAACTTCATGATACGCTTTTTTCGCACTGAAGAAAATCATATTTATGCAGTAAGTACCGCTGAAACTTTGACTGCCGCCGATATCGACAAACTCAAGTGGCTGTTTGGTATGGCTTTTTTTGTGCAGCATACTTCCATTGATGCATCATACATTGGACCTCGAGCAGCAATGGTCACGCCATGGAGTACCAATGCTGTTGAAATCGCACAAAATATGGGAATCTTTGGCGTAGATAGAATTGAACACTTCATTCCGGTAGTTCAGGAAAATGTAATCTTTGATCCGATGCTTTCACACAAATTCAGCAAACTTGATCAGGATATTTTTACCCTTAGTATAAAACCTGAGCCCATCAGACCGGTGGATAATATTGCTACTTACAATAAGTCAGAAGGACTTGCATTAAGCGATGAAGAAGTAAATTACCTTGAAAAACTGGCTGAAAAACTGGGGCGAAAACTTACTGATTCAGAAGTATTCGGATTTTCTCAAGTCAACTCCGAACATTGTCGCCATAAGATTTTTAACGGTACATATATTATCAATGGTGAAAAAAAAGTCAATAGCCTTTTTGCCATGATTAAAAGAACTTCCAAAGAAAATCCCAATGATATCGTCTCTGCTTACAAAGACAATGTAGCTTTTATAAAAGGTCCTGATGTCATACAATTTGCCCCTGAATCTGGAGATAAACCGTCTCTGTATAGCAAAAAATCATTCTCGTCTGTACTGTCCCTGAAGGCTGAAACACACAACTTCCCTACCACAGTAGAGCCATTCAATGGTGCGGCCACAGGCTCAGGCGGCGAAATCCGCGACAGACTTGCAGGCGGTCAAGGTTCTTTACCTTTGGCTGGTACAGCTGTGTATATGACTGCCTATTCAAGACTCGAAAAAACACGCCCGTGGGAACAAAAAATACCTGAAAGAAAATGGTTGTATCAGACACCTATAGATATTCTGATCAAAGCATCCAACGGAGCTTCAGATTTTGGCAATAAATTTGGTCAGCCTCTTATTGCAGGATCAGTACTTACCTTCGAACATCAGGAAGATGCGTCTATCTTAGGATTTGACAAAGTCATCATGCTAGCTGGCGGTGTGGGGTATGGAAAAGCAGATCAATCTAAAAAACTCCTTCCCGAAACTGGTGATCAGATCATCGTCATGGGTGGTGACAATTACCGTATTGGCATGGGCGGAGCGGCTGTTTCTTCTGCTGACACCGGTGCGTTTGGTTCAGGTATAGAACTCAATGCTATTCAGCGTTCCAATCCTGAAATGCAAAAAAGAGTAGCCAATGCCATCCGTGCTTTGGTAGAAAGTGACCACAATCCTATTATATCCATCCATGATCATGGTGCAGGTGGTCATCTCAATTGTCTTTCTGAACTGGTAGAAGAAACCGGTGGTAAAATAAACCTTGATGCGCTTCCTATTGGTGACCCTACCTTATCTGCAAGAGAAATCATAGGCAATGAATCGCAGGAAAGAATGGGCATGGTCATCCACCCCGAGGACATTGAGTTAGTGAAATCAATTGCAGCCCGCGAACGTGCACCATTTTATCAGGTAGGTGAAATCACCGGTGATCATCGTTTTTCTTTCCAATCGTCAAAAACAGGCGAAATCCCTATGGATCTGGCTTTGAATGATATGTTTGGCAGCAGCCCAAAGATGATTATCTCTGATGAGTCTCCTGAATCAACATTCGATCCACTAAAATATGATGCCGGTGAGTTATATATCTATCTTGAACAGGTACTCCAACTCGAAGCTGTAGCCTGCAAAGACTGGCTCACCAATAAAGTGGACAGGTGTGTTGGCGGTCGGGTAGCCAAACAACAATGCGCAGGTCCGTTACAATTGCCGCTCAACAATTGTGGGGTGATGGCACTGGACTATGAGAGTAATCAGGGCATTGCCACTTCTATCGGACACTCGCCTGTAAGTGGTCTGATTGATCCCGTCGCAGGGAGTCGCAACAGTATCGCTGAAGCACTGACAAACATTATCTGGGCTCCTTTAAAAGATGGGCTCAAGAGTGTATCTCTTTCCGCCAACTGGATGTGGGCATGCAAAAATCCCGGTGAAGATGCACGATTGTACCATGCCGTGGAAGCCTGTGCTGATTTTGCCATCGAACTTGGCATTAATATACCTACAGGAAAAGACTCTCTGTCGATGAAGCAAAAATATCCTGACCAACAGGTGATTGCTCCCGGTACCGTCATCATCAGTGCAGCAGCCCATTGTAATAATATCAGTCAAATCATAGAACCTGTCATCAAATCAGGAGAAGGGGACGTTTTTTATATCAATATGTCGTTCAGTCCTTTTGAAACCGGAGGTTCATCCTTTGGTCAGATTCTGAATAAAGTTGGGGATAAGGCGCCAACTATAGCAGATGCAGCAAAATTTAAATTCGCTTTTGATACCATGCAGCAGCTCATCAGAAACGGACTTATCGTCGCAGGCCATGATATAGGCAGCGGTGGATTGATCACTACTCTTTTGGAGATGTGTTTTGCTGATCCAGAAGCTGGGGCAGAATTTGACTTGACCGCATTGCAGGAGATTGATACCCTGAAATTACTATTTGCTGAAAATGCAGGCATAATATTTCAGGTAAGTAAAGGGAAAGAAGAAAATATCAATAAAGCCTTTTTTGATGCAGGTATTGATGCGGTGCAAATCGGGAAATATGTCTCCGGCGGACATGTAAGTATCTCAAATATGGGAGCAAAATATAATTTTGACATCGCACAGTGGAGAGACATATGGTATAAAACGTCTTACCTTCTCGACACCAGGCAGTCCGGCCCATTGAAAGCAAAAGAACGATACGAAAACTATAAAATTCAATCTTTACAATATAATTTTCCCGCTCATTTTACGGGTAAAAAACCTGATATTGACCCAACAAAACCTCGTATCCTGGCTGCAGTCATCCGTGAAAAAGGAAGCAATTCGGAACGGGAACTGGCCAATGCTTTGTATTGTGCAGGATTTGATGTCAGAGATGTACACATGACAGACCTTATCTCAGGCAGGGAAACGCTGGAAGACATCCGATTTATCGGTGCTGTGGGTGGATTTTCCAATTCCGATGTCCTTGGTTCAGCTAAGGGATGGGCTGGTGCATTTAAATATAATGAAAAAGCAAATCTTGCATTGACAAAGTTTTTTAGCCGACTGGATACCTTATCTGTTGGTATATGTAATGGTTGCCAGCTTTTTATAGAGCTGGGACTGATCAATCCTGACCACGACATCAAACCAAAGATGCATTTTAACGATTCACACAAACACGAAAGTGCTTTTACATCTGTAAAAATTGCGAAAAATAACTCGGTCATGATGTCTTCTTTGTCAGGATCTACTCTGGGCGTTTGGATATCACACGGTGAAGGAAAGTTCCACCTTCCTAAAAATGAGTCCAATTATCAAATTGTCGCAAAATACGGATACAGCTCATATCCTGCCAATCCCAACGGTTCTGATTACAATACCGCCATGATGTGCAGCACAGATGGTCGTCATTTGGTCATGATGCCACATATTGAGCGTTCCCTTTTTCAATGGAATTGGGCATATTATCCGGATAAAAGAAATGATGAAGTTTCACCATGGGCGGAAGCATTTGTTAATGCGAGGAAGTGGTTGGAGTCAGTGTAAATTGTGATTTATTGCCGTAAAAAAAAGTAATTTATTTCATACGTATTTATCTGACATCCCGATTTCAACAATGTAAATCCCAGTTATCCATTGACTTACATCGTAATTTTCAAAGATTTCTTTTCCTTTTTTTTTCATCATTAGATCGCCAACTATATCAAGTGCCTTCATTTCATCATTTGATACACCGAGATTTCAACATTTCGGCAATTCCCCAACTTCAACATTTCAATAAACACGTCGGACTACAGCAGAGAAAAAACGAACTGATCAGCAGTTTCAAAAATTTACTCAATACTCTTCATTTTCTGGAATAGCTATTATATGTTCATGGTATTTTCCTGTTTTTAGCACTTCATTAAATGCAAGACCTATGTCTTTGACTAAGATTCGGATGTTGTTACCTTCTTCGCCATATATTTCTGAGCTAAGGAGTCCTTCACCATCTTTTCCTACGAGATGAAATATAGGTTTATCCTTTCCTATTTGAAATACTCTGCCGGTATATTCGTGGTACTTTTCTGATAATACTTCCTTTGGTGTCCATTTCATATAATCCAGAACAAATTGTTTGATAATCAAAAGTAATTCATCATTAGTGGGGTAAAGAAGAAAATAATCATCCCCAAAATACTCTTGCCAAATAAAAAGAATTTTGGGATTCCTGACCGTAAGAATTGTTTCTTCACTAGTTGTATCCCACATAAAATTGGTATTGAACCAGTCGATATTAATATCTTCCCTTTTGTAAAATCGTGTTTCATTTTTGCTTTAAGGTAATACTTTTATATCATCCTTGTGGAAATCATAAGTTAAAAGTGCATTTCCGTATTTTGGTTTTTCTTCTGAATTCCAAGTCTGAAAATGTCCCGGAAATACAATAATCTTTTCATTGGGTGAGAAAGCCAACGCATCACCGTCTTTATCATAATTGAAACAACTCCATTGTAGGGAGATACATTACTAGCTTTTGATTGATCATAAGATACTTCCCGCCATGCAATGTGTCAGGGTGCTCCATTGAAGTTCTTTCATCAGCCATAAACAATTCGAAAGCCGGTCCAGGTTGTCCGTCGATAGCGTCCAACCATTGAAATTTTATAAAATCTGTACTTTGGATCTCCAATGGTTTCACTTCATAAGAGTTGCCTTTTGCTGTGATCATAAAAACACTTTGGCTACCTGCCACTACTGTTGGTACGGAGCATCTTTCTATAAATACACCCGTCACATATGAGAAAAACCTGTATTGGACTGTAATGCCGCGGGAAATTCTACTACTTTTCCATTGTAAAGCACTGAATAAGCGATATTTGTTCGCTCATAAAACTTTCCATAATTCAAGTTAAAATCTGAAGTAATAAAGCGTTTCATTCTGATCACAAATGGTCCGTGGGTAAATTCTTTGACTTCGTCCTGAGCCGAAAAATATTGTTTTTTGATCCACATTCCAACATCGAGAAGCAATACAACTGAAATTACCCCTATCATGAGTTTTGGTTTTATCATTCGAATGTTTCTATTAATACAGCAAATTTATGCTCAAATAAACATCGTACCAATAAAATATTGTCCAAATGAGTATGAGTAGTGGTTGAAGTGTATAAAAAGGACATTCAGGGATAGTGGAGTGGCTAAACTTATACGGCTTTAGTGTAACTGACCCACAATCTTCTAAACGAAGATCATGATTTTAGTACTGAACGAAAAGTAAGTCTTTCATGTAAAGTTTTCAACAGTTTACTTTCAGACAAATATCTTATCGAGGTGACCAACAGCACGTGCACAAAGTCAAAGTTGAAAGTGAGCGTGGGAACAGATGAACCGATTATAATTTCAGATAATCATAAGAGATTAATCTGAATGGCATTGGTATGAAATATCCCTGATGATTATGAATTTTTAAAAAACCGCTAAAGATGAAAAATGCTTTAGCGGTTTTTCTTTATACCTACGAATTTAAGTATAGTTTAAATCTTTGGTCTCAGACTTCGGACAACCTTACCTGCCTGCCACATCTCCGATTCGCGGAGTTCCTTGAGTTCTTCATCCAGTTTTACCCTGTAATCCGGCTGCGAGTTAGTGTCTATTGATCTTTGGGCTTCCTCGCCGGCGGCTACACTCTTGTACAAATCTTCAAAGACAGGAGATACAGCATCTCTGAACTTATTTTTCCAATCTAATGCTCCACGTTGTGCTGTAGTGCTGCAATTGGCATACATCCAGTCCATTCCGTTTTCTGCCACGAGTGGCATCAGAGATTCTGTCAATTCTTCCACTGTTTCATTGAATGCTTCAGACGGGCTGTGTCCATTTTTACGAAGTACATTGTACTGTGCTTCAAAAATACCCTGTATGGCTCCCATCAGCGTACCACGTTCGCCAGTGAGGTCAGAATATACTTCTTTTTTAAAGTCTGTTTCAAAAAGATAACCCGAACCTATGCCAATGCCCAATGCAATTACTCTGTCTTTGGCTTTTCCTGTAGCATCCTGAAATATAGCATAACTGGAATTTAGACCTTTACCGGCAAGAAACATCCTTCTCAAGCTTGTACCCGATCCTTTGGGAGCAGCCAATATTACGTCTATATCTGTTGGAGGTACAATCCCGGTTTTTTCCTTAAAGGTGACCCCAAATCCATGTGAAAAATATAAGGCCTTTCCGGTGGTAAGATGGGGCTTCAATTGGGGCCATACTGCAATCTGTGCCGCATCAGATAAAAGATATTGAATGATAGTGCCTTTAGAAGCTGCTTCTTCGATCGGAAAAAGTGTTTCTCCGGGTACAAATCCATCATTTACAGCTTTGTCCCACGAATGGGAGTTGGGTCTCTGTCCTATAATGACGTTCATGCCATTATCTCTCAGATTTAATGCCTGTCCAGGACCTTGTACCCCATAGCCTATGATGGCAATGGTTTCGTTTTTGAGAACTTCTCTTGCCTTTTCCAATGGGAACTCATCGCGTGTCACGACATTTTCGACGGTTCCTCCAAAATTTAATTGTGCCATGTTTTTTAAAATTATTAATTACGAATGTTGAATTATGAATTATGAGCTATGTGATATTAGTGTTTTTTTCTACAATTACTGTCTATAAATCACCCATCACCAAATTACATACTGAATATACTTTCATTTTGATCTAAGAATTCATTTTCTACCAAGGTTTCACTAGGAACTTTGTATTCAAATTCTTTGATTTTATTATGAAAACCATCACTTTTTTTGATGATGGCAATCCTTGCAGATCTTACAAACTCAAGTAAACCATACGGCTCAAGTGTTTTGATCAGATTATTTATTTCTTCCCTTTGACCTGTGGTTTCGAAGATGATGTAGTCTTTCCTTATGACTACCGCTCGCGCACCTTGTTCTCTAAGCAGGCGCTCTACTTTCACCTTCTCAGTGATAACATCTGCTGCTACTTTGTACAAAGCCATTTCCTGCCATATAATCTCTTCATCGGTATTAAAATCTACTTTGAGTACATCGAGCAATTTTTCGATTTGTCTGGAAAGTTTACGAACAACTTCTTCTGTTTCATT
Organism: Chitinophagales bacterium; assembly: GCA_038246735.1. GTDB lineage: Bacteria > Bacteroidota > Bacteroidia > Chitinophagales > Saprospiraceae > OLB9. The sequence goes on from JBBRVQ010000002.1 coordinate 40,963, forward strand.
GATGACGATGGTAAATCTATGTATCCCTTCTACCTCACTCGGAGATGTGTTCAGGCTTTCTATATTGATCTTCCTACGAGTAAAAATGATGGCCAATTTATTGATTAAGCCAATTTGATTTTCCGTGTAAACGGTGATGGTATATTCCTGCTTCATGATGTATTACAGTTCTTCTTTAGATAAAATGATTTCAGATACACCTCGACCTTGTGGTACCATTGGAAAAACATTATTTTCTTTGCCGACCATGACCTCCAATAAAAATGGATTGTTGTGGCTTAATATTTCTTCTAGTGTTACTTTAAGTTCATCTCTTTGTTCTATTTTTTTACCTTCTATGTTATATGCTTTCGCAAGTTGCACAAAATCCGGGCTTGTGATATTGACAAAAGAATATCTGTTGTGATGAAAAAGCTCTTGCCATTGTCTGACCATTCCTAGAAACTGATTATTGAGAATGATTATTTTGACATTGACATTGGCTTGCATGATGGTACCTAATTCCTGCAATGTCATCTGAAAGCCGCCGTCACCTATGATCGCAATCACTTGTCTATCTGGAGCACCATATTTGGCTCCAATGGCTGCAGGCAATGCAAATCCCATTGTACCTAATCCTCCTGATGTAATATTAGATCTTGTTTTGTTTAATTTGGCGTATCTACAAGCGACCATTTGGTGCTGTCCTACATCCGAGACTATGATAGCTTCTCCATCACTTATTTCATTGATACATCTTAATACTTCTGCCATGGTGATCTCGCCAGATGATGGATTTTGCTCTGGATAAATTACCTTTTTTGTTTCTTTGACGGTACAATCTTTAAATTTTTGTAACCACTGATGATTTTCATTCCTGTGTATGGCTTCAGTAAGGAGCGGCAGTGTTTCTTTACAATCACCCCAAACTGCGGCGGTACTTTTTACATTTTTATCGATTTCGGCAGGATCTATATCAAGATGAATTATTTTGGCTTGTTTGGCATACTTATCTAAGCGACCAGTCACTCTATCATCGAACCGCATGCCTATGGCGATCAAAACATCACACTCATTGGTCAGAAGATTAGGTCCATAATTGCCGTGCATACCCAACATACCAACGGATAATTCATGATCTGTAGGTATTGCTCCCATTCCTAGTATCGTCCATGCAGCAGGGAAATTCCCTTTTTCAATAAAAGTTAGAAATTCTTTTTCCGCATTACCCAAAATGACACCTTGACCGAAAATTACAAATGGTTTTTTAGCTTCATTGATGATAGCAGCAGCTTCTGCAATATAAGCTGGTCGAATTTCAGGCTTTGGTTTATAACTCCTTATGTGATAACACTTTTGGTATCCTTCATAATCAAAAAGTTGTAATTGTGCATTTTTTGTAATATCAATCACTACTGGACCTGGCCTCCCTGTAGCAGCAATATAAAAGGCTTTTGCTAAAACATGTGGAATTTCTTCTGCATTTGTGACCTGATAGTTCCACTTAGTGACCGGAGATGTGATATTAATAACATCTGTTTCCTGAAAAGCATCTGTACCCAACAAGTGAGCAAAAACCTGACCTGTGATACAAACTACAGGGGTAGAATCTATCATTGCATCTGCCAATCCTGTCACCAAATTGGTAGCTCCTGGACCGCTTGTAGCAAATACTACACCTGTTTTGCCAGATACTCTTGCGAATCCCTGCGCTGCGTGGATAGCACCTTGTTCATGGCGCACCAATATGTGTTCCAATTGGTCATTAAAATCATAAAGGGCGTCATAAACAGGCATGATAGCGCCCCCCGGATACCCAAAGATCGTTTTAACACCTTCATGAATCAGCGCATCCAATAAAGCCTGTGAGCCTGTGACTTGTTTAATGTGAGCAGTTTTAATATCTGTCTTTAGTGTGGTATTTGCCGTCATGCTTTTTTATTTTCTATAATAGAGTAATAAATCTGTAGATGTTACGTCAGTGAATCCCACTTGTCTGAATAATGTGACTAATTGCCCTCGGTGATAAGTAGAATGATTGAAAACGTGGGATAAAATCTCATACACAGGCTGAGTAAAAGCTTCACCATTTATCCTTTTGTAAGATTGCTTAAAAAGAACATGCTCTGAATTTATATTTTCAATGAAGTTGATCAAGAGTTCACTACTTTTCCGCCAAACATCTAAAGTTGTATTTTTGTCCCCTTTAAAATTCAATGGTAACCAAACAGGATTTGGAATATTAAGTAGTCTATCGTGCCAAATCATTTCCGCACCTATAATATGTATGACAGTCTGCGCTATAGAAGGAAAACTACTCACGAGTTCTTTATCCCATTGGGCAGCATTGATAGGTTTTGCCCAATGGATAAATTTTTCATTCGCCCATTGGTTGTATTTTGCCAGATCCAAAAAATATTCTTTTGTCATTATTTTTAAATTTTAGAATTCATCGGTGACACAACCTTCAGATGCGTCCTTTACACTTCTGGCGTATTTGTATAAAGCACCATTTTTAACAGCTAATGGTGGCTGAGTCCATAAGCTTTTTCTTTCGTTCATTTCCTGATCAGAGATATGCAAAGTTATCGCTTTATTATTGACATCAAGGGTAATAATATCATCATCCTGAACCAAAGCAATGGCTCCACCATCATAAGCTTCAGGTGTAATATGTCCTACTACAAAACCGTGCGTACCACCACTGAATCTACCATCTGTAATCAATGCTACACTTTTGCCCAATCCTGCACCCATAATAGCAGAAGTGGGTTTTAGCATTTCTGGCATACCTGGCGCTCCTTTTGGACCTACGTATCTGATGACGACTACATCACCAGCTTTTACTTTTTTCTGAGTTATACCCTCTATGAGCAATTTTTCACCATCAAAAACTCTTGCTGGACCAGTAAATAACTCACCTTCTTTACCCGAAATCTTCGCTACACCACCTTTGATAGCAAGATTGCCATACAATATTTGCAAATGGCCAGTCTTCTTCAATGGTTCTTCTACTGGTCTGATGATAACCTGTTGGGTAAAATCCAGATCAGGAATATTTTTTAGATTTTCCGCCAATGTTTTTCCAGTAACAGTCATACAATCACTGTGCAACATATTTTTGGACAAAAGATATTTCATAACTGCTGGAATACCACCTATTTCATGAAGATCTTGCATCAGATATTTGCCGCTGGGCTTCAAATCAGCAAGTACAGGAATTTTATCACTTATGATTTGGAAATCATCTTGAGTTAATACTACACCGACACTTTTGGACATTGCTATCAAATGCAAAACAGCATTGGTACTTCCACCCAATACCATGATGATAGTGACTGCATTCTCAAAGGCTTTTCTGGTCATGATGTCAGACGGTTTGATATCTTGCTCGAGCAACAACTTGATGGCTGCTCCAACATCTATGCATTCCTGTTGTTTTTCAGGGCTGAGCGCAGGGTTGGATGATGAAAATGGAAGGCTCATACCCAATGCTTCGATGGCACTCGCCATAGTATTGGCCGTGTACATACCACCACATGCCCCTGGCCCAGGGCAAGCGTGGCGGATGATACCTTGAAAATCTTCTTCACTAATCGTACCTGCTACTTTTTGACCTAAAGCTTCAAAAGCAGAAACGATATTCAAATCCTGACCTTTGTAATGACCTGGAGCTATAGTACCGCCATAGACCATGATTGAAGGTCTGTTTAGTCGACCCATGGCCATAATGGCGCCAGGCATATTTTTATCACAGCCCGGTACAGCGATAAGTCCATCATAATATTGAGCTCCACATACAGTCTCTATACTATCCGCAATGATATCTCTGGATACTAAAGAGTATCTCATACCATCTGTTCCATTGCTGATACCGTCACTGACACCTATAGTATTGAATATTAAGCCTACTAAATCTTGTTCCCAAACACCTTTTTTGATTACGGCTGCTAAGTCATTAAGGTGCATGTTGCACGTATTGCCATCATATCCCATGCTGACGATGCCCACTTGAGCCTTGTCTAAATCTTCGGTTGTCAGACCTATACCATACAACATAGCCTGTGCTGCGGGTTGGGTGACATCTTGGGTAATCGTTTTACTATATTTATTGATCATGATTATTTTATTGATAGTATTAGGGCAACGACTTTGTCGCCTACTTGTGAACATCTCACTGGAATAGTTGGTTTTAAGTCTTCAGTGAGAAATCCGTCACTAATGCATTGATCGACAGCACTGATAATATCATCCGCCTCAGCAATATAGTCAAAATCTCTCATCATCATCTCTACGGATAAAATTGTGGCGAGCGGATTGGCAATATCCTTTCCTGCTGCTTGAGGGTATGATCCGTGTATAGGCTCATAAAGTCCTGACTTTTCCCCTTTGGAGGCTGAGGGCAACAAGCCCATAGAGCCGGATAATACACTGGCTTCGTCAGATAGAATATCCCCAAAAAGATTGTCACACAATATCACATCAAATCTGGAAGGATTAAGAATGACTTGCATGGCAGCATTATCTATATATAAAAAATCCAATGCAACTTCCGGATATTGACGGCTTATCTCTGCCACAACAGATCGCCACAGTCTGGATGTCTCCAATACATTGGCTTTATCAACAAGTGTAAGCTTTTTTCTTCGCTCCATTGCCTGCTGAAAAGCCAGGTGTGTGATGCGCTCCACTTCATATCTGTGATATAAACATAAATCTGATGAGAAAGTCGCTTCCTTGACTTTTTCGCCAAAATATATGCCTCCAGTGAGCTCTCTGTAAATTACAAAATCAACATCTTTAAGTATCTCGGGTTTGAAAACAGACAAATGTAATAAAGAAGCATAAATCTTTACTGGCCTGATATTAGCATAAAGTCCTAATGATTTCCTCATTCGGAGTAGTCCTTGTTCAGGACGAACTTTGGCAGAAGGATCATTATCGTATTTGGGATCACCAATAGCACCCATAAGAATAGCATCGGCTTCCTGACACGCTGTTAATGAAACGTCCGGAAAAGGATCTCCTGTAATATCGATGGCACAGGCACCGATGAGGGCTTCTTTGATTTCCCAATGATGACCATATTTTTGACTGATGGCTTTCAATACTTTTAATGCCTGAGCTATTACCTCTGGACCAATACCATCTCCTGGTAAAACGGTTATCTTTTTCAGCATTTTCATTGTATTCACTCTTTTTTGAAAGTATTGTTTAGATAATTTTAAAACGTAAAAATTCTGTTTTTTTCAAAATTTTCAATATCATCTTTTATACTTAATAGAAAGTCTATATCATCATATCCGTTGATAAGACATTCCTTCTTATACGGGTCGATATCAAATGGCACATTCAGGTTACCTATTCGCAGGGTTTGATCTTCTACATTGACTTCCAGAAGCATCCGATGATCTGATTCTATCCAACTGAAGATCTGATCAAGCACATCCTGACTGACCTGTAGTGGCAGTATGCCATTATTTAGTGCGTTTCCACGGAAAATATCTGCAAAAAAACTACTGATCACCACTTTAAAACCATAATCGGCCAATGCCCATGCAGCATGTTCGCGACTGGAGCCGCAGCCAAAATTCTTTCCGGCAACTAAAATCTGACCCTGATACGTATTATTGTTTAAAATGAAATCTTGCACCTGGCTGTCATCGTGATGATAACGCCAATCTCTGAATAAATTTTTGCCAAATCCATCCTTAGAGACCGCTTTGAGAAATCTGGCAGGGATGATCTGATCCGTATCAATATCTTCGATGGGTAAAGGCACCGCCGTACTGACTAATTTATCTAACTTTTCCATACTTTTTAATTCAAATATTCCCTGATATCAACAATCTTTCCTTCTATTGCCGCAGCTGCGGCCATCAATGGACCGGATAAAATTGTCCTTGCACCTTGTCCTTGCCTTCCTTCAAAATTTCGGTTGGACGTGGATACACAATATTCACCGGCGGGAATCTTATCTTCATTCATACCTAGACAAGCACTGCAACCAGGTTCTCTGAGTTCAAAACCTGCTGCTTCAAATATTTTGTCCAAACCCTCTTCTTTTGCCTGAATTTCAACTTGTTTTGAACCAGGTACGATGTACACTTTTACATGTTGAGCTTTTTGTTTACCTTTTACAAAGTTTGCAACCAGCCTTAGGTCTTCTATTCTGCTATTTGTACAGCTTCCGATAAATACATTTTGAATTTTTTTGCCAACTAACTTTTCTCCGGCTTTTAAGCCCATGTAGGTCAGTGATTTTTGGATAGACTCTGTTTGGTTTTCTAAAGGTATGTTTTCAGAAACTCCCATGCCCATGCCCGGATTCGTGCCATAAGTGACCATAGGAGTGATATCCGCTGCATCATAGGTATATTCGGCATCAAAAACAGCATCTTTATCAGAATACAGTGTCTTCCAATATTCAATTGCTGCTTCCCAATACACCCCTGTCGGTGCAAATGTTCGTCCCTTTATATATTCAAATGTGGTTTCGTCCGGAGCGATCATACCTCCTCGAGCACCCATTTCGATGCTCATATTACATATCGTCATTCTGGCCTCCATCGAAAGTGAACGAATAGCCGATCCTGCATATTCTACAAAATAACCGGTACCTCCAGCTGCAGAAAGTCTGGAAATAATAAATAAGATTGTATCTTTTGCTCCAACGCCTTTCCCTAAAGTACCTTCAACATTGATTCGCATGGTTTTGGACTTTTCTAATATTAGACATTGTGTTGCCATAACCTGCTCTACCTGACTGGTTCCTATTCCAAATGCAATATTTCCAAAAGCCCCGTGTGTACTAGTGTGACTATCCCCGCACACGATGGTCATTCCTGGTTGTGTGATGCCCAGCTCAGGTCCTATCACGTGGACAATACCCTGATACTGGTGACCTAATCCATATAGCTCGACATCAAATTGTCTGCAATTTTCATGCAGCTTTTCTACCTGAAGTCTGCTGAGTGGTTCCTGTATGGGCAGATGTTGGTTTATTGTAGGCACATTATGGTCGGCAGTTGCCAGTATTCTATCCTTCCGGAAAATACCAATACCTCTATTGCGAAGACCATCAAATGCCTGCGGACTTGTTACCTCATGAATCAGATGCTTATCAATATAAAGCACGTCCCTATTTTTATCTATCGATTTTACTATATGGACATTCCATATTTTTTCGAATAAAGTCACTTTTATGTTTTTTGTTTATTTGTGGAGTTGTTTGAATTGTTTGATTGGTTTGAATTGAAGAGTTGTGGGAATTGTTTATTTATATTATGCAAGGGCAAATATATTTTGACTATAGATTCCTTCCAAATCTGCATCTACTACTTCCTTTTGCCGATCTGCTAACAATAAAAAATACTGATAAGCTATATCCAATTCATCTTTTGTAAGGTGATGCCCTAATTCTTTAAACCGATATGCCAATGCTGCTCTGCCTGATCTTGCTGTCAACACTATGGATGAATGATCTACTCCAACATCAGCAGGGTCAATAATTTCATATGTTTCCCTATGCTTGATTACTCCGTCCTGATGAATTCCTGAAGAGTGTGCAAAAGCATTGGCTCCTACTATAGCTTTATTGGCCTGCACGGGCATACCCATCGTGTCTGATACCAGATGGCTAATGGATTTAAGCATGGGAGTATTTATTCCTGTCGTATATTTATGGCTAAATCTTTGTTTCAGTATCATAGCCACCTCTTCCAGCGCAGTATTTCCTGCCCGTTCTCCGATGCCATTTATTGTACATTCCACTTGTCTTGCTCCATTTTCTACCCCTGCGATAGAATTTGCTGTGGCCATTCCAAGATCATTGTGACAATGGGTGCTTAGTATCGCTTTGTGGATACCATTTACATTATCCCGAAGGTAGGCAATCTTTTCACCATATTCATGTGGTAGACAATATCCTGTCGTATCAGGTATATTAAGGACTGTAGCCCCTGCTTTGATAACAGCTTCGCATACTTTGGCCAGAAATTCGTTATCCGTTCTGCCGGCATCTTCTGCATAAAACTCAACATCTTCAACAAATGATTTGGCATATTTTACTGCTGCCACAGCTCTTTCCATAATATCTTCCCTGGTGGTATTCAACTTAAACTTTACATGGCTGTCTGAAGTACCTATCCCGGTATGAATCCTTGGACGGACAGCTTTTTTTACGGCCTGGGCAGCTACTTCTATATCTTTCATCACAGCCCTGGACAATCCACATACTGTAGCATTTTTTACAACAGAAGCCACTTCCTGAACAGCTTCAAAATCACCCGGGCTTGAAATGGGAAATCCTGCTTCAATGACATCCACCCCAAATATATCCAATTGAGCGGCTATAGCTACTTTTTGTTCTTTACGAAGTTTACACCCAGGCACTTGTTCTCCATCTCTGAGACTTGTGTCAAAAATATATATTTTTTCTACAGACATAAAAATCAAAATTTAAAGGTATATAAAGAGACTAAACAACAAAAGTAGAACCATGATTATGATTAATCAGATCAATTGTCCTGGATAATTACAAACTTTAAATCGATGGATTTTTAAATAAAATATTGAATATCAATATTTTAAGCACTGATCAATTACGACTTTAAACTAGATGATGTTTAAAATTATAATTAAAAAAAACAAGTCTATGGCTACCTAATAGCCATCTTATTATAAATACATCAAGTAGAATAATTCAAATTAGTCATAGTTTGCCGGTACTTTTCTGATCTTAGTCTTTTCTTCCAACTTGTAAGCCAGTTGATATAATTTAGCTTCAGTGCCGGACGGCCCAATAAGGGTTATACCGTGTGGTTCTCCATCAGATTTATAACCCATGGGTATAGTCAAACATGGGTACTTTGCAACTGCAGCTATTGCAGCATGCATATTATTAATGGAAAGTACTGCGTCCAGCTTATTACTATTCATAAGACTTTCAAAATAAGATTTTCCTGAAGTTTCAAGATCATCCTTTATTTTTTTAAAAGAAGTTTCAGAAGTGGTGTCTTTTACTATCCCTTCAAAGAGTGCCTGTCCATATGGCGCTCTAATTGACAATACTTCGGTATTATAACTTATTATATCTTCGATACTTCTGAAGGTTACATGGGCTGATGCATATTTTGAAAGATAAGCCGGAAGATCTGATTTCATATCCATATTCAACAAAGTAAGAAATCCCTGAAGTGTTCCGTTTTGACTATCTAATTCAATGATTTCAGCTCCCTGGCTGCGCAATATATTTGAAAATTTAACATAATCCGGAAATTCTATCAGGTGCTTAAATACACCAAATCTCTGTCCTTTAAGGGATGCTTTCTTTATTGTTTTGTAATATGAAATGCGCCCTGAATTAAGGTTGGTTTGTGTGTCTTCCGGATCTGCACCAGTCATGGCATCCATGAGTATCGCATTATCAATGACATTTTTTGTCATCGGACCCGGTGTGTCCAGCGTACTTGAAATAGGAACAATGCCTGTCCTGCTCAACAATCCAACTGTCGGTTTGAATCCTGTAACTGAATTTAGTGAAGATGGAGAAAGTATCGATCCTGAAGTTTCAGTGCCAACTGCCGCAACTGCATAGTTAGCTGCAACCGCTGTACCACTACCCGAACTAGATCCACCGGTCTCAAAGCGCATTCTTCCATATGGATTTAAGCTTTGTCCTCCCACCGCACTATATCCTAAAGGACAACCACTACAGAAATAATAAGCCCATTCGCTCAGGTTAGTTTTACCAAGAATAATCGCGCCCTTTTCTTTCAATTTTTTTACAATAAATGCATCTTTTGTATTGTTGTTTATCAAAGCTGCGGCACCTGCCGTGGTGGGCAATCCGTCAAATCCAATATTATCTTTTAGTAATATCGGCATACCATAAATAAAATCAGGGTTCTTTTGATTTTTCCTTAAGCTATCTTTAAGCTCGGCTTCACGAATAACATCTGGATTCAAACTGATAATGGCGTTAAGCGTAAGTTCAGGATCGTTTTCGATCTTATCAATACGATAAATATAAAAAGTAACTAAATCTTTGTACGTCAGTTTTTTATCTCTGATATGTTTTTGAATGGTTGGTATATTCTGATCCATAATCAATGGCTTCAAAGCAAGATATTTCGCTTCACCAAATTCCATCAATTCTTCTGCAAAAGGCCTTGTCATTTCCGTATTATCTCTAATTGCTGAATTCAACACCTTAAAACGCATTCTTGGATTTTTATGTTCTTTATTATACAGAACAGGGATTTCTGCTACATTAATGTTAACAGTAGGCTGCTGAGCATTTGTAGATAAACATGTCAGCAGGAAAATAGCAGATACATACAGTGACTTTAAAGGCATTATACTTTGTTTTTTATTGTTGATTTACAAAACTAATGTCTTTTTTGTTTACTCCGACAGTTCCTAACAAAATAATACCAACCACTTTTACCTCTTTTACAAAAAAGCCAAAATTCTACTTTCGGCAGCTTAAAACTTAAAACCCAATGTAAGCGCTGCTCTTGTTTTAGATGTATTAATATTGGCCAGTGGGTCAAGCTCTGAGTCCAAAACGACATATGGATTGTAACCTTCAGCGTATTCTGCCAAACGTATACCCAGATCAATAAAAAAATTATCTTCTCTGAATCCTATACCAAACGATGTTTTATTATTAAAAAAATCATCAGCATTGAAAGCTGTTCTTTCCCAACTGTACCCTGCCCTGAGTCTAAGATTTTTATAGCCAAATTCTGTGCCCAAACGAATATTGGTGGCTGTTCCTAATCTTCTTTGTACTTCGCCATTTACTTCATTGGTCCATTGCTGCTCCTCTTGACTTGAATCAAAAGCTGTTCCATTATAGGATGCGTTGGTATAGTCCAGATATTCAAAATCAGCATTTACAAATCCCTTGATTTCTCCTATCCTATAGGTAGTACCCAAGCTTCCTATTGTTCTCCATGGAGTAGAAATTTTATATTCAAATGTGCCGTCAGGCGAATCGTAGTCATAGGTCTGAATAGAACCATCTTCAAAAGAATACAGCATACTTGTACTATAGTCATCAGTAAATCTGTACCATGTTGGTGAATGAAATGCGCCACCTAATCTTATGCTATTTAATATTTTATAGGTAAAACCAGCTTTAAAGTTAAAACCAACACCGGAAGTATTCAGTCGTTCAATATATTCCAAATTTCTAAATGCAGCAATTTCGTCATCGGGATCTGATTCGGAGTACGTCTTCAACTCTTCAAATGATGAAAATGGCACACCTATAGAAATACCCAAATTCATTTTATTTTTGTATTCACCAGCCCATCCTATGGTTAGTTCATTGATACCACCTTGCTGTATTATTTCCTGGGTCCTGAATACTTCCTGATTCGGATCAGCAAAATCTGTTTCATAATAATTATCTTCATTAAAGTCATAAATGGCTCCTGTATTATATGCAGGAAAAGCTATGAATTCATCCAGTTCATCCGGTGTTTTTTCATTGGCCTGTTCTGCAAAATAATTAGTAATAGATCCTTTTATCTTGCCACTGAGCTGAACGTTTTTCTGAAGATCCGCTATGCGGGAAAAGCCTATCGCAATATTAGAGCTTGTCCAGTTGCTTCCGGGATTTCTGGCTATGACAAATCCAATATTATCCAATCCCAGTTTTGTTCCTTTTCTGTTTTCAATGTTTGCAGCATCTTTATCAAAGTAGGCTTTGGATTTATTTCCTCTGAGTGAAGGTGTGAGTGTTACTTCTGATATTCTGAAATCTGCGATTCCTGCAGGGTTGATATTTATAACAGAAAAATCACCTCCCATAGCGCCAAATGCACTACCAACTCCCAGAGTACGGGCTGTGCCTATTTGATCCAAAGTTGACCACCTGACTACATCAGATATATTCTGCGCCTGAACATTTGATATGATTAGTAATAGTATTATAATGATGTTGCTGTTTCTCATTTTTATTATATTTGACTATTGATTTAAATAAAAGGGCTGAATAACTTTTATATTATCTCAGCCCTTATCTATATTTTAAAATTGCTTAAACTTGTATCTTCTAGCCGCCGCCTCTTCTGGATGTACTTCCACTACCGCCGCCTGATCTGGAAGAGCTTCCAGTATTACCGCTTCCACTTGATGAAGATCTGGAAGAGCCCATGTTACTGCTTCCGCTACTTCTGGATGATGATCCAGAATCCCAGCTACTTCCAGATGAATTCCTATTGGATCTGGTATTATCTTCAGACCTTTTGGTGCGGGTACTTTCATTAGAAGATCGTCTTGTGCTGTTATCTATATTACCTTTGTTTCTTCCTGATTCAGATGGAGTTGTTCCTGATTCCTTTCTGCTTCTGTCAGCAGGTTCTGTACTTCTTCTTTCCCTTGATGTATTATTTCTGGATGGAGACGTGCTTTTAGGATTGGTATTTCTATCCGGATTAGTATATATGCGAGACCTTTCAGATTTTTTAGTGTTGACATCATTGGGTTCACGCTTACTGATGTCTCCTTTAAAATCTCTTTCATCTCTCTTACTTCTTGGTCCAGTGATACCTTCATCTTTTGTAAGACCAGCTCTATCCACTGATGTTCCGTTTCCACCTGAAACAACTTCTCTCCTAGGTGATGCATTTCTGCCTTTCACAGAAGATGTAAGCGATCCGCCTTTTCTACTGCCATAAGTTTTATTGCTGGTTTCGTATCCGTTATTCCAATTGTTCCAGCCATTGTTATTCCAGCCATTGTTATTCCAGTTATTGTTATTCCAGCCATTGTTATTCCAGTTATTGCCATTCCAGTTATTGCCATAAAATACATTTCCATAGTAAATGTTATTGCCCCAGCCAAAATTTGGACAATTATTCCAACTGTTCCAGCCCCAAGGTCGGTTCCATGAATTCCAGCTATTGTATCCCCAACCAGAATTCCAGTTGTTCCATGAATTGTAGCCCCAAGGACTATTCCAATTGCCAAAAGATGATCCAATAAATACATTTACGGAATTATTACCATTATAACCATATGGATCATTGTAATAATCATCATACCACCAGTTATCAAAACTGCTGTTGTATCTGCTTGTTACTACCGGTTGGTGGAATCTTCTGATCCGTGAAGAGTAAGCATATTCATCATAGTTGTTATACTCGTCATTGTCATAAGCATATTCATCCTGATAAGCGTCATTGTCGTCCCGAGAATCACTGTTATAAGACACCTGGGATGTTTTTTTACTTAAAGCTTCGTCCTTACGATAATCGTAATACAAATCATCAAATTGCGCTTGTAATCCAAAGGAATACATTACCAAAATGAAGAGAAATGACCTTGTAAATAATCGGGGTTTCATGATTTTATTTTTTAATTTTACTATTTTGATCGCAATAAATAATACTTTCTTACTAATTCGAGTGCAATTTATTACTTTTGCACCAAATATTACGTTAAAAATCACTTAAAGTTATTCATATATAAAGTTAAATCCTTTGTTTAACCCTTACTGAATGATTGATAAGTAAAGTGATGACGTTTTCAACCATCTAAAAGTTCAGTTGAGCGTGATATTAATTTAATTTTAACTTAAAAGCAATTTTATCGCAGGACGTATGGCAAAAGAGATAACGGGAAGAGAAGAAAATTATTCACAATGGTACAATGATATTGTAAAAAAAGCAAATCTTGCTGACAACTCGGCAGTGAGGGGCTGCATGGTAATAAAGCCATATGGCTATGCTATCTGGGAAAAAATGAGAGATCAGCTGGACAAAATGTTTAAAGAAACAGGGCATGTCAATGCCTATTTCCCTTTGTTTGTACCGAAAAGCCTTTTTGAAGCTGAAGAAAAAAATGCGGAAGGTTTTGCCAAAGAATGTGCTATTGTGACACATTACCGTCTTAAAAATGACCCGGACAATAAAGGTAAACTCATGGTCGATCCCGATGCCAAACTTGAAGAAGAACTGATCGTCAGGCCAACGAGTGAAGCCATCATCTGGAATACGTACAGAGACTGGATCCAATCATACAGAGATCTCCCTATATTAATCAATCAGTGGGCCAATGTAGTAAGATGGGAAATGCGGACCAGACCTTTCCTCAGGACTGCAGAATTTCTCTGGCAGGAAGGACATACTGCCCATGCAAGCAAAGCAGAAGCGATCAGCGAAGCCAGACTTATCCATGATCTATATGCCGTTTTCGCTGAAGAGTTTATGGCTATGCCGGTGTTAAAAGGATATAAGTCAGAAAATGAACGATTTGCCGGTGCGGACGATACATTTACGATAGAAGCCCTAATGCAGGATGGAAAAGCACTTCAAGCTGGTACGTCTCATTTTCTGGGTCAGAATTTTGCCAAAGCATTCAATGTCACTTTCAGCAATGATAAAAATGAAAAAGAGTTGGTATGGGCAACCTCCTGGGGAGTTTCTACCCGCCTTATTGGTGGACTTATTATGACTCACTCAGATGATGAAGGGTTGGTATTGCCGCCAAAACTGGCTCCTATACAGGTAGTTATAGTACCTATTCCAAAACCGGAACCTGAATTGATGGAAAAAGCTGAAGAAATCAGTCATGCTTTGAAGGCATTGGGCATCAGTGTAAAAATTGACAAAGATGAAACCAAACGCCCCGGATTCAAATTTGCAGAATATGAAATGATGGGTATCCCGGTAAGACTAGGGTTGGGAAAACGTGATCTGGAAAACAATACCATAGAAGTAGCCAGAAGAGATACCAAAGAAAAGTCAAGTATTGGGCTGGATAATGTAGTACCTTTTGTTGAGAATCTTCTGGACGATATTCAGGAAAATCTTTTCAACAGAGCTAAATCATACAGAGATAGTCACATCACTCTGGTGGATACATTTGAGCAATTTAAAGAAGTACTGGCAACAAAAGGTGGATTCATATCCTGCCACTGGGATGGTACATCGGAGACCGAGGAGAAAATCAAAGAAGAAACCAAAGCAACCATACGGTGTATTCTTCTGGATGCCCCAGAAGAAACCGGTGTTTGTATATATTCAGGCCGGCCATCTTCAAAAAGAGTTATTTTTGCAAAAGCATATTAAACCAAATCATAAAGAAAGTTATCATGACATTCGAAATCGAAGGAACACTTCACAAAACATTTGACATAGAGAGTAAATCCAGCTCTTTTCAGACCCGTGAGTTTGTAATCACTACTGAGGGTACCTATCCGCAATATGTAAAATTTCAACTTACACAAGATAAATGCGGCATTATAGATGGGTGTCAGGAGGGCGAAAAAATAAAAGTGTCCTTTGATCTGAGAGGCAGAGAGTGGCAGGGAAAATATTTTACCAATCTAAATGCCTGGAAAGTAGAAAAGTCAGTTCAGAACAATCAGGGATTTCAGGCGGCATCTGCTGCACCTCCGGCTCCACCTGTTTTTGAAGAAAACACAGATTTCGGTGGTGGTGGCTTACCAGCAGATTTTGATGATCTTCCCTTTTAAACCTTTGACAAAATAGTGGCATACAGAAAACGAAAAAGATATCAGACCAGACAGGATATCATTGCTGCCTTTTATAAAAAATTTAAGGTTGTACTTTGGTTTGGTCTGATCGCTTTGATCCTATTGACATGGATGTACAGAGTTTCTCTAATGGATTATCTGAAGACTTATTTTTATTGATCACTCTTCCATCCTGAACTTAAAACCCACACGAGGTATATTTTCAATTTTTAAACTATCGTCCGATGATAAAAATTTACGAAGTCTTGAAATGAATACATCTAGACTTCTGCCCAGAAAATAGTCATCTTTCCCCCATAATGCAATGAGGATATCCCGTCGTTTGATGAGTTTGTTTTTATTTTTTATAAAGTAGACCAGTAAGTCTGCTTCTCTACCAGTAAGCCGGATGGTTTCGTCTTTAGCCAGCAAAACCATATTATTACAGTCAAAAATAAAATGTCCCAACTCAAAACGGGTTTCTTTCAAGGGACGCTCAGTCAGAAAAGATTTGTTTCTCTTTATAAAAATATTTACCTTCAATAATAGCTCTTCGATGCTGAAAGGTTTGAAAATGTAATCGTCACCACCCAATTGCAAACCTTCCAGTTTATCCTGTATTTGCACTCTGGCGGATACAAAAATAACAGGAATATTGGGATTTTTATCTCGGATAGCCTTGGTCAATGAGAATCCATCCAGATTGGGCAACATGACATCCAAAATACAAATATCATAATCAAACTTATTGAATGCCTTTAAAGCTTCATCCCCTTTGGAAAAATGATGTACTGTATGTCCAGCTATTTCGAGACAATCTTTGACTACAAAACTCAGATTGGCATCATCTTCTACATAAAATACTTTTGCCATAAAGAATACTACTTTTTAAGGTCTGCAATAATTATAAAATCCGTTCCGATACCAGGCTTAGACTGGATATTTATTTTCCACTTGTGGGCATCAGCTATTTGTTTAACGTAAAATAATCCAAGGCCAAAACCTTTTACATTGTGCGTATTTCCTGTTGATACTCTATAAAATTTGTCAAATATCTTCTTCAATTCCTTTTTTTCAATACCTTCTCCTTTGTCTGAAATAGAAATATACAATTTGTCCTTAAAGTTTTGTGTAGAAATAACTATTCTCGCTTCGTTGCCTGAATATTTCACCGCATTTTCAGTAATGTTGCATACTACATTGTTAAAGTGAACACGATCTCCCGCTATGATGTGTGGCAAAGCGTTCAGATCTGTCCTAATATCCAATATTTTTTCAAAATCGGTATGCGTCAGATTGTACACCACCTGATCAATGATTTCATGAACATTAATGTCCTCTAAATGTAGGTCAAATTGTTTTTTTTCGAGCTTTGAAATGTTAAGTACTTTTTCCACCTGATCATTAAGTCTTCGGGTTTCGACTCCTATGATTTGAGCATAAGTGGCGAGCCGCTGTGGAGTTTTGACGATGTCAGGATCAGATATCACTTGTTGGATCACAGAGATAGTAGATAAAGGTGTCTTAAACTCATGGGTCATATTATTAATAAATTCGCGTTGCACCTGTGTGACTGATTTCTGAGCAAACACAACAAACAAAGCATATATAAAAAACAAGACCAGAAAGATCAAGACACCTGATGTCATCATCCACATGGGAATGTTATGCATAGAGATAATTGGGGAGTTGGGAAAACTCACGCTAAAGTAGTAATCCACGCCTTCAAACTTAGGAAGAACCAGTGTAGATGCCACTTTTAGAGGTTTTTTTTTCTGAATATAGTTACAGTAAACCAGTTTATTATCCTCACAACTATAAATACTGTACTCCACATCCTGATTGATATTGAAATAATCGAAAGATGTGTTGATAAAATGATCAAGCAGTGATGCGTCAATTTCACTATTTACCTGAACAACATATAGACGGGGATTAACTTTTATAACCGGATTGTGTTGCAGAAAACTGGTTTTATTTTTCACGGCTATCTTTTCTGCTACCTGACGAAGTGCCACGGTGATATTATGTTCAAACTGACTCTCTGAAATGGTAAATGCCTGCCTAACCCAGAAAATCTGTATCAGGAAAATGGAGATGATGGCTAGAATGCCAAAAATTGTCAGTATTTTTATATGGTTTCCTTTCACAAATTGGTTTGATGATGGATCAAAATTAAGGCTCCTCAATCACTTATTAAGAAAATATTTTTTGCTTAACATGTGAATAACACTAGCCTGCATTTTCATTAACAAACAGGGCTAGTATCCAGTCCGTGTTTTATAGGATAGCTAAATTGTATTTTTCTATTATTGTAATTACTCAGGTATGATCAATTTTGACTGAAAAATACTTATTTTCCGTGATACATCAGCAATTTTTTCAATAATAGTGCAGCGATTCTTCCAAAAATTAACTTTCACCTGACAAAAAATGCCTTGATTCTTTAATCTAAAAGCATATACTTGATTAATTACGTATTTTTACGAATATTAAATTGATATTATTCAAGTTAACATTTATTTTATAGAACTTTAGGTTAATTTAACAAAATAGTATTTATTTTAGCACTTAATTTCATATTGATATATTTTCGTAATAAATTTAAACCAACGGTAATGAAAAATTTAACTGTTTTGCTGTTATACTTTTTAGTATTCATGTTTTCATGTTCAAAATCTGATCCCTGTGAAGGGGTAGCTTGTAAAAATAGCGGAACATGTTCTGATGGTAGTTGTAAATGCCCTGATGGTTTTGAAGGCACTCTTTGCGAAACCGAGTCTTTACCCAAGGCTGTCAATGTCACCGCCATCAAAGTATTGAAATTGCCTGCAAATAAAGCAGATGGATCAAAATGGGATACAGATGGTACGAA
The DNA here is from genome assembly GCA_038246735.1 of Chitinophagales bacterium. GTDB lineage: Bacteria > Bacteroidota > Bacteroidia > Chitinophagales > Saprospiraceae > OLB9. The sequence goes on from JBBRVQ010000002.1 coordinate 59,310, forward strand.
TCCAGATATTTATCTCGCGCTTTTCACCCTTAAAGCAGATAACACTGCTGATCAGGTATTATGGACTAGTGATGCAATCAAAATTAATGCACAGACCAATCAGCAGCATGATTTTACATTAATACTTCCTAAGTTATCGATGAAAACTTTTGATCGATCTATTGCTTTTTTTCTTTTGGAAAAAGATGATGTGTCATCTGAAAATATGGGAGGTTTATCCTTTATGCTTAAGGATGTAGTCGTAGGTAAGCCAGCCACTATTACATTGGACTGTGCTACATGCAAAGTAGCTTTTGAATTGAAAGTTACGTACGAATGATCCTCTTGGTCAGGTGGGTGATTTGATCATTTAAAGGTTGAATTTTACTGTATTTACTATAGATTATTTATTTCCGAATAAGCTAAAAATGATAGCTAAAAACAATATTGCCAATACAGATATTAGGAAAATGAATGCAGTAATTGTTGCGGATATTGCTAGAATAATATTTGCCAATCTTACTTTTTTCAAATTTTGTAATTGATTGCAATTCCAACAATCAAGTCGGCCGTAATTACTATTCCAACAAACAGGTTGTCAAAAAAATATTTATTTACCACATATTTTTATCCACTAAAATAGCTATAGATCTGAAAAATAAAGTACAAACCATAGCAACAAAGTAAAGGCCAGAATGACTTATCCATTATGTTTTTGATAAATTGAATCATCTCAATTATCGATTTGTTCTGCTAAACAATAATAATATAAACAACACGCCGATCATAATCAAAATTATGTCGCATAACTTATAAATTTTAAATGTTGATGCATCTTTCCATCTTTCAGACTTAAAATAAAATAAGGCGCATACTTCGAAACACATCACATCATTAACGAAATGTTTATTTTATGGCTTTTTGAAGTGATAGATTATGACAGTTTCAAATTCATTGAGTACGTCTCTTTCCTTTTGAACCAAAATGTCTTTTTTATCCTGCTGAATATACGTATATTTTACCATAGAAAGTGTATCTCCGGCCACATCTATATTGGAAAATTGTTTGACCAAATTTTTGTTCTTTTTTCCCAGACGCTCATTAGGAAAAATATCGTCAGAAATCTGCTGCATAAAAAGGTTGAGCAAATATTTCTTATCCGTAAAGTATTCATAGGTATACTTTGAAGTATTCTTACCGGTCATATCATAAGCCTTCACTTCTTTCAGATTTCCAGCTTCATAGACATATTCATTGGTATATTTTGACCCTGAAGCAAGCACAACTTCAATGTTTTTAATTAGGTAGCCCTCAGCATCATAGATGAACTGATTTTTACTTATTTCTATATCATTTTCGTCATAACATCGACTTTCGGTTATCCTTCCGTTTTGATCCGTGGTGTGATCTATTCTGGATTGCCAGCTGCTTTTTTATCAAGATGCCGTTTTACAATCAGATTAACAGCATATACGAACAGGATCGTATCTACTGAGATACCTTGTCTGATTAAATCTCCTTTTTCATTGTATTCGTACCATTTTTCTGCGTTTGGATCAGTATCATAAGTGACAAATGCTATTTGATTTTCAGGACTTTCAAATTGTTATTCTGCTTTTTCATTGCCCTTTATGGCAGTTGAATTTTGACAGGATTTAAAAATTGTCACAAAAAATACAGAAGCTGCTAATATTTTAAAAATAAAAGAAAGATAAGTATGCATCATGAATATGTTTTAAGATTTTTATTAAAATAATTTTACAAAGTTTAATTAAAGTATCCCGAATAAAAAGTTTCAATGACTGAAGTGTATCATTTTTTATTTCAAATGTATTTGTTTCCAAACGAAAGTAAACAACATACTATAAGGGATTTATAAAACAGATTATTTTAAAACTTAAAAAGTAGCGGTTAATAATAGTAAATTATTTGGAGTTCAAAATTAATAGAAAACCTCTTTAAAGATTTTATAAAGCAATCTAAATTATTTGGTTAAAATGCAATGCAAGTCACTCCATTTTAAAATTCTGACACTTAAGCAAACAAAAATTGGATAAATAAACTGTGAGATATATCTTTGTTACATTCTAATAATTCGGAAAAATTTTAAAATAAATCAGTAGTACATTTTCCAAAATTAAAGCAAATCATCATGAACAGAAGAGATTTTTTAGTAAAAAGTAGTTTGGCAGGATCGACAGTATTGTTAAATCCAAACAGCCGGACTTTCTTTTACAGTCCTAAACCAAAATCAGTCCTCATAATAGGTGCTGGTTTTGCTGGTCTTTCTGCTGGCATAGTGCTTAAAAAAGCAGGTGTAAAAGTGACTATTTTGGAAGCGCGCAATAGAGTAGGAGGCCGGGTTTTTACACATAAGCCTGAATCTGCAAACGGGCAAGTGATAGAACTCGGTGCTGAGTGGGTCGGAAATTCGCATGAGCGCATTATTGCCATGTGTAAGGAATTTGGTTTGGATCTCGAAAACAATCAGTTTGAATCAGACCTCGTACTGAACGGAAATCATTCTAAAGCTGGACAATGGTCATTTAGCTTAGAGATGGAAAAATTTTGGTCTGAAAAATCAAATCTTTGGGAGAAATTGACACAAACTCAAAAGAAAAAACTGGATAAGATGGACTGGTGGAGATTTTTATCTTCCAAAAATATGACTGAAAGAGACCTTTTACTCAGAGATTTGATAGATTCAACGGACTTTGGAGAGAGTATCAGACACACCTCTGCTTATGCCGCTTTTGCAGAATATGCAGAAAGCAGTGAAAAAAATGAGATGGATCTTAAGATAAAAGGTGGAAATTCGCTTCTTGCTGATAAAATGGCAGAAACTATTGATAAAAATAATATCCTGTTGGACCATACAGTGAAAGTAATAGAACAGGGATTAAAAAAGGGAGTAAGTGTTACCTGCATAAATGGTAAAACTTTTTCAGCAGATAAACTTATTTGTGCAGTACCTACTTTTTCTTTGCTAAAATTAGAATGGAAACCGACGTTGCCACAGATTACGATTGACGCCCTGCACCAGCTTCAATATGCCAGAATCGGTAAATTTCCTATTGTTTTTTCAGAAAAATTCTGGGAGCGGGATGATTTTGATATGGTTACAGATACGCCTGCCCATTATTTTTATCATGGTACTAAAAACCAAGCTGGCCCTAAAGGAGTTCTGACCTGCTATGCTATCGGTGAGAAAGCCGATGTACTGGCTTCAGTGAATGCAAATCAAAGAAATGAAATAATTCTGAATGCATTAAAACCTGCTTTTGGCGATGTAAGTAAGTATGTCAAAGAAGAGATGATGTACTATTGGGGGCAGGACAAATATTCTGCAGGGGCGTATGCTTTTTATGGTAAAAATCAATGGTTTGATGTCATGCCAATCTTAAAAAAATCATTTAACCACATACACTTTGCTGGGGAGCACCTGGCTGACTGGCAGGGATTTATGGAAGGAGCTATCAATAGTGGAGAAGAAGCAGCGGATCAAATATTGAAGGGCATTTAAGTAAAATATTATTAATGAAACCAGACCACATAAAACTTGTAAAAAAGTCTTGGAGAATATTAATGGGTGTTGATGCCAAAATCATTGGTGATGCTTTCTATTCGAAACTTTTTGCTGACCATCCAAGCATCAGAAAACTCTTTCCATCTGATATGAACCAGCAGTACATCAAATTGGTAGATATGCTATCGTCCATCATCATGAATCTGGACCATCCTGAAGAAGTAACATCTGACATTATCTCCATGTCCAAACGGCATACGGAATATGGTGTAAAACCTATTCACTATGAGATGGTAACAAAGCTCTTTTATGGGCCCTTAAAAAAGGATCGGGATCTGAGTGGAATCATGATATGGAAGCAGCATGGATAGCTTGTTACCAGTCATTGGCTGATATAATGATAGAAAATAGTTAGAGTCATAAAAACACCTTATTTTAAATTTAGGGTCAGATTAATTCAATAGGCAATACATTATAAATATTCAAACTAAACAAAGTGTAAAACTTCATCAGAATCAAAAAACTAACCATATCATTACAAGCACCCTTAAAAGTGAAAATTTACATCAGTCGAGAGAAAGCACTGGCATTCAAAAAATGGTTGGACAGATAAAAGAATAAATTTTCGTACTTTCAGATCCGTACATAATCGGCAATATTGTAAATAAAGGCAATTTAAAGTGTTACCTTTACATCATTAAAAAATCACTCAATGAGTTTGTTATCCACGGAATTGACTGCAAGATGCAGATCAAAATGCGAAATTTGCGGAGCAGGAGGTAAACTATTTCCTTTTATAGTTGCACCGAAAACAGGCCATCATGTCGATGATCAGGTGGCAATCTGTAATACCTGCCATGATCAGATAGAAAACACAAATAGAATAGACATTACGCATTGGAGATGTATTAATGAGTGCATGTGGTCTGAAGTTCCTGCGGTACAGGTAGTGTCTTATAGGATGCTTCAGGTGCTTAGTGATCAAGAGTGGGCCCAGGATCTATTAGGTATGATATATCTAGACGATGAAACGCTGGAGTGGGCTGAGAATAGTGAAGGAGGCGAATCATTGCATATGGATAGTAATGGTAGCATTTTGAAAACTGGAGATACAGTGGTTTTAATAAAAGATTTGGATGTAAAAGGTGCTAATATTATCGCGAAACGTGGAACTCCCGTAAGAAGAATCACATTGGTCCGTGACAATCCTGAACAAATTGAAGGACGTGTCAACGATCAACAGATAGTGATTTTAACGAAGTATGTTAAAAAGTCAGTTTGATAGATTTTATCTCACACTCTTACTCCTATCCATTTAAATTCGTATTCGCTTAAAGGATTAGACATTCGCTCTGAGATTCTGAGCAATCTATCCGGTAGTTTTACCAGATAATCTCTGGATTTTTCCCCGGTACCACTCAGATCACAGAGATGCTCAAGGTCCCACTCAGTGACCAGATCACGTAGTATGTTGGCATAATCGATGGCGGTATATACGCCTATTCGTTGTGCAGCATCTGTAAAATGCCCCCAAAGTCCGCCGACTTCCATTCCTGTTTCGCGTAGAAAATGAGCAGGCATGACGATCTTTTTTCGCATCATATCTTCAAATGCCACCAAAACTTCATTGGGGTCGTATTCAAATATCTTTTTAATAAAACTTATATAAGCTTTGGCGTGTCTCATTTCGTCGGCAGCAATAACTCCATTTATTTTACTTAGCAGTCCATCACCTTGTTGTTTTGCCAGCGTTGCTACCCTACGATGTGATATATTGGTAGCCAATTCCTGAAAACTGGTGTAAATGAAATTACGATATGGATCCTGTCCTGTCTCTATATTAAATCCATCGGCAATAAGGTACTGCGTCGAGCGTTCAAATTCCTGCATATTAACTCTGCCGGAAAGGTATAGATATTTATTAAGCAGGTCACCATGCCGATTTTCTTCTGCTGTCCATGACCTGACCCATACTTTCCATGGATTCGTTTCAGGCTCTTCATGTATTCCTTCCAACCTACTTAGCCAGGACTCATAGCTTGGAAGCGCTTCTTCAGTAATGGTATCACCTACCAGCACAGTCAATAAATCATAAGACAATCCTTGTGCAGCTCCCTGCAGTTCTTTTACCTGTGCAAAAAACTCTTCCTGATCTGACGCATCAGGCAAAAAATCACCTGGCTGCCAGTTGGTTTCTATCGGTTTCAGAAAATTTTCGACAGATTCAGAAATAAAATCTGTCATAGCCCGCATTACTTCGGATCGGGAACCAAAAGGGATATTTATCAATTTTATATTTTCATAGGTTAACGATGATATAAAAATAATGTTTTAGCATGGATGTAAAAATTTAAAAATGATTAATTATTGACTAATTTACTAAACGGTCTCTTTAAGTTTCTTTATTTTAAAGCCCACTGCTGCAACCAATAAGGTCATAAATGGACTTATCCAGTTAAAAATAGCGTAAATAAAATAGTCAACTGTGGCCACACCCAAAACACCGGCATTGTACGCGCCGCAAGTATTCCATGGTACCAATACTGAAGTAACTGTCCCTGAATCTTCCAGGGTACGGCTGAGATTTACTGGATGCAGGCCTTTATCCTGAAATGCTTTTTTATACATTTTTCCAGGGATTACCAGAGCAAGATATTGATCAGAAGCAGTAACGTTGATGGCAAGACATGACAAAACTGTACTCGCAAAAAGACCAAAAACAGTATGAAACATATTCAGCAATGCCTGGCTAATGCGAGATAAAGCACCTATTGCATCCATGACACCACCGAAAACCATGGCACACAAGATCAACCAAATGGTACCGAGCATACCTTCCATGCCTTTCGCAGAAAAAAGGTCATTTAATTCAGGATTAGATGTTTCAATTGTTGTTTTATTAGTTAATGCCTTCATTACACCCTTGTAGGCAGTATTAAAATCAAGGGTAGTCCCCTCAGCTATTTTTACAACAATATCGGGTTGAGCTATAATTGCAGCCACGCCTCCCAGTAAGGCCCCTACAAGCAAAGCAACCAGAGGTTGTGTCTTTTTTACAATCAAAAATATAACTGTAGCGGGTACTAAAAACAACCATGGACTGATATTAAAAGACGCATTAATAGCCGAAAGTTTATCAGAAATATCCGGAGTACCAGTTGAAGAGATATTTATTCCAAGCACAAGGAAAATCACAAAGGCAACCAATATAGAAGGTACCGTGGTAATTAACATATATTTTATATGATCAAAAAGCTCAGAACCCGCCATTGCAGAAGCAAGGTTGGTTGTATCAGAAAGTGGAGAAATTTTATCACCAAAATAAGCACCGGAAATCACAGCTCCTGCGGTCATTCCGGGATTAATACCCATAGTCTGACCTATTCCAATTAATGCAATACCCACTGTTGCTGAAGTTGACCATGAACTGCCTGTTGCCAAAGAAATTATAGAACATATGACTAGTGATGCTGCAAGGAAAATAGTAGGTGTAAGAATTTGTAAACCATAATAAATCATCGAAGGAATTATACCGCTTAACAACCATGTGCCAGACAATGCACCCACCATTAAAAGAATCAGGATGGCACCTGAAGTTGATTTGATGTTGTGCCCAACTTCTTCAAGCATTTGCGCATAAGTAACTTTATTCCTGAAACCAACAATTGCAGCTACTGCCGCACCAATAATAAGAATAAACTGGTTGCTTCCACCAAGTGCTGAATCGCCAAATATAAAAATATTATATGCCAGCATTCCAACCAAAACAATAACTGGAAACAGTGCTTCAGCAATGGAAAGTTCTTTATTTTCTATGATAATCTCTTGCTCCGGCAATTCTGGTTTGATGTCTTTGCTATGCATATTTTTTGCAAATTGAAAAAGTTAATTGATAATAATCATGCAATATAAAAGTAATATTAATAAATTTACGAAATTATTTTTATGTTTATTTTTGAATTTAAAAAATCCATTTATTTTGAGATGACACGAATTTTGTTTTGAAATGAACATTTTAGTACCAAATAAGATTGTAGTTGCTAATTTATTATCCTAATCAATATGAGCATTTATAAAATAGTCCTTATGTCTGGTCTTGTTTTTTTTTCATGTAAAAGTGAAGAAAAAAAATCTGACAATACAAAAGCTACCCCACAAAATGAACAAAAACCGTTGAAAGTAGACGGTATAATTGCGCACGAAGAAATAACTACAGGCACAATTAATACTACAGGAACCATTATTGCCAATGAGGAAGTGGAAATTAAAAGTGAAATTTCAGGAAAAATTACAGGAATATATTTTAAGGAAGGTGCTTTTGTAAAAGAAGGACAGTTGCTGTTAAAACTTAATGATGATAATTTACAGGCTCAGGTCCGAAAACTGAATATTGAAATCAAAATGGCCGAAGAAAAAGAGGGTCGAATGAAGCAACTTTTAGCAGCTTCAGCAATCAGCAAAGAAGAATACGACGTCCAACTTACAAGCCTTAATTTGCTCAAAGCGAATGTAGATATTATTAAAGTTGATATTAGCAAAACAAGAATATCAGCACCCTTTAGCGGTATTATAGGATTTAAGTATGTAAGTCGCGGAGCAATAATATCTTCCAGCACAATCATTGCATCTATCCAAAACACACAACCCCTGAAACTGGAATTTTCTATACCGGAAAAATATAACAATTTAATTTATCAAGGTAAAACTGTAGATTTTAAAGTGACTGGTTCTAGTATTATAAATAAAGCAAACGTTTATGCTAAAGACCCAAAAATAGATCAAAACACGCGTACATCCAAAGTTAGGGCCACCTTTTCAAATCCCGGCGGAAAACTATCTCCGGGTTCATTTGCTGAAATAAATATTTCTGTAGGCGAAAAAACCAAAGTAAAAATGGTTCCTACTATTGCCTATATTCCTGATATAAACGGGGCTAAACTTTTCGTAAAAAGAGGAGGTGTAGCAGTAAGCGTACCTGTAAAGGCCGGAATCAGGACAGAAAAAGAAATTCAGATACTGGAAGGATTAAATGATGGCGATACCGTTATTATTTCAGGCATACTACAGCTTAAGCCGAAAATGCCGGTAGAAGTTAATATCATTAATCAGGCTCAATAAATAGTAACTGATGAGATTATCAGAAATCAGTATAAAAAGACCAGTATTAGCTACCGTAATGTCTGTTCTAATAGTTCTCTTTGGAATTATTGGATTCTTTTATCTTGGGGTAAGGGATTATCCAAGTGTTGATCCGCCTGTTATTACAGTAAGCACTAGTTACCCAGGAGCAAACTCCGACGTAATTATTTCTCAGATTACAGAGCCCTTAGAGCAAGCCGTAAACGGTATAGATGGTATAAAAGCAATCACTTCAACAAGTAGTGACGGAAGGAGCACTATTACTGTTGAATTTAATCTTGAAGTTGATCTCGAGTCAGCAGCCAATGATGTAAGAGACAAAGTTTCGGGAGCGCAACGAAATCTGCCACCCGATGCCAACCCTCCCATTGTAAGTAAAGCAGATGCAAATGCACAGCCTATACTTTCGCTGACCGTCCAGAGTTCTCAACGTTCTTTGCTCGAACTTTCAGAAATAGGCAATAATCTGTTTAAAGAAAGATTTCAGACGATACCTGGTGTAAGTAGTGTTAGTATCTGGGGAGAGAAAAAATATTCCATGAAGCTGATTATGGATCCGGCAAAACTTGCTGGATTGGGCATAACTCCTGTGGATGTGAGAAATGCATTGACTAGCGCAAATGTAGAATTACCCTCCGGGCGGATTGATGGGGATAATACCGAATTGACCATTAGAACTGTGGGAAGGATAGAAACGGTAGATGAATTTAATAATTTGATCATCAGAGAAAATAATGGTGTAATTATTCGTTTTAAAGATATTGGTACGGCGGAAATGAGACCGGAAAATGAGCGATCATTGTTAAGGGGAAACGGGGCCATACCTATGATAGGAATTGCTGTAACACCCCAACCCGGGGCAAATTACATTGCTATAGCGGACGAATTTTTCAAAAGATTGGAAAATATTAAAAGAGAATTGCCATCAGATCTTCAACTGGGAATGGCCCTGGATACGACCAAAGGAATAAAACAAGCTATCAGCGAAGTGGAAGAAACCATATTAATAGCCTTTGGTCTTGTGGTGCTGGTAATATTTTTATTCCTTCGAAATTGGCGATCAACCCTTATCCCCGTAGTAGCCATACCTATTTCTTTGATTAGTGCATTTTTTATCATGTACATGGCTGGTTTTTCGATCAACATACTTACTTTATTGGGAATTGTGCTGGCAACCGGTCTTGTAGTAGATGACGCGATTGTAGTTCTGGAGAACATTTACCAGAAAATAGAACAAGGCATGTCTCCGCGCGAAGCGGCATTCAAAGGATCAGAAGAGATATTTTTTGCTATTGTTTCCACAACAGTTACTTTGGTGGCCGTTTTTCTCCCGATTATGTTTTTACAAGGGCTTACAGGTAGATTATTCAGGGAGTTCGGGGTGGTGGTCGCAGGTGCTGTTTTGGTTTCTGCTTTTGTATCATTGACACTTACTCCCATGATGAGTGCAAATTTACTTAAACATGGGGACAATCAGGGGGCATTCTATAGAGTTACCGAAAGATTTTTTGTAGGAATGACAAATTTATATGGAAAAGGATTAACTCGATTTTTCAGAATCAGGTGGATTGCAGTATTAATAATGCTTTTATCTTCGTGGAGTATTTATTATCTGGGAAAGGGCTTACCTACCGAACTGGCTCCAATGGAAGACAAAGGCCGTCTTAGCGTAAACGCCACAGCCCCGGAGGGAGCATCTTTTGACTTTATGAATGGTTTTCTTACCAAATTAATAAACGATGTAGAGGCAATACCCGAAAAAGACGCAATTCTTTCTGTTACAGCTCCCGGGTTTGGAGCTTCGCAGGCTTCAAATACAGGTTTTGTGCGAATATCACTTATCGAAGCTGAAAACAGGACAAGGTCTCAGATGCAAATTGCAGACGAACTCGCTCAAACAGTTAAAAAATATACTGACGCAAGGGTATTTGTAAGCCAGGAACAAACGATTGGGGACCGACGTGGAGGTCTTCCGGTACAGTTTGTCATCATGGCACCCAATTTTGAGATGTTAAAAAAGGCGATACCTCCCTTCTTAGAAAAAGCAAGACAACATGATGCATTTCAGGCAGTTGATATTAACTTAAAATTTAATAAACCGGAGCTTAAAATCGATATTGATCGCAATCGTGCGCAGGTATTGGGCGTATCAGTAATGGAAATAGCCCAAACACTACAGCTATATTTTGCAGAACAAAGACTAGGGTTTTTTATTAAAGATGGTAAACAGTATCAAGTAATAGGACTAGCCAACAAAGAAAATAGAAACGAACCTACTGACCTTAAGTCAATATATGTGCGCAGTAACAAAGGTGAAATGATACAATTGGATAACCTTATCACTATGTCAGAACAAAGTAATCCTCCTCAGTTATATAGGTTCAACAGATATGTGTCCGCAACAGTATCGGCAGGAACTTCACCGGGAGTATCATTGGGTCAGGGAATACAAGCCATGCGCGGTATAGCAGGGGAAGTTTTGGATGACAATTATTCGACGGATCTATCTGGTCCGTCAAAAGAGTTTGAAGAAAGTTCATCTACTTTGTTGTTTGCATTCATACTTGCTTTGCTGTTGGTGTATTTAATACTGGCGGCACAGTTTGAGAGTTTTATTGATCCTCTGATCATTATGTTTACGGTTCCTCTTGCTTTAGCTGGTGCTATACTTGCATTGTGGTATACAGACTCAACCCTGAATATTTTCAGCCAGATCGGGATTATTGTATTAATTGGAATTGTGACTAAAAATGGTATACTGATTGTAGAATTTGCCAATCAAAGGAAAAAAGAAGGACTAAAGTCACTTGAAGCGGTTAAAGATGCATCTATTTCCAGACTAAGACCGATTCTTATGACCAGTCTTGCGACGGTATTAGGCGCATTGCCCATAGCGCTTGCCTTAGGTGCAGCTTCAGTATCAAGAGTCTCTATGGGTATTGCCATCATTGGTGGTTTAATGTTTTCTTTGGTCCTTACATTATTTGTTATACCGGCATTATATACCTATTTATCCAGCAATAAAACAGTTTATGAAGATGGTGCGCATTAGTATTCTTTTTTTATCATTTATCTTTCTTTTCCAGAGTGCAGTAATCAGTCAAGAGACATTAAGCCTAGATGAAGCCATCAGGATTGCATTGCAAAACAATTTCAATGTAAAAATTGCACTGAATGATGCTATCATAAACAAAACAAACAACACCTTAGGTAATGCCGGCCTATTGCCTGGGGTAGCGCTTAATTTTGGCAATAATTACAATATCAATAATACTCGACAAGAGTTTTTTAGCGGAGATACAAGGGAAGGAAGCGGGGTAAATACAAGTAATATAAATGCCAACATTCAGCTTGGGTGGACAGTATTTGATGGTATGCGTATGTTTGTAAATAGAGACCGATTAAAAGAAATCGAAACCATTGGTCAACTCAATATACAGTTGCAAATGGAAAATACAGTTAGTCAGGTGATGTCTCTATATTATAATATCGACCAACATCAAAGACGTATTGAAACTATTAAAAAAGCAATAGAAATATCAAAAGAGAGATATGAACTTGCAACACTTAAAAAAAATGTTGGCTCTGGCTCAGGGATACCCGTTCTTCAGGCTCAGGTAGATATTAATGCAGATAGTTCTGCTCTTATCAGACAACAATTGATACTTAAAACGGCTAAGATACAATTGAATGAAATATTGGGAAGATCGCCTGAAGTCGTATTTAATATTTCTTCATTGACGGATGGCCAAGCGGATGTTGATTTTCAAGAGTTGTCCGAAAAGACAACACAACGCAATCTAATGCTACAGATGGCAGATAAAAACATCAGACTTTCAGAGTTGAATGTAAAATTGTGGGATGGAAATAAGTATCCGATGATCGATCTAAATCTTGGATATAATTTTAGTCGTTTTAAGGCAGAAATAGGCATACTCAAATTTAATCAGAATACAGGATTATCCTATGGCCTGACCGGAAGATGGAATATTTTTAATGGCTGGAATAATAAGAGAGAGATACAAGTGGCAAAATTAGGTATAGAAACGGGTAAGCTTACTAAGGAGCAAACTGCGTTGTCCCTTAAAACGGATCTTTTTACAGTATACAATAATTATCTTATTGCCCTGGAACTTTCCAGAATGGAGGAAGCTAATATCAGAATCGCTCAACAAAATCTCGATATCACCACTGAAAAAATGCGATTAGGAACGATTGATGCTCTTGAATTAAGACAAGCTCAACTTAATCTTGTAGATGTCGAATTCAGAAAAATTACTTCGGCATTTGAAGCCAGAATGTCATATTTGGAACTAATGAGATTGTCCGGGCAATTAATGAAATAATTAATCCATTTTAAATATCCAAGGATGTTAAAAAATATTCTCAAGTCACTCCAGGAAACGAGTGATATAGTGATTGAAAAGGCATCGGAACTAAATGACGCAGCAAAAGAAAAATTTCATGAAGCGAAAGAGCAGACCAAAGATAAAGTACTTTCAATCATTGAAGAATGGGTAGAATTATTACCTAAACTAATGGCGTTGGGACTTGAAATGACGTCATTTGGTATTTCAATGTCGTTAAGTCCATGCATGCTTGCTGAATTGAAAGGAAAAACCGATGATTTTAATGAGGAAAGGATAACAGAATTGCTGGAAATACATAAAGAAGATAAATCCATCAGATTATTTTTAAATGTCATAAAAACTACATTTGTTTTGCATAAAAAAACAAATGCCGGTATGAAAGACGATCTGATTGTCAGGGTAGAAGTAAAGCTTTCCCCCGAAATTAAAGTGTTTATCGGCCAACCCCAACTGACATGACCCCGGTAATTTCATCATTGATTATTTATCCTGTGAAGAGTTTGGCAGGGATTAACACCAAGCAAGTCAATGCGATGAAAGCTGGGTTTGAACACGATCGGAGATGGATGCTGCTGGATGAAAATAATAAATTTTTGACACAAAGAGATATACCTCAAATGGCATTGTTTGTTCCTGAAATCAAGGAAAATTCAATATCTGTCCATTTCAAAAACGAAAGTATTACATTTGACTTGAGTGTAATGACCGGAGAGATTATTTCAACAAAAGTTTGGGACGATAAAGCCGAAACTCAGGTGGTCAGTAATTCAACAAACGAGTGGTTTTCGGATCAACTAAGCAGAAAAATCAAATTAGTTAAAATCAAATCAGAACTATCCCGGAATCATTATAATACTTTGAAAGACATTGATATGCCTGTAAGTCTGGCAGATGGATATCCTTATTTGGTTACCGGAGAAGAAAGTCTTAATAATCTCAATAAAAAATTACTTGACAGTGTACCGATGAACAGATTCAGACCCAATATCGTGGTGAAAACTACGATACCCCATGAAGAAGATCTGTGGGAAAATATTTCAATGGGAGCCACAGTATTCAAAAATATGAAACCATGCGGCAGATGTTCCATCATTACTATAGATCAATCGACAGGTATCTCCAACAATGAAACATTACGGGTATTGAATACTTATAGAAAATCAGGCAACAGTGTTCTATTTGGAACAAATATGATGTGTATAAAAGAAGGTGTAGTGACTGTTGGTGATAGTATACACCTTTGTTAATAATCAGTTCAGCGTATATTCTACAGAAATAACGGTATTTAGTAATGTAGATATTGGACAATTGGCTTCTGCATCTTTTACTAATTCATCAAATTTGTCTGCTTCAATTCCAGCTACGCAAGCTTTTAAAACCAAATGAGATGAAGTCACAGCCCCGTTTTCAAAATTAATATTACAAGTGGTCTCCAATTCTTCTGGTACATAACCTGCACCGGAAAGATTAAAGCTCAATTTCATTGCAAAACATCCCGCATGGGCGGCGGCAATTAGCTCTTCCGGATTTGTGCCGATACCATCAGCAAAACGGGTAATAAAAGAATATTGTGTTTGATTTAATACATTACTTTGAGTGGTTAAGTGACCTTGTCCTTCTTTTCCACTACCTTTCCAAACGGCAGTTGCTTTTCTGATCATAATATAACATTTTATTTTTGAACTAAAGTCATAAAGATACACCTTTATCACATTCAAAGTGTACATGACGCTTCATAATATCCAGTATTATTGCAATTAATTACCTACTTTCGTGGCGGAAATATTATTAAATGATAGAAAATATTAAAAAGTACGAAACAACCAAGGATGTTAACTTTGATTTCACAATACTCATACCTACTTGGAATAATCATGGGTTTATATTAAATTGTCTTGAGAGTATAAAAAAAAATTCAATACTTAAAATCCAGCCTATTATAATCATTAATGATGGAATGGATGGAACCCTTGATTGGTTTTTGAACCAAAATGAATTCGACTATATTCATGCAGGAGAAAATATTGGGATATGTTATGCGCTCAACATAGCCAGAAGCCTTGTAAAATCCGATTTTATTATATATGCCAATGATGATATGTATTTTCTTCCTGACTGGGATAAACATTTATTATTGGAAATAAAAAAAATTGGCAGTAATAATTTTATGCTTTCGTCCACCATGATTGAGCCGGATGACACTGGAAACAAATGTATTTCATTAGGCAATTATGGTAAAACACTGGATGATTTTCAAGAAAAAAAATTATTGGAAGAATACCAACAACACATCAGAGCCGATTGGAAAGGAAGTACCTGGCCTCCCAATGTGGTCCATAGAGATGTGTGGGATCTTGTGGGAGGATTTAGTGTAGAGTTTAGCCCCGGTATGTATTCAGATCCAGATTTTAGTATGAAATTATATCAGGCAGGAGTTAGACATTTCAAAGGTGTGGGCAATAGTCTGGTATATCACTTTGGTTCTAAATCGACCAAAAGAGTAAAGAAAAACAAGGGTCGAAATACTTTTCTGATGAAATGGGGTATGACTGCCAGTCACTTTTCTAAGGTTTATCTGCAAACAGGAAACCGGTGGGATGAAAAGCCAATAAAAGTAGAAGAAAATTTTACTGGCAAGATGATCAATAAACTAAAGAGAATGCTGGGGGCATTGGATTAGCTATTTATGGGAAGTTCTAAATACTCATTTTCGTAATGAAAAAACACGAAAGAGTCAAGAACAAGGCGAAAGGTAAAAAGTACCGCAGGAGTAGCCTAAGCTACATCGATGAAATTTTTTAACTTTCAACGCAATTATTGGCTTTTGCAGTTTTTTGTAATATAAATAGGGTTTTTAGAACTTCCGATATATTAAAACATTTTAAAATGAGTTTACCGACCATTTGCTTCTTCAAAATAAAGAAGAATATTATTCATTTCCAACTGTAAATTTATTGTACTTTCACGTTCTTATTGTTTACTTCAATGAATAAAGTGGCTTTTACCTATATTTTGACATTCTAAAATCAAAACAAACCAATGAAAATAAGAGAAATTAATGCCATGAGAGGACCAAATTACTGGTCTATACGTCGTCATAAACTGATAGTAATGGTACTCGATCTGCAAGAAATGGAAGAAAAGCCCTCCAATGTTATTGATGGATTCAGTGATCGGTTAAAAAATAAATTTCCCAGCATGTATTCTCACAGATGTTCTGAAGGATGTGAAGGAGGTTTCTTTATGCGCGTAGATGAAGGAACATGGATGGGACATGTCATTGAACACATTGCCCTTGAGATACAAACTCTGGCAGGAATGGATACAGGATTTGGTCGTACTCGTGATTATGGCGAAAAAGGTGTTTACAATGTCGTTTTTTATTATATTGAAGAAAATGCAGGTAAATACGCTGCAGAAGCTGCCGTTCGTATTTGTGAATCTTTGATTTCAGGGGATGAATACAACATGGATCCCGATATTCAGAAAATGAGGGAGTTAAGGGAAGCAGAACGTCTTGGGCCAAGCACAGGTTCGATCGTAGAAGAAGCTGCAAGCAGGGGTATTCCTTGGATCAGATTGAACAAATATTCGCTTTGTCAATTGGGATATGGTGCCAATCAAAAAAGAATACAGGCTACCGTGACCAGTGAAACCAGCAGTATCGGTGTGGAAATAGCATGTGATAAAGAAGATACAAAATTTCTGCTGATGCAGGCCGAAGTGGATGTCCCAAAGGGTGAAATTATAAGTCGTGAAAGCAGCCTTGAAGCAGCCTGTAGATATGTAAAATATCCTTTAGTCATCAAACCAATTGATGGTAATCATGGCAGAGGAATCACTGTAAATATAAATACCTATGAAGAAGCAGTAGAAGCATTTCATGCAGCCAAACTGGTTTCTCAAAAAGTTATTGTTGAAAAATTTATCACAGGCGAAGATTATCGCTTGCTTGTCATCAACCATAAACTGGTAGCAGCTGCAAAAAGAACACCTGCGCATGTGATAGGAGATGGAAAATCTACAGTAAAACAATTGATTGATGAAGTAAACAGTGATCCGAGACGAGGATATGGTCATGAGAATGTTTTGACAATGATCACCCTAAATCAGCTTACTCAAACGATCATAGCCGCAAAGGGATATACAGAAGATTCTGTCATTCCATCAGGTGAAAGATTGGTTCTCAAAGATACCGCCAATCTTAGTACCGGAGGCACAGCCGAAGATGTAACTGACATAGTGCATCCTGCAAATGTCTCTATGGCTGAGCGGATTTCTAAAATTATTGACCTGGATATTTGCGGTATTGATATTATGACGAGTGACATCAGCCAACCTTTGTCGGAAACCGGAGGTGCCGTCCTTGAGGTCAATGCAGGTCCTGGATTCAGGATGCATCTGGCGCCCACTAAAGGATTGCCTAGAAATGTTGCTGCACCTGTAGTAGATAAACTTTTTCCAAAACAGGGAGACACAGGACGTATTCCTATAGTAGCAATCACCGGTACAAACGGAAAAACTACTACTTCCCGATTAATAGCCCACATGGCCAAAATGCATGGATATCGGGTAGGATACACGACCAGTGATGGGGTATATATCCAAAATCGTATGTTGATGAAAGGCGATTGTACCGGTCCTGCAAGTTCTGAATTTGTGTTAAAAGACCCGACAGTAAATTTTGCAGTACTGGAATGTGCACGCGGTGGGTTGTTGCGTGCAGGGCTGGCTTTTTCTCATTGTGATGTCGGCATAGTTACCAATATAGCTGCCGATCACCTGGGATTAAAAGGCATCCATACGCTCGAACAGTTAGCACAGGTCAAAGCAGTTATTCCTGAAACGGTATTGCCTGCAGGATACGCTATTTTAAATGCCGATGATGATCTGGTATACGATATGCGACGAAATATTAAATCCAATCTGGCGCTGTTTTCTATGGATGAAAACAACCCTCGCATAAAAGCGCTTCAACGCAAAGGTGGTATTACCGCTCTTTTTGAAAATGGATATGTGACCTTGTGTCGTGGCGAATGGAAAATGCGTGTAATGAAAGCAGATTTAATTCCTCTGACCTATGGAGGCAAGGCGACATTTATGATTCAGAATATTTTGCCGGCGATAATTGCTGCCGATGTACAAGGCATAAGCATAGAAGATATGAAAGCGGCACTTGAGACGTTTATTCCTTCTCCTGCACAGACTCCAGGTAGACTAAATTTGTTTCAATTTCAAAATTTTAGGGTATTGCTTGATTTTGCACATAATCCAGCAGGAATGAAGGCGCTTAAAAATTTTACAGATAATCTTGAAGCTACAAAAAAGGTAGGAATTATAGCGGGAATAGGTGACAGACGGGTTGAAGACAATACGGAAATGGGAAGTATTATATCAGATATGTGTGATGAAATTATCATCAGGCAGGATAAAAACCTTCGGGGTAGAACTGAACAGGAGCTGATAGAGATGATAAATAACGGAATTAAGTCCAGACATCCCGATAAAACAACTACAATTATTCCTTCAGAAAAAGAAGCCATACTGTATGCTGTAAAAAATGCAACAAAAGGCTCACTCATTATTGTATGTAGTGATGTCATACCTGATGCATTAGAGTTGGTGACAAAACTCAAAGAGCAAGAAGTGAACGGGGAAGTAGTTTTTGGTGAATAGTTTTTACAGACATTTTTTATAGTAATAAATCGTATGAACCCATTTTCTTTAGCCATCCATGGAGGCGCTGGCACCCTGCTGAAAGGTCAAATGACTCCTGAAAAAGAAACCGCCTATACTTCCGGACTTCAATCAGCTATTGATACAGGATATGAGATACTTGCCAAAGGTGGATCAGCCCTTGATGCGGTTACGAAAGCAGTTATTGTACTTGAAAACAACCCTCTTTTTAATGCTGGCAAAGGAAGTGTTTTTACGGCCAAAGGTCACCATGAGATGGATGCATCCATCATGGAAGGTAAATATTTAAAAGCCGGCGCCGTATCATTGATTTCCGGTATAAAAAACCCAATTTCTCTAGCTCGGGATGTGATGGAAAAATCCGAACACGTATTTCTGGCTGGTGCAGGTGCGCTGGAGTTTGCAAAGTCAATGGAATATACCCTGGAAGAGGATAGTTATTTTTACAACCAATTCCGGTATGACCAATGGCAGGAAATAAAAGATAGTGACCACTTCCTATTGGACCATTCGGTATTAAAAGAATCAAAATTCGGGACTGTGGGGGCAGTAGCTTGTGATAAAGACGGTAGTGTTGCTGCAGCTACTTCTACCGGAGGCATGACGAATAAAAAGTGGGGCCGTATCGGGGATAGTCCCATGATCGGTGCAGGAAATTATGCCAACAACACAACATGTGCCGTCAGTTGTACAGGAAGCGGCGAATATTTTATACGCGGTGTGGTGGCTTATGATGTGTCTTGTCTGATGGAATATAAGGGATTGTCTCTTGAAGATGCAGCAAACGAGGTCATTCATCATCGGATTTTAAAATTGGGCGGTGATGGAGGATTAATCGCCGTAGATGCGATGGGAAATATAGCCCTACCCTTTAATACTGAAGGTATGTATAGAGGATACAGAAAGTCCACAGGCGAAAATGAAGTGTTGATATACGGCGGAGCATGATGGTAAAGAGTGTATAAATCTCTTTATTTTTAGGCATCAGCAACACCTATTTTATTTATAACCAAATAGCTTGTAATTAAATCCTAAGGTAAATCCAGATTTATCGTCCATTATCCTTGTGTTAAGACTATCAATGTTTTCAGACTTAAATAGGTAAAAATATCGTGCAATCAACCCATATCTTCCCCAATTTTGATTTAATATCAAAGACATGTTGTAATAAGCATTTGGACTAAAATATTTTAAAACCGAATTGGCGAGGTAAAAATTTTCTTGCACCTGAGAATCTAGTTTGTGAATCATTCCCAAGCCAATACCTATTTTACTGTTTATTATAGGTTCGTACAAAACATCCACGTTAATCGTCATTTCCTTATTACTCAATATTGCATCTTTCAAATCAGGGTTAAAAGTTCTCACAAGTCCAGACTCAGCATCATTTTTAAATACATAAGATATTCGAGTTTGAGCGTATAATCCAGCCATTAAATTTACTTCGCCCATCATGCCTATATAATACTCCACATTATTTTGTTTTACATAATTAGAAACCACTCTAAAACCATACGGACTATAGTAAATTACTGCTTCAGGACCTATTACTATTTGTGATGATAAACTTGACGCATAAACGAAAAATATCGAAAAAAAACGATCCTATACATGTTTTATAACTATTAAAGGTCTGCTGAACTGCTGAATAAAAAGCCGTATAATTACAAAGAATATTGCTTCACGAATTCTGCCTCCATCGGCAGGACTTTAACTGATCTTTTATCAATATTAAACCTATCACCATTCGCCAATACATGAGTGGTAAGATTGGTTAGCGTCATGGGCGTTCCTTCTTCGAGAATTTCTATGTTGTTGTGCTGTAATTTATTAGGGTCAAATAAAATGACCATTCCGGATCCGATCACTTCAAAATCATTGCAGTTTTTTATCACCAAACCCGTATCATCTGCCAAGCCAATACCAATTAATTTAGGATGTTTAGCAACTGCCTCAGCAAGTCTTCCAAATCGACCCCTTGTGATAAAATGAGAATCGATGATAAGTTTAGGAATAAAACCCATGCCCTTTGCCATCCCTACAGCTCCTTTTAAAAAAGATTCAGTGCTGCTTCCACCTTTTATCATTTCTTCTGACATACACATGGCACCTGCGCTGGTACCTGCTATCACGATGCGATCATTTTTGAATCTCTCCAATAAGATTTTATGAATTGTGGATCCACCTATTTTATCCGTTATTTTTGATTGGTCACCACCTGAAAACATGACACAATCAGCACTTTTTATGAGATCAATATTTTCAGGCTCTTCTGATTGATCTCTATTGCGAATATCCAGGATGTTTAAGTCGGTACAACCCAGTTTACTAAAAGCTATAATATAGTTTCCAATGACTTCATCAGGAATGTTAGATGCTGTGGGGATTACTACAATTTTAGCATGTACACCACCACTTTCCTTAACTACGCGGGATAAGATGCCCCCGGTAATATATTCCAAAGTATAAATTTCACTTTTTTCAATACCTTTATCTTCATTTCCGCCGATCGGAATTAAAGTACCTTTAACATTCATTCACTGTGAGTTTATGGCTGCAAAATTAATTGAAATATTTAAGAAAACTCAAATTGTATCTCTTTTAGTTAAAATGGAACATCAAAGACATTTTGGATTTGTCGCTTTATAAAGTTTTTTGCAACTACTCAGGTATCATCAATTTTGACTGAAAAACATTCGTTATCCATTAGCATTTAACATCATTGGTTGGGTTAAAAATTCTTTTACAATCGTCTTTTCTTTTTATTGCTACATCTATAAAACACACGCATTGGTCTGGTATCCCTTAAAGTGTGAAACCAAATCCTTCTCAAAAGCGTCATTATGGTATAGTTTATTTCAAAAACTTAAAGAAATGGACCATATTTATTTCATCAATTAAAAAAATTAGATATTCATATCATGACAGCGATCAACCACATCAGCAGACCATCTGAAAATCAAACAAACTTTAATACTTTAAAGGAAAACAGAAGATTAAGAATAGTTGAACCCGATTATAATGGAGGTATAAGAAATTTCAAATATTCTGAAAGAAAGACAGAATCATTGTCTGGAAATTTTACAGTCACTTTTCTAAAATTGACACCTTGGATAGTTGCAGGATTGATTTTACTTGTAAGTATATTTCTATAGCCTAAGTCGGCATTAGCAGAATATATACGAGTAAATTCTTTACTCAAATGTTTTATGTCTAAAAGGTCCTAATTTTATTATTTCTTTATTTAGCGCGGCTACACCCAATTGATTTAGGTGTTGTCCATCAGAAAAGTGTAACGTATCTGTTAGGTTTATTAATTTATTGAAGTTAAAATAAGCTGCTTTTTGACTCATAAGCCGGTCAAAGTGTCCATTTTCTGTACAAGTGTGATATACAGATGATGTCACAGGCGACTGAATAAGTAAAAGCTGTATATCTTTTGAAGCAGACAAAGAGCATATTTCTTCAAAAGCTGTGAGTTGGATCTTATTCAACTTACAATAATATGATGTACCCTTAGTTCGATCATAACGTTGATTTTCAATACTTACATATCCGCCTTTATTATAAGTTTGACCGTTTTTAGAAGCTGATTCTGAAAAGTTGTCTTCGATTCCGGTCCACTTATTAAAAAATGAATAAATCAGTGTATTCCAAACTTTTATATTTTTAGTTTGCCGCGCCATCTTTAATAAATTAATATCAGGAGATTCGTTTGAAATAATATCAATGGCAGATTCTACACCATCGTTTGAGAAAATATCCGGATTGACCTCAAATATAATCGTTTGAGGTCGTAGCTGTGATAAATACTTTTTAAGCAGGAATAAACTTTGTACTGGTGTTTGATTGCTTGTTCCCAAATTAAAAGAAGAAAATCCTGCACTTTTGTATATCCTTAAATCAAAACCTCGGTACGCTCTGGAAGAACCTATACATAGAATATCAACCGAATTTGTATTTTTTACATCTCGAAGGCGGCTATGTGTATGACCATTGCCACCTAAAGTATATAAAAGATTTTGTCGTAAAAAATTCGGTAATAACCGGCCACTCATAATAATAAAAGCGACATAAAAAATCATCGCAAACACAAGGAACTTTAATAAATGAATGAAGTATTTTCTCATGTCGTCAGAATTGAAAATAAATAAATGGTGATCCATTGGTCTGCATAAACAAACCGATCATGGAAATTAGAAGTCCATAAAATGCCCAACGAACTATCCTTGGCGAAGTAGCAAAAGTATGTTCTATAGCAAAGGCATGTGTACGACCTGACCATTCTACTAGGGTAAAAAAGAGAATAAGAATCAACGTTAGCACAGCCAGTCCGTCCTGCTCAAAAACGGGTATGGTAAACAGTGATGAAGAAAAGATCTTATTTAAAATAGCAAAAGCAGTGGTTAGCGACTCAGATCTGAAAAATATCCATAAAAACATAACAATTATAAAGGTAGACATCATCCTGACGACATCCTTTAATAAAGGCATTCTTTTATCAAATGACACAATGTCAAGATGTTGTCTGTTTTTACCGAAAATCAATAAAGGGACAAAAAGCAGACCATTCAGCAGTCCCCAGACCACATATGTCCAATTGGCCCCATGCCAGAATCCGCTTAAAATAAAAATAAATAAAATATTCCTTAGTTTTAGCCAAGTACCGCCTTGATTGCCTCCCATAGGTATGTAGACATAATCTCTGAACCAAGTCGACAATGATATGTGCCATCTTCTCCAAAACTCGGCAAGGTCACGTGAAAAATATGGAAAAGAAAAATTTTTCATCAGGTCAAATCCAAATAGCCTCGCCACTCCGATAGCAATATCAGAGTAGCCTGAAAAATCTCCATATATCTGGAACGTAAAAAAAAAGGCACCCAGCAATAAAGCACTTCCCGGATAAACTGAATGATGATTAAAAAAAGTATCTGCAAGTACAGCACAATTGTCTGCAATGACTAATTTTTTAAAGAAACCCCATAATATTTGTTTACTAGCATTCACTCCCTGTGTATAATCAAAGTGTCTTTTAATAAAAAACTGAGGCAGCAGATTTTTCGCTCTTTCAATGGGTCCGGCTACTAGTTGAGGAAAAAAACTCACGTAAGCAGAGAAGGCAATCAGATCAGAAGTTGGTTCCATACGGCGTCTGTAAACATCTATGGTATAACTCATCGTTTGGAAAGTGTAAAAACTGATACCTACAGGCAATATAATTTCAAGACTTGCCAGGTGCAATGGCATTCCTAAAAACGAAAATGCAATGCTTAGATTATCTATAAAAAAATTGAAATATTTAAAAAAAGCCAGGATACCCAGGTTGCTTATGATACTGATATATAACACTAGTTTTCTCTTATTTTGATCCTCACTGAAATGTAGAAATCTGCCAATGAAAAAATCAATCACCGTACTTATAACCAGCAAAGACAAAAAGCGTATATCCCACCATCCATAAAATACAAAACTCGATAGTACTAAATAAATATTCTGTAACTTAAGATTGCCCGTAGCCCAATATATTGAGAATACAATGGGTAAAAAAACAGCAAAATCTATAGAGTTGAAAAGCAAAGAAACACTATTTGGTCACGTAAATATATAAACATTCCTTAGAACAAATTATCTATTCTTTTTTTACCAATGGCTTGCATGCCCATTGTACCACATGCTTCTACTACCTTAAGCAGACCTGAAAACTTTGGATTATTGGTGTGGCCAGCTTTGTATCTTGTGTATATCTGCTGAGCAATGACAGCTAGTTTTAATATACCGTAAGCATAATAGAAAACCCCGTCGCCTGGATCTTTTCCTGACTTCAGCGCATAGGTTTGCAATAATCCTTCCCTTGTCGGATTACCTGGAAAAGTAGTCGGACTGAGTTTGATCGACTGCAACCAATCTGGGTCATCAGCATTTACCCAATAACCCAGAGAACTGCCTAAATCCATGAGTGGATCACCAATCGTACTCATTTCCCAGTCCAGTATGGCCTTCACTTCGTTATTGTTCTCATGGAGAATTAGATTATCATATTTAAAATCATTATGAATCAAAGCAGCTCCGGATGTAATAGGTATGTGACTCTCCAACCATCTTATCAGATTTTCAACTGAAGAAATATCGTCTGTTTTTGACAGGTAATATCGTTTACTCCATCCAGAAATTTGTCTTTCAGGATAATTATCCGGATTGCCCAATTCTTCCAGACCAGCTAGCAAATAATCAATCTGATGCACCTCGACAAATGTATCTGTGAATACATCAAAAATATGTTTCATGGCGATAGGGGAAGGAATGGTTTTTTGTGGGACATCTGACCGCAATATCCAGCCATCTACTTTCTCCATAAGATAAAATTCCGCCCCTAAGATGTCATTATTTTTGCAAAAATGTACTGGCTTCGGAACTTTGCTATAATAAGGGTAGAGGGCTTTCAGAATTTTGTACTCTCTTGACATATCGTGCCCTGATTTGATATTGGCACCTTTGGGAGGTTTTCTCAATACCCACTTAATATTATCATTTATCACCAAAAGATAGGTCAGATTGGAGTATCCTCCCGGAAACTGTGAAGCGGTAATAGAATCAATATGAATACCCAATTCTTCTTTTAAAAAATCAATGAGCTTACTTATATCTAATTCTTCCCCTTTTCTAATTTCTATAGTTTCGTACATGGCTATGGCAAATAGGATTTTAAAATTTCTCTGGCAACCCTTGATTTGTGTACTTCATCCGGCCCATCATAAATTCGTGCTCCCCGCTCATGCCTGTACCACCAAGAAAGCAACGTATCATCAGTTACTCCCAAAGCCCCGTGTATCTGAATTGCTTTGTCCAGTACATTTTGAAGTACATTTGCCACATAAAATTTTATTATGGATATTTCAATTTTTGCATTTTCCTGGCCTTGGGTATCAATTTTTTCAGCGGCATCCAACACCAGAAACCTGGCTGCATTAATTTCAGCCCGACACTCAGCAATCCAGTTTTGGACAGTTTGTTTTTCAGAAAGAGATTTACCGGGAGACGTTTGTCTGCTTAAAGCATATCGGCACATCATGTCAAAAGCCCTCTCACATATACCAATCCACCTCATACAGTGGTGGATGCGTCCCGGTCCAAGTCGTGTTTGAGCTATTGTAAAACCGGCCCCTTCCTTTCCTAATAAATTGGTGACCGGTACCCGGCAATTTTCATATTTTATTTCCGCATGGCTGAAATAACCTTCTCCTGTTTCACCCATGATAGGAATATTTCTTATAATGTGAAAACCAATTGTTTGAACCGGTACAATTATCTGGCTAGCACGTTTATAGGGATTGGGATTTTCGGGATCAGTCAAAACCATAACTATGGCAAAATTTGAACCAGCAGCAGAAGAAGTAAACCATTTATGGCCATTAATGACATATTCGTTTCCATCCCTAACTGCTACAGTATCCATTAAAAGTGGATTTGATCCGGCATTTTTAGGCTCTGTCATGGAGAAGCAGCTTCTGATATCTCCATTCAATAAGGGCTGTAGATATGTATCTTTTTGTGCTTCCGTACCAAAATCCATCAGAATTTCCATATTACCGGCATCGGGCGCCTGACAGTTAAACACATAATGTCCGATAGGGCTTAAACCAAGAATTTCACTCACCATCCCATGTTGTTGGTTTGAAAGACCCAGACCCCCATATTGAGCAGGTATTTGCGGACACCACAGGTTTTTAGATTTTACTTCAGCTCTAAGAATATTTAACTCAATCAATGCTTCAGCCCAAGGCAGATTTAATATTTTGAATTCTATGGGAATAAGTTTATTATAAACAAAATCTTTGATTTCATATAACATTACTTCAAGATTATGATCTGATAAGGCAGTAAACGATTGTCTCATAAATTTGATTTGAATTTCAAAAATCAAAAATAAGCAAAATAAATGGAATTTCTTTTATAGCTTCTAATTTAAAACACTCTAAATTGATTGATTTATTTTTACATTTGACTGTATTTTTAAATCAAATCAAAATGAAAACCACTTTTACATTTCTTGCTTTAGTTTTATTGATCTTGGCCGGAATATTGTTGATAAATACATACCGAACAACATCCAGACAAATATCCGGACTCGATAAAGCACAGAGGATAACTATTTCTGATTCTGTAATTTCCCATCTTTCAAAGGCCATTCAATTCCGGACGGTGTCCAATGCTGACCCATCCATGATCGATAGTGCACAGTTCAGTAAATTTATTGATTTTATTTCTATAACATTTCCTTTGGTGCATGCCAATCTAAGTTTTGAACGAGTAAATTCCTATGCGTTACTTTACGAGTGGGAGGGAAAGAATACATCTCTTAAGCCCGCCCTATTGATGGGTCATTATGATGTCGTGCCGGTAATACAAGGAACAGAGAGACTATGGGAACACAAACCATTTAATGGTGAAATAGCAAATGGATATGTTTATGGTCGTGGTGCTCTGGATGATAAAACAACAGTAATGGCAGTACTTGAAGCAGTGGAATATTTATTAAAGACCGGATATCAACCGGAACGTAGCTTTTATCTTGCATTTGGACATGATGAAGAAGTATTGGGAAAATACGGTGGAAAAGAAATTGCGTCCATTCTCGAAAAAAGGAATGTGACCCTAGAATACGTTCTGGACGAAGGGGGAATGATCAAACAGGATGGAGTTGAAGGTTTAAAAACACCAATCGCTATGGTTGGTGTAGCTGAAAAAGGATATGTTACCCTACAATTGACTGCGACGGGTGAAGGAGGTCATTCATCTATGCCTCCACCACAAACCAGTATAGGTGATCTTGCAGAAGCCATAGATCGGCTGCAGAAAAACCCATTCCCGTCTAGGCTTGAAGGGGCGGCAGAATATATGCTGGACTATCTTGCTCCTGAAATGCCTTTTACCACCAAAATTGCCATGAGCAACAGATGGCTATTTAATTCAGCTATCATAAGAAATATGGAGAAGACAAACTCAGGCAATGCCACTGTACGTACCACTACTGCTCCAACGATTCTGGATGCAGGCTTAAAAGAAAATGTGTTGCCAATCGACGCCACCGCCAAAGTCAATTTTCGGATACTTCCAGGAGATTCAGTGGGAGGAGTAATAAATTATGTAAAAAAAATGATCAAAAATGATAGTATAAATGTAGAAATAGTAGGCGAATCCGGCACTGATCCATCTTTCGTTTCCGACACAGCTTCTGTAGGTTTCAAATTAATTCACACTGCTGTCAAACGGTGTTTTCCTGATGTCATGGTAGCACCATATCTCGTAGTGGGAGCTACGGACTCAAGGTACTTTAAAAATTTATCTCTCAATATCTACCGTTTTATGCCAGTAAGGTTTACAGATGAAGATCTCAAAAGATTTCATGGGACCAACGAACGGATCAGCACGGAAGATTTTAAAAATGTAGTGCGCTTTTATGTGGAATTAATCAGATCTGAATAAAGTCAGGCATTAAGAAATTTTGCAATGGCATCTGTGGCAAAATCTGAAAGTATGAGGTTTCCGCTTATTTCTGCTCTTTTCTCAAGCAACTGATCCCAATCTTCTGTTCCTTCCCAGAATATTTTTTTTAGGTGGGACAGTGCTTCAGGATTTTTTTTGACCAATTCAGCGGTAAAATGCTCAATATAAGCATCCAATTGTTCTATTGTTTCAAAAGCTTCAGTAA
The DNA here is from genome assembly GCA_038246735.1 of Chitinophagales bacterium. GTDB lineage: Bacteria > Bacteroidota > Bacteroidia > Chitinophagales > Saprospiraceae > OLB9. The sequence goes on from JBBRVQ010000002.1 coordinate 87,733, forward strand.
AGAGTCCTTTTTGTTTGCCCCACTCAGCAGTTTGCCATTCTGTGGCATTGAGCGCCATCTGACTGAATGCTGACAGTCCGATTTTGCGTTCTACCGCCGGTCCGATCACAAAAGGTCCAATACCTACAGCCAGCTCTGAAAGCCTAATGGATGCGTATTTTGTAGCCATACAGTAATCGCAGGTGGCAGCCAGCCCCACTCCGCCACCTACTGCTTTACCATGCACACGGCCGACCACTATTTTGGGACATTTTCTAATGGCATTGATGACGTTTGCAAAGCCCATAAAAAACTTTTTTCCGGTTTCAAAATCCTGAATTGCAGCCAATTCAGTAAAACTCGCACCCGCGCAGAATGATCGGTCACCGCTACTTTTTAGTACAATCAGTATTGTGTTTTCGTCATCTTCGGCTTTTTTTATGTGAGAGACGAGTTCTTCAAGTAAATTTCCGGGCATTGAGTTTTGGGCAGGGTGATAAAACTCTATAGTGGTGATGTGGTTTACTAATGTAGATGTTATTTTTCCTTGTGACATGTCGTTTATATTTATATTAAGTAATTTGAGCTCGCTGCTCTTAGGTCCACTCCGAAATAGAAGATTTAATTAGATTTTAGTTTTAACTCTAACAATAATTCCAACAAGTACTCCTAGTTTTAGCATAATTATGACAATTCGTTTTTATCCATAGGCTTCATGTCATCCATTTCAAACGGTTCCATATCTTTACAACTGCAATAATCTAAACCAAAGGGACAGTTTTCAGGTTCATAATCACAAAACTCAAAATGAATCATACCTTCTGAGATATATTGTACTTCTTCTCCCCATCTTTTTCTTAGTATCTGATACTTAGTGAGTTCCGGTAGACCATAAGGAAAGTCAGCATAAAAATTAAACTCCTGCCAAACATCCAGTATTTTTTCGCAGATTGCCGCTGCTTGTGTTTCGCTTAGTTTTTCAACTATCGGCAGATTTTCTTGTGGGAAACCTAGTAAATCAGCCATTGGCATCATAGGTGCACATTCCCATTCGGCTATATGATCCAAACCATAATCCAAAGCGGGATGATCGGGATAAAGTACATGAACATTGGGTTTGTTCGGTTTGTTGGCTTTTAACTTTTCCAATTCATCAATCAACTGGTTGACATATTTTTCCATTACTAATTTATTTATGCTTAATTATTGCTTATCCCTTCATCTTCACCATGGTCAATATCGTTGCGATAGCCACCGTCTCTCCCGCTTCATCATATACATCTACGAGCCATTTGACGATTCCTTTGATATAATCTTCGTCTTCGCGTTTTTCCTGCGCTACCTTTTCTTTTACAGTTAGTCTCACTCCTATCGTCATACCCGGATACACGGGTTTGGTAAAACGACATTCTTCCAGACCATAATTGAGCATGACCGGACCTTTGGCAGCATCTACAAATAAACCTGCCGCTGCTGATAATACAAAATAACCGTGGGCTACTCTTTGTGAAAATGGTGTGCCTTCTAGCGATGTTGCATCTGTGTGCGCATAGAAGTGGTCCCAGGAAACATTGGCAAAATTGACTATATCAGCTTCTGTGACTGTACGTTTGTGTGTGATGAGCGTTTCACCTATTTCTAATTCTTCAAAGTATTTTTTAAATGGATGTTTGACGTCTTCAATGTATTTTCCACCGTATTGATATTGTTGGGTGATGTGTGACAATGTGGTGGGTGTGCCCTGAATAGCACATCGCTGCATATAATGTTTGACGCCACGCATTCCACCCATTTCTTCTCCTCCACCAGCGCGTCCCGGTCCGCCATGAACCAACAGTGGCATCGGAGATCCGTGTCCGGTACTTTCTTTGGCAGATTCACGATTGAGTACGAGTATTCTTCCATGATGAGTGGCTGCATTAATTACATATTCTCCGGCAATTTTATCATCAAAAGTAACAATAGAACTACACAATGATCCTTTCCCTTTCCGTGCCAATTCCACAGCTTCGTCCATATCATGATAAGGCATCATGGTGGAAACAGGGCCAAATGCCTCGATTTCATGCGTTCCTATTTGTTCAAATGGTCGGTCATTGCGCAATAAAACAGGTGCCATGTATGCCCCTTTTTCTTTAGATCCATGCGTAACTTCAAATCCTTCAAGATCACCATACACCAACTGTGAAAACGACATCAATTCTTTCAGTTTTTCTTTGACTTCTTTGACTTGCTCCTGACCTGCAAGTGCCCCCATGCGCACACCTTCCGTACGAGGATCGCCGATAACAAGTCCAGTCAATGCTTTGCCAATGGCGATCTGTACATCGTCCATATAATAAGCTGGGACGATAATCCTTCGCACAGCAGTACATTTTTGCCCACATTTTACCGTCATTTCTTTTCTCACTTCCTTTACAAAAAGATCAAACTCTGGGGTACCCGGTCCAGCATCTTTACCCAAGATGATACTATTGAGCGAGTCTGCTTCCATATTAAATGGCACAGCTTTCCGGATGATATTTGGATTGGATTTGAGCATGATGCCCGTACTTGCCGACCCTGTAAAAGTGACCACATCCTGATAATCGACATGATCGAGTATCGTACGTGCGCTACCGCAAATGAGTTGGAGTGCGCCATCCGGAAGAATACCTGATGCAATGATATCTTTCACTACAACTTCAGTCACAAAAGAGGTCAAGGTAGCAGGTTTGACAATCGCAGGCATACCAGCGAGCCAGTTGACAGCGCATTTTTCTAGCATTCCCCAAACGGGAAAATTGAATGCATTGATATGTACTGCCACGCCTTCTTTGGGTACCAAAATATGATGCCCTATGAAAGTACCTCCTTTGCTGAGTCCAACAGGATCGCCTTCGGTGTAATAAGGAAGATCAGGAAATTTGCGTCGAAGACTGGCATTGGCAAAAAGATTGCCTATACCTCCTTCTATATCTATCCAGGAGTCTACACGTGTTGCTCCGGTTTTATAACTGACTTCATAATATTTTTCTTTACGATCCATCAGATACATTGCCAATGCTTTGAGCATTCGACCACGCTCTTGAAAGGTCATTTTGCGAAGATTTTTATTGCCGATATTGCGACCATAATTCAGCATCTCTTCAAAATTCAAGCCATCACTAGTTGCCGTAGCCACTAATACTCCGGTGCTTGCGTCATAAAGTGGTTGACCTTCACCACTCCCCGGCGTCCATTTTCCTGTGGCGTAATTCTGTAACTGCATGGTGTCTATTATTGATTAGGTAGTGCGAAGATAGAGAATAAAAAATGATTGATTGAGTTACCAAAGGTTAATTTTGGAGTGAAATAAATGACATGCTTATTTATCTTTTGAGAAGTATAATTTTACATTCCGATTTTCAAATAAACAGCATTATTATTACCTGATCTTAGTCAAGGCTCGGACATATGATGTAGTATATTTATACACTCCAATACCCATCAGAATATTTTGATGTAAACATGCAAATTTCTTGTAGGGTAGCTGAGATAAAACCTATATTTCCCCTATCTTAAATACAGGTTTTCTATCTTTTTGATATAAAAAACCGAAATACTTAAACTGTAGTGTTACTTGATCTGCAGAGGTAGTTCCGCTGTTTCCATCAGGTGTTTTAACCGCAAGTTTTAGATTACGAAGCTTACCGTCTTCAAAAAATTCTGACTTTGAAAAATCAATTTCAATACCTTGCTCAGCCAGTTTTATCGCCATAGAAGAAAATTCTGTCTTAATAGTTTGATGAGAAACTTTCATCAGCGAGTATCCTTCTGATTGTTCCAGAATAGTAGGCAATTCCTTTGGTTGGCATGAAACCATGGTTATTATTAACAGAAAGAAAAAAATATTTTTCATTTTGACCTTTTTTATTTGATACTCCAAAAATAAGATATTTTCCCATATTATGATCCGATTTTTGGGATAGTTAAGTGAAGATAGATACGGCACGTCTTGATATTACAATTGTTTATTGTCAAATAATTGGGTGATGGTATTTGCTTTATTGCTTTTAAACTTAAATTTATTTTAATGAAATGGACTTGATGTAAATTTTAATAAAAATATTTCAAACTTTTTATACTATTTTCTGTGAACAATCGTTTAATAATAATTGTTAATGAATTCTAAAGTATAAATAATAAGTTTTATAAGCGCCTGTCATACTGAGTCTTATAAAAATCACAAAGGCTTGCCATCTACAGATGACAAGCTTTTGCCTATTTAGATTAAAGATAACTTTTAATATCTGTAATATTCGGGTTTAAATGGTCCTTGTACCTTAACTCCAATATATTCAGCTTGATCTTGGCTAAGCTCTTCCAACTCAACACCGATTTTTGCAAGATGTAATCTGGCTACTTTTTCATCCAGATGTTTTGGCAACGTATATACTTTGTTTTCGTATTTTGAAGCGTTTTGCCAAAGTTCCAACTGAGCTAAAACCTGATTGGTAAAGCTATTGGACATTACAAAAGATGGATGTCCGGTCGCACAACCCAGATTTACCAATCTACCTTCTGCAAGTAAAATCACATCTTTTCCGTCGATATTGTATAAATCTACCTGTGGTTTGATCTGATCTTTGGTATGGCCATAGCTTTTATTCAGCCATGCCATATCTATTTCGTTGTCAAAATGTCCAATGTTGCATACTATGGTCTTATCATTCATTTTTCGGAAATGCTCTTCTCTAATGATGTTTTTATTTCCTGTGGCTGTCACGACTATACTTGCCTCAATCAATGCTGTATCCATTTTCTTAACCGCAAAACCGTCCATGGCAGCCTGCAAAGCACAAATCGGATCAATTTCGGTAACTACCACTCTGCAGCCCGCTCCTCTTAATGAAGCCGCAGATCCCTTGCCCACATCACCATATCCCGCTACCACTGCGACTTTACCGGCCATCATGATGTCAGTGGCTCTTCTGATAGAATCTACCAGTGATTCCTTACAGCCATACTTATTATCAAATTTGGACTTGGTTACTGAATCGTTGATATTGATTGCCGGAAGCACTAAAGTTCCGTTTTTCTCCCTTTCATACAGCCTGTGAACTCCGGTAGTTGTTTCTTCTGAAAGTCCTTTGATACCACCAACCAACTCCGGATAACGGTCAAAAACCATATTGGTAAGATCACCACCATCATCCAGGATCATATTTAAAGGTTGACCGCCCTCAAATGCAAACAATGTCTGCTCGATGCACCAATCAAATTCTTCTTCATTCATCCCTTTCCAAGCGAAAACCGGAATTCCTACGGCAGCAACAGCAGCAGCGGCATGGTCCTGTGTAGAAAAGATATTACAAGATGACCAAGATACTTCTGCACCCAATTCTTTAAGTGTTTCGATGAGCACTGCTGTCTGAATGGTCATATGAAGACATCCTGCTACCCGGGCACCCGCAAGTGGTTTAGTAGCCCCAAACTCTTTCCTCAATGCCGTCAAGCCAGGCATTTCTGCTTCTGCAAGCGTGATTTCTTTTCGACCCCAGTCAGCAAGATTGATGTCTTTAACTTTGTGAGCCAGCTTTGTTTCTGTATTAACCATATGATAAAATTTTACTTTATTTTAAATCTGGCCACAAAGGTAAGTAATTTGCCATAATTGATGTGAGGAGTTAAGACTATATTAACGTATTCATTAGTAATATTTTATATGCCAAACTCCAAAATTTTAATAAATTCGGACAACTTTTCGCATTTTCTGAGGTATCTTTGACTTTTTATTTGATAAATTAAATTAAGGTAAGGGCATGATGGATCAGTTAATAATGAAATTTCCTGCACAACTGAAAGAAGCTATAGAAATTGGGGAAGGAGCCACTATTCGACCCCATCATTATGCGATCCATAAGGTTATTTTGTGCGGAATGGGCAGTTCAGGAATAGGAGCAGCATTTGTAGCAGATCTCATATCTGACGAATGTTCTTGTCCTTTCATCATCAATAGTACTTATACTCTTCCGGCTTTTGTGGACAAACATACCCTGGTTATTATTTCGTCGTATTCCGGTGATACGGAAGAAACAATTTCCGCATTTAATAAGGCGTTGTCAACGGGATCAAAAATAGTTTGTATCACTTCCGGAGGTAAAATTCTGGATATAGCAAATAAAAATGGCCTGGATACTATAATTTTGCCTGGCGGATGCTCATCGCCAAGAGGTTGTCTCGGCTATTTAATGGTTCAGCAATTGATTATATTACATGAATTGGAACTCATTTCTGCAAATATCATCGATAATATAAAAAATGCGGTGGATCTGATCACTTTCGAACAGGAAGATATCCTATTTAAAGCCGAAAAAATTGCTGCTCTTTTATACAAAAAGACACCTGTCATATACACTACAGACAGGTCAGAATCCTTAGGTTTAAGATGGAGACAACAATTCAATGAAAATTCAAAAATACTATGCTGGCATAACGTAATCCCTGAAATGAATCACAATGAACTGGAAGGATGGAAGATAAAACATGAAGACATTGCTGTAATTTTTATCAGATTTAAAGACGATTTTAAAAGAACTCAAATCAGAACAGACCTTACCAAACAAGTGGTTAATCAGTATGCCGCAACGGTAATTGAGATTTATTCAAAAGGTCAGTCACTCGCCGAAAAAATGATGTACATGGCCCACTTTGGCGATTGGGTAAGCTGGTATCTGGCACAACTCTATCATACAGATGCCTCCGGAAATGAGGGGATTAATTTTTTTAAGTCAGAATTGGAGAAGTCAGAAATCTAATGTTCTTATATTTTGATTTCAATTTCTTGGCCTGGTGATGGTATCTCAATATTAGTGTTGAATCCTTTATTCTGTAGGAAATATTTAAAACTCTTTTGTGTTTCCAATTCGCCATGTACAAGAAAAAGTTGCTTAATAGAAGCTTTTTGATTAGAAATAAAATCGTACATTTCATTTTTGTCACCATGGGCGGAAAAAGAATCCATGATTACTACATCGGCCCTCACGATCTTCTCTTCGTCAAAAATATTGATGGTTTTTGCCCCTGCTCTTAATACTCCTCCTGGTGTTTCCGGCGAACAATAGCCTACCATGAGGAAGGTATTTTTTGGATTTTCAATATTATTATATAAATGATGTTTAACTCTACCTGCATTCATCATTCCAGAAGCAGATATTATGATACATGGTTCATCACTGTAATTTAATGCTTTTGACTGTTCCACGTCTTTGATATAAATAAGATCATTAAACCCAAACGGATTGCTATCTGTCATGATGTACTCATTTATTTCAGAGTCAAAACACTCAGGATGTAATCCGAATATATGGGTGACATTTACAGCCAATGGACTATCCACATATACGGTCAGATGTGGCAAAAGACCGGCAGACTCCATCTTGTCCAGCATATAAACGATCTCCTGGGTGCGCCCTAGACTAAATGCAGGAATGATCAGTTTACCTCTTTTTTCAATACACGTATGTTTTATGACTTCGAGAAACTGCGCTGATTGCTCAGGAGCGGATTCGTGTATCCGGTCCCCATAGGTAGATTCACAAATGAGATAATCTACTTCGGGCATAGGAACTGGGTCTCTCAATATTGGTCGGTCCGGCCTTCCTATATCACCTGTAAAACCTAAAATTATCTCTTTTCCACCTTCATTTATTTTAAGGGTTACACTTGCACTCCCCAATATATGGCCTGCATCCCTATATAAAAGTTGCACATTGGGATGAATATATTCCCATACCTCATACGGGTGTCCCTCAAATTTTATCATGGCCGGTCCAATGTCTTCACTCGTATATAGGGGTTCACGCAATCGGGAAGTGTCTCTTTTGCGTTTTTTTAGAATTTTTTCATTGTGCCATTGTACATCCATTTCCTGAATTTTAGCACTGTCAAGTAACATTACTGCACAGAGACTCCTAGTAGCATGAGTAGCATGAATAGGGCCGCTGAATCCATCTTTCACCAGTTTTGGTATACGGCCACAGTGGTCTATGTGGGCATGAGATAGCACAAAGCAATCTATTTCTGCCGGTGTAAAGTACCACTGATTATTCCAATCCCAAATCTGTGCACCTTTACCCTGAAACAAACCACAATCAAGCAAAATTTTAAACCCATCTTCAAGTTCTATCAGATGAGAGCTTCCTGTCACATATTGAGCAGCACCACAAAATTTAATTTTCATAACTCATAAAGTTTGTGCAATATTACCGAAAATTAAGCAATATAATGCGAAAAAGTACGAAATCAATGGCAGTATATTAAAGCAAGAATCCGATTGCCCCTCAGGACATTAATAAACATAAGGCTTCAGTAGATTTCCCTTCACAAATCAAGTCAATGGCTCTGCGTTGTTTTTGAATGGCATCCAAAGGTATAAATTCAGGATGATATTTCATGCATTCCGTTATTTCCCGTGCATTCGGTAAGTTTTTAAGGGATGCAAGTATGGCTATATCGTTTCCAGAAAGGATTTTACTTTCACGGATATGCTTAGGCAATCCATCAAATCCCAAAGGAATCTCTGTCACAGACTGGTATATTTCCATCACTGCGTCACCACTGGCCCTCACATAATAGTTGCGTCCCATACGTCCCATAAGATCAAGTTTTTGAGGATCGAGACGATCACCATTGAGCACGGATTCGGATACTGCGATCATCGTTACTTCACAGATGATGAGGTGTCCCGCGCCACCATGTTCACCTAGCTCGATGATGTCTTTGACCTTACACTCCATATTGACAGGCGACTCAAGTACTCTAGGGGCAGATACGGTTTCTGATCTTTCTGGAGTCAGTCCTACTTTATCAAATTCACTGACTTCGGAGGGAAATTCAACAGATGCCAACGACATTTGTCTCACGATAGCATAAGGCACTACATTGACTACACATTCTTTGCTGACTCTTACATTGTGAAGCGTATCTTTGGTAGTATTGTCAGAAACACGCCTGTTGGACGAAAAAACGACAATTGGTGGATTAGAAGAGAAGGCATTAAAAAAGCTGTACGGAGCAAGGTTTTCTATCCCGTTTTCATCCAAAGTACTTACAAAGGCTATAGGTCTTGGTGCTACACTACCGATAATATATTGATGCAAGTCCTTTGTAGGAATGTGCCCAGGAATAATTTTGCGTTTCATTGATAAAAATTTCGAAAAGCAAAATTACAAATTAAGTTGACTTAAACGTGTGATGAATGTCATTTGTAATTGAAATAATTACTTGTTTCTACCTATCTCCCCCGGATATAACTCTGGTAGCGGATCGCTTTGCCAGTACAATTTTGAATCCACATCCAGTATCGTAAGCGGCCCTCCAAAAGCTGCTCCGGTATCCACATTCCATACATTCGCTCTATGCATAGGTGCGGTGATAAAGTAATTTACAGTAGGTGTATGTCCTATGTATATTTCGCTATAAAGTCTGAATCTCTTTGGATAAAAAATGTTTTCCTCAGCCATCAATGGATCCAGTGCCAGTGCGGTTTCCCACAATGTTCTGTCCCAACTAAAATTGGTATTATAAAACTCATGTATTGGGCCATGCATGGAGGTAAAACCAGCATGAATAAATAATCTGTTCTGCTGATCTATATGGTAATAAGGCATTTGCTCTAAAAAGTCCAAATGATGAAGCTTTTCATCATCAGTAGAGCCGACATAACTGTTGATGGTTTCCAGTCCACCATTAGCCAGCCAAATATCCTCTCTTTCTTCATTTCGCAACCATTTTTCCCCCCAGACGTCATGATTTCCTTTTATAAAAACACAAGATTGTTTTTGTTTCAACTGGAGCAGGACGTCCAATACCTGAGCAGATTCGCTCCATCCATCTACATAATCTCCCAGAAAAATGAGATGATCATCATGTCTTATTGAAGCTCTTTCCAAGACTTGTATCAGGGCTTTGAGTCCGCCATGGATGTCACCAACAACTAGAGTTCTGGACATTAATATTTAGTTTTATAAGGGATTGAACGACAATACGCAACACATTTGAGTTCTTTTTTGTTCTTCTGGACGTTAAAATACTTATGCATGAACTGGCCTAAATTTAATAAAATCCTGAATATATTACTGATTGTAATCATAGCTGGGTATATTTTCAATTTTTTCTACAGATTACCAAAATTTGATAGTGGAGAAAAAGCAAAAGATTTTAAGGCGACGTTGGCAGATGGTGAATCGTTTTCTTTATATCAACTCCAGGGTAGATATGTGTTGTTAGATTTCTGGGGCTCATGGTGCGGCCCTTGCAGAAAGGAAAATCCGGAATTGACAGCACTACATCAAGAGACAAAAGACAAATCCTATACCAACGCTGCAGGATTTGATATTGTGAGCGTGGCTATAGAAACCAAAAAAGAAAACTGGGACAGAGCCAGACAAAAAGATGGACATGTATGGAAATATCAGATCGGCGAATTTGAAAGATTTTCAAGTCCTATAGCCACCTTATATGGCGTACGAGAGATCCCTACCAAATATTTTATCAGCCCTGAAGGCTTAATTCTTATGGTAAATCCAACATTTCCAGAAATTAAAGCTTATCTTTTGGACAAGGAAGAAAAATAAGTGCCATTTTTGCAGTGTTAAACCAGCTTTGGTCTGCCATTTTGACCCAAATTGAATAATGGCAAATAAATTGATACATACATTATGTTGAATAAAATAAAAGAATTTATGTCAAATCAGGTAGAAGAAACTTCTCCAAAGAAGGCTAAAAAAGATAAACATTCAGAAAAAGAGAACGTTTTGCAACAAGAGCTGGAGACCTTACAGTCTGAACTCGAAGAGTCAAAAGACAAATATCTTAGACTTTTTGCTGAATTTGACAACTTCAAAAAAAGAAGTGTCAAAGAGCGCTTTGAATTAATGAAAACTGCTGCTCAGGAAACCCTGACTGCTTTGTTACCAGTGCTCGACGATTTTGACCGGGCCAAAAAAAGTGCTGACAATGGTAATGAAACCTTTAGCGAAGGGGTAGCACTGGTATATCAGAAGCTGTACTCCACCCTTGAGCACAAAGGTCTGAAAAGCATGGAGTCAACCGGTGTGGATTTTGATCCTGAATGGCACGAAGCCATCACAGATATACCAGCTCCAACCGAAGATATGAAAGGCAAAGTAATAGATACGGTAGAAAAAGGTTATGTATTGAATGACAAGATCATCAGATATGCCAAGGTCGTAGTGGCAAAATAAAAAGTCTGATTTTACAAAATTAAAAACATTGCAACGCGGATTGCACATCGAATATGAAGCGAGATTTTTATGAAATACTAGGTGTCGATAAAAGCGCTGACGAAACGACCATTAAAAAAGCTTATCGCAAGGTAGCCATGCAATATCACCCGGACAGAAACCCTGGAGACAAGGCTGCTGAAGATAAGTTTAAAGAAGCTGCTGAGGCATACGAAGTACTCAGTGATGCCAATAAAAAAGCCAGATATGATCGGTATGGTCACGCTGGCATCGAAAATATGGGCGGTGGACATTCTGGTGGCGGCATGAATATGGAAGATATCTTCTCCCACTTCGGTGATATCTTTGGAGATAGTGGCGGTAGTCCTTTTGAAAGTTTTTTTGGCGGAAGTCAGGGAGGATCGCGCAGAAGTGGGTCAGGTCAAAAAGGTTCCAATCTCCGTATCAAAGTATCTCTGACCCTGGAAGAAATAGAAGCCGGGATAACTAAAAAAATAAAGGTCAAAAAACAGGTCACCTGTAAAACCTGCAGTGGTTCAGGTGCAAAAGACCGAAATAGCGTGTCTGTTTGTAACACATGTCAGGGATCAGGATATGTCCGTCAGGTAAAAAATACTTTTTTGGGTCAGATGCAAACCACGGTTGTATGCCCTAAATGTAACGGAGCAGGCAAAACAGTGACCGCTCCGTGTACCACTTGTCGTGGTGATGGCCGTACCATGGACGAAGAACTGATTGAAATAGAAATCCCTGCCGGTGTACAGGAAGGTATGCAATTGTCTATGAGAGGCAAAGGTAATGTCGGACAGAGCGGTGGCCCAGCTGGTGATTTACTCATCAATATAGAAGAAAAACCACACGAACAGTTCAGTCGGGACGGCATGAATGTAATTTATGACCTGTTCCTCAATTTTGCAGATGCTGCTCTTGGTACCAATGCAGAAGTTCCAACACTGTCAGGCAATGTAAAAGTGAAAATACCCGCAGGTACACAGGCGGGCAAAATATTCCGTCTGAAAGGCAAAGGTCTTCCATCCTTACAGCAATACGGGAAGGGTGACCAACTCATCAATGTCAACGTATGGACTCCTCGCACACTCACCGAAGAAGAAACCCAGATGCTTGAAAAAATGCGCGGAATGTCCAATTTCAATCCAAAACCCAATAGTGGGGAGAAAGGATTTTTTGAGCGCATGAAGGAATATTTCAACTAAGCAAGCATATACAACCGGATTTTGGCGAGAAAGAAAAAATCAATATTTGATCTGCTCATCACAGGAATAGCAGACAAAGGAAAATCTGTAGGACGTACAGAAGACGGTCAGGTAATCTTTGTAGATGGTGCTGTCCCAGGGGATGTGGTGGATGTCCTAGTAATCCGGAAAAAAAAATCACTGAGTGAGGCCATTGTTACCCGGTTTGTAAAATATTCAGAAGATCGTGTCAAAGCTCCTTGTCGGCATTTCGGTGTTTGCGGAGGATGTAAATGGCAGCATGTAGACTATCAGGCCCAACTCAGACATAAGTTTCAGACCGTACAGGACAGTATTAAGCGTATAGCCAGATTGAATCCGGATCTGGTTTTGCCTATTATAGGTTGTGATCGGAATTTTGAATACCGGAATAAACTCGAATTTAGCTTTTCTAATAAAAGATGGATCACACAGGAAGAAGCAGCCGGTGACACCGTGATCGAACAACCCGGTGCTTTGGGTTTCCATAGACCAGGTTCTTTTGACAAAATTGTTGATATAGAGCAGTGTTTGTTGCAAGATGATTTTTCCAATGAAATCAGAAATTCAGTCCGCACTTTTGCCCACAAACATTCCTTTACTTTTTATGATACACGTGCTCAAAAAGGCTTTTTGCGCAATATGATCGTAAGGAATACTACTCAAAACGAGTGGATGGTAATCATGATTTTTGGCCATCATGATGAAGGAAATATTGCGTTGATGATGCAAGCAATACTCGATACATTCCCTCAAATCACCTCATTGAATTATGTCATAAATGTCAAAGTAAATGATACTATTTTTGACAGGGAGGTGAAGGTCTGGTCTGGTCTGCCTTTTATAGTAGAAAAACTGAAGGACGTAAAATATCAGATCGGTCCGAAGTCCTTTTTTCAGACCAATCCCAGACAAGCTTTAAAACTTTTTGATATAGCCGAGGGTTTTGCAGAACTTAAGGATTCGGACAATGTATATGATCTATATACTGGTCTGGGCAGCATAGCATTGTACATTTCAGGTAAGGTAAAACATGTCACCGGTATAGAGGAAATACCCGAAGCCATAACTGACGCAAATATAAATACAGCATTCAACGGCATTACCAATGCAACCTTTTATGCCGGAGATGTGCGGGATATTTTGAATGATGACTTTGTCACCCTTCATGGTAAACCTGATGTAGTCATTACAGACCCTCCTAGGGCAGGTATGCATGAAGATGTAATCAAAACATTGCTTGCTTTAGAAGCACCAACATTAATATATATCAGTTGTAACCCCGCTACACAAGCACGTGATCTGGCGTTGTTGAATGAAAAATATGAAATCTTAGCCATTCAACCTGTCGATATGTTTCCACACACGCATCACATTGAGAGCGTGGCAAAATTAAAAATCAGACCATAGTATATGCCTACTGCAGATCAATTTTTAGCCCTTCAGCTTCAGTTGCAACCTTACAAAAAGATCCTTGCACAAGCCGCAGATGTTATTCTGGATGAAAATGTATCCAAATATCCCATCTTTATCATCCATCAGCAGGAGTTAAATATGGGCGTATCGTTGATAGAAGCTGGCGACAAAATGAAGTGGTCGGTCAATGCATCTACCCTCGAGGAGTTTGTCAGCAAGGAGCTAATCTTTATGGAGAAAGCCCAGGATTTCATATCGAGCTACAAAGATCCTGAAGAACACTTATGCCTTTTTGTGCTCAGTGAACTGGGAGCACAGTTTATTTTTATGCCAAGATAAGAAAGTTTTCAGCAAGTTTCAGCAAGCAACGGGGAATAAAACAAAATAATTTGGAAACTATTTTTTAATATGATGATTAAAAAAGTTAGAAAACATTTGCTGAAAACAACATAAATGTGGTCTTTGCGTTTCTTTAGATAACAGTTTCCCTCTTAGACCTGATGTATTAGTAAAATTTTACATACTTTTGCGGTTTGAATATAATTTCATAATTTATCACCATAATTCTTTGTATCTTATGATATTCAGGAAATCTACATTTTATACTGCACTTAATATTTTTTTTATAGTCTTACTCCAATATCAGGTTAAGGCACAACCGGACTTATTGGTAATTAATATATCCAATGGCATGGGAGTAAAAGGTACCAAAGTGTGCCTGGATGTTACCATGGAAAACTTTGAAAATGTTGAGTCTATACAAATGAATCTTTCATATGATGCGACGCTTGTATTGCCGGAATGTCCTGCTCCCTTTGTTCATCCCGCATTGGCAAATAATATTTTAGGCAGTATATTCAGTTGTAATAAAAAGGAAAACGGCTACATTTTCTTTTCATGGGCGGGCGACCCTACTTCTATACCCGATGGAGAAGTCGTTTTTACTTTGTGTTTTGATATCATCGGAGATGCGGGCAATAAATCTCCTGTGTTTTTTAATGGATTAATCCTTGAAATTGAGGTAACCCAAACTAATCCAAACGACAAAAACAGTCCCTACAAAACGGATAAAATCATTTCCAACGTAGGCACCATCATGATCACCTCCAATACACTTCAGGCATATTACCACAAGTGTGATGCAGATTCAGGCAATACTGCTGCCGGTGGTTCACTTACTTTTTATGGTACGGGCGGTGTGCCACCTTATTCATATACTGTGATGCCTGGAGGATACTCCGGCTCCCTTGCCAGTGACGGAGAGCGTTTTACCATTAATAATATCTCTATGGGTATTTATACATTGGCGATAACTGACTCAAATGCACTATCAAGTACTATTACGCCTATCTCCATCAGTGACAATCTCCCCATCACCATAGATTCCTTTGCTATAAAAAATCCTACCTGCTCAGACAGAAATAACGGGTATATCAATATAAAAGGGGTCAGTGGAGGTATTAGTCCATATCTTTTCAAATGGTCAAATTTTATAAGCGGTGTTCAACTTGATTCAATAGGGGGACTTGCATCAAATACTTATACTGTTACCATATCTGACTTTACTGGGTGTGAAAAGTTGGTAACTCAGACATTAAGCATTGATACTCTCAAAATGAACCTTCAAATCATAAAAGACGCATCCTGCACCCAGATAAAAGATGGAAGTGCTGTCATCACCGCAATAGGAGGTACGCCATGGAAAATAGGACGTCCTTATGAATTTTCATTAAATGGCAACAATTGGATCAGATTTACGCCTCCACATACCATAAACAATCTGGGTTCCGGTAATTTTACGATTACGGTAAAAGATTCTTTATTTTGTGATACAGATGTCACGGTATATAATATGCCATTCAACAGAACCGTAGAAATGTCTCTGGATATAATCGATGCGACATGTAATGGATCCGATGACGGACAAATAGAGATTACCGCATCCCCATATTCTGTGGATTATACTTTTTTGCCGCTCCTCAATTTTCCCAATCTCGGCATCACCAAGACGGACACATTTAAGGTAGTAGGAATTGCCGCAGGAAATTATGCCTATCGGGTATTGGATGCCGCCGGTTGTAAAGATACTTTATTTTTTACCATCAATGAGCCGGACACACTGAAGATAAATCCTGCGATAGTGCAACCCAATTGTACCACTACCGGCTCTATTACTTTAAACCCTAGTGGTGGAACCGGAATTTATGCTTATATATGGGATCCTGTTCAAGCGGGAAATCCTAACGTTTTGACCGGGTTGAGTGGAGGATCATACACAGTGACTGTCACCGATGACAATAATTGTACGGCTACATTTACCCAATTACTAAACCAGCAAGGTTCATTAAACATTACACCAGAAATCTTCAAACAGATAAGTTGCGCTGGAGCAAATGATGCTACCGTCAGAGTCGATATATTAAGTGGCAACGGTCCATTTGATATTATATGGAGGGATACAAATGGTGTTCAAATAGGCAACAGCCAAACTGTTTTGAACGTTCGGCCAGGCACTTATACTGTACAGGTGACAGACAATATGCTGTGCTCCAATACCAGACAAATTACCATTGATGAACCCTTGCCTATATCATTTACCTCATTAGTGACTAATGCACCATGTTTTGATACCAATGGTCAGGCAATCGTAAATATATCGGGTGGCTCGACAGGATATAGATTTGAATGGGTGGTCAAAGGTACTGCTACGATCATTGATACTGATAATACGCTCAACTCAAAAGCAGGTGAATATATCGTAACGGTCATTAATCCAAACAATTGTGAAAAAGATACCACCATTATCATCACAGAACCGGCAAAGATTACTTTTCCCGCTCCTCAAACCAGAAATGTAACCTGTTTAGGTCTTTCTACAGGTCAGGCAGTCATTTTGAATGCTCCCGGTGGATTGACATTTAATTGGTCATCCGGTTCCGTAGGACCATTTGCAATCAACTATGCTGCCGGTCCGGGATGGGTTTTTGCCACAGAGGGAAGTTGTAAGTCTGATACAGTTTTTTTTACAGTGGGCACATTTCCTGCACTATCTATAGATAATACTAAAACCCAAATCACCAACCCATCTTGTTTTGGTGAAGACAATGGAACAATAACCATAGAAGCGCAAGGTGGTACGGGACTTGGTTACACCTATATCTGGGCAAACGGGACTACTGGAGCTACACTTAATAATATTCCAGCAGGGTCATTTATAGTTACCATAGGGGACAGCAATAATTGTACACAATCGGACACTTTTTTTCTTACACAACCGGACAAGCTAGAAGCCAATATCGACAGAATAAAAACCGTAGAGCTGGATTGCAATAATCAGAATGGTGGGAAAATAGGATTTTCAACCAGTGGTGGTAATCCTGGAAAGAAAACATTTACCTGGCAATCAGGAGTCATTGTGGATGGTGATGTAGCTATAGGGCTTTCACCTGGCACTTATTGTGCTACAGTATCTGATAATTTCGGCTGTAAAGATACAGCCTGCTACACATTGACCGCCCCCGTTGCATTGCGCGGCGAATTGAATACACCATCTGAACCCTTATGTAATGGAGGAACAACTTGTATTTCTGTAAGATTTCTTACAGGAGGTACCGGAAATAAATATACTTTCCAGATAAACAATGGGATCAGATATCCTCTAGATTCTTGTGTCACTGTTTTTGCTGGCCAATATTTTATCAACCTGATTGATTCAGCAGGATGTTCTATTGACACAGTTATTACGATTGGACAGCCGGGAGCCATTTCTGTTGATCTTGGCCCGGATCGAGAGATACAATTGGGATTGCCATCGCCTGTCATAAATGCTTCCGTGGATTCACCAGTGGGCATTGACACACTGATGTGGAGTCCGTTTACTTCCATCAATTGTTTAACCACCGACTGTGTTTCAGTGGAGATAAATCCTGCAGAAACGACTACATATTTTCTTACTGTCACTGATCGCAATGGTTGTACAGGTACGGACGACATTACGATCGAAGTAAAAGATGTTAGAAATGTTTACTTTGCCAATATTTTCACCCCAAACAGGGATGGTAATAACGATTATTTTCAAGCAGTGACCGGCCCTGGAGTTGAAAAAATTCTTTCTTTTGCTATATTTGACAGATGGGGCAACAGGGTATTTGAGAAAGCTGACTTTTTGCCTGATGCGGCAGGAACAGATGGTTGGGATGGTACTTTTGATGGTCGCAGACTGGATCCTGGAGTGTATGTCTACTATGCAAAAGCACTGTTTATTGATGGTAAAGAGATAGAATATTCTGGTTCTGTGACATTGGCCGATAAGGTAAAGAATTAGATCTTTTTTTAAAATTTCAGGCCTAAAGCGTATGTATAACCAATTGTACAGAAAAATATCCTTTAGATTAAATGTTAATTGCGACTCCCGATAGCTATCAGGAGTTAATCCGTAGATGTAGAATGTAGAATGAACCCTTTGGGGTGTGTTTTTATAAATTAGTAGCCAAAATCTCATCTGTTCTGATAAAGGGAAGAGTGACAAAAGCTAATAGTGCAAATTGTTAAAAACATGCCTAAAAATCACTTGTTTTTATAAAGGTAAGGAAAGAATTAAAAATTCTTCATAATGCTTGATTTTTAAGCTATTAAATATCTTTCATATTTGTTTTGTGCTAAAAAATTGCTATCTTTGCAGCCCGAATAAAAACGGGATGTGTTAAGTTTATGAGCGAAAATAAAGAACCGAAAAAAAATGATTACGGTGCAGATAATATTCAGGCACTGGAAGGACTGGAAGCAGTAAGAAAAAGACCAGGAATGTACATCGGCAGTACTGATGAAAAAGGATTGCACCATCTTGTCTGGGAAGTTATAGACAATTCCATAGACGAGCACCTGGCAGGTCATTGCACACACATAGATACCATCATTCATAAAGACAATTCTGTTACAGTTATTGACAATGGAAGGGGTATTCCTACAGGCATGCACGAGAAGCTCCAGAAGTCAGCGCTTGAAGTAGTTATGACTGTACTGCATGCTGGAGGGAAATTTGATAAAGATACCTACAAAGTTTCAGGTGGTCTTCACGGTGTAGGGGTATCGTGTGTAAACGCACTTTCAGAGTACGTCCGTGTGGAAGTACATAGAGACGGTAAATATTTTGAGCAGGAATATAGCAAAGGAATACCTCTTGGACCGGTAAAAACGTTGGGTGATTCTGATAAAAAAGGGACCAAAGTTACTTTCAGACCGGACGGAACCATCTTTGAAACGCTGGAGTACAGTTTTAAAACACTGGCTGGCAGAATCAGAGAATTATCATACCTGAATAAAGGTCTTTTTCTTTCCTTAACAGACGAAAGAGAAGTCGAAGAAGATGGTTCATTCAAAAGAACAGACTTTTATTCAGAAGGTGGACTAAGAGAATTTGTTAAATATCTGGATGAGACCAGACCGCCGCTTATTGAAGAACCTATTTATGTGGTGGGAAAAGAAGACAACGTAGAGGTGGAAGTCGCTATGCAATACAATACCGGTTACCAGGAGAATATTTTTTCTTACGTAAACAATATTAATACCCGTGATGGAGGAACCCACGTTGCAGGGTTCAGAAGAGCGATCACCAGACTTTTTAAGCAGTATGGGGATGATAACGGCATGTTTAGCAAACTGAAAATAGAGATATCAGGCGAGGACTTTAAAGAAGGGCTGACGGCTATTGTTTCTGTAAAAGTACCTGAGCCTCAATTTAAAGGACAGACCAAAGGTGAGCTGGGAAATTCGGAAGTCACCGGTATTGTATCCAGATGTGTAGGAGATGTACTCAAAGCATATTTGGAAGAAAATCCTATGATGGCTAGGAGAATCATAGATAAAGTAATCCTCGCTGCGACTGCAAGACATGCTGCCAGAAAAGCCAGAGAAATGGTGCAACGAAAAAATGTACTTACCGGAAGTGGCTTGCCTGGAAAACTGTCAGATTGCAGTTCAAAAGACCCTATCGAGTCAGAGATATTTTTGGTGGAAGGAGATTCTGCAGGTGGTACGGCCAAACAAGGCAGGGATAGAAATTTTCAGGCTATTCTTCCGCTTAGGGGCAAAATTCTCAATGTGGAAAAGGCCATGGAGTACCGTATCTATGAAAACGAGGAAATTAAAAATATGTTTACAGCCCTTGGTGTAAGCATAGAAGAAAAGGATGGTGAAAAAATATTGAATATAGAGAAACTCAGGTATCACAAGGTTGTCATTATGTGTGACGCAGATGTAGACGGTAGCCACATATCAACCTTGATCATGACATTCTTTTTCAGGTATATGAAACCGCTGATCGAAAATGGTCACATTTATATAGCAGCTCCGCCGCTCTATCAGGTAAGAAAGGGTAAAAATTTTATTTATTGCTGGAATGATGAAGAACGAAAAACGGCCATTGAAAATTATTCCAACGGTAAAGAAGATAACAGCATAAAAACCCAACGGTACAAAGGTCTAGGTGAAATGAATGCTGAACAGCTCTGGGAGACCACGATGGATCCGAATAACAGAATGTTAAGACAGATTACCATTTATGATGCCATGGAAGCGGATAGAATTTTCAGTATGCTCATGGGAGACGAAGTACCACCAAGACGTAAGTTTATAGAAGAAAATGCCAAATACGCCAATATTGACGCATAACCTATCATTGAACTTAGGTTAACATTGGATGTTATGTACATAGAATAATCCTTAACACCATGATAAAAATAGGTTTTGGAAATAGGGTAAAACCTAAGTCTTTTGGTTTTGTTCCCAGGTATTATGACCCTGCCAAAGAGGAATTGGAAGAAAGGATCAAAAAATATAAGCATACAGAAGATACGTCTGATAATGTGGAAAACATGAAAAATCGGATTAAAACAGGACTCCGTTTGAAGCATTACGGAGATCCTAATGTAAGATCATCTGCCGTGCGACAGTCCAATATCAGGTTGTTGTATATCATATGTGTACTCGGTCTGGCTGCTTATGTATTGATGAGCTCCAATAAGGTTATTGCATTGATAGAAGCTTTTTCCAAGTAAAGGTTCGAATCATTATGCCAGACATCATCCAGCTACTTCCTGACAGTATTGCCAATCAGATAGCCGCAGGGGAAGTAATCCAGCGACCAGCTTCAGTAATCAAAGAATTGTTAGAAAATGCTTTAGATTCTGGAGGGCAAAACATTAAGCTTATAATAAAAGATTCTGGAAAAACAAGCATTCAGGTCATTGACGACGGGAAGGGGATGTCAGAGACGGATGCCAGAATGGCATTTGAACGGCACGCCACCTCCAAAATAAGATCTGCCAATGACCTTTTTTGTATAAAGACAATGGGGTTCAGGGGAGAAGCACTGGCTTCTATAGCCGCTATTGCTCATGTAGAAATGATAACCAGACAGGAAACTGAAGAAGTAGCCAACAGAATTTCTATAGAAGGATCACATGTGGTAAAACAGGAAAAAGTTCAGGCTATGCCGGGAACTTCCGTTACTGTAAAAAATCTTTTTTACAATGTCCCTGCCAGACGGAAATTTTTAAAATCAGACCCAGCAGAACTTAAACATATCATGGATGAATTTCATAGGGTAGTTCTGGCCAATCCGGAGATTTACTTTACGTTTCATCACAATGGAAATGAAGTATATCATTTGCCAAAAGCAAATCTAAAGCAGCGGATTGTAGGTGTTTTAGGAAAAAACATGAATGACAAACTAGTACCAGTCAGCGAAGAGACAGAAGTGGTCCTGTTTTCCGGGTTTATAGGAAAGCCCGAAGCAGCAAGGAAATCACAAGGCGACCAGTATATATTTGTAAATAAAAGGTTTATTAAGAGCAATTATCTAAATCATGCTATTCGGGTGGCGTACGATGAATTAATAACAAAGGACATGTTTCCTGCCTATTTTCTTTTTCTAGAAATAGACCCTGCCAATATAGATATTAATGTACATCCCACGAAAACAGAAATAAAGTTTGAGGACGAAAGACTGATTTATAATTATATCAGAGTAGCCTTAAAACACAGCTTGGGACAATATAGTCTGACACCCATGCTGGATTTTAGTATTGACCACAACTTTGCTTACAAATTTTCTGGAGAGCCGACATTAATTCCATCTACTTTAGAAAATAAATATAGAAAAGACTCATATTCTATTGAAAATGAAGCGCGATTTCTACCCGAGAGAGGTAATACTAAAGGCTGGGAACAGATATATCAGGGATTACAACAAGTGAATTTGC
Source organism: Chitinophagales bacterium (assembly GCA_038246735.1). Taxonomy (GTDB): domain Bacteria; phylum Bacteroidota; class Bacteroidia; order Chitinophagales; family Saprospiraceae; genus OLB9. Next base: position 109,849 of record JBBRVQ010000002.1, read on the forward strand.
CTGAACATATTATACCTGAAGAAGTCAGAACAATGGAAAGCGAAGCTTTTCAAATGAGTACGGATGAATCTCAACCAATAAAAGCAGTAAGTGCAAAAGAACCATACCAATTGCACAATATGTATATCATTCATCAGATCAAATCAGGAATGATGATCATTGATCAGAATGCAGCACATGAGCGAATTTTATATGAACAGTATCTGGAAATATTACAAAATGGTGAATACGCTTCACAAAAGGAATTATTTCCAAGAACAGTAGAACTCGACCCATCAAAATCAAGTATATTAAAAAATATTTTGCCAAAGGTGAATGCACTTGGATTTGAAATAGAGGAGTTCGGACACCATACTTTTATCATACATGGGACGCCTTCAAGTCTGGACAATGGAGCTGATATAGAAGGTATTGTAGAACAACTTATCTCGCAGTATGTTAATAATCTCGAGTTTGAGTTAGGGATAGAAGAAAATCTGGCGAGATCTATGGCTGTTTCTTCCGGAGTAAGAAGAGGAAAAAAACTCGAGAAAGCAGAAATGATGGCACTGATAGATTTATTATTTGCATGTAAAATGCCATATAAAAGTCCCTCAGGTAAGAATTGTTTCATTTTGTACGAACTTGATGAGATTGTAAAACGTTTTAATCAGCAATAAAGAAGGAGTATTATGCTCAGAATGACAGAAGTAGTAAAAAATTTATTAATCATTAATGTAATAGTATTTTTTGCTGTGTGGTATTTAATCCCTTTCCCAGGCATCGAAAGGTATTTTATATTGAGTAGACCAGATTATGCAGGATTTGAGCCGGTGCAATTGATTACACATATGTTTATGCATGCTAACTTTGAACATTTATTTTTTAATATGTTTGGCTTGTATATGTTTGGGCCATATGTAGAATCCAGTCTTGGGGCCAAAAGATTTCTTATTTTATATCTTGTGGCAGGATTTGCCGCATCATTTTTACAGCTACTTATTTCGCCCAATCCAATTTTGGGTGCATCAGGGGCAATATTTGGAGTGACCACGGCATTTGCTACCATGTTTCCCAATGTACAACTTATGCTTTTATTTCCACCGATACCTGTGAAAGCAAAATATATGGCCATGTTTTTTATTGGCTTGGGTTTGTTTAGCGGTTTTTCTGGTTTTCAGCCGGGAATTGCCCATTTTGCCCACGTAGGAGGGGCCATTTGTGGTTTTTTAATGATCAGATATTGGAAAATGGCTAATTTGCGTTAATTTTATATATCAATATGTTCAGGTCAATAGTACAAGACGTAAAATCATCTTTTGATTATGGTAATATGGTTGTAAAACTTATTATCATCAATGTTGTCGTATTTATGGTTACGGCACTTTTAAATGCTTTTTTGCCTACTTTTTATCAAAGTAATATATTGCCATATCTTGCTTTACCGGGTGATTTTATAACCTTGTTATACAGGCCATGGACACTGATCACTCATATGTTTCTGCACAGTGGGTTTTGGCATCTTGCATGGAATATGCTGACATTTTACTGGTTTGGAACTATAGCCGGTGATTTATTGGGAGACAGGAAAATATTGCCTGTTTATATTTTAGGTGGTCTGGTCGGTGGATTTGCTTATATTTTATCTTTTCAATTGTTGCCTAATATTGGTTCTTTTGCACTAGGGGCTTCAGCAGCTGTTCTGGCGTTAGTTTTTACAGCGGTAGCCACTGCCCCTGATTATAATGTGCAGCTGATATTATTAGGAAATGTGCGAATCAAATTTATTGGCCTGTTTATATTATTTTTTGACATTATAGGAATAAATGCCACTGTTAACTCCGGAGGCCACATTGCACATCTCGGAGGGACATTGTTTGGTTTCCTATTTGTGTATTTGTTAAGGATGGGTACAGATTTGTCTGTATATTTCAATAATTTTATTGATATTTTTACCTTCAAAAGAAAAAAACCACCTGTAAAAAGGGGTAATCTAAAAGTAGCACACAGGTCAGAATTGATAGAAAAAAAATCATCGCTTCCAAAGACAAGACAACAGAATATATCTTCTAGGGTAGACGAAATTCTTGATAAAATAAAACAGAAAGGATATGATAGCCTTACTGATGAAGAAAAAGAAATATTGTATCAGGCCAGTAAAACATAAATGAGTGAAATTTATCGACAGGAGTATTATGATAATCAATCTGGGAGTGATTCTGGCAACTTTTCTTGCCTATCTTGCGCCTAATGTAGATCCTGAACTGACCTGGATAATTTCATTTTTCGGGCTCTTCTACCCCGTTTTACTTCTGTTAAATATCTGCTTTATATTTTTCTGGCTATTCAAGAAAATGAAATATATGTGGCCATCAATAGTCTGCATATTGCTTGGATGGAGTCAGATGAAAAGTTTTATTTCATTCAGCAGTCAGCAGATGGAAACAAGCGGTGAAACTATTTCTTTAATGACCTACAATATAAGCAATGCTTCCTTTGGATATGATAAAAAAAAGAAGAACAGAGATGCTAAAAAAGAAGCTTTTATGGAATTCCTTGAGCAATATAAAGAGACAGATGTTTTTTGTATTCAGGAAGTAGGTGATTATGCTTATGACATACTAAAGAAAACATTTCCGGAACATTTTTTATATTACAAAGAAAAAGGCGCAGTCATATTATCCAGATATCCATTTATAACAAAAGGAGAGATCGATTTTGGAACCATCACTAACTCATGTTTATGGGCTGATATAAAGTTAAAATTTGATACCATACGGGTATATAGTTTTCATCTGCAATCCAATCAAATCAGTCGTGATGCTGAAAAACTGGCAAACCAAACAGAGTTAGATCAGAAACAAGCATGGTATGATATAAAGGGAATGTTGCGTAAATTTCGGAACAAACACCTTCAGCGCAGCAGACAAGCTGAAAAAATTGCGGCGCATGCTTCAAAAAGTCCACATAAAATTATACTCGCCGGGGATTTGAATGATCCGCCACAATCCTATACCTATCATGTATTTTCTGCATTGGCAAATGATGCATATCGTGAGCGTGGATATGGAATCGGGACTACATATGCGGGAAGAATTCCATTGTTAAGGATCGATTATGTTTTTGCAGACCCACAACTTAATATATCGTCATTTGAAATAATAAAAGATCACTTCTCCGATCATTATGCTGTTGCCACAACACTAGAATGGAAAGAAGTGCCAGAATAAAAGTAATAATAAACATTTTGTAAAAGAAACAAATCATGGCAGAAATACTTGAGAAAGCAATTTCAAAACTTAATAAAAAGGGGTATTTGGATATTGACATAGACCCGACACTTGATTTGGTGGAAGAGATCAATAAGCTTAAAAAAGAAAAAAATGCCATTATCCTTGCGCATTATTATCAGGAGTCTGAAATTCAGGATGTAGCAGATTATATCGGAGATAGTCTGGGTTTGTCTCAAAAAGCGGAAAGCACTGATGCAGATATAATAGTATTTGCAGGTGTTCATTTCATGGCAGAAACGGCCAAGATGCTGAATCCAAAAAAGAAAGTGGTCTTGCCTGACCTTAAAGCCGGATGCTCTTTGGCTGACAGTTGTCCGGCACCATTATTCAAAAAGTTTAAAGAAAAATATCCTGATCATGTAGTGGTGAGTTATATCAATTGTACGGCAGAATTAAAGACATTAACCGATATATGCTGTACATCCTCCAATGCAGAAGCCATCATCAACAGTATACCGGAGGATAAAGGTATCATCTTTGCACCCGATAAAAATCTGGGAGCCTATCTTATCAAAAAAACCGGAAGAGATATGATCCTTTGGAATGGTGCTTGTATGGTGCACGAAATTTTCTCGCATGAAAAAATCACAAAACTTATGCACCGACATCAGGAAGCTAAATTTATTGCGCATCCTGAGTGTGAAGAACATATACTAGCCATGGCTGATTTTATTGGTTCTACTACACAACTATTAAAATACACACAGAATAACGAAGCTCTATCATTCATAGTAGCCACCGAATCAGGCATTTTGCACCAAATGGAATTGGCATCTCCACACAAAACTTTTATTCCTGCACCACCCAACAATTCATGTGCTTGCAATGATTGTCCGCATATGAAACGCAATACTATGGAAAAACTTTATCTGAGCATGAAATATGAACTTCCAGAGATTATTCTGGAAGACTGGGTAATAGAAAAGGGTCGTAAGTGTATAGATGCCATGCTGGATATCAGTGTGAAAGCCGGATTTAAATCCTGAAACCGGGATAAGATATGAACTTCCGGTTTGACGATGAATACAACCTGCAGAATGATATAGTATTTCTCAGGCCATTGGTACAAGATGATATTCAGTATTTGCTGCCCTTTGCATTGACTGAACCTTCATTGTGGAACTATTCTCTTAAGTCGGCTGCCGGAGAGGATGCCATGAAAAAGTATGTTCAGGATGCAATAAACTCGAGAATAAATGAAAAAGAATATACTTTTATAATATTTGATAAGCGAACAGGACTTTGCGGAGGGAGTACTAGGTTTTATGATATCCAACCCGTCGCTGATACAGTACAACTTGGATTTACATGGTATGGCAAAGATTTTCAGGGTACAGGATTAAATAAACATTGTAAATATTTATTGCTGGAATTTGCATTTGAGAAAATGGAAGTATACAGAGTAGAATTCCGGGCCGATCACCGTAATAAACGAAGTATAGCAGCAATGAAAAGCATAGGTTGTACGGAAGAAGGAATATTGCGCAGCAATGGTTATTGCTCTGATGGAAGCCGTAGAGACAGTATTGTGCTCAGCATTTTAAAGAAAGAATGGTCTGATCATGTGAAAGCAAACCTTTTCAATAAATTATCATACTAAAAATAGCCCTATTCAAAGACCTGTGTCACTTTCTATTCTGGATGTTAATAAGGATCAATTGTTTTCATTAATAAGTTCCATTACCTCTTTAACGACCTGCTCTGATGTAAAACCAAACATTTCGTCCAAAACCGTATAAGGTGCAGAATATCCGAAATGGGTCATACCGAAAACTTTACCATTGTCTCGGATCAGACCTTCAAGCGTTACTGGCAAACCAGCAGTTAAACCAAAAACAGGTATTCCATCCGGCAAAACTGATTGTTGATAATGCTTCGATTGCTGTCTGAATATACCTTCTGAAGGCACTGAAACAACCCTAACTCTGTAGTGTGTCTTATTTTCTATCATTTGGGCTACATCTACTAAAATGGACACCTCAGATCCATTGGCGAGCAGAATTACGTCTGCATCATCACTCGCCTCATACACGATATATGCGCCTTTGTAAAGTCCGGCACTCTCTTCAAAACGATCCACATTTAACGCCGGTAAATCGTTTATATTTTGTCGGGAAAGTATAAGGCCACCTGGACGATCATTGGTGTGTAGTAATAATTCCCATGCTTTGGCTGTTTCAGCACTATCCGCAGGGCGAAGTGCCACAAAAGACGGTTTTCCTGAATGATTATTAAGTTTTTCGAGTAAACGTAGTTGCGCTTCCTGCTCGATTGGCTGGTGAGTAGGTCCGTCTTCACCCACCCGGAATGCATCGTGTGTCCAAATGAATTTTACAGGTTGTTCCATCAATGCGGCAACTCTCAACACCGGCTTCATATAGTCAGAAAAAGCAAAAAAAGTAGCGCATACAGGGATTACTCCTCCATGAAGTGCCATACCTGTGCTAAGTGCCGCCATGGTTAACTCAGATACACCAGCCTGAAGAAATGAACCCGAAAAGTCACCTTTTTTGAATGCAGTAGTTTTTTTAAGAAAACCTTCAGTCATATCACTGTTTGACAAATCTGCCGATGCAACAATCATATTTCCGACATGTTCTGCCAAGTAGCCCAACACTTTTGACGAAGCATTTCTGGTTGCATCATTGGGCGCGAGAGTTACTTTGCTTAAATCAAGTTTAGGTAACTTTCCACTGAGATAAGCAGTTAATGTTGCTGCTCTATCTGGGTTAACAGCTTGCCATTGACGATATAATTCTCTTTGCTTACTTACATATTTTCTTTTAGAATCCAGCACTTCAGCATAATAGCGTTCAACTTCCGGGAATATCGCGAACGGGTTTTCAGGATTACCTCCGAGATGCTCAATGGTTTTTACAAATGACGCTTTGGATTTTCCCAACGGTTTACCATGTGTTTCTACCTGCCCTTCATAGGAAGAACCATCTTCTTTGACCGCACCTTTGCCCATGATAGTTTTACCTATGATTAGGGAAGGCTTGCCTTTTTCAGATTGACAATCTTTTATTGCATTTCTGATTTGATTCTCATCATTTCCGTTTATGGTTATCACATGCCAATGCCAGCTTTCGTATTTTTTTGCAGTATCTTCACTGGTGACCTCATTTACTTTAGTAGAGAGCTGTACATCATTGGCATCGTAAAACATAATGATGTTGCCGAGTCCAAGGAAACCTGCAATTCTCCCAACACCCTGTGAAATTTCTTCCTGAATTCCCCCATCTGAAATATACATGTAGGTGTAATGGCTCAACCATTCTCCAAATCGCTGGACTAGAAATCGTTCAGCAATGGCAGCACCTGCACCAAAAGCATGACCAAGTCCTAATGGACCTGAAGTATTTTCTATCCCTCTTTTGATATCGACTTCGGGGTGACCTGGAGTAGGACTTTTCCACTGTCTGAAACTTTTAAGATCCTCCAATGACATGAGGCCACATAAGGTGAGTTGCGAATAGAGCATGGCAGACATATGGCCGGGATCCAGAAACATTCGGTCCCTGAAAGCCCATGTTGTGTCATCAGGGTCAAAATTTAAGAATTCAGCATATAGGATGTGAATAAAGTCTGCACCACCCATGGCACCACCAGGATGACCGGAAGCTGCTTTTTCTACCATCGCGGCTGAAAGTATACGGATGTTATCTGCGGATTGGAGAGCAATTGATTTGACCACTTAAACTTATTTAATGAGCTGCAAAAGTAACAAGAATTAATGGAAGATTAAAGCAAACAAATACATGAATTTTAATGTATTACTACCCAATCCTTTTAATACTTTAAAATAAGTAAGGTCAGACTATAAGATATAGCAAAACTCTTTGTATATTTGCGGCTCAAAGAAGTAATTGTGAAAGGGGACAAGGAGTTCCCTTTTTTATTGAATCTTTCTATGCAGCATTCAGAAGTAGATAAATTGGTGAATAAGGGTCTCTTAGAACTTGGATTCGAAGATACGTATCTTATAGAAACAAGGATCAAAGGCAATAAGATAGAAATATTTCTGGATAGTGATGATGGGGTTAATTTTCTGAAATGTCAGAAGTTAAGCAGATGGATGGAAGCCATTTTTGATGAAAAAAAGACATTTGGTGAGAATTACATACTTGAAGTTTCTTCAGCCGGTGTGGGCAGCCCACTTAGATTATTGAGACAATATCCTAAAAATATCGGAAGGATAATAGATATAAAGTATGGAGACGGAAGAAATGTAAGAGGAGTATTAAAAGGGGTTAACAATGCTCTGATCAGTGTGGAATATGAAAGCAAGGTCAAAGAGGGTAAAAAGAATAAAAAAGTCATTTTGACTGAAGAAATAAAATTTGAAGATATAATTGAGTCAAAAATTAAAATAAGTTTTAATTAATGAATTTAGTAGAGTCCTTTTCCGAGTTTAAAGAAGGTAAAAATATAGACAGACCTACCATGGTTCGTGTTTTGGAGGATGTTTTCCGAACATTGATCAGAAAAAAGTATGGTTCTGATGAAAATTTCGATGTTATCGTAAATACACAAAATGGTGACCTTGAGATGTGGCGGGTACGTATGATTGTACCTGATGGCGAGGTGACTGACGAGTTAGGTCAGATATCATTTACAGAGGCAAAATCCATTGATGAAGCTTATGAAGTAAGTGAAGAATGTTATCAGCAACTCACTCTGGAAGATTTTGGAAGGAGATCGATTATGGCCGCAAGACAAACATTGATCTCCAGGATAATGGATCTTGAAAAAGACGATGTATATAAAAGATACATGGACAGGGTTGGTGATCTGGTGGTAGGTGAGGTCAGCCAGATTCTAAAAAAGGAAGTATTGGTGATGGACGATGCAACACAAAACGAACTTGTGCTCCCGAGACTTGAAATGATTAAAGGAGACTTCTTCAGAAAAGGGGATATGGTCAGGGGTATCATCAAAAGAGTGGAGATGAGAAATGGAACACCTATGGTGATGTTGTCAAGAACAGATAACGCCTTTCTTGCAAAGTTACTGGAGCAGGAAGTACCAGAAATTGAAGATGGTTTGATTACTGTTAAAAAGATAGTAAGGATTCCGGGTGAAAGAGCAAAAGTAGCAGTAGAATCATATGATGACAGAATAGATCCTGTAGGGGCGTGTGTAGGTATGAAAGGGTCAAGGATTCATGGTATAGTCAGAGAGTTGAAAAACGAAAATATTGATATTGTAAATTATACCAATAATATTTCGCTTTTTATTCAAAGATCACTTACGCCGGCTAAGGTTACGAGTATAAGTCTTGATGATAAAAATATGCGCGCATCTGTATATCTAAAGCCTGATCAGGTATCATTGGCCATAGGAAAAGGTGGAAGCAATATCAAATTAGCCAGTAAGCTTACCAATTATGAAATAGATGTCTTCAGAGATACTGAAGAACATGAAATAGAAGATGTGGATCTCGATGAATTCAAAGATGAGATCGAAGACTGGGTAATAGAAGCGCTTAAAAATATAGGTTGTGATACAGCTAAGAGTGTTCTTGCTCTAAATAGAGAAGAACTAATAAGGAGATCAGACCTCGAAGAAGAGACCGTGGATGATGTGTTGAAGATTCTAGCTTCTGAGTTTGACGACGACTAGAAATTTTAAAATTATTTTAAATTGCTGATGGCAGAAAGATTAGTAAAAATAGCGAAAGAACTGAATGTAGGCGTGGCAACTATAGTAGATTTCCTTACAACAAAGGGGCATACTATCGAAAATAAACCTACTTCTATGATCTCTGATGAGATGCATAGTATTCTCTTGAAAGAGTTCAGGTCTTCTATGGCTGAAAAAGAAAAAGCAGATCAAATCGTAATAGGTACGCGGCCTGGTCATCATGTAGAAGAAAAAGTTGTACCAAAACCTCTGTTTTCCCTACCTAAATTATCTGATTTAGATAAACCAGTGGTAGCTACTCCAGTATCTATTGCAATAGCTGATGCAACTCCTCCAGCACCTGTCACTGAATCAGTAAAAGAAGAGATTTTTACAAGTAAGTCAGAACTACCAAAGCTAAAAGTTTTGGGAAAAATAAATCTTGATAAACCTAAACTCGAGCCAAAACCTGTGCCCGAAGTTAAAGAAGTGGTTGAAGAGATTAAAACTGAACCTACCCCAATACCCAAGCCAGTTGAAATTATAGAACCGGTAGTACAAAAACCGGAGGTAATTGAAGTGGCGCCTGTTTCTTCACCCCAACCTGAAAAGGAAGAAATGATGAGAGCTAAAACGCCTCAACTGAAGGGATTGAAAATCATGGGTAAAATTGATACCAGCAAACTTGACAGTTCTACAAAACCTAAACCTTCAGAAAAACCTAAACTACCTCAAGCTGGTCAACCTGTGAAAACAGATGGGACAGCCCAAAGTAGTGCAGCAAGTGATGCACAAAAGCGTAAACGTAAACGTAAAAAACTAAGTTCAGGTGGACCTGTTTCTGATCCAAAAACGTCTAATGATGCAGCAAAATCAGGAGGAATAAAACCAAAACCATATAAGGAAGAAGTAAAAGAAGTCTCCCAAAAAGAGATAGATGATAAAATCAAAGCAACCATGGCCCGCCTCAACACAGGAGGTAAAAATAAGCGCCAGAAAATAAGAAGAGACAATAGAGATGTAAAAAGAGAAAAACAAGAACTTCTGGACAATGAGAGCGTTGACTCAAAATTGAAATTGACGGAGTTTGTTTCTGTTTCAGAGTTGGCCAGCCTTCTGGACCTTCCTGTTTCTCAAGTGATTACCACTTGTCTTAGTCTTGGTATAATTGTATCCATAAATCAGAGATTGGATGCAGAGATTATAGAACTTGTAGCTGGTGAATTTGGACATGAAGTAGAGTTTATTAGTGCTGAAGATGATGCGGAAGATGATATAATTTCAGAAGATTCAGAAGAAGATCTCGAACAGAGGGCACCGATTGTTACGGTCATGGGACACGTTGACCACGGTAAAACATCTTTACTTGACTTTATCAGGTCAGCCAATGTGGTGAGTGGTGAAGCTGGTGGTATCACGCAGCATATCGGTGCTTATGAAGTAAAAGTAGGGCCGGAAAATAAAAAAATAACTTTTCTGGATACTCCTGGTCACGAAGCTTTTACAGCCATGCGAGCAAGAGGTGCAAAAGTAACCGACGTTGCAGTCATCATAATAGCTGCGGACGATCATCTGATGCCACAAACAAAAGAAGCCATCAGTCACTCACAGGCTGCAGGTGTTCCGATGATTTTTGCTATCAATAAGATAGATAAATCCGGAGCAGATCCGGAAAGAGTCAAACAGGAACTTGCAGCAATGAATCTTCTTGTTGAAGATTGGGGCGGAACATATCAATCACAGGATATTTCTGCTAAACAAGGTTTAAATATTGATAAATTATTGGAAAAAATACTTCTCGAAGCGGAAGTTTTGGATTTAAAAGCCAATCCAAACCGACCAGGTATAGGAACAGTAATAGAGGCATCTTTAGATAAGGGTAAAGGTTATGTGACCAAAATTCTGGTTCAAAATGGTACGGTAGAAGTAGGAGATTCACTTGTAGCAGGACCATATTCTGGTAAGATAAAAGCCATGTTTAATGAACTGGGTAAAAAAGTCAAAAAAGCAGGACCATCGACACCTACACTTATCCTGGGTTTAAGCGGTGCACCACAGGCAGGTGAAAAATTTAAAGTAATGGAATCTGATCAGGATGCCAGACAACTTGCCGCAAAAAGAGCGCAAATCGAAAGAGAGCAATCCAATAGAGCCAGTAAGCGTATAAGTCTTGATGAAATAGGACGACGACTAGCTTTGGGAACGTTTAAGGAACTGAATTTGATTGTCAAAGGTGATGTGGATGGATCTATCGAAGCATTGTCTGATTCATTGATCAAACTATCTGTTGAAACAATACAAGTTAATGTTATCCACAAAGCTGTGGGTGCCATTGCAGAATCAGACGTATTGCTTGCTTCCGCTTCTGATGCCATCATCATTGGATTCCAAGTAAGACCTTCTGCCAATGCACGAAATCTTGCAGAAAGAGAAGGTGTACAGATCAAAACCTACTCTATCATTTATGAAGCCATAGAAGAGATAAAGTCCGCGATGGAAGGAATGCTCGAGCCTACCAAGGAAGAAAAAATCGTGGCTCAAGTCGAAGTTAGGGAAACCTATACCATGTCAAAAATTGGTACTATTGCCGGATGTTATGTTACTGAAGGCAAGATAACCAGAAATACTCACATCCGAGTCATCCGGGATGGTATTGTCATCTTCCCGATGAAAGAAGGAGCACATGGAGAACTTTCTTCACTGAAGCGATTCAAAGAAGATGCTAAGGAAGTCAAAGGAGGATTTGAATGTGGTATAACCATTAAAAATTTCAATGATATCAAAGCAGGAGACGTCATAGAAGGATATGAAATCATCGAAATCAAACAGACACTGAAATAATTCATTCTGAAATAGGAATGAACATAAATACAGAAGTAAAATCGAACATTAAGGACTATCTGGACGATATTTTGGATAAAGTCAACAATATAGACTTTATTTCTTTGGATCCTATAAGTATTCCTCACAGATTTACATTCAAACAGGATATCGAAATAGCGGGCTTTTTTAGTGCCATACTCGCTTGGGGTAACCGAAAAACCATTATTAACAAATCGATTGAATTGATGTCTTTAATGGACCACCAACCGTATGATTTCATAAAAAATCATACAGAAAATGACCGAAAAGTCTTATTAGGATTCAAACATAGGACATTTCAAGACACTGATTTGTTATATTTTGTTGAAAGGCTCCAATGGTATTATAATACATATGATTCTTTGGAATCGGCATTCAGGGTTGATACAGCCATTAAATATACCCAAAAGTCAGCACTTATACATTTTCACAAAATGTTTTTTAATCATGATTTTGTTCCCCATAGGACCAAAAAGCATATTGCCACGCCTGCTAAAAAATCAACTTGTAAACGATTGAACATGTACTTGCGATGGATGGTCAGATCGGATGACCGAAAAGTAGATTTTGGCTTATGGAAATCGATTCCCGCTTCAGAACTCATGATTCCTTTAGATGTGCATGTTGAAAAATATGCCAGACATTTTGGATTTCTTACTCAAAAACAGAGAGATTGGTCCGCTGTAGAAGAAGTGACAAACTGTCTTCGGGTATTTGATCCGGCAGATCCTGTTAAATATGATTATGCGTTATTTGGTCTTGGCATTCATTCTAAAGACTTTCCACTGTTAACCTGACATAAGCTTTTAGAACTTATTTTATTTCAGTCAGTAATTATTTGTTTTAATCAATACTTTATCACAATTTTTATCGTTTCTTTGTGTTCGTTTTAATCAAAATCCCCTTTATGCTCTTAAATGAAAAACACATATTTTCAACTTATTAACCAAACTTATTATTTTCCACAGGAAGGATTCGACCTGAATCAAGGAAATTTAACTTTTCATGGAATCTCATTAAAATACCTTATCGATAAATACGGAACACCATTCAGGTTGACATATTTGCCACGGATAGGGGATCAAATCAAAAAAGCAAAGAATTTTTTCCATAAGGCAATGAAAGCCAATAATTATAAAGGAGATTATTATTATTGCTATTGTACAAAATGTTGCCACTTTTCACATGTAATCGAAGAAGCGTTGGAACATGATGTTCATTTGGAGACATCATCATCCTTTGATATTGATATAGTCAGAATATTGTGCGAAAAAGGTAAGATAAATAAAAAAACTATCCTTATTCAAAATGGACACAAAACTGAAGATTATCTAAATAAGATCGTTGGACTTATTGATGATGGATATGAAAACGTCATACCCGTACTGGATAGTAAACTTGAACTGGATCGAATTTATGCCAAAACCAAAGGTGATGTAACCATAGGTATCAGAATGGCCATCAACGAAGAACCACAATCGGCGTACTATACATCAAGACTAGGAATTCGCAGCGCAGATATTATTGATTTTTACAAAAACAAAATTTCACGCAAGAAGAGAATACATCTTAAAATGTTACACTTCTTTGTAGATTCAGGCATCAAGGATAATCTTTATTATTGGGGAGAATTCAGAAAGGCCCTTAAAATTTTTGCTGAGTTAAAAAAAATATGCCCAAGTCTGGACTCTATAAATTTGGGCGGCGGACTTCCTATCAGAAATAACCTGGGGTTTGAGTATGATTATAAATATATGATCAACGAGCTCATTACCAATATTAAAGAGGTGTGTCTGGAAGAAGGCATAGATGAACCACATATCTTTACTGAATTTGGAAAATATACTGTAGGTGAAAGTGGAGCCATCATTTTTTCTGTCCTTGAACAAAAGCAACAAAATGATTCAGAATTATGGTACCTTATTGACAATAGTCTGATGAATACCATTCCTGATGCCTGGTCAATTTTTGAAAAGTTTATTCTCCTCCCTGTCAATAAGTGGGACAATGAATATGCTCGAGTAAGTATAGGCGGTATCAGCTGTGACCACTCAGATTATTATAATTCTGAAGATATGAATCAGGAGATTTACCTCCCTACCTATGATCCTGAAAAAGATGAACCAATGTATCTTGGTTTTTTCCACACCGGCGCATATCAGGATGCCATCAGTGGATATGGTGGTATTAAACACTGTCTGATACCATCACCACAACAGATAATTATTGATCGGGATGATAAAGGAAACATGGTGGACCGATTGTATCGGGAAGAACAAACCGTAGATCAAATGTTAAAGATACTCGGATATTAATTGAAATCAAAGACATTGCTTTTAGAATGTTGTATTCTCAAAAGAAATATTTTTACATATGCAAATAACAGATTTTTTAAAACATCACTATAAACATTTCAATGCCGCAGCCTTGATTGACGCTGCAGATGGCTATATAGCACATCTAACTGATGGAGGTAAGATGATGATCACCCTTGCTGGTGCCATGAGTACAGCAGAGATGGGAAAATCACTTGCTGAGATGATCAGACAAGATAAAGTTCAGATCATTTCTTGTACTGGAGCTAATCTTGAAGAAGATATTATGAATCTTGTGGCGCATTCGCACTATAAAAGAGTACCAAACTACAGGGACCTAAGTCCGCAGGACGAATGGGACCTGCTCGAAAATCATTATAATAGAGTTACAGATACATGCATACCGGAAGAAGAAGCATTCAGGAGATTACAAAAGCACCTGATCCAAGTTTGGAGTGATGCTGAAGTAAGTGGAGAGCGATACTTTCCGCACGAATTTATGTACAAAATGTTGCTAAGTGGTGATCTGGAACAATATTATGAAATAGATCCAAAAGATAGCTGGATGCTTGCAGCAGCGCAAAAAAATATTCCGATTGTAGTGCCCGGATGGGAAGATAGTACCATGGGAAATATTTTTGCATCCTATTGTATAAAAGGACAACTTAAAGCATCCACTACCAAAAGCGGAATTGAATATATGATGTGGCTGGCTGACTGGTATCCAAAAAACAGTGGAGGTAAAGGTGTCGGATTTTTCCAAATAGGCGGAGGAATTGCGGGAGATTTTCCTATATGCGTGGTACCGATGTTGTATCAGGATATGGAGATGCATGATATACCGTTTTGGTCCTATTTCTGTCAAATCAGCGATAGTACCACTAGTTACGGATCTTATTCCGGAGCCGTCCCTAATGAAAAAATTACGTGGGGCAAGCTGGATATCAATACACCGAAATACATCATCGAGAGTGATGCAACCATCGTAGCGCCATTGATTTTTGCTATTATTTTGGGTTGGTAAGGATATTTATTGTCTCTATAGAAAAGCAATAAATGTACTTTAATTGCATACTAAGTACCGGAGTGGTATGATTTAGATAGCTGAGACCATAGACATGATGTCAAACCCAAATTTCGCATTAGACTTTATCCGAATGAATATATGACAAAATAGTTGGCATTGTTCGGAGATTTTATCCCGCAGGTGTAGCCTAAGTTACAGCGATGACATAAAATTGAGAACCATTTACCACATTGGTCATCTGACCTACGTGGAGATAATATGAAGTCCGATTTTCATGTAGTTCATTTCTAATGCGGATTTTGGATTAAAATAATTGAAGGAAATAGTATATAACATATCCGTAGAGTTATGTATCTTTGATTAGTCAAATAATCGCGGAAAACACAAAATAAATATCTTTAAATATGGTATTCTCAAAAATAAGTTTTGTTTTGGTGGCTATTGCTGTAGTAGTGATATTCTTCATTTCGTCATGCAGGAATGTGGGCAAAAGTACCGATACTGCTGATACTTCATACGAAAAACCACGTGTACCTGATTGGCATAAAAATGCTACGATATATGAAGTGAATTTAAGACATTTCACCAAAGAAAATACATTCAGCTCTTTTGAAGCACATATCCCACGACTCAAAGAAATGGGCATAGATATTTTATGGTTTATGCCTATCAATCCGGTTAGCCTTAAAAACAGAAAAGGAGAGCTTGGAAGCCCCTACTCAATAGGGGATTATTACAAAACCAATCCTGAATTTGGCACCATAGAAGATTTTAAACATATGGTCAAGGCTATTCACGACGCTGGTATGTATATTATTATTGACTGGGTGCCCAATCATTCTGGCTGGGACAATCCATGGATTACAGAACATCCTGACTGGTATACCAAAGACAAAGATGGAAATATCATTGATCCTATAGATTACAACACAGGCAAATCATGGGGTTGGACAGATGTTGCAGATCTGAATTTTGATAATCCTGATATGAGAGTCGGTATGATAGATGCACTCAAATACTGGATCAATGAGACGGGCATAGATGGTTACAGAATGGATGTAGCTCATGGTGTGCCAGTAAATTTTTGGGAGCAATGTGCGGATTCGCTTTATCATCTCAAACCACTTTTCATGCTATCAGAGGGTGAAGTGCCTGAAATAGTAAATAATGGTACATTCATCGCAGATTATGGTTGGGAAATGCATCATACCCTCAATCAGATAGCTGAAAGTCAAGGTGCCAATCGAAAGAAAGCAGCAAATGTAGTGCAGGGAAATGTGAAGGAAGGCGAAAAAAAGATAGTTAAAAAAACAGCTCTGGACATTGATGCAGTCTTGATGAAAAAAGCTGAACAATACAAAAAAGGATATCAGATGCAATTCACATCCAATCATGACGAAAACTCTTGGGCAGGCACCGAATTTGCAAGAATGGGTGACGGCCACAAAGCATTTGCTGTTTTAACGGCCACTTTTAATGGTATACCTTTGCTGTATACCGGTCAGGAATCAGCTATGGATAAACAATTAGCATTCTTTGAAAAAGATAGTATTCCTTGGGGTGACTATTCTTATGCATCCTTTTACAAAACACTTTTTGATCTGAAACATCAAAATAAAGCACTATGGAATGGAGAGCAAGGCGGTCCTTTGGTGAAAATACCGACTGGGAACGATGAGAATATATATGCTTTTACAAGAGAAAAAGACGGAGATAAGGTTATTGTAATTTTAAATCTTTCTTCCCAAAAGCAAAAAGCAATTTTATCATCAGCAAATCTGGCAGGTGAATATACTGATGTGTTTTCAAAATCTCCAAAAACTATGAAAGATGGGGAAACAATGGAGTTGACGGCGTGGGAATACAGGGTATTTTCAAATAAATAGAAAAAATTACTTTAAGATTTTGTAATACCACTTTTTAATTAACTCCGGGTTTATATATATCAGAAATAATGTAAATGCCATTAGATTTGCTGTATTAACCCTTAACCAGGAATTATGAAAATATTTACGTGATGAAACTAGGGCTGGTTTCTGTATTATTTGGTATGGTTTTTTGAGTTTTTTAAATCTTCTTACAAAATCAAAATCCTCCATGATCGTAAATTTTTCATTATATCCACCTATGGTCATAAATAAAGATCTGGTCATAAAATGTATCTGATCACCTCCTCCAGCAAAAAGACCCTTACGTCCAGTAAAACCTGCATTGATATCCACCATAAAAGAAGAAGGATAAAACCGATAGGCAAAAAAACCAAATTCATTTCCTTTTTTGATACAATATATAATATCCTCTACAAACGATACAGGTGGTTTCACATCAGCATGTAAAAAAACCAAAATATCTCCTGATGCCACATTTGCACCTAGATTCATCTGAGCTGCTCTTCCCGTCATACCAGTTTGCATATATCTAAACGGAAACCCAATAGACATACTATTATCATTGGTAAATTTACTGTCAGCTACAATGACTTCTACATTATCCATATTTATTCCCCCAATAAAAGCAGCAAGCTTCAAAAGATTTTGATATTCGTTTAAGGTGGGAATAATTATGGATAACTTCAATGCAAAAACCGATTTCATTTATAAAATCCAAATTTACAAAGTTATTTGTTATCTTCTGCTGGCTAATAACTTTTAGTGGTTTATTTTGTTTGCTTATTCATCTATCAGATCAAATATTTTATGGTTTTGCTGAAGTATTCTTTATTTTTCCTACTTTGTAATCTATTGTTCATAAACAGCGGGAAAACAACGCCCATAGACTATCTGGCTACAGCAGAAGAAATGCTTACTGCCATAAAAAATAAAGAGGATGTAACCAATTTTCGCAAAACATTTGAACTTGCAAATGAAGATCAGCTTGCAGCACAATTGGGTACGGATGAGCAAAAAATAGCCTTTTGGGTAAATATTTATAATGCTTATATACAGGATATCCTTTATAAAAATCCTGAGAAATACAATGATCGGGGTATTTTTTTTAAAAGTAAACAAATACCTATTTCGGGCCGATTACTTAGTTTTGCAGATATTGAACATGGTATCATCCGCAGGTCGCAACATGAGTTCTTTTTAGGGTACCTTACCAGACCATTTGCCAGTGATTTTGAAAAAAAATTCAGGGTAAAGCATCGAGATTATAGGATCCACTTTGCGCTGAATTGTGGCGCCAAATCATGTCCGCCAGTAGCAGTATATGAATGGACAAGATTATCAGAACAATTGGATAAGAGCACAAAAGCTTATTTGTCCAAATTTACAGTCTTGAAAAAGGATGAAAATACAGCGTATATAACCAGTCTGTTCAGCTGGTTCAGAGGAGATTTCGGAGGACTTGACGGGATAAAAATTATTTTATTAAAATTTGGACTTATACCCGATAAAGATATCCGACTTAAGACATCTACATATGATTGGACACTGGATTTAGGCAATTTTATAGAATTGTAAAACTATTCTTTGCCAAGACTTGCTTTGTATATTTTTAGCTCTCCGAAAGTAAATTCTTCTCCAGCTTTTTCCTTCATTTCACTCAGCGACCCACCTGAAAAGTCTTCAAACAATAATGTCAGAGCACTTATTTTTTCTTCAGTTAAAACATCCACTATGGATATTTTATCTTCTTCTATCAGACGTGCCATGTGACCTTGTATGGTATTTACCGTTAGTTTTCTTTCGAAAGCTATATGTTCCAGTGATTTTTTTTCCAGCCAAAGATCGTGTGTAATCTGATAGGTCGATATTTTATTTTCTTTGGACTTTTTTGGTTTTGGTACATAATAAGAGAAATCTTCTATGTCTTCTTCTTCAATAATAACTTCTTTTTTGGTTGATTTAAGCTTTTCTTTGATCCGTTCTATTTTTTGAGCTCTATAGGTTTTTATAAACTGGTTGGACAAGTTTTCCTTATTTAGTTCTTTGTCATTGATATAAGCATCAACGATTAATATTGCTTTTTTCATACCAAGAATAATCTGAGTGGTCAATTCCTCGAGCGACATCAGCTCATTTATATACTCTTTGACCCTTTTAACTCTTTTGAGTTCTTCGATTTTGGTAAGTATTTCATTTAGTACAGGATCCAGTTTCGGAAAAAAATGATCGTAAGCGCCATTGATTTTTACAGCTAAAGCCGGATAGTCCACTTTATTGGCAGAAAACTGAAGGTCGATCCAGCCTAAAAACTTTTTTGACACAATACTAAGGTCATTCAAAGCCAAAAACTGCGTATTTGCCCAGCCTTTGTATTTGGTTTTTTCAGCATTTATAGCCGTATCAGTATAGGATGTATTATGTTTTTGCCATTGACTGATAAGAAATGAGAAATCAAAACTCTTTTTGACATACTGATAGATAAATATTTTTGTACCGTAATCAAGGTGAATTTGTATGGTAGAATCGTCGGCTTCATTTTCTGCAAAGGACATCACATCCTGAGCATTTTTTATACCATGCATTTTTAGCATATTCACTAGCACCAATCCATCCATACTTCGCAATCTGGACAAAGCGACATAGGCTTGTCCTGGCTGAAACACATCACCAACATCCAGCACAGCTTTATCAAAAGTCAATCCTTGGCTTTTGTGAACAGTAATCGCCCAAGCCAGTTTTATGGGGTAATGGACAAAAGTCCCAATCACTTCTTCTTCTATGTCTTTTGTATTCTCATTTATACTGTACCTTACATTGGTCCATTCATATTTTTCAACTTCTATGGAGTAGTTTTCTTCCGGAAAATGCACATATATCTCATCTTTGGACAAAGACTTTACGATTCCCATTTTGCCATTAAAAAATCTTTTGTCCTGCGTGAGATCATTTTTTGTAAACATGATTTGTGCCCCTTCTTTTAGATGAAGCATCTCATCCATGGGATACATTTTTTCCGGAAATTCTCCTTCCATTTCGGCTTTGTAGCTATAGATTTTTTCTTTCAGGTTGTCAAGCGATTGTTTGTTGATGTTGTCGGCTTTACTATTATGTGTGGTCAAATAAACATATCCAGGATGCTCTTGCAGTTTAAAATCAGGTTTTACATAAGCACTCAATATTTGCATGTCTTCATCTCTGATGATATTATTGCGCAGATTATTGAGCACATGTATAAATCGATCGTCCGTCTGCCGGTATATTTTCTTCAACTCAATATAGAGTATAGGATGTTGCCTGATCACTTGCGAATGAAAAAAAAACATACCTGGATAATAATTTTGCAGGACGCGCCACTCTTCATTTTTTACCACCGGAGGCAATTGTAACAAATCACCTATAAATAGAACCTGAACACCTCCAAATGGCTGATCACTCCTACGTACCCTTCTTATGATAAAATCAATGGCGTCCAGAATGTCAGCACGTAGCATACTTACTTCATCTATCACTAGCAAGTCCATACTTCTTATGACCGCTTGCTTGATGCCACTCATTTTGAATGTTTTGCTCAGCGATGCAATGGATTCCAGTTTAATCCCATCATTCAGTTCTGCTTCAAAACTCATATCAGGCACAAATCCACCCAAAGGCAATTGAAACATAGAATGGATGGTAACTCCCCCAGCGTTGAGGGCTGCAATTCCAGTTGGGGCGACAACTACTGTATTTTTGTGGGTGGTCTGAATAATTTTTTTTAATAAGGTAGTTTTACCCGTGCCAGCTTTACCTGTCAGAAAGATAGATTGATTTGTCTGATTGATAAATTGAAGTATTGAAGTGGCTTTTTCAGAATTATGTTCCATAGGTTTAAAAAATAAGTTTCAAGCCCAAAAATAATCAATTTCTGCAAAAATAAAAGCACTAAAGGCTTGAGAACGCAATATAAAGTAAGCTTATTTTCTTATTTAATCAATCAACAAAGTCAAATAAAGTGTCAAATACACCTGAATATTAAATCAATTAAAGTGTCATAACTGTTTGAATAAATTTTGTAATTTCTTCTTAATGTTCAAATACATCCTGATAAAGAATTGGAACGGGATATTCTTCATTAAAAGCACACTTGATCACATCAAAAGCGGTGACTACACCTTTTAGTTCGTTATTCAGATTTACAACCGGCAAAGTTTTAAATCTTCTGTCAGCAAAAAGCTCTGCGGCTGTTCCTACTTTATCTTTGGGTGTGATTCTGACAACTTTTGTAGTCATCACATCTTTTACCTGCATATCTTTACCATGTCCTTCACGGGAAGCCTTCCACAAATCATAAGCAGTAATCATTCCCATGAGTTTGCCATCTACAACTACTGGAAGTTGTTGCATTTGTGATTGCATCATAAGTTCTGAAACTTCATCAATGGTTTGTGTTGGGCTTGCGACTACCGGATCTTTGGTCATAATCGTACGTACTTCATCATTCATCATGGTTTTATATATTTAAAGGTTAAACAATATAATCAAAAGATAAAAGCGAAGAAAAAGGAAATAGCTTAAGAATAAAATTCTGATGGTAAATATAATACAAAATATTTAATTAATAACATCTAATGGATTTTTTTATAAAATTTTTAGAAACTATATCCCAATCCAATATAGTGTTGAATAAAAAAATGGCGAGTGGCTAAGTTATAAACTCCTTCTATATTATTGACCAAAAAAACTTTTTTGAAGAATAGGATTCTGTTTTGAAATCCGACACCTATAGCAGGTCTTAAAGGATTGTTATCTGATAAATATAATGCATTTCCCTGAAGATCATATTTAGACCAGGTGGAATAGTTTAATTGCAACGATATTTTTGGTCTTAAACTTAAACTTGAATGAGGGATCAAATCTGCATATTGGTATCCTATATTAAGGGATAAAAAATAATTGTATCTGAAATATTCTCCATTTTTAGCAGTAAATTCGTTAAAATTAAAGCCGAATGATATTACTCTTTCATGCAAAGTTCTGGAGTAATTAAAAGAAAAGAAAGGGATAAATAGTATCTCAGAATTACCAGTTTTTCGACCTCGAGTGTAAATGAAAGGCTTTTCCCATATTTTTTGATAATTCATCCCTGTTCCGTCCAAAAATAAAATTCCTGTTGTTCCAAAATCGACTTCATGTTTTACTTTGTTGATTTCAGAATCCTGTGCACCAAGTGATAAAGTTACTAATGCAATAATATAGATAAGAAGGAGATATTTATTTATCATTGCAATATGGAATTAGAAGTCAAAACCAAAAAGGACAATAAATGTAAACATATTGTACTTCTTTTTATGATTAAGATGAAAATTGAATGTAGGATTTATGGATAATCCCTTTATGTACTCTACACCAGCAGATGTAAAGAAGTCAACTCCTGCACCTTTAAACAATATTTCCGGACCGGATTGATCATAATATGCATCTATATCTCCTCCAAATAGGTACGAAATGCTACTTCCTGATGTTATTGAAAGCTTTTTATATGAAAATAGTTTTTTTTCTATACCGATGGAATATGTTTTAAAAAGTCTATAATACAAATATTCTGACTCGTTTTTAAAATTTGGTAATCTCCAAAGAGCGACTGTATGTTTAGCAAAGACATTAAATTTTTTTGTATGATAAGCATATTTAAAAGTAGGTAACAAAGAAAAAAATTTGTTGTTAAATAACCCTTTTTTTTCTTCGATAATATAATTGTAAGGTTCTATACCAAAACTAAATGTATGATTATTTTGACAATTAATTTTATTTAAAATAATAAAATAAAGTAACGTGATTAATGCATTCTTCATATGAAAAGAAAAGTAAAAAAAAATATGTTATTTAATATAAAAATCATAATGAATTTTGATCTATAGTTTTATAAAGGAAGTATTAAAGTATTTTTCTCCATTATCTATATAAATTTGGTAAACTCCTGGTTTAAGAAACTCAACGTTTAATTTTTCTTCCGCTTTTCCATGAAACAATAAATTACCATTATAATTAAATATTTTCATATTTTTATATTCAGCTAAATTTAAAATTGTATTCAAGCTTAAAATTGTTGAAGAGGGATTTGGAAACACTGAAAATGTGTTTTCCTTTAAAATATTATTCTTTTTACTTCTTATAACACCAGTTTTATTGCAAGGATCTGGGTCCCTATTATCACAATCTTTAAGCGTGATCCAAATTTCCGTCCATATACCAGATGGTGATTTACACTTGATCCTAATTTTTTCTGTGAACTGATTATCTAAAGTAGTAAAAATTATACTAAAATGAGATTTATTTGGACCATAAATACTCACATGCCAGCCTGAAGCGTTTGGAAAATACCATTCATAATCACTGTTATTATTAGAACCACTTCCATTACATGCTTTTAAAATAAGATTAACTCCAGGAAGATTTTCTTTACAAATTATTGTATTTCCAGTAACCCACACATCATCATTAAAAGGAATACCAAGCCCAACTGAAGCCCATGCATTTGTCACTTCTCTAACTTCCCAAGAGCAAGGTCCAAATAATTGAATTGCTGAAGTTATGAATACGTCTTTTAAATCACTATACTTCATTCTTCCTGACAATTTAGTATTCATAACATCCCAAAACAAATCTCGAACTTTAATTTCACCTATTGTTGATATATTGAATCCATAGTGGTTTCCCCCTTCTTTAAGAAGGTAAAATACTTTAGTCAAAATACCGCCTCCTGAATGGGGATTTCCACCTGCTGATGACAATTTATTGATGTGATTTATTGGTGGAAAATCAATTTTCCTAATGTTATTAATGCTACCAATATTGTAAGTTTTTGCAATTAGAGATGCAAATACATCACAAAATCCTTCAATAATAGACGATTGTTCGAATTCATTAGCAAAGGATTCAAAACCTTTTCTAAGCATAATTGTATGTGTCCATTCATGAGCAACAATGCTAATGTGGTCATCCCATAGCCTTAAAGCCATATGCTCTTTTTGGGTTTCATTATTACCACCTATTGTTTGTATATGGCTACCAATATTTCCTTTCCAACTTGCAGCTATGTAAAGTGACGTATTTTTGCCACTCCCTGGGCCACGTGTATTAAAATTTTGGTTAAAGTAATCCCAAACAATGCCGGCATTGTAATGAGCTGCAAAAGAAGACGAATGTATATCACCAATCAAAGGGCTATTAAAATTATGGATGGTCCATTCTTCATTTCCTTTTCTAGTATATTCAAAAACTTCTGGTCCCTCCCAATTTTCAGCATCTACTATTTGAGCTTGAGGAAATTTTTTTGTAAATTCTTGAGCATTTTCTGTTGTTATTTTTTTATTAGAATCTTTAAGTGTAAAATTGTTATTGCCGGTAGAAGTATCCTCTAATTGAACAATTCCTAGAAGATTTGCTTTACCAGGAGCAGAAAAAAGCGTATAATTATCTAAATATAAAATTTTTCCACTTTTAGCATTTATATAAACGTCAATATAAGGTTTATTTATAAGAAAATGAAATTGATTTCTTTCACGTGATAAAGAAATTTTATATGTTAATATGCTTTCGCAATCCAAAGAATCTTTAGTAATAACTAGGTTTTTATTTAATATAAAGCTTTCTACAAAGTTATTGGAAATCACCAAATTTAAACTATCTGTCGATATTGTATCATTCCTATTAATGTTAATATCATTATCAATATAACCCATTAATGTATATTGAAAACAGTCGACTATATTTTCGATAAATACTGAGTTTTTAACAATAATTCCATCATGATACTGTTGATAATGATATATATCTACATTGTTATTTTTACTTTTAAGTTGATTTATTAAAGAAAAAGAATCTTTTTGAGAAAATTTAAAATCCTGCCGATATTTTTTAAAAAAATCACCATTATTGTAGTCTATTGAATTGTTTAAAATTACTACATTATTACCAATTCTTTTGTAGGTAATACTATCAATAAATGATTTATTGTTATCATTATATAGCAAGGATTTACAATCTTGTTTGGTATAAAAATTAGTTACCATTTCTTTTTCTTGGGAGAAAATATTACATTGTAAAAGCAAGACTAATAAAACTGATAATAATGAATCTTTAATATTTGACTACTTTTAAATGAATATATTCAATTATTATGCCAATTTTATCTATTAAACTTACAATTATTCGCCTATCAAATATATACACGGTCTCTTATGATATTCCCCTTTGTTGGCTTTTTTCCACTCGCGTATACTCATTTGTCTTATGTCTTCATCTGGTGCATTGATATCACAGGCAATAGATAGTCTCGTCTGGTCATTAAGTGTATCAAGGCATGTTTCAATAATAAATGCATTTCTATAGGGTGTTTCCATAAAAATCTGTGTCTGACCTGTTTTTTGTACTTTTTGTTCCAGTGCTTTCAGTTGGGTAATCAGTTCAGGTTTTTTGTTGGACAGGTAACCATTAAAAGCAAAATTCTGCCCATTCAGTCCACTGGCCATCAATGCAAGTAAGATAGAAGATGGCCCTACAAAAGGCACCACTTTGATTCCTTGTTTATGTGCCCAAGCTACCACTTCTGCTCCCGGATCTGCTACACCAGGACAGCCGGCTTCAGAAATGACACCAATATTGATTCCATCATGAAGTATCTGAAGAAAAGTTTCCAGCTCTTTTTTATCATCAGATATCTCCAGGATCTGCAACTGTGCGATAGGTACTGGATGTTGCGTAGATTTGATAAAATGGCGTGCTGTTTTTGCTCGTTCTACTACAAAGGTTGTTGTTTCGTGCAGCCATTTTATCGCTTCTGCCGATAAACTTTCTGTTTTGCCTACATAAATTGGACAAGGGAATAAAAATATATTTCCTTTCGGGGTCATGAAATTATTTTAAGGCTCTTCTCAATATTTTACCAACATTCGTTTTCGGCAATTCATCTCTGAATTCTACCTGTTTGGGTACTTTATAGCCCGTCAGATTTGTTTTGCAATGAGCTATCAATTCTTCCTGCGTAAGGCTACTATCCCTTTTTACTACAAAAATCTTTACCACTTCACCTGACTTCTCATCGGGTATGCCTATGGCAGCAGCTTCCAGCACTTTGGGATGCATGACAATGACATTTTCTATCTCATTGGGAAAAACATTAAAACCACTTACCAGAATCATATCCTTTTTACGATCCACTATAAACATATATCCATCCTCATCCATTCTGCCTATATCTCCCGTACAAAGCCATCCATCAAAGGTTATGGTTTTGGCCGTTTCACCTGGTTGATTATAATATCCTTTCATCACTTGCGGTCCTTTACATTGTATTTCTCCCGACTCATTAAATCCAACTTCTCTTCCATCGTCTGACATAATTCTGATTTCTGTAGATGATACCGGCAAACCAATACTACCAGGTTTTCCCGACCCATCCAGCGGATTGACACTGATGAGTGGAGAAGACTCCGTCATACCATATCCTTCTGTGAGCGGACATCCTGTTACTTCTTTCCATCTGTCTGCCACAACTTTTTGAATGGCCATTCCACCACCTACAGTTATTTTAAGTGCCGAAAAGTCACATTGTCTGAATTGTTCGTGATTGAGCAAAGCATTAAATAGAGTATTGAGACCTGTCATCAGGCTGATTTTGTTTCTTTTAAACTCTTTTACAATAGAATTAAGGTCTCTTGCATTGGTGACCAAAACAGTATGAGCACCATAACTCAACATGGCCAAACAATTGACAGCAAAAGCAAAAATATGATACATCGGCAATGGTGACAAGGTGATTTCCTTGCCTTCAACCAGATAATTTTGCATCCATGTCCTGATTTGTATCATATTGGCTACCATATTGGCATTGGTGAGCATAGCTCCTTTGGATATGCCCGTAGTACCTCCTGTATATTGGTGGACTATAACATCATCGGCACAATTGCTGAATTCTTTAATCGTAAATCGTTTACCTTCCGCGAGTGCATATTTGAAAGTAACGGTATTGGGTATGTCAAACTTTGGAACCATACGTTTGATATATCTGACTGCAAAATTTACAACTGACCCTTTGACTGATCCCAACATTTCGCCGATGCTTGCTACGATGACGGTATCAATTTTAGTTCTATTTATAATGGATTCAAGATTTGCAGCAAAGTTTTCTAGGATCACAATGGCACGAACACCACTATCTTCAAACTGAAACAACATTTCTCTGGGAGTATACAGCGGGTTGGTATTGACGATAATGAGTCCGGCTTTCAGTGCTCCAAATACTGCAATGGGATATTGCAAAAGATTAGGCATCATAACAGCAATCCTGTCACCGGGATTGAGTCCTCTTGAATGTAGGTAAGCAGCAAATCGGGTAGAAAGATGATCCGTTTCAGTATAGGTAAGTTTTTTACCCATGCATTCGAAAGCATTATTTGGACCGTATTTTACAAAACATTCATTCAAAAAGTCAACCAATGTTTCGTATCTGGTATGATCAATGTTTGCAGGAATACCTGAAGGATAATTTTTTAGCCATGGCCTGTGATCCATTTTGTTTTGATTTTATACGGCTAAAAATAACTATATCAAAGAAATTTTTAACTATTGTTTAAAAGAAATTATCATTCAGACATGTATTTAGTCCGAAGAGCGGTTCTTATTTGTTCATTTTTACTTTTCGCTTCAGATAAATGATAAATATTTTACTTTGTATTGAACTAAATTATATATGAAATATTTATATCTTTGCTACCTTAAATTATAATATTAAAAACATGTCAAAAGAAAGAGAAGAAAAACTTAAAGCCCTGGCGCTTACTATGGATAAGCTGGATAAAACTTATGGTAAAGGAACCATTATGAAGCTGGGAGACAAACCAGTGGTACACGTAGAGACTATTTCTACTGGATCTCTTGGCTTGGATATTGCATTGGGTATCAATGGTCTTCCTAAAGGCAGAATAGTGGAAATATACGGGCCGGAATCTTCAGGTAAAACCACACTCGCTATTCATGCAATAGCTGAATGCCAAAAACAAGGTGGAATAGCTGCATTTATTGATGCCGAACATGCATTTGATAGATTTTATGCGGAACAATTGGGTGTAAATACTGAAGAGCTGCTGATATCTCAGCCTGATAATGGAGAACAGGCGCTGGAGATAGCTGAAAACCTGATTCGATCCGGTGCTATTGATATAATTGTAATAGACTCAGTAGCTGCTCTGGTTCCGAGAAGTGAGATAGAAGGAGAGATGGGTGATTCCAAGATGGGCCTTCAGGCCAGGCTTATGTCACAAGCACTCAGAAAACTTACAGCTACGATCGGCAGAACGGGCTGTTGTTGTGTGTTTATCAATCAGTTGAGAGAGAAAATAGGTGTTATGTTCGGAAATCCTGAGACAACGACCGGCGGTAACGCACTAAAATTTTATGCTTCCATACGATTGGACATCAGAAAATCAGGCACAGCCATTAAGGACAAAGACGGCAATACCGTGGGTAATCCGGTAAAAGTGAAAGTCGTAAAAAATAAACTCGCTCCACCTTTTAGAGTAGCTACTTTTGATATTGTATTTGGGGAAGGTATATCTAAAAACGGTGAGATCATTGACTTGGGAGTAGAAACCAACGTGATAGGAAAAAGTGGATCTTGGTTTAGTTATGAAGGTACCAAAATTGCCCAAGGTCGTGAAGGAGCCAAACAGTTTATGGCAGATAATCCTGAGTTGGCAAAAGAGATAGAGAAGAAGATAGTTGAAAAATATCAGACGGGTCAATTGGATAAAAGTGAAGTGAAAGAAGTAGATGAGGAATAAGGGTTCATAATAAAGATTAAAGCCATTGTTATTAATATAGCAATGGCTTTTTTTGTTCTAAAATTTGAATTACCTTCAGTGTGGTGAAGGTTTTTGATATATTTCTGTTGTTCTTTTTCCCAAAAATTAGGGGATGTATATTATTGTAAGGAATTTGTAAATAGTATGAAGTTTTTATTTTTTGTTTTAACGCTATTGTTTTATATCCAGGATATAACATCTCAGGAAATAAGTAATTTATATATACCACATCTTGAGTCTTTAGCTCAAAAAAATGAACCCTTTGCTCAGGATTTTAATGACTATATAATTACAAATAGTCATGTAAGTCAGAGGAGTAACCTTACCCATTTTTACCTTAATCAACGATTTCAGGGTATTGAAATAAAAAATGCAGTTTTAAGTTTCCATCTGGACAAAGAAGGTAAGTTGGTGAACTTAAATAATCAATTTTTGCTTGATCTTTCATCCAGAATTTCCGTAAAAACTCCAGCTATTAGTGCATCAGATGCAATAACCATTGTAGCCCAAAACTTGAATTACAATATTACAAATATACTCGAGTTGATAAGAGTAGAAGTCGGTCCCTCAATGAAGCATACATTCGATAAAGCGGGTATTTCCCAAATTGATATTCCAGTGAAATTAATCTATCAGCCAATACAAAACGGAGCCATTAAATTGGCTTGGGACGTTTCCATACTTGAAACAAGTGGAAATGATTGGTGGAGCATCAGAGTGGATGCTGTCAGTGGCGAAATACTGGATCAGGAAAACTGGACTTTAAACTGCAATTTTCATGAAAAAGATCCTTCAGCCGTTCATCTAAATTGTACTGGATCTGATTTTCATTTTACAAAATTTAAAAACTAT
>JBBRVQ010000003.1:0-122974 GCA_038246735.1 Chitinophagales bacterium
AGCGGCTCAAATGTTTTATGTAATGGTCAAAGTACTTCATTATGTGTACCTGCAGGATCGTCGGGCTATATTTGGAGCAACGGCGCTACCAATAATTGTGTAACCATATCCGTCGCTGGAACCTATACCGTCACGATAACCGACTTGAATGGATGTACATCGAGTTGCAGCCAAACAGTAATAGAAAATTCATTGACATGTATTATCAGCGGCTCAAATGTTTTATGTAATGGTCAAAGTACTTCATTATGTGTACCGGCAGGATCGTCAAACTATTTGTGGAGCAACGGTGCTACAACAAACTGTATTTCTGTGAGTTCTGCAGGTATTTTTACCGTGACTATCACATCTACAAATGGGTGTATATCTGTTTGTAGTCAAAATGTAACTGTAACTCCAGTTCCGGTTTGTAGTATTTCCGGATTAAATGTCATTTGTGAAGGTCAGTCAACTGTTCTTTGTGTCGAACAAAGAGCAACAGCTTATCTTTGGAGCACTGGAGCCACAACAAATTGTATAACTGTTTCATTAGGAGCGACCTATAATGTAACGGTAACATCTGCTGATGGGTGCACTTCTATATGTAGTCGCACTGTAACTGTAAATCAAATTCCGACATGCAGTATCACAGGACCTGATTCCTTTTGTACAGGTCAGTCTGCACAAATATGTGCCTCTCCCGGAGCATCTACATATATATGGAGTAACGGAGCATCTACTAGTTGTATTTTAGTTAATTTTGCAGGTACATATAGCGTCACAATAACAGCAGCTAATGGCTGCACAGCATCTTGCATGCAAACAATACAAATTAGTCCTGCACCGGTATGTAGTATTAGCGGGATAAATTATTTTTGTGAGGGACAGACATCAGAACTATGTACCTCACTTGGAGGACAGGCTTATCTTTGGAACAATGGAGCTACTACCAGGTGTATTTCAATAAACGCATCAGGAACCTATATGGTAACCATAACAGCAGAGAACGGATGTACTTCATCCTGCGAACAAAATGTAACAGTTTATCCTTTGCCTACTTGTACTATTACTGGAAATAATTCCTTATGTGATGGTCAGACGATGGAGATGTGCACGGATTTTGCAGTTTCCTATATTTGGAGCACTGGAGAAACTGGTCGGTGTATTACTGTATCTGAACCTGGCATATATTCTGTCACCTCCACAAACATCAGAGGATGTATAACTATATGCAGCAAAACAATAACTTTAAATCCATTACCAACTTGCAACATCATTGGATTTGATACTTTTTGTGGGGGAGAATCATCAGAAATTTGCTCAACTACCGAGGGATCATCTTATTTGTGGAGCACTGGTGCTACAACCCAATGTATAACTGTCAGCCAATCTGGGAATTATATCATCACCATTACTGATGAAAATGGATGTACAGCATCCTGTAATAAATCAATAATAGCTCACCCCATACCTGTCTGCACGATAGAGGGCAAGAATTCATTTTGCATCGGCGAATCAACCACCATTTGTGTTCCAGTGGGCTTTTCAGCATACCAATGGAATACCGGAGCCACCACGAATTGTATCTTTGTGACCGAGGCAGGTTTCTATGAAGTGACTGTAACGGATTCATATGGATGCACGTCCGTTTGTAATGAAACTATAATTATTCACCCGCTGCCTGATTGTACTATTGAAGGCAATGATTCTTTTTGTGAAGGAACAGCTACAGAGATGTGTGTAGAAGAAGGTTTTGATGATTATTGGTGGTTAAACGGTCAAACGACTCCATGTATTACAGTTACAGAAGCAGGGCTATATGCTATTACTGTCACGGATATAAATGGTTGCGTAAGTACATGCAGCAAATATATCACCGTAGATAGTGCTTCAATTTGTTTGATAACAGGAAGAGATTCCATCTGTTTTGGTGATTCCACTACTTTATGTCTTCCACCAGGTCTCTCTGAATATTGGTGGAGTACCGGCGAAAGCACATCTTGTATTACAGTTACAAAAGCCGGACTTTATTCGATAACGCTGACGTATGACAATGGATGCAGAGGATATTGTAGCAAATATGTTAGTGTTAATCCGGTTTCATATAGTTTTATATCGGGTTTGGATACTATTTGTTTCGGTGATTCTAGTACGCTTTGTCTTCCTGAAAGAATGTTGGGATATACCTGGAGCAATGGTGAAACTAGTAATTGTCTTACAGTTAGAGAAGCAGGTTTGTATGCGGTTTCGGCAATAGATACATTTGGATGTACATACAATTATATAAAAAACGTTTTTGTGCATGCTGATTCTTATTCCAACGTAATATCAGCATCAGGGCCAACCGAACTTTGTAAAGGTGAATTTGTAACTCTAAACGGAAATTTGGAAGGAGTATGGAATACGGGATCAATGTTAAGGTCAATCGAAGTGACTTTGCCAGGTGAATACTTTACTACAAAACAGACTGATTGTGGTTTATTTGAATCAAATCATATTGTTGTAGGCATGATACAGGATGTAATCCCATCAGAGATTGAAGCCACAGGTGTAACAACATTTTGTGAAGGAGAGTTTGTTGTATTATCAGGAAATAAAGGCGGTAAATGGAGTACAGGTGAAGAAACAACGACTATTTCTGTGAAATCTTCAGGTGTGTATTACGTTGTCAACTCTAATAAATGTGAAATCGTCACATCAAACAGTATTTCAGTAAAAGTTAATCCTTTACCGATATGTAAGATAGAAGGCAAGGATACATTTTGTGAAGGACAGTCGACTCAGCTTTGTGCGACAAGCGGGATGGGTTATTATTGGAATACAGAAGAAATTTCCTCTTGTATTGATGTAAATAGAGATGCCACCTATGTTATATCCATTTCAGATTCAAATGGATGTATCAGCACTTGCAGCAAAAAAGTGTCAATGATATTACCTCCTTCTTGTCTAATTACTGGAGATCTGAACCCAAAAGCAGGAAAGAAAACTGCACTTTGTGTCACGGATGAAATGACTTCTTATCTATGGGATACAAAGGAAACTTCCAGATGTATAGGTGTACTATCAACAGGGATAAAGAAGGTCACGGTTACTAATGCTACTGGTTGCTTAGATTCTTGTGAGGTAAAAGTTATATTTGAAGAAGAACTCTCTGATGTTGAAGAAGAATTAGTACAAAGTGAAAAAACGTATTCATATAAAATATATCCAAACCCATCTTACGAAAAAGTTACCATAGAGTTTGAAAGTTCAAGGTCCACACCACATTTTATTATTGAACTCTTTGATGCCAATGGATTTAAAATTAGTACTTTGTACAATGAATCCGCGAAGGGAGGTGTATCGTATTCTAAAGAATTTTACTTCGAAAATCTTACTTCAGGAATGTATATTGTTAAATTAAATGATTTAGACAGAATAACATATAAACGCCTGATATTGATTAAATAGACACTTGCAAACTCAAAATAAAATTTTAGGTCACAAATTTTTTTCTTAAGGTAATAAGTTCGGAAACTTATTACCTTTTTTTTTACAAACGAGCAGTATATATATTTTTAGTTTAAACAGATTTATTCTTCAAGAATGGTCTTTACACAAACTTGATTGAGGAATTACGTCTGAAGACTCCAGGACTTCACACTTAGATTTAGAATAAATCATAATTATAATATGATCTTTAATCTTTTTTGGGCAAACATTTTTTATGTAATGTGTCAGTATAGAATTTTGTAATTTTTTTCAATTTTTTTTCAAAGTAAGTAAAACCAGTAAATGATGTAAAAGCTTTAGTCAATCGTGTAACAGTTCAGGCATTTAATACAACTATCTTTGTATTATAATAATTACCTGAATATCATATAAATATAACCAACATGAACGAAAGTATAATAAAACTAGCTACAGGTATAATCCTGATCATAGCTACTCTTTTTGGAGGAACAGGATCTTCCACTGATAACTATGAAACCATTTTGTTCAATACCGATAAAGAAGACCATCCTATACTAAAGATGGATACCTCACTATACTTTTATAATACCATTGAAGGAATTAATCTGGCACAATCAAATAATATCCAGGGCAATGAATTTCCTGTAGGACCTTCATGTAAATTTGTTATAGACTAATTTTTAGTTAAATAAAGGTTAGAATGGAGGACTGAATATAGTTGAAAGACAAATATAGGTTTAAAGATGACAATCAAATCTAGAGTTGAATGATATGTAAAAAGAATTTGGGGGAATATGAATTGAAAAAGGCTCACAAAAACAGCCGCCGGAAAGAAGAAAGACATTATTCAGTTGCGATCAAAATGAATGGATTTCAAATTATTTAATCCCGGACGGCTGTAGATCGTGATTTATATTTTAGTACCCACTAGTTTAAAGTGTACGATTTCACCATCGAAATTTAAAGTATATCTTAACTCAATAGTGCCATCTCTGAAAAACCCGTTCCCTTTAATATCCGTATATGCTGCAATTTGCTGATTTCTGATATTAATATCCATTGTTCTTTCGGTCTGATTGTCGATATCAGCGTTTAAAGTGTACCAATCAAAACCATCGAAAGGAGCTTCAATGATTACATCGTCGCCTCTGTCAGTGCTGATGATGAGATCAAAAGGTCCGGCAACACCGACTACATGTGCGCGATAAATTCCTACCACAGGAAGGATATTCTCATCTATTTCCTGACATGAAAGAAATGAAATACTCACTAAAACGGAAAAAAGTAATACTCGTATCATAATAACTTCTTTTTAATCAAAACTGCAAAAAGAATTCTTTTGTGAATGGCATAGGGATGGTTTATGTAAATTTTAACTTGTGAAGATCATAATGTTAATTTTGTCTTATAAAAAAGCACCGGAATCTAAATTCAGAAACCGATGCTTTTTGGAAATAAAAATATTGACTTGGAAGTCAAAGGCTTTTACATTTTATCTCACTTCTCCCATTATTGTGAGTATAATAGATTCCTCACTATTGGATGTAACTGTAATGGTTTTTTTAAATACCCCAACCCTTTTCGTATCGTATCTTACTTCTATTTCTGAAGATTGACCGGGAGCTATGGCCTCAGCAGGATATTGAGGTACAGTACATCCGCAGCTACCTTTAGCATTGATAATCAAAAGCGGCTCGTCTCCAGTGTTTTTAAAAGAAAATTTTCTCAACGGATCGGCATTTTTTTCAATAATACCATAATCAATAATTACCGTTTTAAAAGTTAATTTCGGACCATCATTTTTTTCAATACCAGAATGGTAAGATTTAGCCTGTAACAATACCGGCATCAAAAACAGCAAGAAGGAATACAAAACATTTTTCATGATAAAAAAATTTTAAAATTAATAATTTGAATACCTGACAAAGGTATGGCAGGATAGAATCACCGCTTGTTAATGAACACGTTGGTTACTGTTATTCACGTGTTAAGCAAGATAAAATTTCTTAATAAGTGATTAAGGAAATATTTTTTATCCAACAATTCATCAAAAAAAGCGAAGTAAAATCTTTTATAATGATGCATGATTTCTGACACGCATGCCAAAATATCATTTTTCTTAGACAGATTTTTTGGGTCAGTTATGCGCATTAAAATTATTAAAAATTTTATCAATTTTTCATTACGTCTCAAAGAAGACAAATTTTGGCTATTTTTGCGACTACTTAGTACACGGAGAGATGCATATTACAGGATTTACGTTTATACGAGATGCAGTCAGATTTGATTATCCGATTGTGGAAGCAATCACTTCCATTTTACCGTTGTGTGATGAATTTGTTGTGGCGGTTGGTAATTCTGAAGATGATACAATGGCATTAATTAAATCTATTGATTCGCCCAAAATAAAAATCATTGAAACGGTTTGGGATGAATCACTTAGGAAAGGCGGTCGTGTACTGGCTGTAGAGACGGATAAAGCTTTTCAGGCTGTCATTGATAAATCAGACTGGTGTTTTTATATACAAGGGGATGAAGTGGTTCATGAAAAATATCACGATACCATTTATGCTGAAATGTTAAAATGGAAAGATGAACCTGAAGTTGATGGTCTTTTATTTAATTACAGACATTTTTACGGATCATACGATTATGTGGCAGTAACTTCAGGATGGTATAAAAACGAAATACGAATCATACGGAACAATAAAAAAATATATTCATACCGTGATG
The DNA here is from genome assembly GCA_038246735.1 of Chitinophagales bacterium. GTDB lineage: Bacteria > Bacteroidota > Bacteroidia > Chitinophagales > Saprospiraceae > OLB9. The sequence continues at coordinate 6,166 of JBBRVQ010000003.1, forward strand.
CACAGGGATTCAGAAAAGACAACGACAAAATGCTGAAAGTAAAACATATGGATGCTTTTATTAATCATTACGGTTGGGTAAAACCTCCTCAAAATATGCAACTTAAACAACAGTCTTTTCAAAAATTATGGCATAGTGACGAATGGATAGAGAAAAATGTCCCAAATACTGATGCGTTTGATTATACGGGAATTGATAGCCTGAAGCTATTTAATGAGACACATCCATCAGTGATGAAAGCACGTATTGCGCGGCTCAACTGGTCATTTTCACATGACATCACAAGAAATAAAATCACTTTAAAAGAAATATTAAAAGCCTTGTTTAAGGAATATTTAGGCATAGATTTCAGTTATAAAAACTATATAAAAATTTGAGAAGCGGTTTATCTTTACTTTATTAAAACTTTACTTCAAACAACAGAACAAGTAATATTTTCATCTAAACACGTCGAAAATTAGCATTAAAATCTAAACAATTTAATTGCTTTTATTAATATTGCATGATCATCAATAAACAACACAAATATGAAATGGGAAGGCCGCAGGCAAAGCAATAATGTAGAAGACCGCAGAGGTATGAGTAGTGCCGGCAAAATAGCCACCGGCGGTGGAGTAGTGGGTGTAATATTTTTACTGATACAACTCTTTTTGGGTGGAGACAGCGCCCAGATAGCATCCGAGTTGCAAAATCAACTCAGCCAGCCAAGCTCCGGACAGCAAACCACAGAACTGACACCGGAAGAAAAAGTGGTAGGAGCGTTTGTGTCTACAGTACTGGCAGATACTGAAGATGTCTGGCGGCGATTGTTTCAGGAAAAAGGCATGACATACCGCGAACCCAAGATGGTGCTATTTAAAGAAGTGACACAATCCGCTTGTGGTGGTGCATCCGGCAGCACAGGCCCTTTTTACTGTCCCGGTGATGAGACGCTGTATATGGATATGTCGTTTTTTAACACACTTAGAGAGCGATTTGGGGCTAAAGGGGGAGATTTTGCTATTGCTTACGTCATAGCCCATGAAGTAGGACATCATGTGCAGCATCAACTTGGCGTTTTGGACAAATCTCAATCCCGCAGACAACAACTCCGCACCTCACAGGCCAATAGAGTAGGCGTAGCGACAGAGTTGCAGGCAGATTTTTTTGCCGGGGTATGGTCGCATCATATAAAAAAGTATCTCGATGATGGTGATATAGAAGAGGCAATGAATGCCGCCGCTGCAGTAGGCGATGACAATATCCAAAACGCTACGCAGGGATATACCCAGCCAGAGACTTATACACATGGCACGTCCAAGGAAAGGATGTATTGGTTTAACAGAGGATTTAGTTCAGGAGACCTTGCAAATGGTGATACTTTTGGTGAAATGCTGAAGTAAGTCAAAAACCATTTAAAGGTAATATTTTACACCTTCTGTACATCTATCCTCAGACTTAAAGCATCGGTTATCTCCACAGATCCGCCATTTAACGCTTTTCCCACGATGATATCTATGCCCAAAACTTCGGTTTTGATGTAATCTCCAAATAAGGTCACTGCCGGCCTGATGATATCGTGTTCTTCTATTTCGATGGTGATTTTGTCTATGACGTTAAATTCTTTTGATTTTCTGATATTTTGTATTCTGTTTACCAACTCCCGTGCTACCCCTTCAGATATCAGATCATCTGTCAAGCTAATGTCCAAAGCTACTGTGATATCTTTATCTACAGCCACCTGCCAACCCGGTATTTCATCAAAACTGATTTCTACGTCATCTGAGGTCAACATAAACCTATCGCCGGCTATATCTATAATGTACTGATTGGACTTCTCCAGTTCGGCAATGGTTTTCTGATCCATTTCCAGAATCATCTGAGCTCCTGCTTTCATGTGTTTACCCAGTGTCTTTCCCAGTGTTTTGAAATTGGCTTTAGCTTTTTTATTGATAAAACCTTCGGTATCTGTGATATATTCTATCTCTTTAACATTGACCTCTGAGAGGATAAGCTCTTTGACGGCGTCTACCTGACTGATGAATGAAGGATCGAGTACAGGCAACAGTATTTTCGTCAAGGGCTGTCTGACCCTTAGTCCTTCTTTCTTTCTTATCGACAAAACTAAAGAAGAAATTCTCTGGGCATAATCCATACGCTGCTCCAGATCTTCATCAATAGCCGAAGTATCAGTCACAGGAAAATATGCTAAATGTACAGATTCAAAGTTTTCCTTTTGGGTGGCGTCATTGAGGTTTTTGTACAACCAATCTGCAAACATCGGTGCTATCGGTGCCATAAGTTTTGATAGCGTTGACAGACATTCATATAAAGTCTGATAAGCGGCTATTTTATCTTGTGAATATTCACCTTTCCAAAATCTTCTTCTACAAAGTCGTACATACCAGTTACTCAGATGTTCATCTACGAAAGTCATTATTTTTCGGGACGCATTGGTAGGCTCGTAGTCAGAAAATTCGTCTCCAACCTCTTTAACCAATGAATTGAGCAAAGAAATGATCCATCTGTCTATTTCTTGCCTTTCCTGTAACGGAATGTGTTTTTCTTTATAGTTAAAACCATCAATATTGGCATATAAACTGAAAAATGAATAAGTATTAAACAGCGTTCCGAAAAACTTTCGCCTTACTTCATCTATTCCTTCCAGGTCAAACTTTAGATTGTCCCAAGGTTGAGCATTGGAAATCATATACCACCTGGTAGCATCTGCACCATATTCAGCTATGGTTTCGAAAGGGTCGATGACATTGCCCAATCGTTTGGACATTTTAACGCCGTTTTTGTCCAGTACCAGACCATTGGAAACTACATTTCTATAGGCGACTTTCTCAAATACCATACTGGCGATAGCATGGAGTGTAAAAAACCAACCTCTGGTCTGATCCACACCTTCAGCAATAAAATCGGCAGGAAAAGTGATGCCTTTGTCTATAAAATCCCTGTTTTGCATGGGATAATGCCATTGTGCGTATGGCATGGCACCAGAATCAAACCAAACGTCTATCAAGTCCAACTCACGTTTCATAGCTTTACCACTTGGCGATACCAGAATGACATCATCTATATATGGTCTGTGGAGATCCTTCGGAATATCCTGGCTCAATCCAAGAGTTTTATTTGCTTTGGATATTGCATGACCCAATTCTTCAATAGATGAAATACACAACTCTTCAGAGACATCATCCGTACGCCAGATAGGTAAAGGAATACCCCAGTATCTTGATCTCGAAAGATTCCAGTCATTCAGATTTTCGAGCCAGTTGCCAAAACGTTTTTCTCCGGTATGTGCTGGCTTCCAGTTGATCGTTTTATTGAGTTCGATCATCTTATCTTTCATTGCTGTACTTCGGATAAACCAGCTATCCAGCGGATAATAAAGTACAGGCTTATCCGTTCGCCAGCAATGCGGATAGGTGTGCACGTATTTTTCTACTTTGAAGGCTTTATTTTCTTCTTTCAACCTGATGGCAATCTCCACATCTACAGACCTTTCAGGTGCTTCACCATCGATGTAGTATTCGTTTTTGACGTATTTTCCTCCTATTTCATCAAGTTCAGCTCTGAATTTTCCTCGCAGATCTACCAAGGGCACCGCATTGCCATTTTCATCCAAAACCAACAAAGGGGGTACTTCGGGATGAGCTTCTTTAGCCACTTTGGCGTCATCAGCCCCAAATGTAGGCGCTGTATGTACTACTCCTGTACCGTCTTCAGTGGTCACAAAATTGCCGGAAATGACCCTGAAGGCATTTTCCGGATTTTGATATGGTAGTGCATATTTCAGTAATTGTTCATATCGTATACCTTCAAGATCCTGACCCTTACATTCTGTAATCACATAATAAGGTATTTTTTTGTCAGAAGACTGGTAAGACAATAAGTGATCTATGGAATCTGTCTTTTCAAATTTTCCTGCAAACTGTTTTTCAACCAAAGCCTTCGCCAAGACAACATTGATGGGTTTGAACGTATATTGGTTGTAAGTTTTTATCAGAACATAATCTATTTTTGGCCCTACAGTCAGTGCCGTATTGGATGGCAAGGTCCAGGGCGTTGTCGTCCAGGCCAAAATGTATACATCCCCATGATCTTTCAAAAATGTCGGAAGGGTATCCTGTTTGGTTAGAAATTGAGCAACGACGGTGGTATCCGTCACATCCTTGTAACATCCCGGCTGATTAAGTTCATGTGAACTCAATCCTGTGCCCGCTGCCGGCGAGTATGGCTGAATGGAATATCCTTTGTACAGTAATTTTTTATTGTATAGCTGAGCCAATAACCACCAAACCGATTCTATATACTCGTTATTGAAGGTAATATACGGATGGTCCAAATCTACCCAGTATCCCATTTTGCGTGTGATATCGTCCCACTGATCTTTGTATTGCATGACGGTCTCACGACACTTTGCATTATACTCATCAACAGTGATTTTGGTTCCTATATCTTCCTTTGTGATACCGAGTGCTTTCTCTACTGAGAGTTCTATCGGAAGTCCATGAGTATCCCAGCCGCCTTTTCGTTCCACCCGTTTACCATTCATCGTTTGAAATCGACAGAAAATATCTTTGACTGTACGACCCATCACATGGTGAATACCCGGCTTGCCATTGGCTGACGGCGGACCTTCATAAAATACGAAACTATTGTCCACCGGTCTCTGATCTACACTTTTTTTAAATATATCGTTGGCCTCCCAGAAAGATCTGATTTTTTTGTCTATCTCTGGTAAGTTAAGTTGCTTGAGATCATCATTATATTTTGCCATGCGCACTATTTTTATGACGGCACAGAATTTTTATTAAATAAAACCCGAAACGTCCATTTAAAAATGAGTACAAAGGTAAGGATTTTTTAGGGAAAGACGGGAAGATTTGATGATTCAAAACTAAAATCTCACTCTCCTTGATCCTTTTTTTTAATCTGTTTGCCCAGAAGTTTTAAGAATGCAATAAAATCCTTTGGATTTTTGATGGTTTGGCTGTCAATCATATCATGAAATGTATCCATGAACAGATTTATTTTATTCATCTTTTCGTGCAGCTTTTCAGCATTTCTGGTATTCCAGTAATCGCTTTCGTCATGCATATGAAATTCAGTCAGATATTTTACACTTAGATATCTGAGTAGTTCCATAAGTTTTACATGTGACTCAGCACCCGAAAACTGTGTCTTTACAGAAATACTATACAACATATCCAGCGGGTTGAATTCTTCAGTATCTTCTGAAATTTCAGGCGTGGGATCTTCATCATCAAGATTGAGCTTAACAGTGATGACTTTTACTTCACCTGCTTGATGTTTGATCAGGATTTCTTTCATCCATGGGGTATAGATTCTTCCTTCACTATCAAATACCAGACTAACCGGGTCACAATTAGGTGGAGAAAATAGAATGCCATAGTCATTACTGTCTATAGGCGAATCAAAGGTATCATCTGGATATCGCGACTCAAATACTGTGACTTTCCAGCCAAGAATACCGCAGATATCTTCTACCTCTGCTACCAATTGTGGAAGTTGTGCTGCATTTACTAGTCTGCCTTTGTAATGAAAAGATAAACCCATGTATTGTTTTTAAGCTTTTATAGCAAAAGATGTTCAAAGGTAACGTTTTTTATTACTTAACATGTTCAAGAAAAAGATTGATTTTAATATAAATTTTACAACTTAAACTTAGTGATCTTTTCACTGGCCTTTATGTATTCCCCCAATGCTGCGGAACCATACCACGGTATCAACTCAACATCAAAAATACCTTCTTTGGCTGCAGGATTAGTTTCACATATTGCTTTGGCTTCTTCAATTGTTTTTACGCTGAGGATAAACAATCCACGATAGGTGAGGTCATTTTTGCCAAAAGGTCCCGCGACAACGAGTTTTTTTCTTTTACCAATCTGTTGATATTTTCCATGTGTCCCTTAAATAACTTAGCTCTATGATCTTTGTCCTCTATGATGGCGGGGCCGGTTTTTAAAATAACTAAAACATATGATTTCATACCATTGTCATCAGTACCAAGAGAATCAGCCAGAACTTTGACGTATTCGGGATTCACGGTCTGACCTAATAAATGGGCATGTATCAGCAAAAGAAAGGAAAATGAAATTATTAATGACTTCATGATGTATTAAAATTAATTTTGTAAAATTACGGTATATTTTTTTTTCAAAACGGACATTTTATAAAAACCTATGATTTGAAAAAATCAATATCGCCATACAACGCCTTCTTAGGTATAACAATAATTCATTTGGTATACTTAATCCTTTCATTCGTTTTTGGAGGAATTTATACCCTTGATTCTCCTGAATACATCCAAACAGCCGTAAATTTACTACAAAACGGTATTAGTTATGCTGGAAATCTTGGTGTAGAAAATCCTACTCCCGAATTGTATTCCCTCAGACCGCCGGGTTATGGAATATTTATTTTGATTGGTTCATTTTTTTCAAAAAACCATTATTTTATTATTTTATTACAGAACATTTTTAGCATTTTTATTTTTTATTTTGTTTATAAATTTCTATTTAAAAAAATCAGTTACTCGGAGGGTTTGATCTGGTTTTGGGTCGGAATGATATTTTTTCCGGTATACTTTATATTGGTCAATATGATCATGGCTGATGCTCTTTTAGCATTTGTTTTGGTAATGGCTGTGTACAGTTTACAAAAGTATATTGAGAGCAATTATTGGGTGTATATTTTAGTGTTTAATTTGCTTCTTGGCTTAAGTTTATTGATGAAGCCAGTCATGATGTATTTCTGGATTCCCAATCTACTATTTTCAGGGTATTTGTACTTCAGGTATACATCATTGAATATAATTATAGCAGCATTTATTTTGCCATTGGTGGCAGGAGTCTGGAGCTTCAGAAACTATCAGCAGACGGGTTATTTTCATTTTTCATCTATAAAAATGCAAAATCTACTTGAACTAAATGCCGGAGCTGTGATCAGTTACAAGTATGCGTATGAAACCATGAAAGATCATAGAAAATTTATAAGATCAGAATCCGATAAGATTAATTCATATAAAGAGAAAGCCCAATTTCTGCTGCAGACAGCCGAAGACACTATTTTTAATAATAAAGTCATTTATACATATCTTCATTTAAAAGGTATGGCCAACTTTATGCTAGCTCCCGGTCGTGTGGATATCGAAACATTCTTCAAATGTAGTCCTGAAAAAGAAATCAGCCTTTTGTATGAAATCGAAAAAAGAGGCTTAAAATCAGGCCTACAGTATTATTTTTCAAATGTAGATTTTCTGATGTTTCTAGTTGTCCTGTTGATTTTTGTATGGAATGTACTTTGTCTGCCCCTATTATTATTTTCTTTTTTTAATAGCAAACTTCCACTGCCCTTAAGAATATTTATCTTCATTTTACTCGCATATATTGTTTTTGTAAGTGGTCCGGGTGGATACGCCAGATTCAAAACTGCCATTTATCCTATTATTCTTATCCTATTGCCTTTTGGTGCCGACAAGATGAAACAAAAAATTATGGTTTATAGAAAAGGCTGGAATAAATTACCAGCCTTTTAACATGTTTAAAGAAAAACTTTCTACTTTTCATCGTCTTCTCCATCTGTTATATCTTGTACTAGATTATTTAAATCTTTGGTTGTTTTTTCAAGCTTTTCTACATCTTTGTTTTTTTGAATTTCAGGTTTGGCTATAGAATTAACTGATTTTTCTGAAAATGTAAACCCTTTTGCGTCAGTGCCAATATATATAGTGTCCCCTGCGGAAAACTTACCACTGAGTACACTTTTGGCCAACTCATTGATGATTTCTTTTTGTATCACTCTCGTCATTGGCCTTGCGCCAAATTGAGGTTCGTATCCCAAATCTGCCAGCAAAGTCATGGCTGCTTCATCAAATTGAATACCTATCTCTTGTTTAGCCAAATTTTTGGTAAGTTTTTTGATCATCAACAAAGCAATTTGTTTAATTTCAGCTTTTGATAGCGGTAAAAACATGATTTTTTCATCAATCCTGTTGAGAAACTCCGGTCTGAGATTTTCTTTAAGCAAGTCAAATACTTCCACTTTTGTGGTTTCAATGATATCTGCTTTGTGTTTGTCACCAAGTGCATCAAGATCTTCAAAATTTTCCAATATAGTTTCAGATCCCATATTGGAGGTCATGATGATGATCGTATTTTTGAAGTTGGCTACCCTTCCTTTATTGTCCGTGAGTCTTCCGTCATCCAAAACCTGCAAAAGAATGTTGAATGTATCGGGGTGCGCTTTTTCGATTTCGTCTAGCAAGATGATGGAGTAAGGTCTCCTTCTTACAGCCTCAGTAAGTTGACCTCCTTCGTCATAACCAACATATCCCGGAGGCGCGCCTACAAGACGGGAGACAGAATGTTTCTCCTGGTATTCACTCATATCAATACGAGTAATGGCTGATTCATCATCAAAAAGAACTTCTGCCAATGCTTTGGCCAACTCTGTTTTACCTACGCCGGTTGGCCCAAGAAATATGAAGGAACCAATAGGCTTTTTCTCATCCTGTAGACCTGCACGACTCCTTCTCACCGCATCTGCCACAGCTTCGACTGCTTCCTTTTGTCCTATGAGACGTTTGCCTATTTCTGCTTCCAGCGAAAGGAGTTTTGTTTTTTCACTCTGCAACATTTTGGAAACTGGAATCCCAGTCCATTTACTGATGACATCTGCAATATCATTGGCCGTCACCATTTCATTGGTAAAACGACTGTCTTCCGGCAATTTTTCCAGCTTTTCGTTGGCTACTTTAAGTTGGACTTCCTTTTCTTTCAAATCGCCATAACGGATTTTCGCTACTTTTTCGAAATCACTTTCACGTTCGGCTTTTTGGGCTTCGTATTCAAGCTGTTCGATCTGTTTTCTTATATGCTGAATCGTATCTACGATCTCTTTTTCTGATTGCCAGGCAGCTTTAAGAGAGTCCAGTTTTTCTTTTGCATTGGCTATCTGCTCGCTAATAACTTTCAGTTTTTTGTCATCCTTTTCTTTTTTAATGAACTCCCTTTCTATTTCCAATTGTCTGACTTTTCTATCGAGTTCATCTACGTCTTCAGGGACAGAATCCAGTTCCAGCCTAAGTTTTGCAGCAGCCTCATCAATCAGATCAATGGCTTTGTCCGGCAATTTACGCTCTGATATATATCTATGTGACAATTCTGCAGCGGCGATCAATGCTTCATCCAGGATGCCTATCTTGTGATAGACTTCATACTTTTCCTGTATGCCACGTAGTATGGAGATGGTCTCTTCCACGGATGGTTCATCGATATTTACCGTCTGAAATCTTCTAACGAGTGCTTTATCGTTTTCAAAATATTTTTGGTATTCATCCAAGGTGGTTGCTCCTATGGTTCTTAGCTCTCCACGAGCCAAGGCTGGTTTTAGGATATTGGCTGCGTCCATGGCTCCCTGACCGCCTCCTGTTCCGATCAATGTGTGTATTTCATCAATAAACATGATCACCTCACCGTCGGAAGCTATGACTTCATTGATGACCGCTTTTAGTCTTTCTTCAAATTCACCTTTGTACTTTGCCCCAGCGACAAGCGCGGCCATATCAAGGGTGAATATCTTTTTTGTTTTTAGGTTTTCCGGCACATCCTGTTGTACTATACGCCACGCAATGCCTTCCACGATGGCGGTCTTACCTACGCCAGGATCACCAAGGAGGATAGGATTGTTCTTTTTTCTTCTGGATAGGATGTGCATTATTCTTCTGATTTCTTCGTCTCTTCCTATGATTGGGTCAAGTTTGCCGCTTTCTGCTCTTTCATTCAAATCTACTGCAAATTTTTTGAGCGAATTGTATTGATTTTCTGCATTCTGGTCCGTAACTTTTCTTCCTTTTCTCAATTCATTGATGGCGATTTTCATTTTGTCTGCGGTCACTCCATGGTTTTTAAGAATCGTCGCTGCCTTATCATTTCCCAGTATTATACCCATAAGCATAAGCTCGATGGATATGAACTCATCTCCAAAATCTTTCAAAAGTTTTTTAGCCGTGGCCAAAGCTTTATTCGCATCATTGGATAGATATTGTTTGTCTCCTCCCTGTACTTTAGGATATTTTTCCAGCTCAACGTTAAGGTCTCTTTTAAGCATAGGCAAGTTTGCCCCCATTTTATTGAGAAGAAATTCAGCCAGTTTTTCATCTGTTTCTATTATTCCTTTTATGAGGTGTATGGTATCAACGCCCTGCTGATCTAGTGATCCGGCCAGTTGCTGTGATTTGAGTATAGCTTCCTGAGCGTTTACAGTAAAATTTTCGTATGTCATTGATTTATTTGATTTATGGTTAAAAGTATGTTTTTTTTAAATTCTAAGAACACTTAATACCCATCAAATATTTATCCAAACCAGCAATTCTGTCAAAATGGCAGATGTATTAACTTTCTATAGTCATTTCGTCCCATTTGAAATTTTCATTGCATTATTAAACCTTCACCACTATCTATTGTTAACCAAACTCAAACTGAAATAGTAAAAGATATGGAAAATAAAAAAGGCCATTTTAAAGCAGGAGCTAAAATACCCGTTTTTAAATCTGTAAATGAAAAAGGTGAGCCGGTAACATCAGAATCAATATTGGGACATAAGACCATTTTGTTTTTTTATGGTCAAGATGATAGTCCCACCTGCACGAAAGAAGCTTGTAATCTGAGAGACAATTTCAAAATATTTGACGCTAAAGGATATAAAATCTATGGGGTAAGCAAGGACAATGAAAAAAAACATCAAAAGTTTATATCAAAATATGATTTGCCTTATTCACTAATAGCAGATACAGATTTGTCCGTTATGAATGCATTTGGGTATTACGGGCCTAAAATGTTTATGGGTAAGGAGGTTACTGGGGTGTACAGAGCAACGGTGGTTATTGATGAAGTGGGTACGATCACCCATATTATCGACAATGTAGTATCAGCAGATCACTCTAATCAATTGAAGGAAGCTTTGGGAATGTAACAGCTATGTTATCCTTCTGGTACTTTTATCGTATATTTTTTTCCTGCCTGTACGGTAAGTTTTGTACTTGTCAGCCATGGATTATAGTATTTCAATAACCGGTATGTAGTGCCATGCTCATGCGCAAAATCTGCCAGACTAAGTATAGTTGCTGTCACTGAAATCGACTTTAGATTTGGATGAGAAATATAATTGTGCTGATCGTCCAGATAATACCCAAAGTCCTGAGGGTTTTTTACTATTTCTTTGATGGCAATAACTCTGAAAAGATATCTTGATGTTTCATCATTGACATTTACGTCGTAGTAGCTGTTTTCTTTCTGTTCAGCCAGTGTTCTGGCAAATGATGTCGGACCTACATTGTATGCGCCGGCCACGTTCGTCCAGCTCCCAAATCTTTTATACAATTGTTTGATGTAACCGCAGGCGGCTTTGGTTGATTTTTCAATGTGCATTCTTTCGTCCACTTCTTCCGAAATCTCTAGTCCCATCTCTGTAGCAGCCGGTTTCATAAACTGCCAGTACCCTTTTGCACTTGCTGACGAAGTCAGATTTCTAAGCCCGCTTTCTGCCACAGCAAGATATTTAAAATCTTCAGGAATTCCATTTTCTTTCAAGATCTTTTCTACGATCGGAAAGTGTTTGTTCGCCATTTTAAGGTTTAGCAATGTGGTGGATTGCCAGTAAGCATTGACACTTAATTCTCTATCCAAACGCTCACGTGTATCTTCGTTTAACGGTACTGGTTCACTTGCAAAATCAAAAGTTCTGTCTAGATTGACCGATTTTATTTGTTGTGGCAGATCAAAAAATTTGGTCAGCACAGTTGATTTGGAAGTATAGGAAATAAAAATAAGCATGGTAAAAATAATACCGGCGACAAATCCAAATAAAGGAAATAATTTATCGTAAGGTTTCATCTGTTTAAATTTTGTTAAGTTGTCCCGATATCCATCGGGATTGTTGAAGTTGTTAAGTTGTTGAAATATCCGTCAGATCTCAATAAACCGCTGGACGTATTTAATCATTCAGGTTTGTATGCAGACCGCTTATGGGGATTTCATGTTTATATTTTTTATTTATTTTTAAAGTTCAGAACTGCAGGCCCAGCTTGCTTCGAAGCAGGCAAGTTTGGAGCAGGCGGGTGGAATTCGCATGAAAATAATCACCAAGGTTTGTGTACATCAAAAATGGATTCATGCTCATTTTATGATATTTATTTTAAATCGGTTCTTGAATGACTCTTGGTCTTTTAAAAATAGGTACTGTGCTGCATGGTTCACCAAACATAATGCTTTGTGCATATGGCTTCAATACAGAAGTGATAAAAGCATAAGCATAGGATGGCACAGGCTTGTGACCACATCCTTTTATAACGATTCTTTGATCCTGATATTGCGCAGCAGTTATATTTTTCAAAGCATTGCGATAATGCATTCTCAAATATTCTTCTTCTGTACCCTGATATGTATCTGCTGCCGAAACGACCAGATGGCTCTCTATCAACATATAAGCCCAAAGTGGTATGATGGCATCAGTACTGCAAATCACCAACACAATTTTTGAATCATAGACTGACCAATCCAAATTCTTAAGTGCTTCTCTAAAGTCTTTTTCCTTTAATATCAAACCATGAAAAAGATAATCCTTTATATCGAATACTGCAAAATCATGCTTTGGGAAAAAATCTTCCAAGTTAATGGTTATAATCCCGCTTTCTGCCACCCTGTTTATCATGGTTATATTTTCCATTTTTTTATTTTCATCCATTTTTATTCTTCTTCATTGACTACAATGGATTTTTCCGGTTTTTGTTCTTCTTCAAGGGGAGCTTGTTCTCCAACCTGATTTTCTATAGGGTCGATTTCTTTAGGTTTGGGTAGGTCTTCTATAGATTTCAGCCCAAAATAATCTGTAAATTTTGACGTGGTACTGTAAAGCAACGGTTTGCCCGGCCCATCACTTCTACCAGAAATTTCAACCAATTCTTTTTCAAGCAATTTTTGGATGGTATAATCGCTGTTTACTCCTCGGATAGATTCTATTTCTGTTTTTGTGACCGGTTGCTTATACGCTATGATCGCCAATGATTCAAGTGCTGATTTACTTAGTTTTTTATGGGTATTTTGCCGCAAAAATGTGCCAATGGTATGGTGGTAAGCACCTTTAGTCATAAATCTGAACCCGCCGGCTATTTCGATTATTTCAATAGAATAATTTTCGTCCGCATATTTTTCCATCAAAATACCTATCTGATCCGCTACTTCTTCATCTGTAAAAACTGTTCCGAGACTTTCTTCCAACGCATTTTTGATATCATCAAAACTTATGGACGGGCTGGCAGAAAAGATAAGACATTCAATATGTAAGGCTAATTTTTCCAAACTTAAGTTCAATTTAATTACAAATATACCACTTTTTTCTTTGAAGCGTGAGGAAGGGCATGAAGAAAAAAAGAAGATAAATGTAATTACAACTATTCGAGTAAAAGCCCCATACCAGCGCAAGATTCAGTATAATGTAAGGCTGATAAGTCCAACTTGTACCAAAAAGTAAATCAGAACAGCAGTATTTTTAAATAATGATGTTCTATAAGTTTTGTGGATGACGAATGGCAAATTTATAAATTTTGCTTAGTATTTTTGTTTGTCTGGCCTCAATTCAGTCAAAAACTGTACCCATCGAGCATATTAAGAAACAATACGAAGTTGAAAACAACTTTTTATACTCAATACGTAGCTTTTACCACAATCACAAGTAATGCAAAACAAAAATCCCTTGATAATCAATTTGTTATCAAGGGATTTTGTTGACCCACCAGGACTCGAACCTAGAATGACGGTACCAAAAACCGGAGTGTTACCATTACACCATGGGTCATCGCTTTCTTTGCGGGTGCAAAGATAAAAGTATTTTCTTTTATTTTGAAACACTTTACTTACTTTTTTTAAAAAATCCTATCTTTGTATTTAATTATTCTCTTGTCATGAACACTTGGTCTTTGTTTTTGAGATCTTACCCCAAAAACATTAAGTTTTATATCCTATTATTAGCTGGTCTAACAAGCACTCTATTGTTTTCCAAATTTATGATCTGGAATGAAACAAGACCAGGGTTGCGTATTGATGATCCATTACTTTCCTTAATAACGCCGATAGACTTAAGTTTAGCGACAGGAATATTGACAGACCTTCCTATTATTCTGGGTTTGGTTGTGATCACAAAAAAACCATCAAATACCATTTATCTTTTGTTTGCCATAATAGGCATCTGCTGTTTTAGGGCCATGACTTTATATTTTTTTGTTTTGGAGCCACCTGTAGATATTATCCCACTCAAAGACCCTATCCTTGAATCCGTCTTTTATGGCGGATCTGTATTACTAAAAGATTTGTTTTTTTCAGGCCACACGGCAAATTTAATACTGATCGGTTTAATAATTGAACAGGTATGGTTGAAAAGATTTCTTCTCATTTGTGCATTTATGGTGGGTACTATGTTGATTTTACAACATGTGCATTATTCCATCGATGTATTTGCCGCACCTTTTTTTGCTGTTCTTATTTACAAAATAAGTATTTATATGGGCAACAAGACGATTCTTCACGATATGTCGGAAGGAAAAAGATGTACTACCCTGATGCAAGGGTTAGGATTTAAAAATGTATAATCAGGCCCAGACTTTACATCCTTCTGTACAATTGGTGCAAATATCAATCTGATCTCTTCCCTTCAGCAATAATGTCCGAAACCGATGATATTGTGCTCCTCTCCATATTTCTCTGAAATTACCTTTTTTCAAATCTCCGAGTCGATGAATGGCATCTTTATCAAAGCAACATGGTACCACGAGCCCATCCCAAGTGATCACACATGCATGCCACAGTTTCCAGCAGTGATTTAACAATTCGTTTTTGACGGCATAAGTACCATCCTTTTGTTGTTTGTATCTGGAATATTTGTCCATGGTGGGGATTAGATCATTTCCATTTTTATATTCATACACCTGTGCAGTTTTAAGTTTTACTTCATCTACACCGATTTCTTTGGCGAGCCGGTAGATATCCGGTATTTGGTGCTCATTCGGCTTCACTACGAGAAACTGAAAAATGATATGAGGTGTATTGGAATGAAGTGCCTTCTTCCATTTGACTACATTTTTTGCTCCCTGAAGCACGGTCTCCAATTTACCTTCTTTTCTGTAGTTTTCATATGTTTCCTGGGTGGTACCATCTACAGATATGATCATCCTATTCAAACCGGACTCAATGGTTTTTTTAGCATTTTCATCATTCAGAAAATGGCCATTGGTTGATGTTATGGTATAAATGCCTTTGGATGATGCATATTTAACCATATCTAGAAACTTTGGATTGATATATGGTTCACCCTGAAAATAAAATATGAGATACATCAGATCTTTGTACAGATCATCTATAGTATTGCGAAAAAAATCTTCTTTCAGATTTCCGGTTTCCCGCGTAAAACTCCGTAGACCTGATGGACATTCCGGACACCTGAGATTGCATGCAGTAGTAGGCTCAAAGGAGATAGTCATAGGCACTCCCCATTGGATGGGTTTACCTTTGATTTTAGTGAGTTGGTACGATATATACAACATCGTTATATTCCAAACTCTCCTGAAAGTCAGTTTTTTAATAAAATTTACGGTATCTGAAACATTCAAATTCAAAATAGGTTATTTGTCTTTAATAAAAACTGATTTCGGGTTAACGTTTGACTTGGGCTACTGTTGCAAACTGAATATATTTTATGTCTGAAAAGTAGCCCAGCATTAAAATATTAAACAGTACCGGTTTTGCAGATTTACTGGCATTGATTCCTTTGTGAATAAGGACTTTGTATCCTGCGTCTTCGTACATTTTTACGATGCTTTTGGTGGTAAAAAATCTTACGCGCGTGATGTCTAAAATACCATTGGCCTGATAGTCCCATTGTTTTTTGAACATCAAAGCAAAAAATGTTCTGAAATATCTGATATTTGGGATTGAACTGATGACTTTTCCTTCAGGCTTCATTTTCATTTTCAACTTACTCAGAATTGTGTAAGGATCATATAAATGTTCTAATACATCATTACATACCACGGTATCAAAATAATTGTCCGGCAATCGATCTATCAACTCATGGGCGTCTCCTATTAAAACTTTATCAAGAAGTTTTGTGGCACGACTACCCTGTGTTTCTTCATATTCTATTCCCCATACTTCGCAATTATATTTTTTTTTAAGATGAGCAGCATATCCACCTTCTCCACAACCTATTTCGAGGACAACACCAATTTGTTTTGGTAGAAAAGCCACCATTTCTTCTCTTACATTTGAAAAATAACCTTCAGGTTTATCCATAAGGGAATTACTCATTTTATACTAAATTTTTAATCGACCAATAAATGTACAGTTTTAATGTCAGTTAGTAATGTTTTGTTACGTTCTCTAATGTAGATTTTTTTAAAATGTCGTTAAAGCATATCATTTTATTATCCATACAGTTCATAATGTATTTGCGATCTATCATATTTAAGCGTAATCAGAAGATTTGCTACCGCTTCGTCTATCATTTTTGACCAGCCACAGATATAAAATTGTCTTTCAGCATTGATTTGATTAAAGTCTTTCATATAGATATCATGTATATATCCATGATGAAAGTCTGGTTTTTCTTCACGTGATAATGCAACTGAATACTTAAACGATGGATTTTCTTTTGAAAACATTTCAAATTCTTCCCGATACAAAATGTTTTCTTCGCTTCGTGTGCCAAAAATCAGATGAATGCCTTTGAAATCCAATTTATTTGCTTTAATATAATTGATCATGCTTCTGAATGGGGCGACACCAGTACCCGTACAGATCATAACGATCTCTACAGAAAGGTCAATTGGTATGACAAAGCCCCCATCGGGACCTTTAAATTTGATTATCGTGCCAATTTTTACTTCCTCAAATAAATATTTTGTGCCCAAACCTTCCGAAGACCGTACAATGCAGAATTCCAAAATATTGCTTTGATCCGGCCCGTTGGCTATTGAATAACTCCTCCACCTGTGAAGACGTTTTTCACTTACAGGTAGATCCATAGTGATAAACTGGCCGGGAAGAAAATCAAAAATGCCATCACATTGGTCAATCTCCATTTTCATTTCCATGGTTGACTGTGACAAATGTGATATCTCTGTAATTCTACCCTGATACCAAACTGTTGGCATAATTATTTAATATTTATATGTAACTTATAACTGAATGAGCGGGTAATATCTTTCGCTAATAACATTCATATGATGAATTACATGCCCTGAAATAGTAAAACCAATGGCCAAAACGGAGATATCAGATTGAAAAATAAATCCTTCTCTCTGAAGATCTTCCTCTGAAAAGCTACTGTATAATGCTATTGTGGATTTTCTTACCATATCAAACTCATACAACAAATCATCCAATTTTCTCAAAGCTCCGTGTGCATTGTTTGCAAATAGATTTTCATCAAAACCCGGCAATAGTGTTTTATCATTTCTGGCAATTCGCAATGCCCGATATGAAAATATTCTTTCAGTATCAATAACATGTTGAAGAATATCCCTAATCGTCCATTTACCGGGAGCGTACACCTGATGCCCTATTAGTTTGAGTGTACTTTTTTCTTGAAGGAGGTATTCAATATCATATTTCTGCAAAGCATCGAGAATATCTGATTCTTGAACATAATTGATATATCTTTCAAAATATTCGGGTATTTTATTAATTTGATCTTTATTCATAATGGATATTTTGAGTTAATAAATGTATTTTTCTTTTAGCACTTCCATATGATGCTGGGTATGGTAAGCATTCCACATCAGTATTTCCCTGAGCGTCATTTTTCCCATCAAAGGATGTGGCAAGAGAATAGTATCCATGTCTTTGTCCTTTAGTTTGATGGTTATTTTATTGATACTATCATTGAGCTGAGATAATTCAATGAACCAACTTTGCGCTTGTGTGCTATCAGACTCCGGCATATTTAATGAAAACGGCCCTACCACTCCTCGTGACATTGATAACTTTTCCTTATACCTTTTTACTACATCGTCATATGATCTTGAAGGTCGATTGCTTGTCCCAAACCGCCATTTTAATAAAAAATTTGGCATTCGCAAAGCATTGAGGAGCGGTCTGGTACTCTGAACCAAATGAATAACATGCTGACCGGCAGTCCATTTGCCTTCAGGTTTTTTTACCCAAAAATCAGGGGATGCTCCATCAAATATAGTGCTCAGCAAACTTTCATTTGACTTAAGTTGTTCCGATATTACCTTATTTTCCATACGATTAAAACTGAAATATTTTAAATAATGATGATTTTAGTCTTTATTGGCCAATTGTCCACATGCAGCATCTATATCTTTACCACGGCTTCTTCTCACGGTGACCATTATATCCTGATTTCGTAGGTGCCTTGAAAATAAATTGATTTTGTCTTCGTCTGCTTTTATATATTCAGACCCATCTATAGGATTGTATTCTATAATATTTACTTTGACAGGAAATGATTTACATAGTTTTACCAGATTTTTTGCATCTTCTAAGCTGTCATTAAAGTTATTGAAAGCTATATATTCGTAACTTATCTTATTTCCTGTTTTTTTATAGAAATAATCCAGGGATTCCATCAAAACCTCTAGATTGTTTTGCTCATTGATAGGCATGATCTCATTTCTTTTTACATCATCGGCAGCATGAAGTGACAAAGCAAGATTAAATTTTACTTCATCGTCTGCCAACTTTTTTATCATTTTGGCAATGCCGGCCGTACTTACCGTAATGCGTCGTGGTGATATGTTCAGACCATATGGTTCTGTAAGTAATGCTATACTTTCCATAGTACTGCTGTAAGCAAGTAAAGGTTCACCCATTCCCATATATACAACGTTGGTCAGAGGATGGCCGTATGTTTCAATACACTGTCTGTTTACTAACACAAACTGGTCGTATATTTCTGCACCATCCAGATTCCGCAATCTTTTCATCTGTCCCGTTGCACAAAATTTACATGTCAGGCTGCAACCTACTTGCGTGGATACACAAACCGTAAATCGATCATCGTCCGGTACAGGAATCAGAACCGATTCAATTTTATGTCCGTCATGGAGGATAAATCTGCTTTTTATTGTCCCATCTGAAGACTTTTGTATTTTATCGGTTTTGATAGCTAGAATTACAAATTTTTCATCAAGAATTTGGCGGAGCGGTTTGGAAAGATTTGTCATTTCATCAAAAGAGTGGGCAGATTTTTGCCACAGCCATTCATAAATCTGCTTGGCCCTGAAAGAAGGTTCTCCCATGTCAGACATGAATGTTCTTATTTCATCTAAAGAGAGTTTTCTGATATCAAGTTTAAAATTTTCACTCATATGGCAAAGATAAAACTAATCACACCCTGATTCCAACTATTTTGGTGAATAATTGATTTTGGCGAATTGTTTTTCAATAATTTCAGCCAATTGACCGATTTTATTTTGGGGAAGATAATTGTATTTAAATTTTAAAGAGAATAATTGACCCAGGTATTCCTGCTCAGTCTGGCCTGGAGTCGGTATAAATATGGCGTGTATATCAAGATTTTCTATGTCCATGATGGTTGAGTAACCAGATCTGGAAATAAGCAGTTGCGAACTGTTGAGTATTTCTTCTACTTCACTCGCCGTAAGCAAACCTCTTATAGAAATGTGTGTAGGAAGTGGTATATCATCATATACTTCTTCTTTTCCTGAGACAAAAAGTATTTTGTATTGCTTTAGGATAATTAATTGTTTTATCAGTTCCTTTTCCAAAATAGACCTTTGTGGCTCAGGACCTGATAACATCACGCAAATATCCCAATTCATGGGTAAAGCCAGTTTTTTTATTCTGGTGATAGGTCCGATAAATATTTTTTTGATGCTGTCACGATGAGTGAGTTCAGGACATAGTGATCTTTCATCAGAATAATCGGGAACTAGGCAAATGTCAAATCTTTTGATAAACCATTGGTGAGTTTTACTTCCTAGAAATGAGATTATTGGATGATTGTGCAATATTTTTACCTGATGTGTCATGTATATATTTTTCACGAAGGAAGATTTGAAACCAAAACGATTGTCTGATAGTATGATGGTTGCATTATAACTTCTGACTATTTTTGATGCATATTTTCTTTCGGCGAAAACAGCTCTAATGAGGGATGGCGTCAACATTAGAATGTTTAAAAAAATGCTTTTGAATGAATACCTGATATTATAAGATGGAAGTTCTTCAAAATTCATATCAGGAAACTCTTCCCTTAGCAAGACTAAAGATGACCCGTCAGATGCAATGATAACCTGTTTGCAGATGGATTTAAGATACTGAATTAGAGGAATACATCTTGTAGCGTGACCAAGCCCCCAATTAAGTGGCGCTATTATCACAATGTCATCAGCGCTAAAATGCCGGGACAATATTTTATGAAAGATTGGGCTAATGGTGTCCATTTCAGGACCTAAAGGTAATTAAATCTACTTTAACTATGATAATCTTATTTCATCATCCGCTTCATCATAAAATTTATATTCAAATAGATGGAAATTAGCATTGCTTGAGATACTTATCCATTTTTTGAATTTGGCATACCATTTCATCTGTACACTTGGAAAGCCATTTTTTAGATAAGCATAAATGAACTGATTGACATGAAGTTTTATTTTCGACTTTGGTCTGGAATTAATGATGTAATCTATATCGCGAACCATATTGTCAATGACGAGAATTGAAGGATTGACTTTGCCCGAACCCTGACATGCCGGGCATAATTCAGTCGTATCAATATTAACTTCAGGTCGTGTACGTTGTCTGGTGATTTGCATCAGACCGAATTTACTTAGCGGGAGAATAGTGTGCTGTGCTCTGTCACTTTCCATGAAGTCACGCATTTTATTGAAAAGACTTGTCTTATTGTCTGCACTACGCATATCAATAAAATCTATGATAATCAATCCACCAATATCTCTTAGACGAAGTTGGCGGGCGATTTCTTCACAAGCTTCCAGATTTACAGCCATCGCAGCTTCTTCCTGATCTTTGCGCTGCATCTTCGGGCCACTATTAACGTCTATAACATGCATCGCTTCTGTATGTTCGATCACGATATAAGCTCCACTACTCATCGTAGATGTTTTGCCAAATGAAGCTTTTATCTGACGGTTGATATCATAGTGATCAAAAATGTGTCTTGATCCTTTATATTGTTGCAGAATCTTGACTTTATCAGGTGCTATCGAACCCATATATTCTTTAATGCTTTGATACATGTCTTTATCATCCACAGTGATTTTGTTAAAATTATCATTGAGGATATCTCGCAGTATCGAAGATGTTTTATCTATTTCACTCAGAATCTTATCAGGTGTTTTGGCTTGTTTGAGTTGATGAAACATCGTTTTCCACTTTTCTTCCAACTCTTTTATATCATTGTGAAGATCAGCCACTTTTTTTCCTTCAGCAGCAGTTCTTACTATTACGCCAAAATTTTTGGGTTTTATACTTTCGACAAGTACCTTTAATCTTTTTCGCTCATCTATCGATCCGATTTTTTTGGATACCGCTACTATATCAGTAAAAGGTGTCAGTACCACATATCTTCCTGGGAGCGTTATCTCACAGCTGAGTCTCGGCCCTTTCGTAGATATAGGCTCCTTAAGTACCTGAACCAGTACGTGCGTATTTTTATCAAAAACCTGATCAATTTTACCAGTTTTGGGATTGTCAGGCTCTAATTCGAAGTTATCCAGCAATGGACTATTATAACTTCCTTTCATGACCGCATTTGTAAATTTAATAAGAGACTTTATTTGCGGTCCCAAATCTGTGTAATGAAGAAAAGCATCTTTGCGATGACCAATATCCATAAATCCGGCATTCAGTCCTGGCATAAGCTTTTTTGCACTGCCTAAAAATATATCACCAACGGTTGAATTGTTGTTTGTTTTCTGGCGGTGTATCTCTACGAGTTTAGAGCCTTCCAATAGTGCTATTTCCACCTCTGCTGGAGAGGACTTTATTACCAATTCTTTATCCACGATTATAGATTGAATAAGTCATAATTTAATGGTTAGTGACAATCATTTTAGATGAGACAACGGTTGCAATAAAATAAAACTCCTGATAATTAAGGATACTTACTGATTCGGCTTTTAGTTCGAATGATATATATTTTATATGACCCCTTTAAGCGCTTTTAAATCTTGATGTGCAGAACTTAAATAAATATAATAACTGAGATAATGGCTTGTTTGCTTATTTATCCCGGTATTCTTTAGTTTTATGTCTTGATTTTGAGCCTTTCGAATATTAGAACACACATCCTCTACCTAAAAATCAGAAGAATGCCGGACCAATAATTCAGTCCGGCAACAGACTTTTTTATTTTATCTGTTCTTTTTCTTATGTCTGTTTTTTCTTAATCTTTTCTTTCGCTTATGCGTAGATATCTTATGACGTTTTCTTTTTTTACCACAAGGCATATTTCAATATTTTTAAAGTAAATTAATTAACACATTTATTTTGAAATTCATTTGCTTTTGCTTCATTTCCAACATTCTTGTATGCTGTTGCTAAAAGACAAATTGTATTTTTATTTTCGGGTTCCAATTTTATCGCCGCTTCTAATCTCTGTAAAGCCTTCTCCGTCTGATTGGTTTGCAATGCCAGTTTTCCAAGCTGATTTAATACAGGTACACTTTCAGGATATTGAGCATTTAGTTCTCTAAGCATAAGTATGCCCTGCATAGGATTATCCTGTGATGGTTGATCTACATAACAGATCGCAAGGTTTATCCTGTGCTCAATACTTTCAGGATTTATTGATATGGCACTTTCAAAAGCTTTTATAGCTCTTTTGGCGCAAAAATCTTTTACTTTACCATCATCTGTGTTCTTTACGCAAATAGCATATGTTGTTCCTGCCATTGACCAGGATGATTCGGTTTTTTGAATCACTGCAATATCTTCTGCATATGAACCGGCAATAGAAGGGTAACCCATATCGTACCAGGTTCCTGATAAAGATTTTAAAATCTCAATTTTCTTTAGAGTGTCCAAACCGGATTTTTCAAGATCCAGATTCATGGCATCAATGATGCTTTTTTGTTCGGCATCTATTTTAGCATTAGCATCTTTGATCAGGTTTGAAATCCCAGTAGACTCTATATTCATCATTCTCGACTTTTCGAGGTCTTTTTGTTTAGTTGGTATGGTATCAAAACAAAGATATAGTGTCAGTAAGAGTACTACAGCTCCTGAAATAGTTATGATCTGAGCCTTACTCATATTTTATGGGATACATTCATATTAATCATCATCACCATCATCTTCAGGTAATCTGTCTACGTTTGCCTTTACCTGATCTACAAAAACTTTTGCTGGTTTAAATGAAGGTATGAAGTGTTCAGGAATTTCAATGGATTTATTTTTCTTAATGTGTCTTCCAATTTTTTTCGCCCTTTTTTTGATAATAAAAGAACCAAAGCCTCTTACATACACATTTTCACCACCAGAGAGTGAATTTTTAATTTCTTTAAAGAACATTTCCAAAGTAACTAATACGTCTACCTTTGGAACACCTGTTTTTTCTGTTATAATGTTTACTAAATCTGCCTTACGCATGTTGATTAATTTTAATTTCTGGATGTTAAAAATTTTCCATTCTGTGAAAAGAGGCGCAAATTTCGCAAAAAATTGGAATTAAGAAAATAATTTCGATCTTTTTTAATCGTTTTTGTAAAAAAAATTCACTTTAAGTGATTCATTTACAATCTTTTATTTTAGAAGGCTTTATTTAAAACAAAAATTATAGCTTTTTGACACTATATTTGTCGCCTTAAAACAGAATTTATGATTTTATCAATGACAGGCTTTGGACATAGTAAAACCGAGTATAACGGAAAAGTCATAAGAGTCGAAATTAAATCTCTGAATGCCAGATCTACGGAAATAAGGTGTAAGCTTCCTAATTCCTATAGAGATCGCGAAATGGATCTCAGGAAAAGAGTAATTGACGCTTTACAGAGAGGTAAACTGGATCTAACCATCACGGTAGATGGATTTTCAGATGAAGAAAATGCATTTATTAATGCAGACGCTTTCCGAAAGTATTTCAGAGAGCTGAACATGCTTAGACAAGAACTGAATATTACCGAAGGGGACATTTTGCAATCTGTTTTAAGAATCCCCAATGTAATTGGTCAAAATGAAGATATGGCTGAGGAAGAGGAATGGAAACTCGTAGAGAAAACTGTTGATCTTGCTATCACATCTATCAAAAAATTCAGGGCAGATGAAGGTTTGGTATTAAAAGCTGATCTAATCGAGAGGGTCAAAGCGATAGAACAAAACCTCAAGTCTATAGAGCCATATGAAATTGCCAGATTGGACCGAATAAAGGACAGGCTGAAAAAAAATATGGATGAGTTTGTCGTAAAACAACAAGTGGACCAAAATAGATACGAACAGGAAATATTATATTATATAGAAAAACTTGATATCAATGAAGAAAAAGTAAGGCTTGGTCAGCATTGTATCTATTTTATGGAAGAACTGGATCATATAGAAGACCAGAAGGGAAGAAAATTATCTTTTATAGCTCAGGAAATAGGAAGAGAAATAAACACCATAGGCGCTAAAGCGCAGGATTCTGATATCCAACAATTTGTAGTGATGATGAAAGACGAACTGGAAAAGCTAAAAGAACAATTGGCAAACATATTATAAAATGCTTGAGAATCACTTTAAAGGAAAGATGTTTATTTTTACGGCACCTTCCGGAGCAGGTAAAACAACTATTGTAAAACATCTTTTAAGCAAATACGATTTTTTAGGGTTTTCAGTATCTGCTACTACCCGAGATAAGCGCGATCATGAAACCGACGGGAAGGACTATTATTTCTTAACTGTTGATGAATTTAAGGCCAAAATAGCCAACGGTGAATTTATTGAGTGGGAAGAAGTCTATCATGATCAGTATTATGGCACACTAAAATCTGAGGTAGAACGCATATGGTCATTACAGAAACATCTTGTTTTTGACATAGATGTACGTGGTGCAAAAAATATCAAACAACTATATTGCAACACATGTATGTCGGTTTTTGTCAGACCACCTTCTGTTAATACGCTTATAGAGAGACTCATTAATCGCAATACTGAAACGCCCGAAAGTCTCCAAAAAAGGATAAATAAAGTGAAAAGAGAAATGTCTTATGAAAACAGTTTTGACATTGTGCTTGTTAATGACCTGCTTGACATTTCATTTAAAGAAGCAGAGCACATTATCGAGACATTTATTTTCGGGGTGACCGTTATATGACAGATAAACACAGAATTTACAGAGCAATAACAGAAAACATTAGTATCAGCGTGATACCAAAATATGAATCTGAAGAGTCAAATCCGGCTATTGGCAAATTCGTATATTCATATGAAGTCACCATAGAAAATATCGGGTCAGATACAGTAAAACTACTCTCAAGGCACTGGTTTATCGTAGATTCGATCCAGGAAAAAAGAGAGGTAAGTGGCGATGGTGTAGTAGGTGTACAGCCTGAATTGAAGCCTGGCGAAACATTTATGTATACTTCATGGTGTCCTTTACACAGCCCGATTGGAAAAATGTACGGAAATTATGTTTTTATGAATTTGTCAGCTAGGACTACTTTTAAAGTGCTCATTCCGGAATTTCTTCTGGTTTCGGATTTTAAGCTCAATTGACCATCAATTCATTTTAGATATTTAGGAAGTTAACTATTTTTATTTCTTAAAAGTAAAATTATTTATTTTAACTACAAAATATTATTTTGAATTATTGTATTTTTTCCTTCATTTTTTAATAATAACAAAATAAAACCCTTTATCTGAAATATGTTATTGCGCCTTACTACCATATTTTTAGCTTCGAGGGCAAAGAAATGTGAGTAGAAAATCTTCCTAAATAAAAGACTATCAATGATATTAGATAACATTTTGTTTTCTTACCTTTGCGCCAAATTTTTCAAAATAGGTAATATCATCTAAATGAAATATAATTTACTTTTAATATATTTATTTTTTCAACTGCCTGCTACTCCTATCTTTACTCAGGAGCAGAACATTCATACAGATAGTACTTCAACTTCTGTAGGAGTTGAAAATCAACATGATGAAAATCACACATCAGACCATAGCCATGATGCTCATGGTGAACATGCAAAATACGACCCTGCTGCTACTGCTATACACCACATCAGCGATGCAAATGTGTATACTATTTTAGATGGAATAGGATTCAGAATACCGCTTCCTACCATTCTGTATGCTCCGACGAAAGGATGGGATATTTTCAGTTCAGGTAAGTTTCATATTGGTGATCATGAAGACGGTCATGCTTCTTACCATGGGTATGTAATGCATCACGGAAGTGCACATAGAGTAGTCGATGCAAGTTTTCCGGCGGACGGTTCGGTAGATGTAGAAGGATTTACACACAAACAGGAAGAAAAAAACGGTAAAAAAGTAGACATTAATTATGTCCTGTATCAAGGCAAAGAATATAGATTAGATGCCAGATCAACATTGGATGGAGGTATCCTGGGAGGCGGTATAACTTCATTTTACGATTTTTCGGTTTCGAAAAACGTATTGTCCATGATTCTGGTATCTCTCTTTTTAATATGGGCATTCAGGAGAGCAGCCAAAGCATATAAAGAAAATCCCAATAGTGCACCCAAAGGAATACAAGGGTTTATCGAACCTGTGTTTTTATTTATCCGAGATGAAGTAGCTATTCCTTTTATAGGGAAAGAAAAATATATGCGTTTTTTACCTTTACTGATGAGTATTTTCTTTTTCGTTTTGGGTTTGAATCTTTTTGGACAGATCCCATTTTTAGGTGGTACCAACGTTACGGGTAACCTGACAGTAACCATGATAATGGCGTTGATCGTATTTTTTATTGTCAATTTTAACGGTAAAAAAGATTACTGGATGCACATTTTCTGGATGCCGAATGTCCCTGTCTTTGTAAAACCACTTCTTGCTGCTGTAGAAATAATGGGACTCTTTATCAAACCACTGACATTAATGCTTCGTTTGGCTGGAAATATATCAGCAGGCCATATTGCGATATTAAGTTTTATAGGTTTGATATTTATCTTTGGTAATTCCGGCGCAAACCTTGGTGGTGGTGCTATCGGTACTGCAATGGCTATACCGTTGACACTATTTATGATGGCTATAGAATTGATTGTTGCATTTGTACAAGCATTTGTTTTTACTATTCTCACTGCATCTTATATAGGAGCAGCGATAGAAGAACATCATCATGCAGAACATCATACTAAGGGACATCACTAAAATTAATTTTGAGTATAATATTTTTTTAATCCATATAACACTAAAATCATGACTGGAACATTAGCAGCAGTAGGAGCCGGATTGGCTGTAATCGGAGCTGGTATCGGTATCGGAATGGTAGGTGGTAAAGCAATGGAAGCAATAGCAAGACAACCTGAAGCATCTGGTGATATCAGATCAGGTATGATTCTTATGGCAGCCTTCGTAGAAGGTGCAGCCCTTATTGCCATCCTGCTTTCTATCTTCATGGCTGGTTAATACTGACAGACAAATCGAAAAAGCAGCCTTGCAATGCGGTTGGCGGAGCAGGCTGTTTTCATTCATATTTTAGTAAAGTAGATGAAGTTATTTTATAAAAATTAAAAATAGTAATAGGCATATGTTTTCTTTAATAAGTTTCACTCCCTTTCAGCCAACTCCAGGATTAGCAATCTGGTCACTTTTTATTTTTCTTTTGTTTTGGTTTATCATGTCCAAAGTGGCTTTCCGACCGATAGCTGAGGCATTAGCAAAAAGAGAAAATGATATTCAGGATGCCATAGACCAAGCCAAAAAAACGCGCGAGGAAATGGCAAATATGAAGTCTGAAAATGAAAAATTGCTTGCTCAGGCACGAGAAGAAAGGACTAAAATCCTACAGGAAGCCAAGGAAATTAAGAATCAAATGATTACTGAAGCTAAAGAAAAGGCAAAAGAAGAAGCAACTAAAATAGTAAATAGTGCAATGGTAGATATTGAAAATCAAAGAAAAGCAGCTATTACTGAAGTGAAAAATGAATTGGGAAATATGGCACTTACTATTGCTGAAAAAGTAATCAGGAAAGAGTTAAAAGGCAATGCGGAGCAAGAGTCTTTTGTGAATACTTTGGTAAAAGAAATTCATCTTAATTAATCATCATTGCGTAAAAAATAATCTAAAAGAATGTCAGTAAGTAGAATTTCAACCCGATATGCCAAATCGCTCATTGACCTGGCGCTGGAGCGAAATGAACTGGAGTCAGTAAAAAAAGATATTGCCTATTTTAATGAAGCGGTTAAAAATAGAGATTTGTTTCTTTTGTTAAAAAGTCCAATTATCAATTCCGGCAAGAAACTTACTATAATTCATGCAATATTTGAAAAAAACATAGGAGAGACAACGCTGGCATTTTTTGATATTATCATTAAAAAAGGTAGAGAAATGTATCTTCCTGAGATTTCTGTTGACTTTATGAAACAATACAGGGATTTTAATAAAATCTCAACAGTAAAGTTAACCACAGCAGCTCCATTGAACGCTTCTTCTTTGAATGAGATAAAATCAAAATTATTATCCAGCTCAGTAACCATGGACAAGCTTGAAATTATTGAAAAAGTTGACCCTTCCATTATTGGCGGGTTTGTTATAGAAGTGGGAGACAAATTATATGATGCAAGTATTTCTCACAAACTGGAGCAATTTAAAAAAGAATTTGCAGCGAATCAATACGTAAAATCATTTTAATAAAAATTCTAAATAATAATAGATATGGTTGATGTAAAACCTGATGAAATATCCGCAATACTGAAGCAACAGTTGTCAGGATTTAAAACAGAAACAGAACTCGAAGAAGTAGGCACCGTACTTCAGGTAGGCGATGGTATAGCCAGAGTTTATGGTTTATCGAAAGCACAAGCCGGAGAATTGGTAGAATTTGAGAATGGTGTACAAGCCATTGTATTAAATCTTGAGGAAGACAATGTAGGGGTCGTATTGCTGGGAGCAGGAGATAATATCAAAGAAGGTTCCACAGTAAGAAGAACTGCCCGTATTGCTTCTATCAATGTAGGCGAAGGATTTATAGGTAGAGTTGTAAATCCTTTAGGCCAACCTATAGACGGTAAAGGTCCAATTAGCGGTACATTGTATGAAATGCCGATTGAACGAAAAGCACCAGGGGTTATTTTCAGACAACCAGTAAATGAGCCGCTTCAAACGGGAATCAAGGCGATTGACTCTATGATTCCTATTGGTAGAGGTCAAAGAGAACTTATCATCGGTGATAGACAGACCGGTAAGACTGCTATTGCCATCGATACTATCATCAACCAGAAAGAATTTTATGACAGGGGAGAACCTGTATATTGTATATATGTAGCTTCAGGACAAAAGGCTTCCACTGTTGCTCAGGTGATGAAGTCACTCGAAGAAGGAGGTGCTATGGCTTATACCACTATAGTTTCTGCATCAGCGGCTGACCCAGCACCGATTCAGTTCTATGCACCATTTGCCGGCGCTGCCATAGGTGAATTTTTCAGAGACACAGGAAGACCGGCATTGATTATCTATGATGATCTTTCAAAACAAGCCGTCGCTTACAGAGAAGTATCCCTTTTGTTGAGGAGACCACCGGGGAGAGAAGCATATCCTGGAGACGTTTTCTACCTTCACTCAAGATTACTTGAAAGAGCCGCTAAAATCATAAACAATGATGAAATAGCCAGAACGATGAATGACCTCCCGGACTCATTAAGAAATTCAGGTTTAGTAAAGGGAGGCGGATCACTTACAGCTCTTCCTATAATTGAAACTCAGGCTGGTGACGTTTCTGCATATATACCTACCAATGTAATATCAATTACTGATGGTCAGATTTTCCTTGAATCAAATCTTTTTAATGCAGGTATCAGACCAGCGATTAACGTAGGTATTTCGGTATCAAGGGTGGGTGGTAATGCTCAGATTAAATCCATGAAAAAAGTAGCCGGTACACTTAAGTTGGATCAAGCGCAATATCGTGAACTTGAAGCATTTGCAAAATTTGGTTCTGACCTTGATGCTGCTACCCAATCAGTATTGGAAAAAGGAAAAAGAAATGTGGAAATTCTTAAACAGCCTCAATATTCTCCTGTTTCAGTAGAAAAACAAGTGGCAATCATCTATCTCGGAACACAAGGTTTATTGAGAAATGTGCCTGTGAATAAAATAAAGGAATTTGAAGAAATTTATCTTACTACATTAGAAAGAATGGAGGCTGCAACACTTGAGTCCCTAAGGAAAGGCAACCTTTCTGATGAAGTGATATCAACACTAAAAAGAGTCGGAGCAGAAGTAGCAGGACAGTTTAAATAAAAAATAGGAGTAATAACCATTAATATTATCAGGCATGTCCGGAAAATTAAAAGAGGTACGGGAAAGGATAAAGTCGGTGCAGTCCACTCAGCAGATCACCAAAGCCATGAAAATGGTGTCCGCATCTAAACTGAGAAGAGCGCAACAGGCAATCACTGAAATGCGTCCTTATGCCAACAGATTGGATAAAATGATGAAAAACATCGTTTATAATCTGGATGGTGATTTTGACTCTCCTTTTGTTAAGGTGCGCGACCCCAGAAAAGTTGCAATTGTTGTCATTACTTCCAACAGAGGATTGTGCGGAGCCTTTAATACCAATATAATCAAAGAAGCAATTATTAAAGTCGAAGGCGCCTATTCTACTCAAAGAGCAGCAAAAAATCTAACGCTTATCTTTGTTGGTAAAAAAGGTTTCGATGTGTTAAAAAAAAGATACCCGGATTGTAATATTGTAAATGAATATGTGGACCTATTTTCAGATTTGACTTTTGATAATGTATCTAAAGTTTCACAGATGCTTATGGACAATTTTGAATCTGGCGAATATGATAGGGTTGATGTTTGTTACGGACAATTCAAAAATGCAGCACTGCAGGAACCAAAGGCAGTTCAGTTTTTACCTATTTCATCCATAGAGAAAAAAGTAGGTTCTCTTTCCAAGTCAAAGGCGGATTATATTTTTGAACCAGACAAAGAAACCTTACTTGAAGAGCTTATACCCAGTATTTTACAGACCACATTTCGGAAGTTTGTATTGGATAATCATGCTTCAGAACATGGTGCCAGAATGACGGCCATGGATAATGCAACCACAAATGCTGAAGAATTGATGAAGGAACTTAAAATCAATTACAACAAAGCGAGACAGGAAGCCATTACCAAAGAACTATCAGAGATCGTTGGTGGAGCTGCAGCACTCAATGGGTAAAGAAGTATCATTGTAAACATAAATAAAATAGCCTGCAAAATTTATTTTTAGCAGGCTATTTTATTTTCAGAATGTTAGAGATGTTACCATCCTCACTACATTGCATGATGGATTGCATTTTAAAATATCATTTTGGTATCAGAAAAAAAATATCAATATATTACCAATCTTTCGGTATTATAAGGGATTTCATAGTACCACCAGACTTGCTATATTATAGTCCTGACACAATCAAAAACGTGGCTGCAAAACTGATTATAGCATAGAGTTCCGGAAAGACTGCCAATACCATTGTTTTACCAAACAGGTCGAATCCTGAGCCAATACCTGATATTCCATGAGCACATATCTGACCTTGTTTGATAGCTGAAACCAGACAAACTACACCCAAAGAAAGACCACAAATAAAGATAGCACTACCTTGAAGTAGGGTGATATTTTCAGTCAGTAAGCCACTGCTATTAATAATAAAAAAACCTCCAAAGCCATACAAACCCTGAGTACCCGCCAATGCACTCAATAACATATAACTACCAAAGGCACCTTCATTCTTTTTCAAAGCCCCTATAGATGAGCTACCGGCAATAGATACGCCTATTGCACTTCCGATGCCTGAAAGACCAATCATAAGAGCCAATCCCAAATATGCCAATACTATTGCTGTTCCCATTTTCTGATTTATTTATTATATTGTACAAAGTTCGTCCTTTATTTTTATTTCTCAGTATTAAAAAATATGATATAAATTATATCCTTAAATGCGATTTATCATAATTAAAGCTAAGAAATTTTATTAATATTGTATTTTAATACAGAATTAGCTTAACTTAATACAATATTTAATATTTTACAAATATTCCTATGGACGACAGGATTCTGGAATTAACAGAAAAAATTTATAACGAAGGCATTATCAAAGCAAAGGAAGAAGCATCTGTTATCATTCAGGAAGCAAAATTCAAAGCAGAAGATATTTTGGCAAGAGTAGAGAAGAAAGCTGAACTGATTATGAGTGCTGCCAGACAGGAAGCAAATGAATTGTCGCAAAATGTTCAAGAAGAAATCAAACATGCGTCTCACCAAGCGATCAACACTGTCAAGCAAAAAATTGCTGAACTCATCACACTTAAAATAACCGAGCAACCACTAAGGGATTTGCTGAACGACAGAACTTATGTCTCTGACATCATTTCACAATTGATACATCATTGGGATAAATCAAATATTAATGAAGGATTTAATCTCGTGCTTCCTTCATCAATGCTGGAAGATACCGAAAGTATGGTGATAAAAAAGATTCATGAGCAGTTTGGCCAAAATATGAATATCGAATTTAGTCAGAAAATACAGAGTGGCTTCCGTATATCTCCTACAGGAAACAATTATATTATTTCTTTTACTGAGCAAGATTTTACTAAATTTTTCAGCCAATTCCTTAGGCCTAAGACTATTAAGATTCTTTATAATGATGATACGACCTTATAAAAGAAGATATTACTATGTCGTATCGGGACTACCGGATGTTCATCTCGGGCAGACGACGGGATTAGTCAAAATAGGTGAGTTCATACAAGGTCTCAGAGAAGATTTGCATCCGGAAGATATCAGCAAGTTGGGTTATATCTTTTTGCCTTTTGACAATCTAAATCTACTCAACATCTGCTTCGCCAATAAAAAGCCATGGCATACTTTGGCCAATTTCAGTTATGAAACCCTTAAAAGCGGGATTGAAGGTGGCGAGACAGGATTACCACGATATTTATATGAGTTTTATGATCACTTTCTTAAAGGAAATCTTTTTCAGGAAGACTATATTTGGGAACATCAACTCAATGAAAGTTTTATTGAATTTGTCATCAATCAAACGGATGGATTCTTAAGAGATTGGTATATTTTTGTGCGGGACCTACGCAATATTCTTGCTGCACTAAGTGCCCGATATCATGGTTACCCCCTGGAAAACCAACTTGTAGGGAGAAACGAAGTAACAGACAAACTTAAAAGCAGCCATGCTCATGATTTTAATCTTTCATTGGATTTTCCGTATATTGATCTGCTGATAAGATATCATAAACAGGGTCAGCTCTTAGAATTGGAAAAACAAATTGATTTTATAAGATGGAATAAGATAGAAGAGCTGACTGAATACAGCAATTTCAGTTTTGACTTTATAGCAGGACATGTACTTAAGCTCACTATCACAGACAAGTGGTCAAAATACAATGCTGAAATGGGCAAAAAGGTATTTACAGATAAGATAGCAAAAATGGGACAGCATTTTAATTTTTCAAAAGAATTTGCAGTATGACAGCGACAGTCACAAAAACCAAAGGTAGGGTTTACGGTATTATTTCCAATTTGGTGATCATCGAGGCTGATGGCCCGTTTGCACAAAATGAAATCTGTTTTATTCTAGCAGGAAATACCAAGCTCATGGCTGAGGTCATCAAGGCTGAGGGCAACAAAGCATATACACAAGTATTCGAAAACACCCGGGGACTCAAAACGGGTTCCGAGGCCGAGTTCACCGGCCATTTGCTTGAGGCTACACTCGGGCCCGGATTATTATCAGGCAATTATGACGGTCTAATGAATAATTTGTCCACTATGGAAGGAATATTCATCCGTAGAGGAGACTATACCCCGACACTTGACGAGACAAAAAAATGGTATTTTACCCCGATAGCCGCTATTGGGGATAGAGTTGGTGCAGCAGATTGGGTAGGAGAAGTCATCGAAAATAGTATCAGTCACAAAATTATGGTTCCTTTTGTACTGGAAGGCCAGTACATCATTAAGAGTATCGTTTCGGAAGGATCATACATCATTAGTAATACCATAGCAATACTTACCGATCAGTCAGGACATGAGACTAGGGTGACTATGACCCAAAAGTGGCCGGTTAAAAAATCACTTACCTTATATAAAGAAAAACCCAGACCTTTTGTAATGATGGAAACAGGTGTCCGGACGATGGACATACTCAATCCGATGCTTCAGGGAGGTACAGGATTTATCCCCGGACCATTTGGAAGTGGTAAGACTGTTTTACAGCAGAGCATTTCCCGTCAGGCAGAGGCAGACATAGTCATCGTGGCAGCGTGTGGCGAGCGGGCCAATGAAGTAGTG
The DNA here is from genome assembly GCA_038246735.1 of Chitinophagales bacterium. Classification (GTDB taxonomy): domain Bacteria; phylum Bacteroidota; class Bacteroidia; order Chitinophagales; family Saprospiraceae; genus OLB9. The sequence continues at coordinate 40,700 of JBBRVQ010000003.1, forward strand.
GACCTCTTTACAGAATTTCCGGAACTGGATGATCCCTGGACCGGAAGAAAACTGATGGAACGCACGATCATAATAGCCAATACATCCAATATGCCTGTTGCAGCCCGTGAAGCATCGATGTATAGTGCAATGACGCTGGCGGAGTACTATCGCTCTATGGGGCTTAAGGTACTTTTATTGGCGGACTCCACATCCCGATGGGCGCAGGCTTTGCGCGAAATGTCAAACCGACTGGAAGAACTTCCGGGACCAGATGCTTTTCCAATGGACCTTCCATCGTCAATTTCCAATTTTTATAGTAGGGCAGGTTACGTACATCTGAATAATGGTCATACAGGATCTATAACGTTCATTGGAACAGTGTCACCTGCGGGCGGCAATTTAAAGGAGCCAGTGACCGAATCCACAAAAAAGGCTGCTAGGTGTTTTTATGCCTTGTCTCAACAAAGAGCTGATAGTAAAAGATATCCTGCTATTGACCCGATAGACAGCTATTCAAAATATCTGGAGTATCCAGAGTTTCAGAAGACATTATCCTTGCTTATATCTCCTGACTGGGCTGATAAGGTGACAGGTATAAAAAACCTGCTGATACGCGGTAAAGAAGCAAAAGAACAGATAAATATATTGGGTGATGATGGAGTTTCTGTTGATTTTCATGTCACTTTCTGGCATAGTGAGGTCATCGATGCCGTGATCCTTCAGCAGGATGCTTTCGACCAAATAGATAGTCGTACACCACTCATCAGACAAAAGTATATGACTGACGCTGTTTTAAAGTTGATAAATACACCATTTTATTTTGAGTCCTTTGAAGATGTACAGCCATTTTTCAAAAAAATTATTGATAAATACAAACAAATGAACTATTCGGAGTTTGAAAGTGAGTCATTCAATAATTTTGAAGAAGAATTGCAAAAGATTACTGAAGGAATAAGAATGATATCATAAAATTATACCCATGAACACAACGGTATTTCAAAAAATTTATACCCGACTGGAACGAATCACAAAAGCCACATGTGTCGTCAAGGCTCAAAATGTAGGTTATGATGAGTTGGCTACCGTAGATGGTCGCATAGCACAGGTGGTAAAAATAATGGGTGACGAGGTAACATTACAGGTATTCGGAGGTACGGATGGCATACCCACAAATGGAGAAGTGATATTTACTGGCAAACCTCCAACTTTGAAGGTAGGAGATGATCTGGCAGGCAGGTTTTTTAATGCTTATGGCCAACCTATAGATGGTGGTCCTGAAATAGAGGGAGAAGAACGAGAAATTGGCGGGCCATCGGTAAACCCTGTAAAAAGAAAACAACCATCTGAGCTTATTGCAACAGGTATAGCTGGAATAGATCTTAACAATACATTGGTAACTGGACAGAAAATACCTTTTTTTGCCGATCCTGATCAGCCATACAATCAGGTGATGGCTATGGTTGCACTCCGCGCCAAAGCAGATAAAATCATACTTGGAGGTATGGGTCTTCTCAATGATGATTTTTTGTATTTTCGCAATGTATTCGAAAATGCAGGTGCAATTCATCGTATCATTACTTTTGTCAATACTACCCAGGATCCTCCGGTCGAAAGACTTCTGATACCCGATATGGTGCTGACAGCGGCAGAGTATTTTGCGGTAGATAAAAAGGAAAAAGTGCTGGTACTTCTTACAGACATGACCCTTTATGCTGACGCACTCAGCATTGTATCCAACAGGATGGATCAGATACCATCAAAAGACAGTATGCCTGGGTCACTATACTCTGATCTGGCTCGGTTGTATGAGAAAGCGGTACAATTTGAAGCTGGCGGGTCTATCACCATTATAGCAGTGACTACATTGTCCGGCGGTGATATCACACACGCTATACCAGACAATACCGGATATATTACCGAAGGACAGCTTTTTCTCAGAAGAAATACAGATATAGGAAAGGTGATCATAGACCCATTCAGAAGTTTGTCGCGACTTAAAAATCTTGTGATTGGTAAAAAAACAAGGGCAGACCATCCTCAGGTAATGAATGCTGCCATCCGATTGTATGCAGATGCAATCAATGCTCGTACTAAACAGGAGAATGGTTTTGACCTGACTTCGTATGATAAACGCACACTCGATTTTTCCAGAGATTATGCAGAGCAGTTACTTGCAATTGATGTTAACATTGACCCTGAAAAAATGCTCAATGTAGCCTGGAATCTTTTTTCCACCTATTTTTCAAAAGAAGAAGTGGCGATAAAAAAGGAATTTTCTGATTTATACTGGACATCGAAGTAATCCCGATATTTATGTCAATCACTTTTCAATATAATAAAACATCCCTACAATATCTGCAAAAACAGATGCAGACCAGAGTGAGTGCTTTACCTGTTTTGAAAAACAAAGAGTCAGCATTAAGGATAGAAGTAAAAAAAACGAGAGATGAAATTGCTGATTTAGATAGATTGATTGAAAATCATAAACTCCGAATACAGCAACTGTCCCCCTTATGGCAGGATTTTGATATGTCTCTCATAAATATAGATACTGTAACAATGGAGACCGTCATGGTGGCAGGTGTTAAAATACCAAAACTCGGAGATATTCACTTTTTAGTGAAAAAATTTAACCTTGTCAGTAAGCCCCACTGGTATGGAGATGGGATCACTATCATAAAAGAAATATCAACTATTGCTATAGGAAAAGAATTTTTGGTTCGTAAGATGTTATTGCTTGATAAAGCCCGCAAAAAAACTACACAAAAGGTGAACCTCTATGAAAAAAATCAGATACCGGAATATGATCAGGCGATTAAAAAAATAAAAAGATTTATGGAAGACGAAGAAAATCTGGCTAAATCATCTCAAAAAATACTTAAAAACAAACTTCAAAAATCATCCGGCACATGATCATAACCATGTATAAATATGATTTTCTGGTCTATTATGATGATCATAATAAATTTCTTGACGGACTTAGGGATCTTGGAGTATTGCACATTAAGCCATATAGTTCTCACATTTCACAGTCTTTCACAGATATTCAGACTAGCCTAAAAAAAATCAGAGATACAAAATCCTTGCTTTCAAAGCTGAAGATCAATCCAACATCAGAAGGTAAATCTCCACAGCTTAAAAATGGTGAACAAATCATAGCGCAGGTGGAAACTTTGCAGGCAGAGAAACAACACCTTCAGCTAAGCTTGCAAAATCTCGATAATGCAATTTTTTATGCAGAACCATGGGGTAAGTTCCTGCCTGAAACGCTATTTAAGCTGAAAAAAAATGGCATCACCGTTCGGATGTATTCTTGTGTAGAGAAGCTTTTTGACCCAAAATGGAAAGCAGAATATTGCCTTGAAATCATAAACGTTCGTACTCCGGATATATTTTTTATCATCATACAGGACAGGGATGAAAAAATTGAAATCAAAGCTGATCGTCTTTCCTGGCCTGAAAAACCAGTCAGCCTTCTGAAGGATGAGAAGACTCATGTCACAGATCGGATGTCCATGATTAATCAAGAGTTGGAGTCCATAAGCAGGTTCCAGATGGATAAACTTCATACCTATGAACAGGAGGTTTATACCCAAATGCAAATATTGGAAGCTCATGAGCAGTCTAAAAAACTGAATGAAGACAAAGTTTTACTGTTGAGTGGTTTTGTACCAAAATTCAGACAAGCAGAGATAGAATCCTATTGTGATGAGTATAAAATACTTTTCCTTCATGAAAAGGTCAAACCCAAAGATCAACCTCCGATCCTATTGAAAAACAGAAGGTTTCCTCAGTTGTATGAGTTTATTGGGAAATTATACAGCTTGCCTTCGTACGCAGAGATAGACCTAACGCCATTTTTTGCTCCATTTTTTATGATGTTTTTCGGCTTGTGTCTTGGTGATGCCGGTTATGGATTGCTGATACTGATAGTTGCTACATGGTACAAGTTTAAAGTCAACCCATCTCTCCACCCTTTACTTTCTCTCGGGCAGTGGCTGGGATTGGCGACGGTTATATTTGGCATTGTTACTGGTACATTTTTTGGGCTTAATCTTATGGGAGACTCTTTTGCTTTTCTGGGCTCTCTCAGGAAAGTCATGCTGGACAGTAATCAGATATTTAATTTCGCTCTGGTATTGGGTTTTGTTCAAATCATTTTCGGGCTTTGTATACAGATCGCCAATAGAGTAAGACAATTCGGATGGAAATACGCAGTAATGCCTGTATCATGGATAGTTATTCTGTTTGGAATAGCAGACATTGCCATTCTTAAGCTGACTGGAAGTATCAGCACATACATGATTTATGGTGCTGTAGTTGCTATTTTGTTGTACAATGATCCCGACACAAAAATTCTTCCGCGCATTGGCAAAGGTATTTGGGAGCTATATGGTATTACCGGGTTTGTGGGTGATTTGTTGAGCTATATTCGTCTTTTTGCATTGGGAATTTCCGGGGCAATACTTGGGCTGGTGGTGAATGATATTGCGATACGGTTGCTGAGTGTTGATTGGATAGGGCCCGTGTTGTTTGTTATATTTCTGATCTTTGGACATGGGCTCAACCTGATGATCTCTTCATTAGGAGCATTTGTACATCCGCTGAGGCTTACATTTGTAGAGTTTTATAAAAATGCAGGATTTACCGGTGGTGGTAAGGAGTATAAACCATTCGGTGGCAGAATATAGAATAAACATGATGTAATGAGTCTTCAGGATACTTTGCTGATAGTTTTCAACGCTTAATATGCTGTACGTTTTATTGATTCTTTATGATTCACAGTATAAAAATGGTCTGCAATATCAGAGTATAAAATTCTCGTTTTTTCATGGTAGGTATAAAAAAAGGCAGCAATGAAATAAATCAAAGCTGCCTAAATCTTAAAAGTGGGAGATGAGGGGCTCGAACCCCCGACCCCCTCGGTGTAAACGAGGTGCTCTGAACCAACTGAGCTAATCTCCCATTAAAACTACCTTTCTTCAAAAGCGACGCAAAGATATTATTCTTATTTGGTTTTACAAATTTTTGTTTTCATTTTTACAAATTCTTTTAAAAAAAACGTCTGCCCTTTTGGGAGAGCAGACGAATCAAAACAAAACGAAAAACCAACTTTTCTTTAACCAATCAAAACTTAATTTTTAATCTACAAAATCAACTGCTTAATTATTTTGTCTAATTAAAACAAAAATCAAGCATAATATTTCTAAAACGATTTTCTGAGCTGAATAGGAACGATCATTTCCTTGCCTTTTCTGTTGACTTTTATACTGACTTTATCTCCCACTTTATTATACTTCATTGTTTTTTCTATATCATCATAATTGGATATGGGTATATTATTGATTTCTGTAATCACATCACCAGGTAAAAGTCCCCCCATCTGAGCTGCACTTCTTCTTTCAACTTCTTCGATATAAAACCCTTTTTTACCATTAAGATTAAGGCCAAATTCTTTAACCAATTCATCATTTACATCATATCCGCCTACTCCGAGATTGGTTCTTTCTATATTTCCACCATTTTCAATAATATCTTTGATTACTCTTTTTACAATATTGGATGGAATAGCAAATGAATAACCGGCAAAGACTCCAGTAGGCGTTGCAATTGCTGTATTTATACCAATCAATTCGCCGCTAAGGTTAACTAAAGCCCCTCCACTGTTACCCGGATTAATAGCTGCATCTGTTTGAATAAACTCTTCTATGGCTTTTTCATTTTGGATGATATTTAATGAACGACCTTTTGCACTTACGATCCCGGCTGTAACTGTGGAAGTAAGATATCCAAATGGATTTCCTACCGCAAGAACCCATTCACCCACATTGACCTTTTCAGAATCTCCTATTCTGATGGGTGTAAGATTTTTTGCTCCATCTACTTTTATCAAAGCCAAATCTGTTGATTCGTCTGTGCCAACTTTTACAGCAATATATTTTTTACCTTCGGCATCAGTAACCGTTATTTTGTCTGCAAATCCCACCACGTGATTATTTGTTACAATATATCCGTCTGCTGAGTAAATCACTCCGGAACCACTTCCATTTTTTGGACCATAAAAATTACCACCTCCAAAAAAATCTTCAAAACTAAAAAGCTCAGAAAAAGGATCGTTTCTTCTCTGCTTTTTACGTTGTGCTAGAACCTGTTCGTCACTTTCTTCTGCAAAAATATGAACCACGGAACCTGTTGATCTTTTTGCACTTTCTACAAAATCCCCGGTTATATTATTCATCGGTGATTGGTTGAAGTTTGCAAAACTAGGTGTTGCATTATCAGGATGGAAGGTTTGATTTGATTCCAAAACATTCAATCCCGCCAAAGCGATCGCTCCACCTGTCACACCAGCCATCAGCAATTGAATAAATGTTTTCATATTTGTAGGAAATATTTGAGTCAATAACATACTTATTTCATTTTAGATTATCTTTGATCATGTTTTTAACACAACCTTAACAGCAAAATACTTTTAATAAATATAAAATACAAATCCATCTCAATTGCTCTATTTTTTAAGGTCTAAAACTAAATATGTTTACTTCTCATTACTTTTGCGAAATTTTTTAACAAAAATGCTTCAAATCACTTTATATATACTTTTAAAGCTCCATAATAAGGTATTATTTTGAAATTAAATCTTCCTAGCATAAAACTGTTCCAACGAAATGTAAAAATAGGATATACCAAAAACATAGTTATTATTATTGCTGGTGGAGTATTGCCTTTTTTAATAGGAAATGGGTTAGCTTTAAAAGATTTAGCGGCTAGTTTCTTCGCTTCTTATTATACCATGGATGAGATGAATATTGGGGATAAAGTTCAGCTTAATAAAGTTACTGGCACTATATCCACGATAGATAAATATTTAGTAACTGTGACTTCTGCTGATAAAGACGTCATTATACCAATAATAATATAACATACTTCAGGACAATATTGAAATTCATCATTAATAATTCATTCAACAACTTTAATTTTATTTTATGAGACACATTTTAACGTTTTTATTTTTGACGATATCTTTGGCAATTGTTAGTGCACAGACACTTGATGAATTGAAGAAACAAAAAACAGAGCTTGAAACTAAAGCAAAGCCAGTGCTTGCTCAGGCAGATGCTATAAAAGCAGAAATTGACGCTGTAAACGCCAAAATTGCTACTTTCCCAGGCTGGTACAGAGGGGCATTCGGTACATTGGGGGCTAATTTTACGGGTAGAAATCAATGGTTTTCTGCAGGAGATCTGAAAGATTCAAAAGCAACAACCATAATGGGTAGTTTTAATGCTTTCGCAAATAGCCTTCAGGAAAAGTACTTCTGGAGAAATTCAGGAAGTTTAAATCTTGGCTGGCAAAAACTAAAAACCGGCATCGAACCTGCAGGAGAAGAACCGGATTTTGAACCAGTGGCTGATATCTTGAATATTACATCACTTTTCGGATATAAATTATCATCCAAATTGGCAGCATCAGCCCTTGGTGAATATAGAACATCAGTCATAAAACAGTTTAATAACCCCGGGTATCTGGATATTGGAGTTGGAGCCACCTACACGCCTATAAAAAATATGGTTTTAGTATTCCACCCGATCAACTACAACTTTGTATTTGCAAAAGACGATTCAAAATTTACGCCATCTCTAGGTTGTAAAATTGTGGGAGATTACACTACTGAAATCATCAAAGGAGTAAACTGGAGATCAAATCTTACCGGATTTTTCTCGTACAAAAAAAGCGACCCAACACTACATAATGGTACTTGGACCAACTGGTTAGGGTTTAATCTTTGGAAAGGCATCGGAGTAGGTGCTGAATTCGGCATAAGATATAGTGAGCAGGAAATCAGTGATTTACAAAATTATTATACAATAGGGTTGAGTTATAAAATCTAAAAGATACCATAAAGAAACACAAATAACCGGATGAATATATTTCAATAGGCTATTTTTATTTTGGTGCTGCAATTTCCATCAATACGGTACTCAGTATGGCGCCATAAGTTCCGATAATATATCCGAATATAGCTAGTAATACTCCCACACTTGCCAGTGAAGTATGAAAAGCTGATGCGACTATCGGGGCGGATGCTGCTCCGCCGATATTGGCTTGACTGCCTACGGCCAAAAAGAAAAAAGGAGCCTTAATTATTTTGGCAACGGTGACCAGAAGTATTACGTGTATTGACATCCAGATCAATCCAACAACAATTAATCCAGGGTTGCTAACAATTGAAGAGAGGTCCATTTTCATACCAATGGAAGCTACCAGAATATAGATGAGAATGCTTCCTATTTTGCTGGCACCCACACCCTCATATGATTTGATGGGGGTAAATGAAAAGATCACACCTAATATTGTGGCTACGGTAACCATCCAAAAAAATCCATCACCAAATGTGCTAAGCATATTTGATTTATCGCCAACAGCTGGAAATAGAAAAATCAAAAATTTGGGAATAGCTATACTACACCAATGAGAAAATCCCACAGCACCAAAAACAATACCCAACAATATCATATAATCTTTGAGCGTAGGCATACGACTCACGGAGTCTGTATAGCTGGATACTTTTTCCTTTAATCTTTCTATTGCAGTATTATCCGCTTTTAGCCAGAGATCTATTTTTTCTTTTTTACCTATTCCAAACAACAATATGGCCATCCAAATATTTGCCACGACGATATCTACCAATACCATCGCGCCATAGTTTGATGGGTTGTATTTATATATTTCTAGCATAGCTGTTTGGTTGGCCCCACCACCTATCCAGCTACCAGCAATGGTAGAAAGTCCTCTCCAAACCGCATCTGTACCGATACCTCCTACTACATCAGGTGAGATAAATGACATAACCAAGATTGCAACAGGTCCGCCTACAATAACACCCAAAGTACCTGTCAAAAACATAATTAACGCTTTACTACCCAAGCCAAATAATGCTTTCATATCTATACTCAAAGTAAGTAAAATCAGTGCTGCGGGAAGTAATAATCTACTGGCTACATGATAGATAGATAACTTTACTGTGACAGGCTTTAAGTTTTCATCCATGACAAAATTTCCTGCTTCGTCGACTGCATTCCACTCCGGAGAAATGATATGAAGCGAACTCAATATCGAAGGTAAGAGATAACACATAAGCAATGATGGGAAAATAACATAAAACTTTTTCCAAAAAGCACTTTTGCTTGATGACGTGTAAAATACAAATGCTAACAAAAGCATCAGGATTCCAAAAACTACAAAGTTATCAGTAAATACTGGTGGTAGTATAAGTTCTTGTGTACTGCCCATAGATTGGAAATTGTGATCGATTAAGTGACACAAAACTAAACAAATAATTGAATTGTAGAAAAGATGCGGGAATTTAGAGATTTATGATGATATTTTCTGGATAAGTAAGAATGGAATAAAAGTTTATATTTGATTGATTTTCAGCAAATTTTATTTTTCATGACAAAGAATAATGAAATTATCAAAAAATTAGTATTATCTTTGCACGCATTTTTAAAATCTTCTATTATCAATACCTTCCAATTATGAGTAAAAAGAAAGTTCTCTTTGTTACGCAAGAATTGAATCCATATACAGAAATCTCTTTTTTATCCGATTTGGCCAGAAAAATTCCTAACTATGCGTCGGGTGAGGGTTTTGAATTGAGAGTTCTCATGCCAAAATTTGGTATTATAAATGAAAGAAGACACAGATTGCATGAGGTAGTCAGACTTTCTGGTATGAATATTATAGTTGATGATGAAGATTATCCATTGATAATAAAAGTAGCATCTTTACCTGGAGCAAGACTACAGGTTTATTTTCTTGATAATGAGGAATTCTTTAAAAGAAAAGCTGTTTTTAAGGATGAAAAGCAAGATGATTTTTTGGATAACCAGGAGAGGTTGGTGTTTTTTTGCAAAGGAGTTATGGAAACAGTAAAAAAATTCGGGTGGTCTCCTGACATTGTACATTTACATGGACAGATTACAAGTCTTATCCCATTGTATATGAAAAAAGCGTATAAAAACGATCCTGTCTTTGCTGATGCAAAAATAATCTACTCTGTTTACAATAATGAATTAAGTCATTCGTTTGATACACGATTTCTGAATATTGCAGCGATCAATGACCTTGAAGTAAATGATCTGGATGTATTTAAAGATGGAGATGCAATAAATCTTGACCAAGGGGCAATAAAATATTCTGATGGTATCATCTCAGGAAGCGAATCGAACAATGAGATCGTTATAAAATACGGAGAAGAAAATAGTTTGCCATTTCAGGTAAGTCCGACAGATATTGATGAACTAGCACAAGCATCCGTACAGTTTTATAAAAAAATTCTAGAGTAAGAAGAAAAATTGAAGAGAATGACCCAAAATACAATGACCAACCTGAGTTGGATTTTTATTTTTGTTTTGAGTATATTTATGAGTTGTCAGGATCCAATTATTGTGGGAAACGAATTACTTGATGAAGAAAGGCTCAATATTGGAGTAACAGATACATTTGATTTAAGCAGTTATACCATCAGTGGAGAAAAAGTGGTTACCCATAGACCAGGTATAGATTCACGGACATATCTTTTAGGTAATCTGAATGACAATCTTTTTGGAAAAACTTCGGCAGAAATATATCTTAAATGCCAGTTATCTTCCATATCAAAACCAAACTATCATCTGGAGCAATTAATAAAATATGATTCATTGGTATTGGTTTTGCAATATGATACTTCTGCAACTTATGCCAGAAGTATAGCAGCACAAAAGGTAGAAGTATTCCAACTCAATGAGACTTTTTCAGAACTTGATACCTTTTATTCTGATACTAGTTTGCCCTTTGGGTCTGCTGCCATCAGCGAAGTTACCACAGTTATCAGACCAAAAGACTCCATATCAATAGTGGATCATGTCACCAGGAAAGTAGTAAAACAAGGACCTCAACTGAGAATAAGTTTTAATGAAACTTTTGGCAAAGCTCTTCTTGATAATGAAAATGCAGCAAAAAATGATACTGCTTTTGCAGAATTTTTTAAAGGAATATACATCAGGTCAACTTCACTTGACAATACTCCATTTTTATATGGATTTAATTTTTCAGATGCAGCTCGGAATACAACAAATCCAGTAAATAAACTGATCATGTATTACAACGTCTCATCAGGAGATACTACTTTGAGAAAAACATATGAATACCCTATAAATTCTGCCACAATCAACAGATTTATTCATGATCGAACAGGTAGTCAGGTTGAAAATTTTATTTTAAATCCTTCTCTAGGGGATAGTCTGATTTTTCTTCAAACTATGGGTGGTGTCAAATCTGTGGTAAAGTTTAATGACCTGAATAAGCTAAACGGAAGGCTTATTAATAAAGCAGAATTGGAATTATTTGTTGCAGAATTGCCGGATCAGAATGGATTTTACCCACCACCACCACAATTGTTGGCAAGTAGAAAAAATAGTTCCGGGACTCTTAGCCTTATTCCTGACATTGTACAGTTAGTAAATTCAAATGTAAATTTCGAGCCTGTTTTCGGAGGTAGTTTAAATAGTGGTGCTCAGATTAAAAAATATACATTAAATATAACTAACCACATAAAAAGCGCTCAAAGAGATACTACGTATAATTCGGATCTCTATATCGGTATTCTTACTGAGTCTGAAACACCTCACAGAACTGTTTTGTATGGTGCAGGTCACAGTCAATACCCAATGAAACTCAAGATTACTTATACAAAAAATTAAATAGAGTAAAATGTGTGGTATTGTTGCATATATCGGAACACAACAGGCTTATCCTATCATCTTAGAAGGGCTGAAAAGATTAGAGTATAGAGGATATGACAGTGCCGGTATTTCTGTGTTAAACGGCAAAATAAAAACGGTCAAAAAGAAGGGCAAAGTTTCCAAGCTTGAAACTGCAGCCAAAGATAAAGACGTAACCGGAACGGTAGGAATCGGACATACAAGGTGGGCCACCCATGGAAAACCTGATGATATTAATGCTCACCCGCACTTATCCGGAAATGAAAGATTGGCTTTAATCCATAATGGTATAATAGAAAATTATTCTACACTAAAAAAGGCACTTGTAGAAATAGGGCACACATTTACAAGTGAAACCGATACTGAGGTTTTGGTACACCTTATAGAAGAGTACCAGCAAAGAGAAAACTTAAGCCTAAGCCAAGCAGTAAGAAGAGCACTCGAAAAGGCAATTGGTGCTTATGCAATTGTAGTCATTGACCGGGAAAATCCGGATATCATTGTTGGAGCACGAAAATCAAGCCCGATGGTAATGGGAATTGGTGATAATGAGTACTTTTTAGCTTCAGATGCTTCACCGATTATTAAATATACCAATAAAGTAATTTACCTTAATGATGAAGAAATTGTTACTATTCATAAAAGTGGAAGTTACGAAATCATTAATCTTAAAAATGAGATACAAAACCCCGAAGTCCTGGAACTGGATCTGAAGCTGGAAGAGCTCGAAAAAGAAGGCTATGACCATTTTATGCTTAAAGAGATATATCAGCAGCCTACGACTATACGTGAAAGTATGCGTGGTAGAATCAGTGCTCAGGATGGCTGGGTACTGGTAGGAGGAATGCAACAATATATCAACAGAATTACGAGTGCTAAAAGAATCATTTTTGCGGCTTGTGGCACTTCATGGCATTCGGCGCTGGTGGCAGAGTATCTTATAGAAGAACTGGCTAGGATACCGGTTGAAGTAGAGTACGCATCCGAATTAAGGTATAGAAATCCAATTATCAATGCTGACGATGTAGTGATCGCCATTTCTCAATCAGGAGAAACAGCGGATACATTGGCTGCACTAGAGTTGGCTAAAGAAAAGGGAGCGCTTATTTATGGTATAGTCAATGTAGTAGGTTCATCGATTGCAAGAATCACACATTGCGGATCTTATACTCACGCTGGTCCAGAGATAGGAGTCGCTTCAACAAAAGCATTTACGAGCCAACTTACTGTTTTGACGTTGATGGCATTAAATCTTGGACACAGGAGAGGGACCATATCAGAAGATTATTTCAGACAATTGGCCTACGCTCTGGAAAGTATCCCAGAAAAAGTAGAGAAAGTATTGTTGCAGAATGATAAAATAAAGTTTATTGCCGGAGAGATAAAGGATGTATCCAATGCCTTATATTTAGGCAGAGGATTTAATTTTCCTGTGGCACTGGAAGGAGCCTTAAAGCTCAAAGAGATATCTTATATTCATGCAGAAGGGTATCCTGCTGCAGAAATGAAACACGGCCCCATAGCCTTGATAGATGAAAATATGCCGGTTATCATCATTGCCACCAATAAATCAGCGTACGACAAAGTAGCATCAAACATAATGGAAGTGAAAGCCAGAAAGGCCATCGTAATTTCCATTGTGACTGAAGGGGATACCAAAATAAAGGAAATGTCGGATTATTGTATAGAAATCCCTGAAACAGAAGAGCCATTGACCCCATTGCTTTCTGTAATACCTCTGCAACTTTTGGCATACCACATTGCAGTATTTAGAGGGTGTGATGTAGATCAACCAAGAAATTTAGCCAAATCCGTAACTGTTGAATAATTTAATAAATCGTCCTGATGAAAAAGTCATTAAGTCTTGAGTATAATTCTACCAGAGATAACCTGCAGTTTGCAGAATATGGTCGTAGTGTTCAGAAACTTATCCAATATGCCAAAACACTAGAGAAAAGAGAAGAAAGGCAACGCGTTGTGGAAGAAATAGTAGAACTTATCAATCAACTCAATCCGCAGACAAAAAACGTACTTGAGTACAAACAAAAACTTTGGAGGCATGTATTTAAAATGGCTGATTATGAATTGGATGTAGATCATCCATATGGGATTCACCCTACAGAGGAAGATAACAGGTTCAGACCGGACCGAGTTCCTTACCCACAGCATGAATTCAACTGGAGACATTATGGCTACAATATAAGAGTGATGATAGACAAAGCTTTGAAAATGGAAGACGGACCCATTAAGCAAGGTTTTGTTGAAACTATTCTTTCTTATATGAAATTGTCTTATAGGACTTGGAATAAGGAACACTTTGTAAGTGATGACATCATCATTTCAGATCTGTCAGTCATGTCAGGCAATAAACTTTCAGTGGACGATGATCACACTATTCATGTAGTGACAAAAAACAATCTTCCTAATTCAAATGTGAATACCTTTAGAACCATTAAAAGTAAAAATAAACCAAGTAACCAGAACAGAAATCAAACCAACAAAAACAGGCCAAATCCAATAAATAAGAACAGGCCTAAATAAAGGTTGATTAAATTTTTACTTTTTTCCATTTTCCTTGGCGGAATATTATAACTGCTATTACAGCTATGGCCGTTTCTGCTATGGGTATCGCTGCAAATAGTGCATTAAGTCCCCAATCTGTAAAGGTAACAAAGTAATAAGCTAAGGGTATCTGAAACAACCAAAAACCTACAAAATTGATCCATGTAGGTGTTCGTGTATCGCCAGCACCATTGAGTGACTGAATCATTACCATGCCGATGCCATAAAAAATAAAACCGGACCCGATGATTTGTAAAGCACTAATGCCTATTTTTTGCACTTCATCCTGATCAGTAAAGAATGAAATAATCTGAGGGGATAAAAATATAAAGATAATACTTACCATAGTCATAAATATAGCATTATACTTTGTGGCAAGTATAACACTTTTTTCAGCCCGTTGTGGTTGACCTGCGCCTAGATTTTGACCAACCAGAGTGGCTGCCGCATTGCTGAGTCCCCACGCAGGCAAAATAAAAAATACTACATTCCTGATAGCAATCTGATATCCTGCTGAAGCTTCAGTTCCTCCTGCATCTGCAACCAATCTTGTCAATACAATCCAACTTCCTGATGCAATAATAAACTGAAATGTGGCTGGCCATGCCAAACTAACCATCGATTTTATAATGGCAAAATCCGGAAAAACATCAGACCATTTTATTTTTATAAGCCCGCTTCCGTAAAACAAATGATACAATTGGTAAACTATGCCGGTGCCTCTGCCAATACACGTGGCAATGGCAGCGCCTTCCAGACCCCAACCTTGCCAGGAACCAACTCCATAAATCAGCAATGGATCAAGAATGATATTAAATATGCTGGCTATCCAAAGACTTTTCATCGCTAAAGCAGCATTGCCTGCCCCTCTGAAAATACCATTGATCAGAAACAGCAAAACAATCACAATATTAAAGCCAAACATAATTTTGGTAAAAGAAAGTCCCTCCGCGATCACTTCTGGTGTAGCTCCCATAAAGGCCAACATCTTCTCAGCATAAATAATTCCGAAAACACTTATAATGGCTGATACGAATAGGGATATCAGCAGTGCTTGAATGGCAGCTTTGGAAGCACCATTCATCTCTTTTTCTCCGACTCTTCTGGCGATGATAGCTGTGGCCGCTGTGCTTAAGCCGATGGATAGTGAATAAACCATGGTAATCATCGACTCCGTATAACCTACTACTGCTATGGCATTTTGTCCCAATTTACCCACAAAAAACATATCTACAAGAGCAAAGACACTTTCCAGACTCAACTCCAGGATCATTGGAATGGCTAACAATAAAATGGCTAATCTTAAACTACCTTGGGTGTAATCTCTTTCTTCTCCTTTAAGTGCGGCCTTGAGAATGGGAAAAAATCCCGATATGTTGGTTTCTGTTTTCAATCAGTAATCTTATTGATATAATGGGTAATTAGATGATAAACAGTCCATCCTTATAAATAAGAGATCCATCTGCAAATATCTCTCCTCCGTTTTTCATATCAGTAATCAAATCCCAGTGTATGGGTGATTTATTTTGACCTCCGGTTTGTTTATAGGACTGGCCTATCGCCATATGCACAGAACCACCTATTTTTTCATCAAATAAAATATTTTTTGTAGTATGTTGGATGTTATAGTTGGTCCCAATAGCCACTTCTCCAAAATATCTTGAACCATCGATTTTAAATATTTCATCCAGAAAGGCCTTTCCTTTTTCAGCTTCCCATTTTGTGACATAACCATTTTCTACAAAAAGCGTCACACCTTCTACCTCATGTCCCATATATACTACAGGAAAATTGAAGTATATACTCCCATTGACCGAATTTTCAATTGGTCCTGTAAATACTTCACCACTGGGCATATTTGATCTTCCATCAGAGTTGATCCAGATTCTGTCTTTTACACGGAAGGATATGTCTGATGTATCATTTTTATATCGTATCACATCACATTGATTGAGGTAATCTACAATATGTTGTTGCTGAGTACGAACTTTCAACCACTCATCTGCCGGATTCGCTGCAAAAAGATGACAGGCCCCGTAAACAAACGTTTCATATTCTTCCATGCTCATACCTGCTTCTTGTGCACTGGCTTGAGTAGGATACTGACACAAACAACGTTTTAGACTCCTGTCTGCGATTCGCTCAGAATATATTTGATTTACTTCATTCAGTGCTTTTTGTCTTCGGCCGGTTTTTACTGCATCATTATTCTGGTCCTCTCTTACATTAAACGGTGCCCGAATAACAAGATAAGCGTCATAGGTCTCCATCATATTTATGTAAGAAGGATTGACATAATCCAATTGGCGATCTTCTGCTTCTTTTATAAAAATTCTGTTTTGTTCGCAAAAGCTTAGTTGATATTCTATATATGCACCTACTTTTATCGCTTCCCTAAATACTTCACGCATAAGTGGTTCAGCAAGGGTGGTAGTTGATACAAAAAGTTTTTCACCGGATTTAAGTTTGAGACAATAATGTATCAGTAGTGACGCATATTTTTGGAGGGTGTTCAGTTTTTTATTAATATTTATTTGATTTATTAAAAAAAATCGTATTTTTGTGTTGAAGATATTTCATTTAATAACTTAAAAAATTATAATTATGTTAAATTACAAATTATTTTATTTATTATTATAATGATGAATTTGTCATGTTCAACTACTTTAGTTGAATGTACAACAATAAACCATCAAACCATTGACATTCAACCTGATAAACTTGAAAATTACTTAAAACTGGTCGAAAGTACAAAAAGGAACAAAGATATAAGTAATTATGATACTCTAATTAACGAATTTTTTTATCCTTCAGAATATACCCATGGTTTCTTACAGAAAATTAAAGAAGAAAGTTTAGTTTTAAACAATTTTTCAACGATGGATCAATATTTATCAAATTTATATACAAGAAATTTATTATCTGACAATTTTATCAACTCGTATAAAACAATTTGGGATAATTTGATAAGTTACCTTAAAGAAAGCAATCCGAATCTATTAGATTTTAGTAATAATGTTAATAATGTAAAAATTAATTTATCATCTACGAATGATTGTGCTAATGATAAGTTGTTATTGCTGAAATCTCTTGACATTATTTTCACATTAGGACAATATTATTTTAATTCATATTATAAAAATGAATTAAATTTAGAAAATAGGGATAAAGGATTGTGTGATTATTGGTGGGGAAATTTGATTTGTTCGGGGGTTGGAGTTATAGTAGGGACATTGTGGGCAGGAGGAATTTTCGCTGTTTCTATATTGATTTCAACAGCAATTGGTACCGTAAACCCAGATGCAGGAACAGTTGTTCTAGTTGAAGGTACTTTATTAGCTTTAGCAATTGGTATAAGTAAAGGATTAAGTTTCTATAAGACCTGCTGTGATGAAAAAATAATATGTAAAGAGCCGACAGGATTTTATATTAAAGTTTTAGGGTGTAAGGATTTTGTGAATAATATATATGGTCATGGATTATATTTAACTACGATCTGGAGAAATGACAATACTCAACCGAATAATATAGTAACAGCTACACCAAGCCTTAGGTTGAGTGTGCCGATTAGTACACAAATTTCAGAAATCTTTGCTACAATTTCATGTTATGACGATTTCAACGGAAATTCATACACATTCAGAAAATTTGATTTATTCAAATCTTATGCCGATGCTCCACCTTACAGTTTAATCTGGGGAAACGATCCTCCTTCAAATGCTTCTTTATATGTACAATACCCAATTTATGTTAATGTTGGTTCAGAAGGTCAATTTCAATTAACAAGGAGCGTAAGACCATGGGGAGGATCTGTCACATCGACAGGATCGTATTCTGCAAATCTGACATTTTTTGGAAGCGGACAAAAAATTGTTATGGCCAAATTGACTAATGTTTGTACCGGATCAAACGTTATTGTTTCTAAAACCGTCATTGTAAATTGATGTAATATGAAAAAGTCTCTTTTTTTATTAATTTTACTACAATTTTACTCTTGTTATGAATATGACGAACAAGCAGCAATTGATAGAGAAAAAAAACAAAAATATTTTAATGCTTTGAATAAAATATCGCTAAATTGTAATGGTGAGCTAAGCGAAAATCAATTTACTGCATATGTAAATAATACATTGGTATGTTATTATGAAAATAGTGAGTTAGAACCCCTTATGGTAAAAGGGGTAACCTTTACTACAAAAAATCCAAGTTTTGGTACCAATATAGAATATGAAAATGCAAAAAATTATGTTTCATTCGGAATACAGCCTAAATATGGAACATCAATTCCTTATAATGGATACATTGAGTTTGAAGCTCCTTTATTCAAATTGACTGATACCGCTGAAAACTTTTTAGACTCTGTCTTTTCGATCAAAGAACATCTCTTAAGGTCTAACGATGAGGAAACGGATAAATTTAAAGTTACATTTGAAATAGATGTTCCAAGTTTCGCAAACAGCTACCTTGTTTATACTATCACCACTGCTCGCGGAGATCAAAAAGACAGCAAACTGATAGTAAAAAAATTTAATAAGGGAAAGGATGATTTAGGTTTGTTTTATGATATTGAAATAGAATTAGACTGTACATTATATCACAGTCCTGAACTGCATACTGTTTCCGGCGTATGGGCAAGGATAAAATCAGGCAGATTATCAGCTAGATTTAGACCACTTTTTTTTTAGTTTCAAGAGATATTTAATCAATGATTAGATTGAATTTTTATGTTTACCAAGTCTTCACTTGAAAAGGATATCTTACATTATACTCATTGATGATCATTTGTTTTAGGATATCTTTAAGCTCATCTATATTTTCCTTTTTTGTGGCTGATATAAGTACATTTGGAAAATTGTATTGATGGCTTAATTTCTCTTTTATTTCCTTCATGATATCACTTTTTGTAGTATCATCGAGATAATCATCAAAGTTCTTTTCCCGGTACAGATCTACTTTATTGAAAACCATGAGTGTGGTTCGATCTGATGCACCCAGATCATTGAGTGTATTTTGTACAGTCAGTATGTGGTCTTCGTGCTGCGGATGCGATAAATCCACTACGTGTATCAGAATATCGCTTTCCCGCACCTCATCAAGGGTGGATTTAAAACTTTCGACCAGGTGATGTGGCAATTTCCTTATAAAGCCTACCGTATCTGAAAGCAGGAAAGGCATTGTATCCCAAACCACCTTCCTGACGGTAGTATCGAGTGTGGCAAAAAGTTTGTTTTCCGCAAAAACATCTGATTTACTAAGCACATTCATTAGGGTCGATTTGCCTACATTGGTATATCCTACCAAAGAAACACGAATGAGTTCGCCACGATTTTTTCTTTGAGTCTGTGCCTGCTGATCTATTTTTTCCAGTCGTTTTTTCAGCAGGGCTATTTTATCTCTGATTATCCTTCGGTCTGTTTCTATTTCCATCTCACCCGGACCTCTCATGCCTATACCTCCACGTTGACGCTCCAAGTGAGTCCAGAGTCCTCTTAATCGTGGAAGAAGATACTGCATCTGAGCCAACTCGACCTGTGTTTTTGCTTGAGCAGTTTGTGCTCTTTCCGCAAATATGTCGAGTATTAATGTGCTTCTATCTACGATTTTTACTTTAAGGTATTCTTCCAGAAATCCGTTTTGTTTTCCTGTAAGGTCATCATCAAAAATAGCTAGAGTGATATTTTCATTTCTATCTATATAATCTTTTATTTCTTCCAGCTTTCCGGACCCAACAAAAGATTTTACATTGGGATGGGGCATTCTCTGAGTAAAAATCTTTTTAGTAATCGCACCTGCTGTAGTGGCAAGAAATTCCAATTCATCTAGGTACTCCATGACCTGGGTTTCATTTTCATCTTTTGTAATTACTCCTACCAGAATGCAGTATTCCTGATCTTTGAGAATTCCTTTTTTATCTTCTTTCCCTACTTTCCAAGCATCGCTCATTTTTGTTGACTTTTTTTTACAAAACAAAAGTACGATTTTCCTGCCGATTTGTTTCATTTTAAAACAGGAATTATGGCTGCTGAATAATAA
Source organism: Chitinophagales bacterium (assembly GCA_038246735.1). Classification (GTDB taxonomy): domain Bacteria; phylum Bacteroidota; class Bacteroidia; order Chitinophagales; family Saprospiraceae; genus OLB9. The sequence continues at coordinate 61,042 of JBBRVQ010000003.1, forward strand.
TTCTGACGTGAGGGTAATGACCTATTCATAATAGTCATTTAGATGCAAATAGGTTAAAAATCAGTTAATTGACTCATTCTATTGACATTGATCTGATATTGTTTTATCTTTGTGCTTGATTTATGAAAGTTTTAGCGCTTATATTATCTTTTATCATTTTTAGTCAGTCTTTGTCTGTCTGTGGTCCTTCTATAGCTCACATTCAGAAACCATTGCTTGTAAAAGAATGTAAGGTAGACACATTGAGTTTAAAAAACAATAAAGCACACTCTTGCTGTAGCAAAAAAGACAAATTAAGCCATGATGATGAAAAAAAAGACTGTTGCGGGGATAATTGCAAATGCTTTTGTTGCGCAAAAGTATGTATAAATAGCTTGTATTATTATAAAACCGCTGAGCTTGATTTATCAATTTTTTCTGAAAAAAACATCCCTGCCATCAAGGTAAATTCTTTTGATTTTCACCCATCCATTTCTTATCCTCCGCAAGTATAGTTTTTAATTTTAGTATGGAGTGGTCTGTCCGTTTCCCTGCTTTTTCGGTAATAAAAGCCGAAATATATAAATTTGAAGTAACTATTTAGATATGATCAATTTCAAATAAAAAATGCTAATTTTCCGTGATATCTCAGCACTTTTTTCGTCAACAGCGCTGCTATTAATTCAAAAAGTGGCTTCTCCTGACGAAAAATTACCTGACTTTTATGATTTGAAAGCATAAACCTAAATAGTTACCATTTGAAAACATTAAAGAAATCATTATGAACAAATATTTGAGTTCAGTAATAACTATACTTATTCTCGCCTTGAACTGCAGCTTTTCGTATGGTCAGGAAGAGGTAACCATCAGTGTAAGTGGTGCCTGCGGTATGTGTATAGACAGAATCGAGTTCACTGCAAAAAATGTCATTGGCGTCGCTAATGCAGCGTATGATCTGGAAAAGCAACAACTTACGGTCGATACACAACCTTTATTTATTAAGAGCGAACTAATTTCTGCATTGTTAAAAGTTGGTCACGACACCGAAGGACAAAAGGCACCTGATGATGTCTATGAAGCACTTCACGCCTGCTGTCATTACAGAGATAGTTCTGAACAAATTCCTGAAGAAAATGGTGAACATGATGAATACGATAATCATGATGGGTATAATCATGGGAAGCCAAAAATAGAGGAGAAAAATAAAAATACTGTACTTTCAGGTATGGTATATGAAAAGACCTCATCTGGAGAAATGTTGCCTTTAATCGGTGCTACCCTTGCTTGGGCAGGAACAAAAGAAGGTACTATCTCTGATATGAATGGCAGTTTTAATCTGGAACTTTCAGCAAAATCAAAATATCTAGCAGTATCATATGTGGGGTATAATCCCGATACATTGTACATCGACAAAGCCGGATCAGTTAATATAGTTATTTCTGAAAATACAAACCTTCTGGATGTTATAGAAATAACACATAAAAAACGTTCAACAGAAATATCTTATCTTGAAACAGTTAAAGTACATCAAATCTCAAGTAAAGAATTGCTTAAAGCTGCCTGCTGTAATCTTGCAGAGAGTTTTGATACCACTCCAGCCATAGATGCTTCCACCACTGATGCTATTACAGGTACCAGAAAAATAGAAATGCTTGGTCTGGCGGGGCCTTACGTACAGATCACGAGAGAGAACATACCCGATATCCGTGGATTGGCTGCACTGCAGGGGCTGGCTTATACCCCGGGTCCTTGGGTAGAGGGCATGCAACTCAATATGGGTGCCGGTTCTGTAGTTAATGGTTTTGAAAGTATAACTGGTCAAATAAACGTAGAATTGCGTAAACCATGCCATGAAGATAAAATGTACTTTAATGCCTATGCAAGTCAGGCAGCAAGACTTGAAATGAATACTTTTGCAAAACAGGAAATCAATGAAAACTGGAGTACATCAACTCTTCTTCATGCTTCTACACGGGCGCAAAGACGTGATCATAATCATGACGGATTCCTTGATATGCCAGTAGGTAAACAGTTTGGTTTTATCAATAGATGGAAATGGACCAATAACGCCGGACAGGAAGGCCAAATCGGAATGAAACTCACATTTATGGAGAATATTAGCGGACAGACAGACTTTGACCCCGGCAAATCATTGAGAAATCAAGTTTGGGGTGCAGATATGATCACCAACAGAGCTGAAATTTGGGCCAAAAGAGGTTTTGTAAATCTTGATACTCCTTATAAAACACTTGGATTTCAATTTTCAGGGGTTTATCATGATCAAAAAGCTCAATTTGGACTTAGAAGGTATGATGCAACACAAAAATCATTATATTTTAATATGATCTATCAGACCATCATTGATAACACAGATCATCAGGTGAGAATGGGGACAAGCTTCCAATATGATAATTTTAATGAACTGGTGGCAGCGCAACAATATGGCCGAAATGAATGGGTACCGGGAATATTTGGAGAATATACCTATAAAGGGTCAGAAAAATTTTCAGTTCTTGTAGGAGGTAGGGCTGATTATCATAATAATTTTGGCGTATTCTTTACCCCAAGGATTAACTTGCGATATGCACCTGACCAGAAGACTGTGATTCGACTGGCTGCCGGAAGAGGTCAAAAAACGGCAAGTATTTTTGCAGAAAATATTGGTGTTTTTGCATCCAATAGAGAAATAATCGTTGAAAGTCAAAACAATGAAACACCTTACGGATTGCAGGCTGAAGTAGCTTGGAATTTAGGTCTGAGTCTTACTAAAGAAATTTCTATAGGCAAAAAAATGTTGTCATTGTCCTTAGATCTGAACAGAATAGATTTTACCAATCAGATAGTGATAGATCTTGACAGAAGCGCAAGACAAGTAATTTTTTATAACCTGAGAGGAAAATCTTACTCAAATAGTGCACAAATACAGGCGGAAATAGATGCAACAAAATGGCTTGATATTAGATTGGCTTACAGGTATAATGATGTAAAAACGACTTATGGAGAGCAACTTTTGCAAAAGCCACTGGTATCCCCACAAAGAGCATTTGCAAACTTTGCGATAAAGCCAGGTAAAGGATGGACATTAGATTATACTATAAACTGGTTGAGTGCAGTAAGAATTCCTTCTACAGCAGCAAATGACGAAGAACACAAGTGGCCAGAAAAGTCTCCAACATATTTTTTGAGCAATGCCCAGATTAGTAAAAACCTGGGAGGAAATTTTGAAATATATTTGGGTGGTGAAAACATTTTTAATTATAGACTAGAGCACCCAATCATTGGAGCTCATGCCCCATTTGGAGCGTATTTTGATAGTTCCCTCGCTTGGGGACCTATCATGGGTGTTAATATTTACGCTGGCGTCAGATACAGTATAAAATAGTATCTTTTCTATTTCATTTGTAAAACTAGAAGATAAAAAAATAGCATCATTTTTGAGAAATGATGCTATTTTTCTGTTTGAGTAATGAAATAATTTCTATTTTTTGCTGATGTTTTTTAATAATGTTTCTACAGCTACTTTTAATTGGTCATCTGTACCTTTGGATATCCAGTCATGTTTATTTTCCACCAAAATATCAGGCACCGCGGGTCCAAGTTCCTGATTTTGGTCGGTAGCTTTAGTAAACCATCCTCGCAGTGGTAATCTTTCACATCAGACTTTTTCCACCTGTAGAAATTGCAGACCCATTGGTAGGAAGCCCAACCAGTTTTCCGATGCCTAAAGTTTTATAAGCATGTGAAAATATTTCAGCGTTAGAATAGCTACCTTCATTACAAGGTGATGGATAAGAAAATATATAACATTTGAAAAATTATTCATTTAAAAAACGGAAGATTAACTACAGTGGACTCGAGTAATTTTTTACCTGCCTGAATAAAAATTTTACTTCCTGGGGTAGAATGGCTAACCTTAACATAGCCCATTCCAATAGGTAAATCCAACGAAGGGGATTGAGTGCCTGAAGTGACTACACCAATTTCAATTTCATTTTCATCAAAAATAAGATAACCATGTCTGGGCACTCTTCGTTCTTCCATGGTAAAACCAACGAGTTTTTTTGTCAGACCTGATTCTTTCTGCGCATTCATCCAATCCTGCCCATTAAATTTCTTTGATTTTTTAAGTTTGGTAATCCATCCTAATCCTGCTTCAAGTGGGGATGTAGTATCATCTATATCATTGCCATAAAGACAAAATCCTTTTTCCAGTCGGAGCGTATCTCTTGCGCCCAGCCCACAAGGCTTGATGTCATACTCTTTGCCTGCTTCAAATACTGCCTTCCAGAGTGCTTCAGTATTTTCATTGTCTACATACAGTTCAAAGCCGCCGCTACCGGTATAACCTGTGGCAGAGATAAGTACATTGTCTATTCCTGCTATCGTTCCTTTGGTAAAAGAGTAATACTTAATAGAACTTAGATCCACGGCAGTCAGTTTTTGGAGTACATCTAAAGCTCGTGGACCCTGAACTGCTAAAAGTCCTGTTTTTTCGGAGATATTAATAATACGGGTTTCGTACTCATTATTTGCAGAAATCCAATTCCAGTCCTTTTCAATATTTGATGCATTCACAACCAGCATAAAGGCTTGTTCTCCCTCGCTGCACATATTCTCTGGAAGTCTGTAGACTAGCAGGTCATCAATTATGCCTCCATCATGATTTGGCATGCAGCTATATTGGGCATCTCCGATTTCTAATTTTGAGGCATCATTACTTGTAATTTTTTGTACCAGATGTATGGCTTCTTTACCTCGTACTATAAATTCTCCCATATGTGAAACATCGAAAACACCTACGCCATTCCGTACACAGATGTGCTCGTCTGAGATAGTAGTATATGAAATGGGCATATTGTATCCGGCAAATTCAGCCATTTTGGCTCCTAAGGTAATATGTATATGGGTGATAGGTGTATCTAACATGGCGCTAAAAATAATTTATTTGATTAAGTATGCCCAAAGATAATCAAGATAACGATATTCAGGAAAACGGACATCCACTAATTAACATTTATAACCAAAAATCAAAGATGTTTAAATTTTACTTCGTCATAATATGCCATTATGGCATATAAATTAAAAAATAATGCCATAATGGCATGTTTAAACGACAATTTGTGCAACTTTTTGAATGAAAACTGGAATGGAACATCAATTGCAGGTAAAAAGATGTAATTTTATTTGAAACCTTTAATTTTTATAAAAATGACAAACATAGTATTTAAACCACAGATCAACAGAGTAAATCAAGAGTTAAACAGAGTCTTTGGAGAAGTATTTAACAGGCCTGTTCAGGAATTTCTATATGATAAAAAAGCAAATCATTTTCCGGCGTATGCCAATATTGAAGAACAAAATGACAAATTTATTATCAGTTTGTCTGTTCCGGGTTTTGACAAAGAAAATATTTCAATTCAACTTCATGAAAACAGGTTGATTGTTGGCGGAAAAAGAGAAAAAGCAGACGATAGAAAATATCAGCTGAAAGAATTTAATAATACTTCTTTCGAAAGAGTTTTTATTCTACCGGAAGATGTTCAGAGAGATAAACTTGAAGCTACTTCAGAAAATGGAATTTTAAAACTTACAGTATATAAATCTGAGAAAAAAGTACCATTAACCATCCAAGTAAAATAATATTTATTAACCTATAAAACCTAATAATATGAACATCTTAAAAGTAAATCCCGTATTTCAAAGTCGTACATTCACAAATCTTATGGATGACGTATTTAACAGGAGTATCTCTGATTTGGTTGGTTCGGATTTTTCTGTGACTACCCCTTCTGTAAATATTACTGAAAGTACTGACACCTTTACAATTGAATTGGCCGCACCTGGTTTGGACAAAAAGGACTTTAATATTTTTGTTGAGAAGGATCAGTTGGTAATCTCTGCTTCAAATGAGGTTAAAAATGAAGATAGAGAAGAATTAAAATGGACTAGAAAAGAGTTCAATTATACTACATTTAAAAGATCATTTCATCTTACAGATGCTGTTGATGCTGAAAATATTAATGCAGAATACAACAAAGGTATTTTAACATTGGTACTTCCTAAAAAGGAAGAAATTAAGGTAAAAGCACCTAAAACCATTGAAATAAAATAATTGGGGGATAGTTTTTCATAGTTAAGTTTTGATGAAGGGGTCTTTGATAGTGTTTATCAAAGATCCTTTCTAACTTTAATTTGGAGAATAAAGTCTGATAATTATTGGTCAATTATCAGACTTTACTTTTTCCGGCATCTAAGAAAAAAATCTCGTCAAAGCCTAAATTTGTCAAGAAAGTGTGCCGAAGGCGGGACTCGAACCCGCAAGACTCGCGTCACACGCCTCTGAAACGTGCGTGTCTACCAGTTTCACCACTTCGGCTGAAATGATGTACAAATGTATGCATTTAATTCAGTGTAAAAAATGTTTGGCATAATTTGTGAAATAAATTAACTGAAAACATTGACAAATCAAAAAACAGGGTTATCTTTGCATCTTAGTAGTAAAAATTTATTAATTAACATCAGTCAAAAATAGGCGCATATAGAGTAAACATCTACACTTAAAATTAGAAAATTTATTTAACCCATAACTAATTGTGTAGGTATGCAACTTAAGATGTTAAACGACCAAGAACTCATTTCATTGTATCTTAATGGTAATCAATCTGCCTTTGAAGTCTTATTAAAAAGACATAAGGATAAGATCTATACATCCATTTATCTGTTTGTCAAAGACACAGAGCTTGCTGAAGATATTTTTCAGGAAGTATTTATTAAAATTGTGGACACACTCAGAAAGGAGAAATACAATAACGAAGGTAAATTTCTTCAATGGGCTATGCGTATTGCATATAATATGTGCGTGGATCATTTCAGGAGATCTAAGCGAATGTCAAAAATTTCGACGACTGAAACATTTGACATTTTTAATGTTTTGGAATGTAAGGACGATCATATGGAAAACACCATTATCAAAAGTCAGATACATACTAAATTAAGATGCCTTATAGATCAGCTTCCGGACGAACAAAGGGAAGTAGTAATATTAAGACATTATGCAGACATGAGTTTTAAAGAAATATCACAAATGACACGGGTAAGTATTAATACATCTCTCGGAAGAATGAGATATGCATTAATTAACCTTAGGAAAATGGTGACAGAAGCTGAATTGGTTATATGATCTTTATCTAAGAATATGTCTAAATATTCAATTGTAGTTTGAAGACAAATGATGGAATTTTAAATATACTCTTATTCTAACACTTACCTTACCACCAAATCCCGTTGATATATTTTACCTCCGGTTTTGAGCCTGTATTGATAGTGTCCGGGATGCAACTGATACTTTTTTAGATGAATTTCCAGCATATGAGATCCATATGTCTTAAACTCATTGATCAATGATCTGATGACTTGTCCGCTTTTGTCCAAAATTTCGAGAATAACTGGACCTTCTTGCAGTATCGAGTAATGTATCTGAAGGACATCTTTGTCTTCTGCCGAAATTTTATGGCCTAACAATGCTTCAAATGCTTCTGAGCCAACCGTTGGATTTTGAACCGGCACTAAACCTTCAATGGGAGTCCTGTCTTTCCCAATAATAAAATCAGAGACTTCTGATGGCATACCCAACCAGCTTTGAAGAACAGTAGCATATACATCTCTGAAATCTGTTTCAAAATGTGGATCACCATATTGATCCGTATTTATCAGATCGGGAGGATTTCCTATGATGCCTTTACTCAGTCCTTTACCGAACAACATGATGGGCGCACTTGTACCATGGTCTGTGCCGGCAGATCCGTTTTCATAAATCGTTCGGCCAAACTCTGAAAATGTCATTCCAAGTACTTTGTCATCCATCCCTAGTTTGGCTAGATCGCTGTAAAATGCACTAATTGCAGATGAGAGTCTCTGTAGTAAAATGGGGTGATTGTTGTTTTGATTGGCATGGGTATCAAAACCATCGATATATACCATAAATACTTTTGTACCCAAGCGTCCTTTGATCAATTTTGCCACAATGGCCAATTGTTGTGCAAGATTTGTATCTGGATAATTGACCTCGTTCCTTCCTTTATTATAAGCATTACTGATTGATTGACTGTAGCGGAAAGCGCTATTGGCCACTTGTCTTACGTATGCCAATGATCTGTCTGCAGGAGTCTGGTTCAGCGATGTCAGATCATACAACTGACCTGATACAGCCAGTTTGTAAAATTCGTTAGGGCTTGAAATGGCCAATGCAAGATTGGTGTTTTGACCCTGAAAGACAAGATCTGTTTGTACCCCTATTTGCAAGGCAGGTGGGATAGTGGGTTGTGCTTCACCAAATGCTGGCATTTCATAATCAATAAATCTTCCTATCCAGCCGTCTTTTTTATATTCATCCGTATCTGATGCAGTAGCCCATATGTCTGATGATCTGAAGTGTGAATAATTGGGGTGTGGATATCCTACATTGTGAATGATTTTCATTTTATCTTCTTCCCACAACGGCTTCAAATCTATTGTTTGATTAGACATACCGGTTTTTTGGTCCAGTGCCCATAGATTGGATTCAGCAATAGCCAGTGTTGGCCGTATATTATAATATTCGCTATTAAATCTGTCGATGACAGTATTGAGTCCATCATTGCCTCCACGCAATTGAATGAGCACCAATGTCCTGTCTGTTTCGAAGGCACTCAATGGCGAAAAATGCTCGGATGTTCCCATCGCGTATAAGGGCACCCCATTTACTGTCGCAGCAAGTCCCGCAGCAAATAGTCCTGTGGATTGCAGAAAGTCCCGACGATTCCAGGTTTTATGATCGATGGCATGGGCTTCTGTGTTTTCAATGGTCCTACCTTTTCTTTTATTGTGATACTTATGACTCATAGGATGAATTATTTAGGATAATTGAAACTCAGGAAGTTTGACAAGGTAAACGAGCAAATTTGCGATCTGAAATGGTGCTTCATTCCAACTGAGATTCCATGTACCATCATCAAAATAGTTTTGGGGTATATCACCTTTCAGATACAAAACAGCCGATTCGTGTAATTCTGTGTCTAGTTCTCGACCTATAAAATGTAAGGTTAAAGCTTTTGTAATCAAATCAGGATTATTAAAATTAGGAGAAGACAGATCAATAGCTAGTTGTCGCAAAGATTCTCTGTTTTTCTCATTGCTTAGGGTACCGATGATCGTTTTGCAATAATCCCATCTTTGAGTGAGCGTATTTTCATTGATCCAATCGAAATGTCCGGGCCATCCGGCTACATTTATTGGATTAAATAATTCCATGCCAAGATTGGATGAACCATATCTGAATGTACCATATCTATCAATCAGGTTGGGTTGGCTGATACCACTCATTCTGGCAAGATCTATAAAACACTCGATGGGACTTTTAACTATCGAACCGATAAACTCATTTTCAAAGAAATGATCACTTTTAAAAATTGCTTTTAATACTGGCAGAAGTTCCCAATTACTTTGAATAAATAAATTTGCAAGTTCGGTAACAAATTCAGTATCAGGAGTATGGTATACAAAATTTGTATAAAGCTTATTACATATAAAGTAAGCTACTTGATTTTTTCTTTCAGTAAATATAAGATTGTGTACATCATTGTAACCCCAATTGCCCGTTTTGCCAAAAATTATTTTATTTTTATTGTCAAATTTACCGCTATTAAAACTGACATCATTACAGCTATATTGACTGCATCTCCATCCGGTAAGTGCTCTCGCTACTTCTACGACATCAGCTTGTGTATAGCCGTTATTCTCACCCATTGTAAAAAGTTCCATCAATTCCCTTGCATAGTTTTCATTGGGCTTACCTACTTCATTCAGATTGCCATTGAGATATACCAGCATAGCAGGATTTTTGCCCATATCTGTTACAAACTGTTTGAAGTTGCCCAAACAATATTTATTCAGTAAGGTATAATAGTTCCATAGATATTTATTGCAATCATACACATTCAATTCTGTAACAAAATGATTGTGCCAAAATAAGAACAACTTGGTGCGAAGTCCATCATTGATCATATCGGTAAATATGCTGTCATACAACTCATCTCTATGGTCAAATTTCAGATCGTCATTGTTTAAAGCATCATAATCCGCAGTGGTGTAATTGGCCCATACAGGCGACGCCGGCAATGGTCTGGATTTGATATTATTGATGGTAGAGTCAATAAAATAAAGGGGTTCAGACTCCAAAGCCTGTTTAATCTGCGTAGGAGAACCACCTAAGCCCAATCGTCTTAAAAAATGAATAACTTTCTGCTTATTCCAGGGATTGGAAGCAGAAGGTTGAAAGGGTTGTAAACCAGCCATAAGTTAATTACAAAATTTCAGGCAATTTAATTCAATTTTTAGTAAAATAGAAAAAACTTACCTAATTTTACAATGCAATAAAAAAAATGCCTTTATGCTAAAGATTCTAATACATTGTTTTTTACTTTTTGGAATATCAAATATTGTCTGCGCACAGGAAGTATTATTTGTCGAGGACTTCAATGATTGTGCTCTTTCTGATCAGTGGTCATACCAATTAACAGGTAATCAAAATGTATCCTGGGGAGTCGGATTACCTACAAATTCAAAAGCGGAAAGCTCATCCATTGATGGCACCTGTATGCTTTATGTAGATGATGATCTTACAGGGGATAAAACGCCGGCTTTTAATCTTCGTATTTTTTCTAATTACTTCAGTGGTGAAGGGTATAGTGATATTGCATTCAATGCTCAGGTTCATTTCAGAAGAGATAAAACTGAATTTATCCGCATTATCATTGACAACGGGGAAAAAGAGCATGTCATCAGAGAATTTAAAGGCACCAATTATTCAGGAACTAAATTTTCTGATTATATCAATATGAAGTCAGACTTAAGTTTTATAGCGACTGACAGTATGAGAATTATTATTGAATACGATGATGATAATCAATGGGGCTGGTGGGCTGGCGTAGACAATATAAAAATCACAGGCACAAAAGGCGGAGCAATCGTCTTTGGTGAGACATTTAATGATTGTCAGCTACCTGAAGGATGGAGTACGGAGATTCTGAGCGGAGTAAACAACTGGAACTTTGGTTTGTTTACTGACGGAAAATCTATAGACGGAACCTGCTTTGCCTATTTTAATGATGATGTGTTGGGTGAGAATGCCTCTTTATCAAAAATTAGGGTATTTAGTCCTGAATTTAATGCTGCTCAATATGCAGAATACCAGCTTACGTACGATTTTATTTTCAGATTTTATGAAAAAAATGAGTACCTTCAGTTGTATGTAGACAATGGCAAAGAATGGATTCCTGTTAAAACTTATAATGGGGACTACGGAGGACCTAATGTCAACCAATCAAAAAAAGATACTGTTGATCTATCCCCTTTCCGATCAGAAAAGATAAGGTTAATTTGGGAATACAACGATGGTGGATGGGCATGGTGGCTTGGGTTTGATAATATAAAAATTACTGGCAAAGGAAATATTAATGATCGATGCAATAAATCTGTGTCACTTTCTTTAGCAGAAAATTGTCAGTTTTATGACAATACCAATGCACTAAAAGAAGATGAATTTGAGATAGCAGGTGTAACAAATACCGGCATATTGTATTATTCTTTTACAGCGATTGAGTCAATAGATTATGAAATAAAGTCAACCAGTATATTTAATGATAAGCTTGAGATCTTTTCTGGTACTTGTGATAATCCGGTACTCATTCAAGCGAGAGATAAAGACGAATTTGGATTCAGAGGAGAAGAATTAAATATCAGTGCCCAAGCAGGAGAGACCTACACAATAAGAATTTATGGTCATCAGGCAGAATTTGGTTTGGATAGAGGCAGCGGATGTTTAAGAGTGAGCAAAAAATCTAAGATACAATTGCCGCCTTTAACTGATGTTTGTGATGCTGCTATTCCATTGTTTGCCAATGCAGATTGTACCATTTCAAAAAACATAGCAGCCAATCAGGATGGTCCGCTTCCCAAAACCAATCAAAGGTCAAGGGCCGACGTTTGGTTTTCTTTTACACCTCAAACGGATGATGATTATGAATTTACTACTAATGCAGATTTTGCGGATGCCCTGGCAGTCTATAAAGGAAATTGTTCTGATTTAGTTGAGTTGGTTTCTGATTTTAACGGTTACAAAATCGATATAAAAAATGCTGAGGCTGAACAAACTTACTTTATACAGGTGACTGGTTATTTTGCAATTATTGAAGGCAGTTTGTGTCCGAAAGTGAAGACAAAAGTGGTTCAAGAAGTCCCCGAATCCAGTTGTATATCAGCTTTACCATTGACACTGAACAATGCGTGTTCCATTTCATCCAATTTTGGAGCGGGTTATTCAGGTATTCGTCCGGACTGTGATGTGTATATTATGGATGATGTTTGGTTTTCATTTGTGGCCTCTGAAAGCAGACAAGTGTATATGAAATTAAAAACTGATTTTGAGAATATCGTTTCCTTATATGAAGGTAGTTGCAATAGTCTAAAATCAATATATTGTGGTAAGAAAGTTCATCATTGCAATGGGTACTTGCATGTAGGTAATCTTGAAGCAGGAAAAACTTATTATATCCAATTGGGGTCAAAGGTTTTGCAAAACCGGCATAATTCAGGATCTGTTTGCATAGATTTGTTGGATTTAGAACCTGTCTGGCAAAAAATTGAGGTTCAGGTCACCCAGGTATGCATTAGCAAAGGGGCTGTAAAATTTATCCCTACAGCTTCAGGTGGATCCGGTGCCTTTACGTACGATGGTTTGGGTCTTGATGAAGCGGTAGCAGGTAGTGATAATTACATAGTAGAAGCAAAAGACGCTGATGGATGTGTCAATGCGATACTTGTCAATGCTGTATCCTGCAATGATTTTGGATGTACACTTACATCACAGTTGGCCAAAATAAATCCTGGTTGCTACGGGGCTTCAGATGGGCAGGCATCGGTAATGGTCAGTGGAGGGCTTGAACCCTATATTGTCAAATGGTCTGATGGAAGAACTGGACCAACGATAGCAAATTTGCCGGCAGGAAGTTATACTGTCACTATTTCAGATGGATCCGGCTGCGAACAGACGGAAATTTTTATTCTCAACCAGCCAGCTCAGATTATTGCAAATCCAGGATACAAATCTCCAGGTTGTTATGACGACTCTACAGGAGTAATCACTTTGTTTACCATTGGTGGACAAGGCAATTATACCTATTTGTGGTCACAAGGGAGTATCGGCAACAGACTTGAGAACATTCCTGGCGGAGATTATTCTGTGACGATAACGGATGGCAACGGCTGTATATCAACACCAATTTTTATACTGAATCAGCCAGATAAAATAAGTATTTCAGGAGCTTCCGTTGACAATCTTTGTTTTGGAAACAGTCAAGGCAAAATCAGTGTTGAAATCAAAGGCGGTGTATCGCCATATTCTATACTATGGAGTCAAGGTGATACATTACCAAATGTTGATAGTCTGTCAGCAGGAGTGTATGCCATTTCTATTTCTGACGCAAATAATTGCATTTCAATTAAAAACTGGGAAATACGTCAGCCATTGCCATTTTTACTTTATGAAGACAGTATTGATTTGATTTTCAGCGGTACAAAGGATGCCATCATTGATATCGGCACGACAGGGGGATCAGCTCCTTATGCATATGACTGGTATCTTGATGGGACACGCTTAGACATTGTAAAAGAAGATATCTTTCCTGATGTGGGTGGGAATTACCAAGTAGAAATCAAAGATGCAAATGGATGTACTTTTACAAGTAAAATATGGGAAGTAACTAGGTCAACGAATACCATTGAAAACCGGCCATTTGAAATTTTAATCCACCCAAATCCAACACGGGACTTTATAAATATAATTTTATTTGAAACGACCATTGTCAATAAGTTGGAGATAAAAGATATCTATGGTCGAGCTTGTAAAAGTTTCATCCCTACTGAAAAGGATGGTAATATTTTAAGATTAAATATATCAGGACTTTCTTCCGGAACATATTTTCTTATATGGCTTATTGGCGATGTCACTTATACTGCCAAAGTTGTAAAAATAGACTAATATCAGTATATATTATCAGGCATTACTGAACTGTGATTTTGTTTTTTGAATGACAGAAAGAAAAACTTCTTTCAATTCAGTGGATGTAATACCATCTTTAGCAGAGAAATTTTTATTGAACTCAGGCAATGAAAAAGTATCTATAATATTTGCAGCGTGAAAAGGAAAGCGCGTTTTGGCAGACTCCAGCACACTTTTAGCTCCACGGGCTCCGGTCGAAGTTGAAAGCAACAACATGGGTTTATCCTGAAAAACCTTTCCATTTATTCTAGATGCCCAATCAAGTAAATTCTTAAAAGCTACAGTATATGAACCATTGTGCTCAGCCATAGATAAAATAAGTAAATCAGCATGACCTATGGCTTCCAGGAAGTCATGGGCTTCCATTAAGTGGCCTGAAATATTTTCTTTATCTACAGAAAATAATGGCATCTCAAAATCATTTAGATCAATCAACCTTACTTCTGCATTTTCAAAAAATGATGTGGCATACGATGCCAGTTTTTTATTGATGGAACTTTGGCTATTGCTTGCTCCGAATGCTAATATTTTCATTGGTTAAGGTTGAGATAAAGATTGAAAATCTGGTTGGTAAGTTGGTTTATGAAGTCTGGTTACGAAAAATAAACAATCTCTTGATTATTATCTGCTTTAAAAGTTAAACCGCCATAGGAACTTCCATCAGCAATATTTCAGCATTTGATTCTGCTACTATACTGATCTGATCCGTATCCCACACACCTAAACCATCTCTAGATGACAAAGGTTGTCCCGACACTGTAACCTCTCCTGAGATAACAAAAGCATATACCCCGTTGCCTTTCTTTTTAATATAATAATTCTGACTTGTTCCTTTATCCAGATTGCCCAGATGAAACCAGGCATCCTGATGTATCCAGACACCTTCATCCTCCGCATTTGGGCTCAATATCTGTTGTAGTGTGTTGTGACGATCATCTGCATTAAGGGCGAGTTGATCATAGCGTGGTGCTACATTTCTCCTATTGGGGAAAATCCATATTTGAAGAAATTTTACTTTTTTATCTTGATTTTTATTCTTTTCACTATGCTGAATTCCTGTACCTGCACTCATGACCTGTATATCGCCATTGCGTATAACCGTGGTATTGCCCATACTATCCTGATGCTCAAGATCACCTTCAAGCGGGATAGATATGATCTCCATATTATCATGTGGATGTCTGCCAAAACCCATACCACCGCTGACCATATCATCATTGAGGACTCTTAGAACTCCGAAGTGCATGCGATCAGGATTATAATAATTAGCAAAACTAAAAGTATGATGAGAATCCAACCATCTATGATTGGCATGTCCTCTGGTCTCTGCTTTGTGCAATACTTTATTTTCCATTATATTTGATTTAGTATTTGGAATGTGATTAAATCCTACCATCTTATCTTCCATCGGCTCAAGAGATTTAAGTTCTTCGATATCATTTTTGATGACTTCAGCAGCCAAACCGGATGCTACAAACATGCCCGTACCAAGGATTCCTTTTCTGACAAATTCTTTTCTATCCATTTTAGTATGATTTTTGTAATAACACAACAAAGATACGAGTGTTCAATGCACAAAATTCTTAACCTGGATTAAGAATTAACACTTTTTGAGACTTTATTTGGATTTATTTTTAAGTGTTGCCCTAATTTTACTTAAAAACTCTGGGGTAACACCAATGTAGGATGCAATAAGCTTTTGTGGCAGTTGTGTAATAAGTGTCGGATAGCGTTCACAAAAACCTGTATAACGCTCTGCTGCGGTCAAATTCATATTATCCATCAAACGTCTTCGATAAGAAAACAGCGATTTTTCAGTGATTATTCGAAAATATCTTTCAAAATGGGGAACATCATCAAATAATTGCAATTGATCAGACCTCGAAAGTTGTAATACTTCACTGTTTTAAATGGCTTCAATGACAATATTTCCTGGCTTTTGAGTAATAAATGAATACATATCCGTCACCCACCAGTCTGCTGGAGCAAACTGAATCATGTGTTCAAAACCGTTGTTATCAATCGTGTAGGCCTTAAGACAACCACTGAGTACAAATGTGGCAAAAGTACTTACTTGATTTTCATATAGAAGGAAGTTTTTCTTTTTTACACTTTTAGGTTTTAATACGGATAAAAATCGCGCTTTTTCATCATTTGAGAGATGAATGTGTTTTCCAATATTGGAATAAAGTGATTCAGGATTCATAAATATAATAAATTCAACACGTCAAAGTTTGCATTTTTTTAATAATCAAAAAAATTACGGGTCAAATTTTTTAATAATTATTACGCTATAATATCGAAAAATATGGGATAAACACAATTTATGAAGCAATAATTTAATTATTTCTCTGTGGAATACATTTTGAATAAATAATAAACAAAAATAAGATACAATACTAAACTTATAGATTTATAAATGTAAATCATAGGTGATTCTTGGGCATTCAAAACAATACAATAAGTCGAAAATGTTAGAGAAATTAAAAAGACCAGAATGTAGGGTTTATAATTAAAATGGATGGTATAGGTCTTTTGCGAAAAGTAAAATTGTAAAGAAAAAACGATAATGGCAACAGTCGAATTGGCAATACCTGCGCCCATAATTCCGAAAATGGGTATGAATAATATGTTTGAAATTACACTTACTGCAAATCCAAAAATATAAATATAAGCGATTATTTTTGTTTTTCCAGTCAGACTTAACCCCAGAAACATAGTAGAAAATTGCATAAGAAAACCAGAGAAAAGCAAAAACGGAGCCACTTTATATGCTATATCGTATTCTGGAGTAGTAATTATTGCGAATAGTTCTAATGAAAATATACTAATAGCAGTAATAATAACAAAACCTATGAAAAAAGTGTATCGATAAATTTTTTCAAGTTCAGATTTAATTTCAGTACTCTTATATTTAGTATACATAAGAGGAACAAAGGATGATGTGACAAAGCCAATGAAAATTAATGGGATGGATGAAATACGATAAGCTACGCCATAGATGCCAAGTTCCGATAGAGAAAGAAATTGCTTAATAAAAATTCTATCAATAAATGTAATAGAGAATAATGCGAGACCTGATGAAACAAGGGGCAAACTGAATTTGAGCATTTTATGCAAAACATTCGGATAAAATGATAATGAAATATACTGCATATTGTAATACGCTGATATAATCAACCCAATACTACCTCCAATAATTTGCCCAAAATAAACACCTTCAAGACCAAGTTTCTGAATCAAAACAAAATAGATTGAGAAGCAAACTGTAGTAAGAGTGAATAAAATATTTGAAATCGAGTAGTGAACAGATTTAAGAGAATACCTTAACAAATTTTGAAAATAGTTGAAGATAGAAGTTATGAAGATAGCAATGACAGCTAATTTAAGTATAAATTCGTAACCCAAAGCATTAAATATATAATTACTGATTGGTGTAGCAAAAATGAAAACTATTGCGGTGAACCCCAAATATGTAAAGAAATAAAAAAACAATCCTGTGGAAGCATAATTTTTTCTTTCGTTTTCATCAAATTCGGGAAAAAAGCGTGCAATGAACTGATATATTTCAAGCGAGAGTATTACCCCGGAAATTGATGAAATAACCAATATCAAATCAATAGCGCCGAGGTTATTTGTGGTCAGTGCTCTTACGTAAAACGGGATAAGCAAAAATGTGATCATCCTGACAAAGATTCCAGAAAGCCCATAAATACCAATATCTCTTATGAATAGTTTTATCATATTCAAAGGGATGAGGAACCATTTAAAAATTCAATTATTTTGGATTTTAGTGTAGGTTTGTCATCTAGAAAAAGAGCCTTGTCACCAAATTTTTTAATATATTCATTTAAAAATGATTTTAGTTTATTTTTTTCTATTCCATAGCCCATAAAATATTTTATTTCTGCCGGGTCATATTTCCACTCTGCAGGGATATCCCCAGCGATGATACGGATATATTTAAGGGCAATAGTGGTACTATTCCAATTTTCGGTAACAAATGTATTGAGTATCTTTGCGTCATTTTCTCTTTTAGATTTATCTAATATATATTCTTTAATGCACAATTCCAGATTTTCTGGCATGCAAAAACAGGATGGAGGAATGACACTTTTAGGGTAATCATCTTTTATCTGCTCTGCGTAATACCCACCATTTATTACTGGTTTCATTGCAAATGCAGCTTCTGTCCCCAAACCTCCTATAGGTATATCAGAGTAAAGTTCGTCCACTACAAAATCACATTTGGCCAATTCGTCCAGCACTTTTTCATTGGGTACATTCTGCAGTTTCTGAAATTCAACTGGTAATCCATCTTTTCGGAGTTTATCTATTATGTCTATGATCGTTTCAGAACCTTTTGATATTGCATTGGAAGGGGCGTGTAAAACTTTGACAATTCTCGAGTGATTTTGTTTTATTTTTAATGACTTAGCAGGTATGTCATTCGGAAAACCTATATGACACCAGGCTATAAATGGTTTTTTCTGAAAAAGGGCAGTAGGAGGATGGTTGATAATATGATCCGCATATTTTTCTATACGTGTAATTCTTGATGCCTGAGCCTTGACATCTTTGTAACAAAGATCATAATTATACTTGCCATTTGTAAAATATTTGCCTTGCACATAGTTACCTGATATGTACGAAGGTCTTGATTCTGTTCCCAAAAAGACTATAATGATTTTCTTTTTAAACCATTTTAGTATGGCTAGTTCGCTGTAATTAAAAAATGGCTCGGAATTGAGGATAAATATATCATATTTTACCAATGAAGAAGTAAGAATATAAACACGAAAAATAGCCATTAACATTACTGCTGGTATCACAGCCGGAAAGTATATTGACTTCTTATACTTTTTATAAAAATCAAACAAACGTTGATTAAGCATCAATAAAGTGCTTGTTTTTACTTCATAAAATTTATTGCCTACCAGAAACACAAGATCTGCTTTGACGCCTATTTTGTCAAAACCATCTTTCAGCCTCATAAAATATCCGGCGATCTCTTTGTTTCCTATATATATTCTCACGCTAAATTTTATTGATTTTCATTGTCATAGCTTTTTGTGTATTTGAGATAAAAACTAAGGGGTACCAGATTGGCTTTGTACAAAATATAGAAAAACCATTTAAGTTTTTCAAAAGTCTTCTTATACGTATGGTAATCTCTGTATGACTTATTGGGTTGGTTAAAAATAGTCTCAAATTGTTGATGATCCAGATTCAGCCTTTTATATATTTCTTCGAGGATATCCTTTTCAAAAGGTTTCGGCTCCTTAATCTTTTCTAGTGCATATTCTCTGCTCCATTGTCCTGACCGAATTAGCGCAGAAAACTCGCAATATCTAAGATCGTAACCAAATTTGCGTGGAAGCCAGTAATTATTGGTAAAATATGCTGTTCTGTTTTCCATATGATGACCACCATAATATTGCCACCCGTACTCGATGGAAAGAAATTCTTTAGTTTTCTCCTTGTCATAATCTAAATAATATAGGGGTCTTATTTTTTTAATTCCATCAAATATGATCCATTTCAGCCATTTAGACATCCACAAATTGGGAAGTGTTTTTATTTTTTTAGTTCCGAATTTTTTTTGAACCGATTCAATGTATTTGGCATCCATATAAAACCAGCCATGAGGAGAAATACCTTCTGTACGAAAAGAATGCCCCTCAAATATATATTTTATATTAAATTTACGACATGCCATATAATGTACCGTGGCTAGAGAAATGTCACTTGGAGTATCAATATCAGGGACCGACGCCTTTAGGAATGATTTAAATATATCATTATACTCCTCGTTGTCCACAACATGTGTATACAGATCAATATTGAGCTTTTCGGTTACATTTTTTATATTTTCAACGGCTATTTTTGAATTCCATGTATTATCAAAGTGCGCCGCCAAAACCCTGAGACCCAAGATTTCCTTGGTCAGATATAGCATGTAGGAGGAATCAGTGCCTCCACTTACCCCTACTACCACATCGTATTTTTTGTTTTTTTGTTCTTTTTTGATTTTTTCTGCAAGTTCTTTGAGATAAACCATTCCCTTATCGCCAGTTGGGTAGAGCTCATTAAGCTCATCATATTGATGACAATAATTACATACACCTTCATCATCAAATGAAATATAAGGAATGGCATCATCATAAATACATCGTGTGCAAACCATTTTTAAAGCTTTATAGATTATTAATTTCTTCCAATAAGATTGTTTTAGGAAAATTGATAAGGACACCCATTCCTTTGCTTTGAAATACAGCCATGCTACCGATCGCTACACCCGATGCTTTACCAATGGTGATAGCATCTTTTATATGATCAATATGGCCTGCGCCTCCAGAGACAATCACAGGTATACTTACGTTTGAAGTTATTTTGCTGATCAACTCTAGGTCGAAACCTTCCCATGTACCATCCCTGTCAATGTTATTAATGAGTATTTCTCCCGCACCAGCATCTTCTGCTTTTTTTACAAATTCTATGATATCGGTATTGATCACACATTGTCCGGAATGAAAAGTCACCTTACATTTACCCAACCAGTTTTTCTTAATATCTAATGCAACGACCATACATTGACTTCCGAATTTTTTTGCAGCATCACTTATCAGCTGTGCATCGGGCATAATCGCGGTATTCACAGCAATTTTCTCTATTCCTATCTTTAATATTTGTTGTATCTGGTCAATATTCGAAATGCCTCCACCATAACATACTGGCATAAAACATTCGTCAGCAATCTGTCTTATCAGATCAAAATTAGGACCTCTTACTTTTCTGTCTATGGAAATATCAAGAACAATGAGTTCGTCTACTTCTTTTTCGTTATAGATTTTTATTGCATTAACCGGATCACCAATATATTGAGGTTTTTTGAATTTTATTGTTTTTACTAGCTTGTTGTCTTTTATTAGCAGGCAAGGTATAACTCTGTTTTGTAGCATAACTTACAGACTATTAAAGTTTTTTAACAATTGCATTCCGTATTTATGGCTTTTTTCAGGGTGAAACTGACAGCCATAGATGTTATCTTTAGCAAAAACGGAGGTAAAGTCTATTCCAAAAGTAGTGCTGCATACTTCATCAAGTGGTTTACTGCATGACACATAATATGAATGTACAAAATAAAATTTTGACATATTTTCCAATTCGTTGATGATGATATTTGGATTTTCTTCCTTTATACTATTCCATCCGATATGAGGTACTTTCAGTCCGCTATCAGGGCTGAAATCAAACTTTTTAGTCACTGCATCTATCCAGCCTAATCCTTCTTCTACACCTTCCTCACTATTCATTGTCATCAGTTGCATACCAAGACAGATGCCTAATATGGGTTTTTTTTCAACCAAAACCTGCTGCATCAAGACATCATATATTCCTGAATTTTTTAGATTTTTGATGCCATTGTCAAATGATCCGACACCAGGTAAGATCAATTTTTTTGCATTAATAATTATAGAAGAATTATCAGAAATCGTGGCTTCAATATTCAGATATCTCAACATGTTTAGTATGGAGCCTAGATTTCCCAATCCATAATCCACGATTACGATATTCATGATGTTTTTCGATTTCTCAAAAATCTGGCGGGTACTCCAGCATAAACAGTATAGGCACCTACATCTTCAGTAACTACTGCCCCTGCTCCGATGATAGCTCCTTCACCTATAGTTACCCCAGGCAAAATGATCGAACCGATGCCAATATCTGCTCCGTCGCAGATATTAACCGGTGCAAACTCCAGCGGACTGGATATGACAGGTATATCTGTACTTAAATCTTTGTGATTTGATGTAAGGATTTTGACATAAGGACCGATGCCAACGGATTTGCCAATAAAAATATTTCCTGCAGCATGAAAAAAGCAGTGCTGACCTATCCATGTACCGTCACCGATGATCATTTCTCCTTTATAGTATCCTTTGAGTATAGTTTGATGCCCAATGTATACCTTGTTGCCGATAGATATATGTTCGGGATGAAAGATGAGTGTACCTTCTTCTATGACTACATCTGTACCAAAATGTTTTAATTTACTCAACTCAAAAAGTCCATTGCCATGACTGGCAGGATTTTTAATATGACTAAAGTCCATCTTGTACAAGTTTAATCACAGATGAAGATATAAAATGGATTTCTTTTTCATTAAGATGGCGCCCTACGGGAAGTGCAAGTCCACATTTATATGCGATATCTGCATAGGTATAATCATCTTTGCTAAGATTATATTTATTATGGAAATAACTTTGAGCAGGTATGGCATAAGCACCTATATTGCTTTCAACTCCCAGTTGATAAAGTTCTTTTTTTACATGATCTCTTACTTGGCGACTTTCAAATATAATATGATACGTCTGGTACGTCTGAAAACGATTTTCAAAAGTAGTATCGGTATGGATACCTTGGATAGGCCCAAAAGCTTTATGATATAACGAAGCCTGTTCTCTGTGAATATTTATAGTCGTGTTAAGCTCGGCTAATTGTGATAATCCCATCGATGCCTGGAATTCCGTCATACGATAATTGTAGCCAGCTAAAACAAAATCAATTTTGCCATCTGTTGATTTTATACCATGATTGCGCAATTGCCTTAATTTGTCTGCAAGCGTTTTATCTCTTGTAGTTATCGCACCACCTTCACCGGTGGTGAGTATCTTTCTGGGGTGAAAACTAAAACAACCCATATCACCAAAAGTACCAGTAAATTGGTTGTCGTATTTAGTACCAATAGCACAGGCGGCGTCTTCAATGACATGTAGATTGTATTTATCTGCCAATCCCATGATAGGGTTCATATCTGTCGAC
Source organism: Chitinophagales bacterium (assembly GCA_038246735.1). Lineage (GTDB taxonomy): Bacteria > Bacteroidota > Bacteroidia > Chitinophagales > Saprospiraceae > OLB9. The sequence goes on from JBBRVQ010000003.1 coordinate 83,942, forward strand.
TGTCCAAACTCATGAACAGGCATGATGGCTTTTGTTTTTTTATTGATTTTGGCTTCCAGTTGTCTTATATCCATACAGTAATCATCCAGATTAATATCAACAAAGCAGCATGAAGCACCTGTTAATTCTACAGCATTTGCTACAGCAGGAAAACTATATGCCGGTACAATGACTTCATCGCCAGCTTTTATACCTAAAGCTACCAGAGAGAGATGAAGTGCAGCAGTTCCGCTTGATACTATGATAACATGTTCAATATTTAGATATTTAGAAAGCTTACTTTCAAGGGCTAAAACTTGCTCACCTTGTACCAAATTGCCAGACTGAATAACTTGTTCAATAAGCGCCAATGTTGATACAGGGATATATGGTTTTGACAATTTTATCATATTTGATTACTTAAACCAGTACTCCATTTTTTACCCATTCTGCTGTTCTCACTATTCCTTCATCCAAAAGTGTAGTTGCTTGAAAATCCAAAATCTCTGATGCTTTAAGTACCGAGGGAATTCTTAATTCGATATCAGCGGAAAGAGGTGGTTTAAAGATTATTTTCGATGTAGAGTTTAGTACCCTACAAACAGTTTGCGCTAAACCATAGGTAGTAAGAACTGCTTTAGCATTTCCGATATTAAATGACTCACCTATTGCTGCTGGATTTTCAATGCATTTGATCAACCCTACAATAAAATCATCAACATAACACCATGACCTTATTTGATTTCCATCGCCATAAATATGGATGTCTTTATCTTCTAACGCTCTTTTAATAAAAATTTGAAGCGCTCCTTCACCAGTTTGTCCTTCGCCATAAACATTAAATGGTCTTATTGTAACGGTTGGAAGATTAAATTCTTTAAAATATGCGAGTGATAAATGTTCAGCGGCAAGTTTGCTTACTGCATAAGTCCATCTGGCTTCACCAGCACTACCTATACTTGTATTGCATTTTTCAGTTGACTTGAATGCATAGTTTCCAAATACTTCAGATGTTGAAAAATTTATAAATCTATCTTTTATTTTGTTAATTTTTGCCGCTTCGAGTGTGTTGGCAGTGCCAATCATATTTACCTGCATGGTTGAAGTCGGGCTTTTAATCACTGTATCTATGCCTGCAATTGCTGCTGCATGGACTACAATATCTGCACCTGACATAGATTCTATTAAATGCTCAAAATCAAGAACAGAACCTCTGATGATCCTTATATTGGGATGCAAAGCATATGCTGAATTTGTCAAAGTGTCCCTATAAAAATTATCAAATATCGTGATCTCATTGTTATTTACCAATTCCTTGATTAACCGATTAGAAATAAAACCAGCTCCACCGGTTATAAATATATTTTTATCTTTTATCATTGTAATATATTATGAAAATTCGTCATTTAAATATATCACAAAGGTAGTTATGTATACTGTAATTGTGATTAAGGAAAAATTAGGAAAGGATTAAAATACTATTAAAATAAGATTAGAATAAGATTAGAAATTACTGTTACTGGGTATGTTTACTGTAAATGTGGAGCCAATATTCAGCGCTGAATCAACTGTAATTTTACCATTGTGGAGATGTATTATTTTTGAAGTCAAAGCCAGCCCTATACCATAACCAGAGATAAAATGAGTATTATTGCCTCTATAAAAAGGTTGAAAAATATTATCAATATCATCTTTTGGAATACCGATTCCCTGGTCAGAAAATTTTACTAATATCTTTCTTTCCTCATGATTCAGGTCTATTTGTACAGCTTTGGACTCCGAAAATTTACACGCATTATCAATTAGATTTGTAAATGCTATCGACATGAGTTGTTCGTTTCCGTATATATGGAGTTGATCGTAGTTTTCAGGTAATGTATTAAAGTTAATATTAATTTTGTAATTATTGTTTGAACTTAGAATAGCGTTGCAGGTTTCCACTAACAGTTCATCGATTCTTATAATTTTTTGATGAAAAGTTGACTGATCGAAACTTATCCGAGCTAAATCGAGTAATCCATTTGACAGTTGGCTGAGTTTTTTTATTTCTTTTGATAGACTTATCAATACTGATTTATAATACTCGCTGTCCCTATCTTGCATTAAAGTAAAATCAACTTCTGTCAATAAAATTGTAAAAGGGGTTCTTAGTTCGTGGGCTGCATTAGATACAAACTCATGTTGTAAAATAAATGCATCTTCAATTCTTTGAAGCATTTGATTAAAAGTGATGGCAAGTTGTGCTATTTCATCCTTTTGATTACCTTCATCAACCCGCTGATTTAGATTGGTTACTGTAATTTCTTTGACTTGACTTATTACATCAGATATAGGTGCTAATGCTCTGCCAGCAAAAATAAATCCTAAAATAAAAGTAGAAATAACTCCAAAAATAAAACCGACGATAAGTACTATTTTCAAATTTTTAATTTTGGATAGACCATACTTATCCAATGCAGAAATGATAATCACATAGTTGGAGCCTTTATAACTATTCAATATTCCTAATACATCTCTTTCGCCTTCTTTTAATTTTACAGTTCTTTTAAGTCTGATTTGATTGATTAGCTCAGCATCATTTAAAGGCTTGGCTTCAGGAGGATTAAAGTAAATCAATTCATTTTTATCATTAAAAATATAGATTTTTTCCTGAAATAAGGCTAAAGTGTTTTTATCAATAATTTTTAATAAATTCTTATCAACTTCTTCTACGTCCAATAATAACTGAGCTGTTGTATTTGCTTTATCCTGAAGACGTGAATAATAATCACTAACACGATAGTTATACGACAAAAGAAAGATACCAATAGAAAAAATGAGTAAAATAGTAACAACAAATATTGAAAACTGAATTAAAAGTTTGTTTCTAATATTCACAGTGTGTCATTTTGATCTTTTAAAACATAACCCAATCCAACTCTCGTATGAATTAATTTATTCGTACTATCCTTATCAATCTTTTTTCGCAAATAATTAATATAAACATCTATATAGTTAGTGCCTGTATCAAAATTTAAATTCCATATTTTTTCCGCAATTTCAATTCTTGAAATTACTACACCCTTATTTTTAGCCAAAAACTCAAGTAAAATGTATTCTTTAGCTGTTAATTCTATTTGAATTCCACTTCTTAATACAATTTTTTTACTGATATTTATTTCGAGATCATCAATTTTAATAAGATTGTCTTCTGTTTTTTCTGATGGAGACGATCTACGTAAAAAAACTTTAACTCTAGCCAGAAGTTCTTTAAAATCAAATGGTTTAAGAATGTAGTCATCTGCGCCTACGTCAAAGCCAGCAAGTTTATTATCTGATGATGACATTGCAGTCAGCATAATTATTGGTATTTCATTGTTGAAAGTCCTGATATCTTTACATAAATCATATCCGTTTATGAGTGGCAAATTTATGTCCAAAATCACCAGGTCATAATTATTCTTGATTACTAAGCTTTTGCCTATATACCCATCGTATGCGATATCCACAAAATATCCCTGCTCTTCCAATCCTGCCTTTAATAAATCGGCTAATCTTTTTTCGTCTTCGACGATTAATATAGATTTTAAATTATTCATTAAGAAAGTAATATACATTTAAATTATTAGCAAACATACAGTTTTTTTATTTTGTATTTATTCATAAATTATTCATCTCCCTTCAACTCTATCATCACAAAGGAGCTTTGTACATTGCCAATATTATCTAAAGAAGCCAGTCTGTTGCTTACAAATTGCTGATATGCATCTATATCTCTCACTACAATTTTCAGTAAATAATCATACATGCCTGCTATGTGATAACATTCTTTCACTTCATCAAACCGGATGATTTCTTCCTGAAATTTTTCAATAAAGTCTTTCTGATGGATTTTAAGTGACACATTGCACATGACCATTAGACTTAGACCCAGTTTTTTTATATCCAGTTTTGCATGATATCCGGTGATATATCCTTCTTTCTCCAATTTTTTCAATCTCTCGAAGGTTGGGGTAGGGCTTAAGTTTATCTTTTCACTCAACTCTTTCACGGTAATTTTGCCATTTTTCTGCACTTCCTTTAGTATGGCGATATCATATATGTCAGGCATAGAGATTATTTTTCTTTTTACTGAATTTAAGCAATACAAAAGTATAAAAAAATTCTATATAATATATATTAAATAGAATTAAATACTTATTTATAGCTATTTATTTAGATTAATAAACGTATTTATATCTTTGCATCGGAATATTAAACCTTTATTTATGAAATTAGTATCGAATCATATTTTTAGTCCAGAGTCAATGATGATGTCCTATGGCTATAAGCCGGAACTTTCTGAAGGTGCCATCAAATGTCCTATTTTTCAAACTTCCACCTTTGTGTTTAAAAATGCAGAAGAAGGAAAGGCTTTCTTTGAAGTGGCATATGGCATCCGAGAAAAACGAGACAATGAAGAGTTGGGATTAATTTATTCGAGGTTAAATAATCCAGATCTGGAAATACTTGAAAACAGACTTTGTCTTTGGGACAAAGCGGAAGAATGTGCAGTTTTTGAAAGTGGAATGTCTGCCATCACTACTGTTTTGCTTGAATTTATGAAGCCAGGAGATCTATTGCTCTACAGTATGCCAGTGTATGGCGGAACGGATCATTTTATAAATACATTTTTACCAAAAATTGGCATTGAAGTATTAGGTTTTTTGCCGGGACTTTCTGAAACAGAAATGAAAGAAGTTTTACTGAATTCTGGAAAAGCTGACCGACTGGCGATGATTTATATAGAAACTCCGGCAAATCCAACCAATACAATCATTGACATAGCGGCTTGCTCCAATGTAGCAAAGGCCTTTTCGACTATAGAAAAACAAGTCATTACCGCTGTAGACAATACATATATGGGCCCTTTGTGGCAACATCCACTGAAGCATGGAGCAGATATAGTCATGTATTCTGCTACAAAATATATAGGAGGACACAGCGATGTCATAGCTGGGGCAGTACTCGGGAACAGTTCACTAATGAAAAGGGTCAAAACCTTGCGCACTTTCCTCGGTAATATGGCTAGTCCAAATACTGGCTGGTTGTTGATGCGTAGCCTTGAAACACTTAAAGTACGTATGGACCAACAGGCATTGAATGCACAGAAAGTGGCTGAATTTCTAATTGATCACCCCAAAGTGGCAAAAGTCTATTATTTGGGTTGTATAAAAAAAGATAGTCCCGCGTTTTCTATATTTAAAAGACAGTACACTTCGTCCGGAGCCATGTTGTCATTTGATATCAAAGGAGGTGAAAAAGAAGCATTTTGTTTTTTGAATCATCTTAAAATGATCCAACTGGCAGTAAGTCTTGGCAGTACAGAAAGTCTGGCCGAACATCCGGCATCTATGACACATGCAGGTATCGAAACATCACATAGAATCGAAATGGGTATTACAGATAGTCTAATCAGGCTATCTATTGGAGTTGAAAACTATAATGATATTATTTGGGATATTGAACAGGCTTTAAATGCTGTCGAAACTGTTGTATTGCATACTTCACCACGGGCAGACGACGTAATGCAAATGGAAACAGCATCTTAGGTATTTGATGGTTTGTTGCTGAATAATTTGTTTTATCCAACTAATTAATGCTTTAGATTTAAGGCAGGTAACTATTCAATCATTCTAAATCATAACAGATCATTTCACGTTCTATGGAGCCATCACTATGGAAATCCAAAAGAGCGTATGCCGGGGCAAAATCCTGAAACGATCCCTTCCACCACTTGCCACTAATAGCACCATTGCAGAGATATTTAATTCCGAGATAATTAACTTCATCTTGAAGGTGAATATGCCCGCTTAAACAAACTTTTATATTTGGATAGGCCTTAAAAAGGTTCTTTATCCGTCTTGCATCAACATGCAAGAGAACCCTTGACAATTTCCAATCACCATTGGGCAGCATATCATCAAAAAACATGGCACTACAAAATGAAATGATAGGTATATGTGAGACTATACAAATATATTTTTCTTTGGGTGTTGAAGAAAGTTCGTTTTCCAACCACATAAACTGTTCTTCGTCCAATCTGGCAATATATCCACCTTCATTTTCCTGCGTGCTATCCAAAACTATAAAATGCCATTCATTTTTTTCAAAACTATAATATCTGGCGGACATTCCATGATTGCGAATTACCCAATATTTATCGTAGAGCGGGTCACTTTTTATGGTGTCATCTTTAACCTGCCATCCCCAAATATCATGATTTCCAATGCAATGATACACTTGCAATTTATTTTCTTCTTCCATTATTTTATTCCACACATCCCATTGGGATTGGGTCTCTGCTTTATTTGCAGCCAGAGAATCCATTATACTATCTCCACCATTGATAATGAAAGACGGTTTGTTGCCTAGGCTATTAACATGTTTAAGTGCTTTTCGCATCCCTGTTTGAGAAATTTCGTCAGGTTTGACATGTATATCTGAAATAAAAGCGACCTTAAATGATGAATTGGATTTTAATTTACTTTCGGACGATTGATATATGTTCGACACAACAGAGGTCGCCCCAGTTAGTAAAGTGCCTGTTTTGATAAAGTTTCTTCTATTCATTTGATCTGCAAGTTTAATGTTTTATTCTCAAAATTGTTATTTATAAATGTTATTTTCAGACATTCAAATTCTATTAAAATATTCAATATAAAAATCTACATTTTCTTTCAATACAATGTCTAAGGGAAGGTATTGGGTTTTACTAATATCTTTTTTTAGAATAAAATGATTTACAAAATTCATAATAGCCATATACCCTTGTTGTATTGGATTTTGATTGATGATGAAGTCAATTTTATCTTCTTTCAAAAGTTTAATGTTGGGTTCGATCATGTCAAAACCTATAATGTCCAATTTTTTAATGTCTTCAACCGTTAACAGTTCCACTAAACGGTAAGCCCTTGAATTTGTAAAAAACACCCCTTTCATCCTGGGATGAATGGATTTAATACTCAACCAAAATTCCATTAATTTTTCAGCTTCATTAAACTGATCAAACTCATACCAAAATACAGGATTCTGATCCATTTGATGTTCATAAAAATATGCTTTTAAACCACTTACTTTATCAGAATAATGCTGGGCATTAGAAAGCGTATGTCCAAGGTTTAGTGCTATAATTTCATCACCGGGATGAAGTCGTAGATGAAATAATCGACCGGCAAGGTAACCACTATTGTATGAGTTTTGTCCTACATAGCAGAGAATGCCCGGATGTTTGATTTCAGTATTGATAGTGATAAATGGTATTCCAAGTTTCACTGCTTGTTCCAGATATTCGAGAGACTCTGTTGTAAATGTTGGTGCAGTAAGTATGGCATCAGGTCTTGATGCAAATGCATTTTCCAGTTGTATACAAAACTCATCTTTTCTGGAAATGTCAAAATTATAATATTCTACAATAATACCATAGTGTTTGACCAGTTCAAGTGCATTTAAAATGCCTTCATTCGGTTGTGACCAAAAAACATCACTTTCCGGATCAGGGCTTACAATAGCTATTTTATATGTTTTGTTTGATGCTAACGTACTGGCTATTAAGTTTTTTTCAAAACCAAGTTCATTTGCTATTTTTAGTACCTTCTTTGCAGCATCTTCCGAAACATGACCTCTGCCGTTTATCACCCGATCCACCGTACCCCTTGACACACCTGAAATTCGCGCTATGTCTTTTATGGTTACTTTTTTCATGTAACAGTCATGGGTTAATATAAAAATAATATTGTATTAAAAATAATTTATTTAAGTTTGAAATCATTTGGTATTAAGGTTTATTTAATTTATAAGAAAATAGAAAACAAAAAATGATAAAATCAATACACATATTCGAAATGCCTGTAAAGATAACATGGATTTGAATAACTAAATACGGGCATTATTTATTTAAAAGCTTCTTTTCTAACTCTTCAAGACTAATACCCTTTGTCTCAGGCATCATCTTCCATGTAAAAAGCAATTGTCCTACCATCATAGTAGCAAAAACAGCGAAAACAGTTCCAGGTCCGATGACTTTAAATAGCCAAGGCACCATAGCCGGTATAATAGCAGCAAATATCCAATGAACAGATGTACCGAATGATGTGCCTTTGCCTCTTAAGTGGTTGGGGAAAATTTCGGAAATGAAGACCCAGATAATAGCTCCCTGACCAATAGCGTGTGAGGCAATGAACATAAACAGAAATATAGGCACTGCCATTCCTTTTATACCCATAAAAAAGGCCATCGATACCAGTGATAAAGAGACAATATATCCAAATGATCCAATAAACATCAACTGTCTTCTACCGAGTTTATCTATCAACATCAGACCTATGTAGGTAAAGATTAAATTGATGACCCCAACCCCAACACTACTCAATAAAGCACTTCTGGCTTCGAGTCCTGCAATCTCAAAAATCCTGGGTGCATAATATAAAAAGGCATTGATGCCCGAAAATTGGTTGAAAAACGATATAAAAAATGCAAGGATGAGTGGAAAGCGGTATTTGATGTCCCAGATGTTCTCAGATGATTCAACATTGACATGGTCAGCCTGTATCTGTCTTATTTGCTCTTCCACAGGTGTAACAGGGTCCATGATTTTGAGCGTTGGTATAGCCGCTACTATATTACCTTTGACGGTAACTAGCCATCGCGGGCTCTCAGGTATGATGAAGACCAGCACAAAATATATAAAAGCAGGTACAGCTTCTATTCCTATCATCCATCTCCAAGGCTCCGCACCAAAGTCACGCAGGAGATAATTGGACATAAAAGCAACCAGAATACCTAATACAAGATTGAACTGGTAAAGTGCTACAAGCCTGCCTCTATCTTTGGCCGGTGCTATCTCTGAGATAAATATAGGTGCAGCCACTGTAGAAGCACCTACACCAAGCCCACCAATAAATCTGAAGAAAGCGAACATCCAGGGATCGGTAGCAAGGCCTGAACCTATGGCTGAAAAAAAATATAAAAGACCAATCACGATCAAGGTCAACCTTCTGCCATATTTATCGGTGGGAATACCTCCGAACATGGCTCCTACCACTGTTCCCCAAAGTGCTGAAGACATGATGACCCAACCATGAAATACTTCGCCTCGGGGCCATATTTCCTGCAATGCTTTATCGGCACCTGATATGCAAACGGTATCGAATCCAAATAAAAAGCCAGCTAAAGCAGCTGTGATTGACCATAAAAGAAGATTATTTTTTATTGGCATCATAATGATTGGATTGATTTTTATTATGATGCAAAGGAAAAAATTATAAATCATTTTAAACAATAAATATCAAGTTAAATTTTTTGTAAAGAAAATAAATATAAATATATAAAAAATATTTGTGCGCGTGCACAAATATTTTTATTTTTGCCGTATATTAAGCAATAAGTATATGAATTACATACCGCCAACTCCATCATCTGAAAAAGCTTCAGGACTTAAATATCAGCTCAAAAGCTTTGAAAAAATACAGATAAAACTTTGGGATAACCCGGATGAAGGGGCACTGCATCTTGCAAGATATATTGCGCTTTGTATCCGGCAAAAGCAGCAGGAAAATGAACATATTGTCCTGGGATTGGCAACCGGCTCTTCTCCCATAAAGATATATAATGAATTGGTCCGTATGCATAGAGAAGAAGGGCTCTCTTTCAATAATGTGATCACATTCAATCTGGATGAATATTATCCCATGAAACCTGACGCCAATCAATCCTATGTAAAGTTTATGAATGAATTTTTATTCAATCATGTAGACATCAATCCAGCCAATATACATATACCAAATGGAGACATACCCATTGAATATGTAGAAAATTTTTGTCAGGAATTTGAAAAGAAAATAGATTTACTTGGCGGCATTGATATACAAATATTAGGGATAGGCCGTACGGGGCATATTGGATTTAATGAACCCGGATCTTGGCTGTCATCCAAGACAAGGCTGGTAAAACTGGATCATCTCACTAGAGTAGATGCTGTGAAAGATTTTGGTAAAGAAGAAAATGTGCCATACCGTGCGATCACAATGGGCATTAATACTATACTTAAAGCCCGTCAGATCTTTATAATGGCATGGGGCTCGCATAAAGCAGACATAGTAAAACAGACCATTGAAGGTGAGGTAACAGAAATGATACCAGCTACCTATCTGCAGGGACATCAAAACGTAAAGTTTTATCTCGATGCAGCCGCTTCTTCTGAGCTCACAAAAGTAAAAACTCCGTGGTTGGCTGGTATTTGTGTATGGGATGATAAATTGATAGCCAAAGCGGTAATCTGGCTCTCTCTAAAACTTAAAAAACCATTGCTAAAGCTAACGGATGAAGATTATATCAATAATGGTCTCTCTGAACTGATAGCTGAATATAATTCTGCTTACACCCTGAATATCAGGATTTTTAACAAGCTTCAGCATACGATCAGTGGATGGCCGGGCGGTAAGCCTAATGCAGATGATTCGCATAGACCGGAAAGAGCAAATCCTGCAAAAAAACGTATTATTATATTTAGTCCTCACCCCGACGATGATGTTATCTCAATGGGAGGTACTTTCCTGAGATTGGTGGAGCAAGGACATGAAGTACATGTGGCTTATCAAGTATCAGGCAATATTGCAGTTCATGACATCGATGCCTGGAGGTATGCAGAATTTATGGGTGATTTTGCAAAAGTTATCGGCATTGAACATCCTGAATTATACAAAATTGTCAATAAAATATCAAAATTTATTGATAAAAAGGACGCCAATGAGTCAGATATTAAAGAACTCAGATTATTGAAAGGTATCATAAGGCGCGAAGAAGCGCGCAGTGGCGCAATGTATTGTGGCCTTGGGGAGAAAAATATACATTTTCTTGATATGCCGTTTTATGAAACTGGAGGTGTGAGAAAAAACAAACTTACAGATGTAGATTATAAAATTTTGATTGATCTGCTCAATGAAATAAAACCGCATCAGGTTTATGCAGCGGGCGATCTGGCAGATCCTCACGGTACGCATAGGGTATGCCTGGAAGCTATTTTTGAAGCTTTTGAACGAACCAAAAACCAGAAATGGTGGAACGATTGTTACCTTTGGTTATATAGAGGTGCATGGCACGAGTGGCCGATTGATGAGATTGAAATGGCTGTACCTATCAGCCCAGATGAGTTGATGCGCAAACGTAAAGCCATATTTATGCACCAATCACAGAAGGACCATCCGGTTTTTCCTGGTGATGATTCCCGTGAATTTTGGCAAAGAGCTGAAGATCGGAACAAAGAAACAGCCCACCTATACAATATACTTGGATTGGCTGAATATGAAGCCATGGAGGCATTTGTGCGATGGAAATTTTAGTAGATATCGTATCATTTACTTTGTGCACGCATGATTCATTGGTAATCATGATTTGAATAAATAATATCAGATGGAGTGTTTCTTGTTTTTGCATTTCAGGTTATTAAAATCATTTTTTGAGAATATGAGATGTCCTTCAATAATTTAAGGCTCTCTATGTTAAAATATCAGGATTGTTATTTAAACAGAAGTATTGTTGAAATAGTAAAATATACTTTCACAGACAAAAAATCTTCCATAGACTTTTAATACCATCAAACAGAAAATAACCGTATCTTTACCCATTATTTTAGTCAATGGACCTCATTAAAGTAAAAGATATCTTCATCAAAGAATTGTCTATAGAATTCAGACAAAAGTTTGCTCTAGGAGGTGTATTTCTCTTTGCAGCTACTGTAGTTTTTTTAATTTTTAAATCTTTTAATGAAATCAATCCGCGTGAATGGACTATTCTGATCTGGATTATTTTGCTATTTGCAGGACTAAATGCTGTGGTGAAAAGTTTTCTTCAGGAGAAAAAAGAAACTTATCTATATTATTATACTCTATTTAGTCCCATAGATCTTATTGTTGCTAAACTGGTTTACAATTTTTTATTTCTATGCGGCATTTTCCTTATAATTGTTCTATTTATGGGTCTATTCTCAGGCTTTCCTGTGAAAGATTTTGGATTGTTTTTCATAGGGTCTGCCTTGGGTATATTTGGTATTTCAGTTGTTTTTACATTTGTTTCTGTCATTTCAGCATCTGACAATGGTAATTCTACTTTGATGTCAATTCTAGCTTTACCGTTAGTATTACCTATTCTATTGTTATTATTAAAAATATCTGCGGTGAGTGTAAGGTTACTTATGGATACAGCAATTGCAGATGATGTGTGGTTATTGTTTGGCGTAGATAGTATTTTGCTAGGCGCAATGTTGTTATTGTTTCCTGCGTTATGGAGATCATAAATCATATTAGAAAAGGGAGAGTAAATGAAAGATAAAGAATGTGAAGTGAATAATGAAATAATGAAATTACTTATATTTTAATTGATAATTATGGGATTAAAAGGTTGGTGGTGGAAAATTTCAGGGGTGATTATCTTCCTTTATGTGATCATAGGTGGACTGACAATTCCGACCAAATCTGGAATTACCAAATCTGAACCGGCTAGTGCCCAAAGTGGTAAATCTATTACCATGTCGGTGGAGGCGTACAATACTCACTTTTTATCAGCAGATGTAAATCGGGCATGGCTTAAACTAGATTCCCTGCATGCCATGAAGGCAACAAGTGTAAACGCAACCAGTGAAATAGATGTTTCCATTACATTTGACATTCCAAAAAATTTCCCTACCACAGAAAAGGTACAGCCATTAACGCTCATTTTAGATAATGAGATAGATGGTGCTTTTGTGCAGCCGAATTCGCTTTTTGTTACTCTATCAGATTCATCTTTCTCTGATAAATCGCTTTGGGTCAACGCCGAAATGAAAGCATTTAACAAGGCAAGGGGGATAAAATTCCCCTATCGCAATATCCTGAATGAGACCATCAGAAATACTTTTTTTCATGTGGCTTTATGGTTTGCCATGTTTATACTGCTTATTATAGGATTGTATCATGCGATACAATATCTTCGTACGGGAAATTTTGATCACGATATCCAGTCTTCTTCATTTAATCAGATTGCCATAATGTATGGAATTTTCGGACTCATAACCGGATCCATTTGGGCTAAGTTTACATGGAATACATTCTGGACCACAGATGTAAAGTTGAATATGACGGCTGTTGCCATGTTGATTTATCTTGCTTATTTGGTATTAAGAGGCTCATCGTCTGACCATGACAAACGAGCAAAAGTTTCTGCATCCTACAGTATTTTTGCATTTCTGGCATTGATACCACTTGTATTTGTCATACCAAGACTTACGGATAGTCTTCATCCGGGCAATGGTGGTAATCCTGCTTTGGGAGGTGAAGATTTGGATAATACTTTAAGATTATTTTTCTATCCTTCTATTATTGCATTAATTCTCTTGGGGACGTGGATGGCCACTTTGTTAATAAGATACGAAAGGTTGAAAGAAAAAATATTTATGAAATAATAAAATATAACGCCTTAAGCAGATTAAACTCGCATAAAATGAAGAAATTTGTACTTTTTATCGTCTTCCAAACAATGTTGTTGCAAAGTATTTCAGCTCAGAGTGGAGGAGGCGATTTTCTCAGGAATATTGGGAAAATATACTCTGTTGTTGCTGTAATTGCAGTAATTTTTATAGGGATATTCATTTTTTTATTCCGCTTGGATCGTAAACTAACCAAATTAGAAAATCATATTAAAAATGAGTAAACAAGCAAAATTTTTCGAAAGTGTGCAGCTTAATTTTGACAGAGCAGCTGCCCATACTAGCATTCATCCCGGATTGTTACAGCAGATCAAAGTATGTAATGCCATTTATCAGATGAATTTTCCAGTCAAAATCGGAGATTCCTATCAGGTTATTGAGGCTTATCGTGTACAACATTCACATCACAGATTACCTACGAAGGGTGGAATTCGTTTCAGTCATCTTGTCGATCAGGAAGAAGTAATGGCTTTGGCAGCACTTATGACATATAAATGTGCCATAGTAGATGTGCCGTTTGGAGGAGCAAAAGGTGGAGTGAAAATCAGTCCCAGGGCATATTCTGAAGAAGAACTGGAACGAATCACCAGAAGATATACAGTGGAGTTGATTCGTAAAAATTTCATAGGACCAAGTGTGGATGTACCAGCCCCGGATTATGGTACAGGAGAGAGAGAGATGGCTTGGATCCTGGATACATATCAGACATTCAAAGGTGGTGAAATAGATTCAGCCGGTTGTGTTACAGGAAAACCTGTGAGACAAAATGGTATTAGCGGAAGGACAGAAGCGACAGGAAGAGGGGTTTATTACGGCTTGAGAGAAGTATTCAATGATGAAAAACTTATCAAAAGGATAAACACCTCGCCAGGAATGGCGGGAAAAACCATGGTGATTCAGGGTATGGGTAATGTGGGTTCTTATACCGGTTTAATATCTCAAAATGAGGGTGATGTAAGAATTATTGGTCTATCTGAGATGGAAGGTACCATTTATAGCGAAAAGGGTATAGACATGCAAGCTGCCTTGAACTATAGGAAGGAACATGGCACTATTTTGGGTTTGCCCGGAACAGTAACTTTACCAAATAGAGGGGATTGGGTGTCTATAGAATGTGATATTTTGGTACCGGCAGCGCTTGAATCAGTGATTACTGAAGAAAATGCCCATCTGGTGAAAGCAAAAGTAATCGGTGAAGCGGCCAATGGTCCTATTACAGCAGGTGCCGCAGATATCATCATAAAAAATGGTGGTGTGATTGTACCTGATATGTATCTCAATGCTGGTGGTGTTACTGTTTCTTATTTTGAATGGCTAAAAAACCTATCTCATATGAGATTTGGACGTATGGATAAAAGATTCAATCAAAATACATATGAGAATTTAGTTTCAACTTTCGAAAGTCTGACGGGTAAGTCTATTTCTGAAAAAGAAAAATCCTTTATTACCAGAGGTGCCGAAGAAGTTGATTTAGTCCGCTCAGGGCTTGAAGAAACAATGATAAACTCATTCCATCAGATTATGGAAGTGTATCATGGATATGAAAAAGTTAATAATCTCAGAGATGCTGCCTTCATTACAGCACTCAATAAAGTTGCCAATGACTATATGACTTTGGGTGTATTTCCATAATCAACTGAAGTATTTAATATAAGTTAAAAGAAGGGCCGACTATTATGTCGCCCTTTTTTTATTATATGGTAGGTACATAGATAAAATTCATTACTTTTATACTTGTATTTTGCTAAATCAGACGAATGTTGAGAGTATTAGTATTTATCTCTTTCTTTATAATTGTACATCAAAAAGTTATCAGTCAGCCACTTATTTGTGGAAATAGCCCGGCAATGAAGCCTTTTTGCGATGATGCATGCATCATTTGTGATATCGATGGATTTACAGGAAGAAATAATAGCAATGTCACAGGTCAGGCACCACCAGATTTTTGTACAAGTTTTGTTCATCATATGCAGTGGATAGGTTTTATTGCAGGCACGACAAACTTAACTTTGGAGGTGAAAGTTTCGAATTGTCAACGAAATAATGGACTGGAAATAGGATTGTACGAAAGCCTCGATTGCAATGTTTTTAGAAGGGTGAGTGAATGTGATACAGATGTGCGGGAAGGAGAAACAAGGGTATTTAAAAATACAATTCCCTTGATCATCGGTCAGTACTATTATTTTGTGATGGATGGCAGTGATAATGATATTTGCGACTGGACTATAAAGGTGACTAGTGGTTCGACAAAAGTATTGCCACTGGAAACACCGGCTGTGCTCGATATTCCTGATGAAGTCTGTCAGAACGAAGTGTTTGAAATGAAAACATCAGGATTGACCGGTGCTACTTTTTATAATTGGGTTATTGATGGCGCATCTACTAAGACCGGTGCTTCTGTCAGTCATTCTTTGGAGAAAGTAGGTAAATATGAAATTTGTCTGACTGCGTCCAATGTTTGCGATGTAGCTCCGGAATCCTGCAAAATTATCGAAGTATTACCTACACCGGTCGGATCTGCCTCACAACAAGTTTGTTTTGGTGAATGCTTTTCTTTTTTTGGAAAAACTTATTGTGAATCAGGTGCTTACGAAGTAAGAATTCCATCGTCAAATGGATGTGACAGCATTATTACTTTAAATTTGGTCGTAGATGACCGTATCAATGTTTCGGCTTCTGTAAATATTTGTGAAGGCGATACATTATTTTTGGGTAACGGAAAATTCTTTTCTGAGGGAGTTCATCAAGCCATTATTCAAAATATGGAAGGTTGTAATATTTATATGGAATTAACCATCCGGCTTATCATTTGCAACATCAAATCTATTGTAAAAAGCATACCTGTCAGGTGTAATGGTGAAAATTCAGGAGAAATTATGTTTGAGGTGGATGCAGGTACACCGCCATTTACGTATACAGGTTATAAACTGGAAAATTCGTCGATAACTTTTATTGGAAGTATTGCTGCCCTTGATCGTTGGGTGTCCATAACCAATGTGGATGAAGGAAATTACTTTTTTACGATTGAGGATAGTTATGGCAACAGCAAGATATTCAATATATTTGTTGCACAACCTTCTAAACTATCCACAACAAGTGTAACATCTGATTACAATGGTTATCAGTTGTCTTGTAATGGTGACGCCAATGGATATTTTAAAATTATCGCAGCAGGTGGATCTGGTCCGTATACCTTCATGCATGAAGGTTTGTCTTCGACCATGGATTCTGTGGCAAATCTTGCAGCTGGTAGCTATACATCTTATATTAAGGACAATAATGGTTGTCAAAGTGAAATCACCACCATCATTAAACAACCTGATTCTTTACAAGTGTCGGTTGAATTTATAGACCCAGATTGTAGTGGCTTAAATTCCGGTAGTATTATTGTTTCGAAAATATTGGGTGGTGTGTCACCTCATATGATCTCAATAAACGAAGGTAAGCTGCAGGAAAAGTATACTTTTAATAATCTTACTGAAGGGGAATATAGGATTATCCTTAAAGACAAAAATGGTTGTTTAAATAAAAGGACTCGCGTTCTGATAGCATCAGAGATACCGGAAATTATTGCAGAATCCGAAGAATTGACCGTTTCTTTGGGAGATAGTGTATTTTTAAATGTCACGACAAATTTATCTGATCAAACAGTCATTTGGACACCTGACCAGGAAATTGGGTGTAAAACTTGTCTGAAAACATATGTATTGCCAATCAATAATACAAATTTTGAGATCTCTGTAATGTCAAAGGATGGTTGTGAAAAAAAAGTGACCATCAGTGTTGTAGTAAATAAAAAAAGAAGTTTTACTATTTCCAATGTTTTTTCACCTAATAATGATGGCAATAATGATCTGATAAGATATTTTGCAGGGAAAGATGTAATAGAACTTAGAGATTTCAGAATCTACGATAGGTGGGGAAATCTGATTTATCTTAGAGACAATCAATCTTCTGGTTTGGAATATATGGATTGGGATGGAAATTACAAAGGACAGCCCCTGCCTTCAGGTGTTTACACTTGGGTATGCGAAGTGGTGTATATCGACCATGTAAATATAATTTATAAGGGGACTATGTCAATATTGAGATAGTTATTATTTTTTTAAAAATCTTCATCAAAATCAGAAGACTTTTTTATCTTATCTTCTTCACTATTTTCAAGGGTGGTGGTCTCGTATTTGCTGCAGTCTATCTCAATCATTTCTTCCTCGGGTTTCATAAATACAGAACTTTTGCCAAAGCCCAACAGATTATCGGATTCAATTTTTTGCAATAATTTTTCAAAAAATGGTCGTGCCATTACTGCACCCTGACCGTCAGCCAGAGTATTAAATCGAATAAATTCCTGGTCACCACCTACCCAAGTAGATATTACAATCTCAGGAGTAAAACCCACAAACCATCCATCTTTAAAATCATTGGTAGTACCTGTTTTTCCAGCTATTTGACTTTTAAATTTACCTTGAATTACTTCTGCAACATACTTAAGCATATCTACGATGACATAATTATAGGCGGGATTGATGGCTTTTTTCTGTTCAGGTACAGCAGAATATATTACCCTACCGTTTTTATCTTCTATTCTGGTCACAAAAAATGGTCTGGTTACAATGCCTTCATTGGCAAATGCAGTATAAGCACAGGCCATATCCATAGCGGATAATTCGGGAGTTCCCAGACATATAGAAGGATAATCGGGAATTTTATCTTTATCAATACCGAGGTTGCCTACAAATTTTTTTACACTCTTTACATTTCCGATTTCCTTCATGAGGAATACGGAAACTGAGTTTTTTGACTCCTTGAGTGCTTGTCTTAATGTATATGATTGACCGGAAAACTTATTATTTGAATTATTTGGACACCAGGTAGATGAAAGGTTAAAATTTGGATCATTCGCCTGAATGCACTGCTGGACATCTTGTACTTTAAAACAAGGTGACATGGCATTTTCAATAATAGCGGTTGAATAAATAAATGGTTTAAACGTTGATCCTACTTGTCGGTTGGAATTGACGTGATCATACTGAAAATATTTATGACCGATTCCTCCGACCCATGCTAAGATGCTACCAGTCTTGGGGTCAACGGCCACCGAGCCGATCTGCATGTGTTGGAGGTGATACTTTATAGAGTCCATGGGTGTCATTTCCACCACTTTTTCTCCCAGTTCATTATAAGAAAATACCCTCATTTTAGTTTTAGTATTAAATGAGGCATTTACTGCCTTTTGCATTTTGTTCCATTGAGACTTTAGACCATTCCAGTATTCGCTATCTAATACCAGCAGGCATTTATTCGCTTCAGTTTGAGTTATGTTTTTATTTTTGACCAATTTTTTGAGATGTCCATCATTTTTTTCTTCTTCAAACATCCTGAAAATATCATTGTCACCCAGTGAAATCCCATCGAGGTTATTAGAAATATCACTGAAAATTTGTGTCATAAATCTGGTCTTGATTAACTTATACCGATCTGAATCTTTCATCATCTGTATGAGCACTTTTTTTCTACCCTCAGATTTTACTTTATCTGCATTATAAGTAATAAAATCTTTGCCTTTCCAACGGTCAAAATATCGACTTTGTAGTTGTGACATATGTTCATGCATTGCTTGTTCAGCATACTTCTGAATTCGTGTATCTATTGTGGTGTATATTTTCAGACCATCAGTATACGGATTATATTTACTTCCATCCGGTTTTCTATATTGATCTTCATTAAGTAGGTTTTTCAACCATTTGGTAAGTTCTGAACGGAAATATGGGGCGATGCCATCATAATGTACTTCTCTCTTGAAATTATCTAGATTTATTGGCTTTACCCTTTTATTCAGGTACTCTTCATCAGTTAGTAAACCATTTCTGACCATTTGCTTCATGACTGCCGATCTTCGATTGTGGCTGTTTTGAGGATTGATTTTCGGATTGTAGAGTCTAGGATTTTTAAGCATACCGATCAATACGGCAGCTTCTTCTACACTAAGGTCTTTCTGATCTTTTCCAAAATATGTTTTGGCTGCAGCCCCAATACCTACGGCATCATAGAGAAAATCACTTTTATTCAGATACATGGCCAGTATTTCTTCCTTGGTATATCTTTTTTCAAACTCAATGGCGATAACCCATTCCTTCAGTTTTTGCCACACCCTTTTGACAAATGATGCAGATCTTTGGGTAAAAAACAGTTTGGCCAATTGCTGAGTAATCGTACTGGCGCCACCCTTTTTTCCCATATAAAATATAGCCCTTGCTGTTCCTCTTGCATCTACTCCACTGTGACTAAAAAATCTTTCGTCTTCTGTAGCTACCAGCGCATTGATTAGCTTGGGGTTTATATCCTTATAGTTCAGCCAGTCTCGGTTATATTTGAAAATCTTACCAAATACTTCATTGTCAGATGAGATGAATTGTGAAGCAATTTCGTATTTAGGATTTTCAAGCTCTTCAGTATCGGGTAGCAGTGCTTTAGAAATGTAAAAAAATAATAGTGTAACGATAATTATACCAGTAAGCAAAGTGAATATCATCAGCCTGAAATATCTGTGATTAAAAAACGATGATAGCTTGGATTGCTGTTTTGACATAAGTAAAAATTCTGTATAAACGATGCAAAGATATTAAATATTTTGCTTATTTGTACAGAATGTTTTGTGGATGCAATGGATTAGAAGATAATTATATATTCAGATAAAATTAAGTCTTTCATTCTTCAGATTTTCCTAAAAAAACTGAAATATTATATATTTGAGTCCACTCCGAAAACACCAATTGTTTGATAATCAGCTGTTTTTTACCCTTTATCCCTGAAGGGAAACAGTTGATTATCAATCAAGTACAAATTTTTATCTTTTAACCTTAGTGTTAAATTTACTTTTCGGAGTGGACTCATATATAGTAAATGATAAGTCAAAAAAGCTTATGTACATTTGTAGATATATTATCCCATATTAAGGAGAAAGTATCATTGAATAAATCTATTTTTAGTCTATCTAGCAAAAAATGGGCTACACTCAAAACTCCAATTACTCGTCGCTTAGTAATTTTATCTCAACTTTTTTGCAAACCTGAACTTTACATGTTTCTGCCCGATTTACTACAATCAGGCAAACTTCATATACACCTTCTTTAAGAAAAGGTATTTTTACATCTTTACCTGAATACTGGCCTGTTAGACCATTAACATACCAAAGATATTTTGCATCCTGCTCGCTACTTGTCCCGCTAAAAAGTGCTGTTAATCCATCTGTTTTTACACTAAAGTCTGCTTTAATATTACAATCTGTGCTTGGTACATTAATCGTGACTTTTTTACAAATGGTTTTTGAACATGTTTTATCAGGGCTCAAAGGATCTTCTGAAATAATCTTAAGACAAATTTCATAGATACCTGGTTTTTCATACTTATATCTTATATTTTTCCCTTCACCAGTCTCACCATTACCAAAAGACCAGACATATTTAGCATTTGCGCCCGCATTTGATCTGCCTAATAATTTGATTACGTTCCCTGATGTTTCATAAATAAAGTCAAGATCTACATTGCATATATTGCCTATTTCTATTTTTTTACAAATCTGTATTTTACAGTTTTCTTCCTGATTTACCACTATAAGACAAACTTCATAGGTTCCATCTTTCTCAAAAGTAATTTTTACTTCTTTTCCGTTATATTGACTATTTTGTCCAGATACACTCCAAAGATACTTAGCAAGGCTATCATTGCTTGTGGCATTAAATATGACCGTTTTACCATCTATTTTAAATGAAAAATCTGCACTTAAGCCACATTCATTTACCGAAGGGTCAAATTTGATTTTTTTACAGACTACACCAGAGCATTCTCTGGATGAATAAAATTTAAGACACACTTCATACTCTCCACCTTTTTCATATTTGTGCTTTACTACCCGTCCTTTTTCAACTGTATCATCCCCGAAGCTCCAAACCCACTCTGTTACATCTTTTTTGCTTTCACCACTAAAAACTATCGTATTATCAATTATTTTATATGTAAAATCAACGCCTGCACAATTTTGGCTAATTAAAGGGAATGAAAGTACAGTACTAAAAATAATAAACAACAGAGATTTATTTGAAAAAATGTGTAACGGGTTCATGGTTAATTATTTATGTTATTAAATCTGGCGCAAAGATACCATTATTTGTCGTAAATAAAAGTAAAAATATACCTGATCTAATATTTAACATTTATAAGAATAATGATATTAATATTAACTTACATATCTCCGCCTTCAAATTCACCTTCACTTCTGGCTGACTTTTTTGGATCTTTTTTCTTATTGAGTCTATAGTTCACAGTAGCCACAATAGGTGCCCGCCGTCATTGCTGTTCATCTCTTTGATAAAAATCATCACTCTGTAGTTCAGAATTTCGATGTCGCGAAATAAACAGGTCTCTGGCAGCCAAAGTAAAAGTGGCTTTATTATTAAAAAAATCTTTGCTGAAAGCAATGTCTACAATATGTTGTGCTTTTGTTCGCCCTGAGGGATATCGACTGGTGCTCGATAATTGAATCTTGTCTGAAAGTCTGCATTTTTCCAGAACGACATTCTGCTTCCTATTCTTCCAAACCAACTATAGCTATCTGCATCAATGTCTTCTCCTAGATATTCTTCCTTTATTATATTTCTGAATATGTTTGCATTTTCATCTATTTTAAGTCATTTATTTGAGTTGTATGCAAAAAGAAATTCAATACCAACGTTATCAGAAGTGGCAAGATTGAGAGGTTGAGTCAAGGTAGTTCCACCATTATTAAATAGCGTCACTCTTTGTATTACATCTCTGGTATTTCGCCAGTATATACTTGAGCCAATATTGCCTTTTTCCCAGTATTTTATATGTCCCATCTCATAGGTATCTGGAAATTCAGGATTTAGATTAGGATTTCCGCTAAATATAATTCTATTATCAGCAAAGGTGAAAAAAGGGTTTAAATCCCAGAATCTTGGTCGCTATATTCTTTTGGCATAACTGATTTGTACCTGATTATGACCACTGAATTCATAATTAATATGTCCGCTTGGAAATACATTGACATAGTTCCTTGGATTCAACTGACTTGTTTCAAGAAGTTCAGTATTGATTCCTGAATATTCAAATCGGAGTCCACCCTGATAAGAGAATTTCTTAACTTTAGCACCATAAACAGCATATGCTGCATGGATATCTTCTGAATATCTGAACCGATTGGAAAAATTAGTCAATTTGTTCCAATTTCCGTTATTAAATTCTTCTACTAGAAAATTATTGGTTATATCTCTAAGTTATGTTCTGAATCCTGCTTCAAATTTATTAGCTTACTGATGAATATAGTCCGACTGCAAAATAATGGTTTGCTGATCTTAAGTATTATCAGATCGATGTAAAAGTGTGTTTCCTTCGTATACGCTTGAATTGTAAAATCCTTGAGTATATTCTGCCTTTTCGCTTTCTTCATTGCTGCTGAACTGCAAAGATGCCTTAAACTCACGTCCTTCCTGCTTAAATCTTTTCAGGTAATCTGCCGTATACTCCGGCGTAGGACTGGTTTCATTTTCATTTTCTATCCTTTCTGTATAAGATCGCAAAGGTGCTTTCGCTTTTTTCACCAACAATCTCAATGACGTCAAGAGATACCGCATCCGGTAAAAGTCTAATGGTACCGACATCAACCTTGTTTTGGCCTTTAAGTGGGATGATATTAGAAATGACCTCTGTGCTGTACGAAAGAAATTCAACCAATGCATACATATTTTCAAATCTTGCACAAATAGAAAATAAGCCCTTTTCATCAGAAAGCCCACAGCCAATCATAGTATTGTCCTTGGCAGAATATAAAGATATTGTAGCAAATTCAAGTATGGCACCCGTTGTTGCTTCCATCACTTTGCCGCTCACCTGAATTGATTTTTTATCAGGGGAGGGACTTTGTGCAAATGAGATATTTACAAAAAGCATTAAAGCCAGAATCTGGTAAAAGTGATTTTGATGCATGTTGTATGATTGTATTGCTTTTTTAGACAAAAAATTATATATTTTGTTTAAAGTAAACCTATCTTGTCCGAAATAAAATTTTGTTATGAATCTATATTCTCACCTTCAATGTAGTAATTGTGGCCGAGTATTTGATAAAATGTTGATACACAGCTTTTGTCCTGAATGCATTCAACCTTTGGTGGCCAAATATAATTTGCATAAAGGAGTCAGTAAAAATGTTATAAAATCTCAAAGATATGACATGTGGAGATATCAGGCCATCCTTCCCATTGAAAGTGAAGTCAATTTTGTACATCTTGGTGAAGGCTGGACTCCGATGCTAGTTTTAAACAAAACTAGTAAATCTTTTGATGTAAACAATGTCTTTTTGAAAGAAGAAGGACTTAATCCTACTGGCTCATTCAAAGCAAGAGGAATAGGTATGGCAGTATCAAAAGCCAAAGAACTAGGAATTCAATCATTTTGTATTCCCACAGCAGGAAATGCTGGAAGTGCACTTGCTGCATATGTTGCCGCAATAGACGGTGAAGCTCATATATATATGCCTGAAGCCACTCCAAGAGTTTTTCAGTTGGATTGTGAAGTAATGGGAGCTCATGTCACCAAAGTAGATGGTAGTATAAGAGATGCAGGATTGGCTATGAACAGGGATAATGCTGATGGTCAATGGTGGGATATTACCACACTTAAAGAACCTTTCAGGCTAGAAGGGAAAAAAACCATGGGGTATGAAATTGCTGAACAGTTGGATTGGAAATTACCAGATGTGATCATTTATCCTACAGGAGGTGGAACTGGATTGATAGGTATTTGGAAAGCTTTTCAGGAGATGATGGAGATGGGTTGGGTAGACCATATTCCTACCCGAATGGTAGCTGTCCAAACCAAAGGTTGTAATCCGGTGGTTCAGGCTTTTGATGCAGGTATGGATCATTGTGATCTGTATGAAAATCCTGAAGAAACTATGGCAAATGGCCTGAGAGTCCCCAAAGCATTTGGTGACAGGCTTATCATACGTACTATCAAGGAAAGCAATGGATATGCGCTGGATGTCTCCGAGGATGAAATGATGTCATCTATCCATGAGTTTGGAAGAAGGGAAGGTATGTTTTTATCTCCTGAAGGGGCCGCTGTTTATACTGGATTTAAAAAACTTGTCACAAGTGGATATATCAAACCTTCAGACATCGTGGTGCTGATCAATACTGGATCTCCATACAAATATGTTGAGAATATACAATAGGCTTTACAAAAACTTTCTGATATTAAGGATATGCCCCATATGCAACGCTTCATGGTATTGATTGAAAGCAATGGCTTTATCCAGATCGTTTATTTCAAATCTTAGGGCAGTCAGGAATGGGTTAAAAACAGAGAATTTTTCTGTTTTTATATCAATCTGAATTTGTTCGAAAGAAGAAAATAACATGGCTTTTACTTCGTTGACAAAAACTTCATTGTACAAACCATCCGGTTTTGTTCCCGGTGCAAATCTGAACACAAACTCCTCTCCAATGCTAAATGTCTGATTGGTAAGACCATAGGTGAGCATTTGTTGTACAGCAATAATATGTGCACAATTCCAAAGAATATTATTATTAAATCCAGCAGGAATGTGGTTGATTTGCTCTATGCTGTGCGAATCCAAAATCTTTTTAAAGGCTTTGCGGTTTTGGAGCGTGATGGCTAGGTTGACTTCTATTGACATTTCCGGATAAAGTTAATTTTACAAGTGTTTTAATGAAGCAATTAGGAACAAAAGTAACTAAATTATGTTACCCAAATTAAAATTTAAAGACACAATGAAAATATATACTTTAAAGAAAGATCAGTTTTTGCCTATATCCCTGGATCAGGCATGGGATTTTTTCTCATCTCCTGTCAATCTTAAGAAAATAACACCGGAATATATGGGTTTTAAAATCACATCAGAATTTGGAGACGGGAAGATGTATCCCGGTCAAATCATTTCTTATGTAGTAACTCCTGTACTAGGGATACCTATGAGCTGGACCACAGAGATCACACATGTACTCGATAAAAAGTATTTTGTGGATGAACAGAGGTTTGGACCCTATTCCTTTTGGCACCATCAGCATTGGTTTAGAGAAGTAGAAGGAGGCGTTGAAATGACGGATATTGTAAATTACGGCTTGCCACTTGGTTTTTTAGGTAGAATGGCTAACGCACTTTTTGTGAAAAGTAAGCTACAGGAGATATTTGATTACAGAGAAAAAGTCGTGTTGAAGTATTTTTAGGATTATTTCCTGTTTAGTACAAAATTTATCTTTATTCCCTTCCTAAGATTTCAAATTCTACCTGATCCTGATTGCCCCACTGATCTGAAATGGTAAGATTATGGACACCGATACTTAATTTCATAATACAATCATGGGGTGAATCAAAAGTGGTCATTTTATATTCGCTGTCAATAAACCAAAACAAGCTTGCATCCTTTTGCCGATGGTAAGCTTTAAAAACAAGGTCGTTTTGCTTTTCTGTACTTTCTCTAGGCAGGAATATTTTTAGGCCATCATAAGGATAAATAATTTTGCAAGCACCGGTTACGGACAGACATGATGGATCGTGGGCCGGCAATCCCTTGTAGTCCATATGAGCTGTCTTATAATAGTACTCCATATAAGACGGCAGCACAAATATTGTATCTCTCCTAAACGCATATTGTGCACAGTCTTCAGCAAGTACCAATCCGTCTTTACTGATCAGCACTTCCTGATGATAATGACATGGCTGGTATTTGTATGACGTTTTTTCCGTAGTTATTTTTTGTCTAATTTTGCACAGCGCACCAGCCATTTTTCCTGATTCTGCACATACAGTTATCACTTCTTTTTTTAGATAGTGTGGTGCGGTAGCAAACCATTGATTGTCCGGTAAGGCATTAAATACCTTAAACATTACAGGGGCTGCTTTTGAGATGCCCGTAAGATCAAAACGACCTTCCCCACCTTCATTTCCTATCCATACGCCTACCGCGTATCTGCCGTTAAATCCCAGCGCCCAAGCGTCTCTATGACCATAACTTGTTCCGGTTTTCCAAGCGATTTTATAATCTGTGCCGTAAAGGTCCCATGATTTTTCTTCCCTTGGTCGTGTCAGATCTGACATTGCTTTGACCAGGTGCTCCATAGTTTCTGCCGAAAAAGAAAAAACATTTTTACTTTCAGTTACCTGTACATCGGTCAAAGATTGGATCTGTCTGAATGGGTCAGGATGTCCAACATAATTTTGAGCAAAGCCTTTATAAATCCTGCTTAAATCCCAGAGAGTAGATTCGCCGCCGCCAAGGATGATGCTTAGCCCATAATGATTTACGCCTTTGTTTAGATAAGAAATATCAAGCCTTTTTATTAGATCATAAAAGCTTTGCAATCCCACAGAATTCAACACTCTGACCGATGGTACATTGAGCGACTGTATCAGTACTTCCTCGAAGGGTACTGCACCGCGATATTTTTTATCAAAATTTTCGGGCTGAAAGTCACCTATTGAAGTTGGAATATCTGCGACCATTTCATTGGGAAGTAGTTGTGCGGTTTCCAGCGTATGTGCATATAGAAGTGGTTTTAACAAACTACCATAACTCCTTGGTGATTGAGCTACATCGACGTAAGAAAATTTTCCATCCCCTGATTTGACATTACCTTGATAAGCTACCAGTTGATTGGTCGTAATATCCAGCACTACAGCGGCAATATTTCTGATATCGTCCATCTTAAGGAATGTTGATTCTCTGTCTAAAAGTTCCTGTATCCTTATCTGAATGTCATACGGTATGGTAGAACGAAATATATTTTTATCAGGAAATTGTTTTGATAAAAAAAGAAGCGCATGATAAGCATATTGTGGAATGGCTTTTGTCTCTACCGGCAGCTCTTCATCCAGATATAGTTCGAGTTCTGACTTGTCAAAATATCCTTTGTGGTGCAGTTTTCTGAGCAGAAAATCTCTTTTTTGCTGAAGCTTTTGTCGGTTTTTTGTGATGTTGGCGGTAGAGGGACCATTGGGCATGACGGCGAGTAAGGCATATTCTGACCAGGATAATTTATCTACAGACCGACCGAAATATCGCAACGATGCCGCTTTAATGCCAATTGTATTTCCACCAAAAGGGGCAATCTCACACCATTCTCTAAGTATAGTTTTATCTCTCGTGATCAGGCTGTACTTTATAGCACCAAGCGTTTCTTTGATTTTGTTGTACCAGTTGCGCGAAGCATGTTTATTTTTCATACGCATCACCTGCATGGGAATGGTGCTGGCTCCACGTTTGGTTTTGCCTGACCTTACATTGACCACCAAAGCCTTTAAAATCGCCACCGGATTTACACCGGGATGAAACGCAAAATACTCATCTTCGTAAGTGATAATACTGACTTTCAGTTTTTCAGGTATGTCTTCATCCATCGGAAAACACCATTGTTGTTCATCGGAAATGGTGGCAGAAAGCAAAATGCCTTCTTTACTATATAATACTTTGCTGTAGGAAGGTTTGATATTGGGCAATGGAATAAAGACCCAGAGAAGTAATATTAGGGTAGCAATCCCAAAAATATATTTTTGGGGTTTTGTGATCGTGTGTTTCAATCTATCTCCTTAAAAATGCAATACATCTAATTGACAGTATTTAATTTTAATTCAATAGCTTCCTGAATGAATTGGTTCAGTGTCTTACCATGTATTAGGGCATTTTGATAGGCTCTTGCATGTAATTCAGTCTTTACTCTTACATTGAAGGAACCTTTAAAAGAGCGACTTACGTCTTTCCCCAATTCTTTACATAATTCAATGTATTCATCCACAGATTCTTGAAAGGCATTTTTCAAATCCACAACAGAGCTACCTTCAAAAGTAACCAAGTCATTAATACCTTCGATTTTACCATAAAAGACTTCATCTTCGGATGCAAAAGATACTGTACCTATAAACTCCTTATATGTTATTTTATTAGTCATACTAAACCCATTTTTTTTAATTCATCAATAATATATTGCTTAACATATTTTTTTAATCCATTTCTTGGGTGTGGGCGGTGTAATAATATAATGTGATTACTTTTATTGTTGATATAAGCTTTTCTTGAGCCGGAAATTTTACCTTTCTTCTTTTCTGAATAACCTAATTTTGATAAAATATATTCAAGTTCAATAAATGTTAAAACAGCATCAGCATTTAACAACTTACTGAGAAATTTATCAAATTGGCTCATTTATGAATCGGCTACAATGTAAAGATATAGAGTTGCAAAAATGAAATATTCTGCAAAGTAATCTACATATATTTTAACAAATGCAACTAAATAATAGTTGCATATTATTTAATTTTTACTTCCCTACACCCACTCTCTTACTATCCGTTCTGGCATATACTGTTCCTTTGTACATATGTTCACAACTCACCGCCGGCATATAAAAATCTCCGGTAAATGCTGCTTTGGCTTTAAAAGAATAAGACTCATTGCCTCCAGCACGCAGATTAAAAAAAGTATACACTCTGTCATCTTTGAAGTCCTGATAGACAAAATTATTTTTATTTTTATTGCTCTCCGTTTCATAAAGGCGTGGGTTTATAAGTTCCCATCCAGCGGGCATTTTTAGGTTTAATGCAAGGTCACTGACTTCAAGCGCTGATGGATTGCTTACAGTGACATTGATGATGATATCATCGCCAAGTCTCATACCTGCTATGCCTGCTTGTTTTTTAGTAGCATTATAATAATCCACTTTAATACCTAAATTGGAAGATGCTGATTCTTTATTAAGATTGTCGTCAATATATCGGTCTGTCTGATACACATATAGTTTACCTTTACCTTTGTTTTGGATGGTAATCGGTTTGTCAAAAGACGATTTTTCTATTTTGATAAGTCGAGGCTCATACGCCGAATGCTGATAATTTTTCACAGCCCCGGCAAGACCAGATATGGTATAATCTACTTTACCTGCGATCTGGAGTGACTTTCCAAAATATTTATAGGAAGCTATGAATGCAAATCCTTTGGTTTGTGTACTTGCCCATGACATACTATTGAGCGTTTCTACCATTTGGTCATAATAATTCTCTAGTTTATTTTTATCTGTTTCTATGTAACTTAGTATTTCTACAATAATAGCCCAATCTCTTCCTTTATCACCAAAACTTTCATAACTCCTGTTTTCACTATAATTTTTTTGGAGTCCTTCTGCTTTAGATACAAATTCTTTGGCTTTCGAGTCGTAACCGCTGAGTTGAAAACTACCCGCAATAAGCCACCATGTCAATGGATTCATGGATTTACTGGAGGTTACAAATCTGTTCATTGCTGATTTGGCTGGTTTGCCACCTTTGGCCAAAACAAAAAGCCTGAAGGCCTGAGCTAGAGATTCGCTTTCGTATATATATTCATTGGTTACTTCTGCGAGTGCCCAGTTGTTGGCTGTACTGACGTGAGCATTCAACCATCGATCCAACATATCAGAGGTACTTGGCAGATAGTTGAGTCGTTTCATTTCTATCATGAAATTACCGGCATAAATGTCTGACCAAGTGTGATAATAAGAACCATCCCAATAATTGAATTTGCCCGATGACTGCTGAAATCTCGATATTTTATTGATGGATGCCTGAAGATTTTCCATACGTATCTTGTTTTCACTTGGGTCCAGTTGGATGATTTTGTCCAGATAAAGCTGACTGAATCCGGCGGAAGTGGTCTGTTCCAGACAGCCATATGGAAAATCTATCAAATCTTCTGCATATTGGGTGAAGTTCGGTACTTTAAGGCCACTCACCATGATTTTCGAGGTAAAAACTTCACTGTATCCTTTTGGTTTGATGGTATAACTGAGTTTGGCTTCTGGCTCTATGATATTTTTACTGATGGATGATTCAAATGAATTTGGATAATTGATGAATATATTGGTGACTTCCTTCATGCTCTTGCCTCCGCCACTGATGCCTGTTTCCACATTTAGTGCACCGGACTTATTCATTACTTCGATGTCGTAGGTATGAGCCAATTGATTTTTACCATTAAATGTAAGCGTTTTGGAAGCTGAAAATCCTTTTACCAAACTTGCATCTGCTTTTACAGTAAGGGTAGCTGTACTGATAGAGGCATCATCCCTGAGTATGGTTACAGGCAATTGAAGTTTGTCTGTCACATTGAGTGTACGTGGAAATTGCGTTTGCACCATCAATGGATTTTTGACAGGTATAAATTTTTCTAGTTTACCAAAATTACCAGTATTACATGCAACTATCATTAGTCTTACTTTGCCTATATAATTTGGAATAGCAATCGTATGTGTATTTTTACCAGCTTTGGTTAGTTTAAATGGCCCCTGATGTATAGATACCGGTTTGAATCGATTGATCTCTGCAATGGCGTCAGGATTGTATGCATCATCACCTCCAATAGAAATTATCCCCGCAAATTTACCTTTGAAGTAATTGATCAGATATTGGTAAATATCCCATGTTTTTACAAGTAACGGAAACTTGCCATTAAAATGTTTGGCTGGGTCTGGTGTGGCAAATCCAGTCAGATTGAGCAATCCTTCATCTACTATAGCCAAAGTATATTCCAAAGGTCTGCCTTCACTTTCAGATACTGTAAATGTATACGACTTATTGGATTCCAACTTTTCAGGTATGGTAGCCAGAGGTTTAAGCTGGCTGAATGTCCCATCCATTTTTACATGTTTTATACCATACATTCTTAAAGGCAGATCATTGTTTTCCTGTTTGTATTTTTGCATGATGGTGACGTGTATATATACATTGGGAGACCAGTTGTCGCCGGTTGGCAGTGTAACTACATTATTGGATGATGTCATGTTGAACCATTTCTGTTCAATAACACGGTTTCCGCGCTCTATACTGATCAATGCTTTAGCTCCATCAATGTCCGGAAGCATAACCTTGACTGGCTCACCTGTTTTGTAAGCGTCTTTATCAGTTTGAAATTCCACTATATATGGTTGTGATCCGGGTATACTTTCGATGCCATCATAAACTGTAAAATATACCTGTGTCATATGACCGGACGTTTCATCCGTCATGGTTAGTTTGTAAGCTCCTTTACCAAGTTTTCCCTTGGGAAAGGATATTTTTCCTTTCCCCGTGATATTTATATTGCCGTTGTCGACATCTTTCCAGAAGTCAGCGTTGACAAAATTGCCAGAAGAACGGAGACGGTATTTATCCACCCACCAAGAATCTATATGCTGCCTTAAGATATAAGAAACTGAATTTTTTGTTGCATTTAATTTACCTTTATTGGTCAGGTTGACCACAGATACGTCAATATTTTCACTAAAAGTGTGATTGCCATTCCAACCCGATCCTTCTTTTCGGAAGGCACCGATATAAGATTCAAAAGGAGAAACCATGACCGTTTTACCTTCTTTATTGGTGCCGCCACCAGGGAGGATAGTCTCCGTCTCAATGGACACATTGATCGGTGTATTAAAGTATTTTAACTCTTGATTACCGTTAAAAGCTGCAAAACCTTTGGCATTGGTCGATGCGTCAAGGACCTCAAAATTATTATCAGAGGTTGGTAGATCATATACGTCAAAATAATAATCTTTGAACTCAGGAAAAGGTGTGCTGATTTTTCTACCTCTGGCTGCCGCCTTTATTTTTGCATTTCCAACTTCAAATCCTGTCAGATATTTTGCCTGAACTGAACCGGATATTTTATCACTGAAAATAGTATTATTTATCATCTTGTCAAAAGTATAGATTACTTCAGCCGTATTTGGTTTTATCGTTTCAATTCTTATGTTTTTCCGGATTGATTTTGGTCCCACCTGAAACATGCATCTGTAAAGTCCTGTCTTGGCATTGGAAGGTGTGACCATTTTGAAGCTGTAAATCTGTTTGTTTTCAAGATCAATCTGTTGTATCTGCTCGTCGACGATCATATTGTCCACGTTGTAAAACGACATGACGAGTGGCATACCTTTAGGGAGATCTGAGTCTGCTTTATTAATCATCAGATCTACATAAATACTATCACCCGGACGCCAAATATCTCTATCCGCATAGGCAAAAAATTCCGTATCCGTTTCGGATCGCTCTCCCGAAATATCAAAATCCGTGAGCGAATTGCTTTGGTTTGGGTCGAGGGCAAGATAAGTGACTTGTTTACCTTTTTCTACTTTTAGTACCGCAGCATCTTCTCTGATGTTTTCAAACTTGACAAAGCCATCTCCTGATGTACGCATGTTGGCTATTTTTTCAGCCTGCATATTGTATAAGGTGATATCTGCATCAGACACTGCGCTCAGATCCATAAGTTTTGTTAAGGCTATATTGTAATTTTTTCCCGCTTTTTTTGTAATTACAGAATAATCAGAACATAAAAAGAGTTTATGGACGGGTTGCCTATTGACATAATACGCCAGCTTGCATGGATCATTATTTTCTTCCCAATTATAATCTTCGTAATAGTTATAGTAATCGTTGTAATAATTGTCCCGGATAGTAAAAAAATCAATGTTCGGTATCTTTGAGTTTATTTTATATTTTTTAAGCCCCTTTTTACAGGAAAGAGAAGTATTGTCAGGAGAAAACTCCATACTGATATGGTAGATACTACCAGGATTTTTATTGATTCTTGCTGTAAGATCAATGCCATGTACAGTCCATCCTTCATTATCACTGATACCCTGACGAAGAGGAACTATCTGATCGTAGACTGGCTTGCCATACATACGAATGTTGTAATAATCAGCATAAGTCAGCGACTGCCAAGCCAGATAATGCATGACGTTTTCTTGTTTTATTTCAATGACTACAATTCTGAGCGCATCCAATGCACGGGTTTTTACAGGGATTTTAAAATCGCCTTCAGATGGAAAATAATTGCCATCACTAACAAATTGTGCATCAGGATTGTCTACCTGCAAATTGATATCAAATGTAAAATCTGAAAGTAGATTTTTTCCTTCTTCAGACCGGATGCCTTTGTCCAAAGTTATTTTAACAACATTCTGATTTTTTATTTCACCGAGAAAAACTTTTAGGACGTTATTTTTAATTGTGTAGGAACCGTTTTCATTCTGTACTTTCAGCAATCCGGTAAGGTCCATTTGTTTATTGAGTCGCTGTGAAAAGTAGATATTGAATGATTTATCTGATGTATTGTGGTGCGTGTAGACCACACCAAATTCTTTGGCATTCAGATCGAATAACTCAATATTTCCAGCGGCAACACAACCGATATTTTTGCCATCATAAGTTATCGCTGATGTTTTTTTCATTCCACCTGCAAATCTAAATTCTACTTCGTAATCCATAGGATTTCTTTCCATGATTTCTATGGACGAAGCATCACTGGTAAAACAGGATTTGAGTTTGTCTACAGAGACTTTATCTGCTGTCTTCACGCCAAGTATAATGGAAATAGAAGCATCGTCATTGATGATGAGACCTTCGCGCTCAACTTTCATATCCTGAGCAAAGGTTTTAATCTGATATTCTATATTTTTATCAAACCTTTTACTGTCCAGAGCTTTCAAGTCAAGATTTACGGTATAAGTCTGGTCAGATTGTAAGGGTTCATTGGGTGTAAACGTGATGATGGTATTGTTGGAAAGAGTTACTTTTCCTGAAACTGAGGGACTGAGCGATACTACATTTTTTAAGACATCATCAGAAACAGTATCGGATAGAGGTTCTTTCAGCACAAATTTTAGCTCATCTGAGGCTGATATTACTCCCACCGTTGCTGCCATGAAATATTCATCAAGCAATGCCTGATCTTTAGCTACATCCAGCAAAACAGATGAATCTTTTTTTGATTTGCAGGAAAATGTGATTAATAATAATACAGATAGAATAAAGGTCAGGTTTTTCATAAAATGTATTTAAATATTTTACCCAAAGATAACGCAATATTAGTGCATTTGTATATAAAATAGATTTAAGTGAATATGAAATAATTTCTGATGTAGGATTTACAAATTTATTCGTATTTTGTGATTTAGTTTCAAGACATTTTTGTCATTCAAAAGCCAAAGTTTATTTTCACAGTGTAGTTCAATTTTCCAAATCAATTCAAATCTAATTGGTGGAAATCATAAAAAATATAGTACTTTGTCTATTTCTATAACCATTCGGATAGAATAATCTCAATCTTAAAAATATTTTCATTCAAATTAGAGTTATATTTGGTTGTAATTTTTTTCAAATCATCAAAAATAGTTTTAAGCTATGCAAAATCAAAAATTTAGTAACATTTTGTTCTTATTGCTGTGTATCAATTTGTCCGTTTTTGCGCAAAAGGATATTCCGACAGGCATCACTAAAGGCGCTTCAGTAGAAGGAATCACTGAGTACCAACTCAAAAACGGACTCAAAGTATTATTATTTCCTGATCTGTCAAAACCTACCATTACCGTAAATATTACCTATATGGTCGGTTCAAGGCATGAAGGGTACGGCGAAACAGGAATGGCCCACTTACTGGAACATTTAGTATTTAAAGGTACACCAAAACATCCTAATATTCCACAAGAACTCACAGAACATGGGGCAAGACCAAACGGTACTACTTGGTATGACCGGACCAACTATTTTGAAACATTCAATGCCACAGAAGAAAATCTTAAATGGGCGCTTGATCTGGAAGCGGATCGAATGATAAACTCATACATTGCCAAAAAAGACCTTGACAGCGAGTTTTCAGTAGTTAGAAATGAGTTTGAAAGCGGTGAAAATGATCCTTCCGGGGTATTGATGGAGAGAGTGCTTAGTACAGCATATTTGTGGCACAATTATGGTAACAGTACTATCGGAGCGAGAGCAGATATTGAAAATGTTCCCATAGAAAGACTACAGGCTTTTTACAGAAAATATTATCAACCCGATAATGCAATTCTCACCGTCACAGGAAAGTTTGATACTGCTAAAATATTAAAATTAATTGATGAATACTATTCACCAATACCAAGACCTGACAGAAAATTAGAAATCACTTACACCAAAGAACCAGTACAGGATGGGGAGAGACAAGTGACATTAAAAAGGACAGGAGACGTTCAGGTTGTAAGTTGTAGTTACCATACTGCTCCCGGATCTCACAAGGATTATGCTGCTATTGCCGTTATTGATGAAATCATAAGTAATGAACCTTCAGGAAGATTATATAAATCAATGGTGGAAACAAAAAAAGCATCTTATATCTGGAGTTTTGCCCCAAGCCTTAAAGAATCAGGTTTTATTTATATCAATGCTACATTGAGAAAAGAAGACAATCTGGAAGAAGCCAAGGCTATTATGCTGGCCACTTTAGATAGTCTGAAAATAAATCAGCCTACCAAAGAAGAGTTAGAAAGAGCGAAAGGAAGAATTCTTAAACAGTGGGAACTGGGGTTTAATGCATCGGACAGAGTGGGTATGAATATCAGTGAATATATAGCTCAGGGTGACTGGCGATTATATTTTCTATACAGGGATGCAGTAGAAAAAGTAACTTTGGATGATGTCGTTAATGCAGCATCTAGTTATTTCAAACCATCCAACAGAACCATAGGCATATTCATTCCTGAAGAAAAACCTGACAGGGTCGAAGTGCCTTCAGCTCCTGATGTAGTCAGTCTTGTTTCCACATACAAAGGAAAGGAACTGATTGCTCAGGGCGAAGAATTTGATCCTTCTTTTGAGAATATCGAGAAAAGAACCATTAAAGGAAAAGAAAAATCAGGATTGGAATATGCGCTGCTTTCTAAGCAAAACAGAGGGGATGGAGTAAATGCAAATATCACATTGCGCTACGGAACACCAACTTCATTACTTGGCAAATCGTCTGTAGCTCAGCTCACAGCATCTATGCTGGACAAAGGAACTAAGTCTATGTCGAGACAAGCTATTCAGGATAAATTGGATGCTATAAAAGCAAGAGTAGGCGTATTCGGTGGCCAATCCAGCCTGACTTTCAATATCGAAACTACCAATGAAAACCTAGATCAGGTGTTGGATCTGGTAGGTGAAATGGCACTTAATCCTGCTTTTAGTCAAGAAGAGTTTGATAAACTTAAAAATGAGCAGATTGCAGGCATGGAAGAGCAATTGTCTGATCCCGGATCAATCGCAAATAACAGACTGAATGTCATTACCAATCCTTATCCAAAAAGTGATGTAAGATATGTAATGACTATGAAGGAAGAAATAGAGGCGCTTGAGGGGGCAACACTTGAAGATGTAAAAAAATTTTATAAAGAAAATTATGGGGCCAGTGAGGCAACTGCAACAGTCGTAGGTGATTTTGATAAAGAGAAGACAAATCAAAAGTTGACAAAATATTTTGGAAACTGGAAATCACCTTCAAAATATGAGCGGATTACTGATCCATATATGCCAATCAAGCCTGTGGATGAAAATATCAATACCCCTGACAAAGCCAATGCCATGTTTTTTGCATCGCTTCCCCTACAGATCAATGATAGTCACCCTGATTATGCTGCTATGGTCATAGGTAATTTTATGCTGGGTGGCGGATTTTTAAATTCGAGACTTGCCACCAGAATACGACAGAAAGAAGGTCTAAGTTATGGCGTGGGATCTTGGTTTCAGGCCAGCAGTCAGGACGATTCAGGCAATTTGGGAGCATATGCTATCTATGCACCTGAAAATAGAGATAAAGTTCAGAAAGCATTTAAAGAAGAGATCCTGAAAGTAAGAAATGAAGGATTTACCAAAGAAGAACTGGATGCAGCCAGGTCTGGATGGATTCAGGGACAGGTTGTCAATAGAGCTCAAGACAGAGCACTTCTTGGCAAGCTGGCCAATAATATGAGATTGGATCGCGACATGATGTGGGACAAAGTGCTGGAAGAAAAGATTATGAAACTAAGTGTAGCTGATATCAATAAAGTCATGGCAAAGTATATGGACCCTGAAAAGATGATATATGTCAAAGCCGGAGATTTTGAAAAAGCATTTAAGGAAGTGAAGCCTTAAATATAAAATAGAAATAGATAGGAGTAGT
This sequence comes from Chitinophagales bacterium, assembly GCA_038246735.1. Lineage (GTDB taxonomy): Bacteria > Bacteroidota > Bacteroidia > Chitinophagales > Saprospiraceae > OLB9. Next base: position 121,402 of record JBBRVQ010000003.1, read on the forward strand.
AGGAGGTTTTTAGGAATACCCTGAAAACCTCCTTTCTAATTCTTAACCACAGCCTAAGCAAAATAAATTCTGATAAGAAGTAAATTGTGGGCAGAATCAGTCGTTCCAGTATTGTTTTGATGTAGATACTCTGGGTGTCAATCCATTTTCCAATGCGCCACATAATTTGTTATGTATTGGTTTGATTAAAGTGGTAAGATAAAAATGTTAAATAATTAGTAAATAAAAAATCGATTATTAGTTTTATTTCTATTCTTCTGGAGTGTACTTTCGAGCCAAACATTTCATGTTTGTGATGGGCTAAATGGATATGATATAACTAATATGAAATATTCAACTCCTTTCATAACCTATGATCTAGAAGATTCACTATTCTTTGTAGATGTAAATATTATCCAGTGCAATCAATCCATACGTCTGATATGTGGCAGCAATACTTCTATCTATGATTATCTGCTGATAGATGACAAAACTTGCTACTCTTAAGTTTATAATTCTACTACCTTCGAAGGCTGTTTAGAGAAAGTAAATCTAGAGAATTGAAAGATAGTAGAAAATTTTATATGCAATCCAGATGGTCTTACTTTTATACGACGACACAAAAACAAAGTATATGTAGGAAGCGGCAATCAGTACTTACATGTAAATGATGATATTACCACAAGCAATACTTGGAGGGTGATCATTTTTCCACTTGAAATGGGCATGACGGACATGATTTTTATTAATGATGATACTGATATCATTGGACTTGAAAAAAAATTTCTTTCGGGAGGCTTTGCTATTGCTCATGACCAAGGTAAAACATGGAAATTCAACACCAATGGCATTGATGCTGCAATATCAGGTATTCAATACCTTGGTGGAAATAAAATCAGGGCTGTAGGCAATATTTGGTCTTTGTTTTTTAGCGATGATCTGGGTCAAATATGGCGTAAAAAAGCTTTTCAGGAAGGCAATTATTTAGTATCTTCACTTATGATAGGTAAAGATATCTATATCGGTGGCAGACTCGAAATAAATAATGTTACTGATTCGACAGTCATTTATAAAAGTACAGATGGAGGTACGTCTTGGTCAAATTTTTATTATGGTTCTGGACAAGATGCAGTGATTATGATGTGCAAAGATGATCAAAATAGATTGTACGCAGGTACTGATTATAATTTCTTTATTTACACGGAAGAATCACTATCAAAATCAGTAGATCAACACTCGCCGCCGCTGAGTCTATACCCAAATACGACTAGCAATTTATTAAACATCAATAATGCGACAAATATACAGACTGTTTTTATATTTGATATAACCGGCCAACAAGTCTTGTCTTTCATCCCGTATCAAGATGATTCCAAAGAAATTTTAAATTTCGATATATCTAGTGCTATTTCCAGAAAAATAATTAAATAATTTGTGGCTCTTTTAGTATATCTCTGCGTTAAAAAGCCTCGCTGTATATTGATCATATATAAGATTTCTTAGACGCTGTGGCACGGCGTCCACAGTTCAAAGCTAAAATATCCACCCATCCGAGCAAAGCTCGGTTTCATCACTAAATCAGTTTGCGACTGAT
>JBBRVQ010000004.1:0-116040 GCA_038246735.1 Chitinophagales bacterium
ACTACTCCGGATGGATTCGGATTTAACTTGGTAGATGTACATTGGAGTACAGGTACTAGTACGGTCAACATTCAGGGTCGTGATGCATCAGGCAATGTTGCCAATGGTGCTGCAGGACTTCAGTTGATCATGACTGTTCCTGACAATGTAGATCCTGTAGTTACTATTCTTGGTAACTCTCAGTTTACTATTCCAGTATGTGCGACATCTGTGACTGGCATACTTACTTTCCAAGTCGATGATCTATGTGATCAGAATGCAGTAAACTTTAATAACCTTACGGTAAGCTTCGGTGGAGCTACTGGTGTTCTTGGTTTCACTGGTAACAATTACAGAGAATATGTTGTAACTTTCCCTGCTGCAGGTACCTACCTAGTGAGTGCTTTTTATACAGATGCATTTGGAAATACGGGATTTATCGATCAGATCATTAATGTGCAATTGGCTGCTGCTAATATGCCTCCTGTGATTCAGGCAAATGCAGAAACAATAACACTTACGCCATGTGGACTTTTAGGTGGTGGATTTGTATACAGTTTTACCGTAACAGATGATTGTGCACCAATAGATGTTAATGCGGTTACTATTAATATATTAGGTCTTGTGTTTGGTGGACCAGGTGGATTGCCATTCTTCTTTGTTGATGCAGTAGGATGTAATGCTTTACCTTGTAATGCAGTTTATTTTGAAGTTGCCTTCAATGTAACAGGATTCCCTACTACACCTGGAACCTCTATATTTTTCCCATTGATAACGTATCAAGGAATAACTGCTAACCCGACTATTTCGGTTATCAGACCTGGAAATCAGCCTGCTGATATCGTAATGCCATCAGTAAATGTGACGATACCTCAGTGTCAGACTTCAGTAGTTACTACATTTTCTATTCACATCTTTGATGATTGTGATAATCCTATAGTACCTGCAAGAGCTACGTTCACTTTGGGAGGTGTTGCTATTACACCTTCATTTACTAATGCTCCTGCCGGTTATTTTGAATTTACAATAGTCTTAACTGCGGCACAAAATGGTGCTTTGCTTACAGCTAGATATCTGGATGCTCAGGGAGCAGTCAGAAATGCTGATGCATTAATACAGGTAAATGCTCAGCCGGATTTATTCAAGCCGGTGATAGTACATCCTTCACAGCCTATTATCATTGCACTTGATCCATGTGGTCCAAACACGACCACTGTAACTTTTCAGGCTTCTGCACATGACAATTGTGGTGTGACTGCATGGACAGTACAGATCAATGGTGTAAATGTACCTGTGGTAGGAAATACTTATACTACTAGTCCTTTGACTCCTGGTACTTATACAGTGACATTGACTGCTACTGATGCAGCAGGTAATGTTACTATAGAAACATTCCAGATCATCATTACTAAAGCTCCTGCTCCTGCGACAAGTCTTGCTTGTGTAGGTCAGATCAATGTAAGCATGGACGGTACACCTAACTCATGTAGAGTAGCTATTACTCCTGAGATGGTATTGAATGGTAACTGGGGATGTCTTACTCCTGCTGACTTTACAGTAGTAGTTTTGGACGGAAACCAAGCCAATGGTAACATTGCAGACGGTAAAGGTTTGTACGATTATCGAGTAACTAAAAATGGAGCTCAAGTAGCTGGATTCAATTCACCTTGTTGGGGTAAAGTATTAGTGGAAGACAAATTGGCTCCAACCATTACTTGTGTTAACCAACAGATCTTCTGTTATCAAGTAAATGCATTTATTGCGCAGACCAATCAGAACGTACAGTTCAGACCAGTTGCAGTAGACAATTGTGGACCGCTTCCTTCCTCAGCATATGTATTCTCTACACACAAATTCTTAGATGATTGTTCAGATGAAGGATTTATCCTAAGAAAGTGGGTAGTAACAGACATGAGCGGAAATACGGCTGCATGTGAGCAAATAATCAGAGTAATTACAGACATTCCTTGGTTCTGCCCTGATCCATTGGTATTGTTGTCTTGCAAAGACCTTACTACTCCTGCCGCTATTGCTGCAACACCAGGATTGGGTATAAGAGCTGCATATCCTTACTTCAGAGTAGGAGCAATAGCTACCAATATAAATGGTGTTTGTAACTATTATACAACATACAGCGACATCGAAATAGATGCTTGTGGTCCTCATTGCCATGGCAATAAAAAAGTGATCAGAACATGGACTATCCTTGACTGGTGTGAAGGTACTGTATCTGAGTGTACTCAGGTGATCAAAGCAGTAGATACAGAAGCACCAACATTTTTTGTTAAAGATACTATCGTAAGTACACGTCCTTGGGATTGTACAGCTGATATCGTATTGCCTCCGGTATGGGAGCTACATGACAATTGTGATATAGCACCTACTTACACTGTTAAATCTGCTACACCTGGTATTACTGTGGTGAAAGTAGGTAATCAGTGGAGAGCATTTGGTATTCCATGTGGAGAGTATGAATTCAAATATACAGCAGTGGACTGTTGTGGTAATGAATCTGATTTCCATATCATCACTGTAACGGTGAAGGACAAAACTCCGCCAACTCCTGTAGCTAAGCAGAATATCGTAATCGGTCTTACACCGGGATTCAACGTTGGATTTGATACAATCCCTGATGCACAGGCTAAGTTATTCGTTGGAAGTGTGGATAATGGTTCGCATGACAACTGTAGCCCAGTGTTCTTGGAATTAAGAAGACCTGGTACGCCACCATCATGTGGAAATTGGGGTCTTGGTACTCCTGCACACAACAACAATGGTACTTTCAGAAATCTTCCTGGATTAAACAATCCTGTATCTCCTATGTATAATGCAAATGATACAGACGGTGGTCAGTTTGTTAAATTCTGTTGTGATGACCTTAATGATACAGATGCTAATGGCGTTGCTTTTGGTATCCATCAGGTAATCATGAGAGTATGGGATGATGGTAACAAAAATGGTATCATCGGAGACGCTGGTGACAACTGGAATGAAACATGGGCAGATGTAAGAGTAGAATGTAAAGTACCACCGGTAATTTTATGTCCTGCTGATGCAACTATCTTCTGTGACTGGGCAATTGACACCAATCCTCAGACTGGAACACCTGGACAAGCATTATCATCTGCTATTCCGGTAGCTGGTAAAGACTTCTTTAAAACAGGTTTACCTGAAGCATATGGAGCATGTACTAATCCTGCGATATCTTTCTGGGATAGATTGGAATTGAATCAGTGTAAGCAAGGATGGATAAGACGAACTTTCATTATTCGTGAGAAAGGTAACACAAGAACTTGTGTGCAGAATATCAGAGTAAATGAAAGTGTATTGGACAGAGCTTGGATTGTTACACCTAAAAATCCAGATTTGATAGAAAAAATCACATCATGTGATGGTCCTACTGCAGCACAGATAGCTCAATTTGAGCCTAGCTGGGTAGCTGGTCCATGTGATGTCATCGGAGTTAGCAACAAAGTATGGTTGTTTGACTTTGAAGACGGAGTATGTAAGAAGTGGAAAGTAGAATACAAATTGGTCAACTGGTGTGATAATGAGGAGAGAGGACCATACTTCAAATACTTTATACGTGAGGATACTAAAGCGCCTGTTATTGAGTGTAGAGATACCATGTATGCACAAGGTGCTGACTGTAAGTTAAGAGGACTTAGCTTCAGTAAGACTGCGAATGATGAAGGTGGTTGTATAAACACTGGTTGGATTAAGTGGGAAGTGTACATCGACCTTTGGGCGGATGGAACAAATGACTACTTATTCAGTTCATTTGAATTACCTGGAACAAATGCGGTAAGAATAATCAACGGTCTTCCGATAAGAGTAATCTATGTTGCTCCTACAGCAAATGGTGCAAAAGTAACTGTGAAGTTACCTGACACTGAGATCATTGAAGGTAAAATGTCTAATCATAAGATCGTATGGAAAGTGACTGACGGATGTCACAACTTTGCATCATGTCATGAAAACTTCATGGTTGTAGATAAGAAACCACCTACCCCTTACTGCGTTTCTTTGAGTACTGCATTGATGGAAGTTCCTGCAGGAAGTCCAACAGGTTCTTTACCAATGGTAGAATTATGGGCTAGAGACTTTGACAAAGGATCATTTGACGGTGACGTTAACTGGCCTTGTACGCCACAGGAAGACTTATTGTTTACTTTTGAAAACTGGTATCCACAAGTTAATGATACTATCATAAGTAATCAATTGGTAAATATCGATGTTGAGCATTACTTCGAGTTGACAGCAACTGGTAGAAAAGCTTACTTGATTACTAACAATACAGCAAAAGGAAGATACCTGAATGGTGAACTTCAAAGATGGTTACCTGCAGCTAAGAGTTCTGCAAAAGTGTGGACAAGTGCTTCACTTAATGGTACTGCTTCAAATACTGTAGACGTAAGAATGACTGTATGGGATAAGAAATTCAACCGTGACTTCTGTTGGGTTGCGCTTCACCTCGTATGTAATGGTAACGGTTGCCCTACACCTGGTGGTGCAAGAATTGCAGGTAATGTAAAAACAGCAGCTAATCAAACTGTAAACAATGTTGCAGTGACGATCGATGCTAACATTATTGAATATCCTAAGACTGTAACTACTCCGTCTAATGGTACATTTGAAATGAATGTTATACTTGGTTTGGATTATGAAGTTACTGCAAGCAAAGGTGGTGATTACATCAATGGTGTAAGTACGCTTGACCTTGTATTGATTCAGAGACATATTTTAGCCATTCAAAAATTGGATAGCCCATACAAATTGATAGCAGCAGATGCTAACAATGATGGCAAGATCACTGCATCAGACTTAACTGATCTGAGAAAGTTGATCCTTGGTATCACCAATGAGCTTCCTAAAAATGAAAGCTGGAGATTCCCTGTGACTACGCAGACAATGGATGTGAACAATCCGTTCCCATTTGTTGAAAGTATCCTTATCAATGACATCAGCGGACCAGTTAACAACCAAGACTTCGTTGCAGTTAAGATAGGTGATGTAAACGGTAACGTAAATACAAACGTGGCTAACCCTGCGGTTGAAGCTAGAAGCAACAATACTGTTGTAATGGTTGTTGCTGACCAATCAGTAGCTGCTGGTGAAGTGGTAGAAATACCTGTAACTTCATCTAACTTCAGTGATGTAGCTGGTTATCAGTTTACCATGAACCTTAAAGGTGCAAGCTTTGTAGGTGTTAATGCAGGTACATTGGATGTAAATGCAGGTAACATTGGAGTTATCGCAAATGATGTAGTTACTATGAGTTACTCATCAAATGAAGCTGTAAGTGCAAATGAAAGTGATGTATTGTTCACACTTGTTGTTAAGGCTGACAAAGCTGTAAACGTAAGTGAAATGATTTCATTGAATTCATCAGTAACTGCAGCAGAATCATATACAAGTGACTTGACAGTTGGAAAAGTAAGCTTGGACGTAAGAACAGCACCGGTAGCAAATATCGAATTGTTCCAAAACGAGCCTAACCCATTCAGAGGTCAGACTTCAGTTAGCTTTGTGATGCCAACATCTGCAAAAGCAACTATCAGTGTATATGACGTTACTGGTAAGTTAGTGACAGTAAGAAACGTTGATGCAGCTAAAGGCTTAAACAGTGAAATATTCACTAGAGAGCAGTTAGGAGCAACTGGTGTTCTTTACTATACATTAGAAAGCGGTGATTTCACAGCTACTAAGAAAATGATCATCGTCGAGTAATCGAATGAATGATATAACTCGGAACTGAGTTAGCGATAAATCGGTTTTTGGGATGGCCTCTCTTCAAGTAATTGAAGGGGGGCTTTTTTATTATGGGTATTTTTATTATTTTTGGACTGTTAATAATATGATATGAAACACGATGCTTTTATTGTATCTGGCTTTAGGACGGCTATAGGAAATATTAGGGGCGCTTTGTCTTCTATTCGTACAGATGATTTAGCTGCTGTCCCTATAAAAGCGTTGATAGATTTCCATCTGGATCTGGCACCTGAATTAATAGATGAAGTAATTTTGGGCTGTGCCAATCAGGCAGGGGAAGACAATAGGAATGTAGCCAGGATGGCTTTACTGTTGGCAGGTTTACCTTACACGGTACCGGGAGAAACAGTCAACAGGCTATGTGCATCAGGTATGTCTGCGGTCATACACGCGCAAAGAGCTATCTTATGTCATGATGCTGAACTTGTGATTGCCGGTGGTATTGAGCATATGACAAGGGCGCCTTGGGTGATGTCTAAATCAAGTGCCGCATTTGGAAATGATGCTTCGTTATTTGATACCAGTTTTGGTTGGAGATTCGTAAATCCGGGGATAAAGCAGATGTATGGTACAGAAGCCATGGGGGAGACTGCTGAAAATCTTGCCATTTTGTACGATATTTCCAGAGAAGATCAGGACTTATTTGCCTTTACATCTCAACAGAAGGCATTTGCTGCCAGGAGTAGCGGTAGATTTGCCAAAGAAATTGTACCTGTGGCCATTCAAAGACATAAACAACAGGCATTGATATTTGATCAGGATGAATTTTTAAAACCGGACACCAGTATAGAAAGACTGAGTACATTAAAGCCAGCATTTAGAAAAGAGGGGAGTGTTACGGCAGGCAATTCTTCCGGACTAAATGATGGGGCAGCCGCAATTTTAGTATCGTCTTATTCAGGACTGATGCGAAGTAACTTAAAACCATTGGCGCGGATAGTAAGTTCAGCTGTAATAGGTGTTGAGCCACGAATAATGGGTATCGGACCTGTAGAAGCTTCTAAAAAGGCACTAGCAAAAGCGGGCCTGAAGCTTAGCGATATTGATTTGATCGAGATAAATGAGGCCTTTGCTGTACAGGTGCTGGCTTGTTTGCGACTTTTGCATGTGGACGACAATGATCCCAGGGTTAATCCAAATGGAGGGGGAATAGCATTAGGTCACCCATTAGGTATGTCTGGGACCAGGATTTTGCTTTCAGCGGCATTAGAGCTGCAGTTGCAAAGAAAGAAGTATGCATTAGTAACCATGTGTATTGGTGTTGGTCAAGGTTATGCTGTGGTGCTAGAAACCTGTGATTAATTATGAATATTTTTCAAGTTATTCTCTCGATTTTTAATGAGATGCAGATATGTTTTACGTTTCATTTATTTTTTAGGCACTACTTTGTTAACTTACCGTTTCTTTAGATATCAAATCTCAAATTTGCCGACTTTGATTTGTAATTTTAATTTATAGGGAGGGACGTATTCTGAAATCTTTGTAAAACAGTATGCTAAATCACGTTTATAAGGGGCGTAGACCAATGATCTTTGGATTTCAGGGCTACACCCATTGAGAATCTGGTGTTAATTTTTATTACAAAGATGTCAGAGCTACGCTCCTTTTTGGTGGATTTTTAAACTTAAGAAAGTAGAAATATTTTTTTGAAATATTTAATATATTTAATATAGTCCAATCATCTCTAAACCTTAGGTGTTTTATTTTTATTATAATAATATTATTATTTTTCAATTAATTTTGTGCAAAAGTGCTAGTTAGAAAAAGAAAAACCTTTAATAAAAATATGTATATTTCAATCCTTAAATTTATATTATGACTGAATTTCGACCTTTTTTATTGATATTATTGATGACTATACTTAGCCATTCAGCTGGGGCTCAAAAACTACTGCAATTGGAAATATTGAGGGAAATAGAGGCGATAAAGTTTGGCGAGGGAAGTATAATTACTTTTAAGACCAAAGATTATCCAAAGGAATGGCAAACCAAAACGATTGAAACCATTATACCGGTAGATGATATATTGGTTTTTGATGATGGCATGATTGCTTTGAAAGATATCACTCATTTAAGGATGAGCAATACTACTGCCCGAGCTTTTGGTCGGCTGTTTTCAGGATTTGGGGCAGGATGGCTATTATTTGGTGGTGTAGCACAGATTGCCGGGGATTATGAGTTTACATGGGGAACTTTTGCTATCGGTGCAGTGGCCGTAGGTCTTGGGTGGATACTAAATAAGTTTGTATCAAAAAGAACTTATAAAATGGGAAAGAATGCCAACTTAAGAATAATTGACATTAGTTTTCCTATGGCGCCTAATCCTAGGGTGCAATCGAATGGCGGATATCCGTAGTATCATATGATGGCTAATCCGGATTATAAAGCGTTTCATCATAATCTAAGGATTGTTTTACAAATTTCTTTAAATATAATCCAGAAGCCAGGCCAAAAATAAAACCACCAATATGTGCCCACCATGCAACTCCGTCACCCACGGTAGTAGCAGGGCCTAGGGTGCCGATACCAGAAAATAGCTGTTGTATAAACCATAATCCTAAAAAAAGTATGGCAGGAACATAAAATGATCTGAACAGAATCAGTACCAAAACTTTTATCTGTGATTTTGGAAACATAAGAAGATAAGCACCCATAACAGCTGATATGGCTCCACTGGCTCCTAATGAAGGTATCACCGCAGTTGAAATATGCATACCATCTGCACATGGATTGAGATCTGAACAAGGCATACATGATATCTGGCTAATCTCCAAACTTAGCGTACTGAAGTAGATATGCGTAAAACTTGCCATAAAACCACCTGCCAGGTAGAAGATGAGAAATTTTATACTACCTATTTTTGATTCAATGTTATCCGCAAAAACCCAGAGGAACAGCATATTTCCAATCAAATGCATCCAACTACCATGCATAAATATACTAGAGAGTAAGGTATAGTAGCCTTCCCCTTTTATAATATCTATTGGAATGGTTGAAAATTTACAAATTAAATTCCCCGGAGTGGACATCTGAAGTAAGAAAACAAGAATATTAATACCAATAAATAAGTAGCTAATGATGGGTCTGTGGCCTCCCTGTACTTGAGTATCACCAATGGGAAAAAACATATGGAATGATTTTAAAGCGTTTTATACCCTGCTGCCAGCAGTATTCAGATATATATGCGCAAGAATTTTTTTGTCTTCTGATGTTAACTCCTGATTTCTTCTGCTTAATACGATTTCTGCCGTCTCTAATGCTTTGTTGATTTTGTGGCTTGTAAATCCGGCTGCGCCTCCCCATGAAAATGAAGGAATGAAAGTACGGGGGAATCCATCACCAAAAATATTGGACGCTACGCCTATTACTGTACCGGTATTGAGCATGGTATTAATGCCTGTTTTGGAATGATCTCCCATAATGAGACCACAAAATTGTAAGCCCGTATCTTCAAAGCTCTCATGAACATAGGACCAGATTTTAACAGGTAGATAATTGTTTTTAAGATTGGATGTATTGGTGTCTGCGCCGATATTACACCACTCTCCAATGACACTATTTCCCATATATCCATCATGGCTCTTATTAGAATTAGCCAAAAATACAGTATTATTAATTTCCCCACCAAGTCTACAAAAAGGACCTGCTGTAGTTGGTCCATAAATTTTAGCGCCCATTTTTATTACAGCACCTTCGCAAGCAGCAAAACCACCTCTTATCATACAACCTTCCATGAGGAGTGCATTTTTTCCGATATACACAGGGCCATTATGGGTATTTATTATACAGCATTCCATCTTTGCTCCTTCTTCAAGAAATACAGGGTATTTCCCATAGATAGTATTGGTGTCAGAAATATCTGATGAGACACGATCTTTTGTAATTAATTGAAAATCACTAAGTATTTCCTGGCCGTTCAAAGCAAAAATATGGTATGGCCTAATAATTCTGCTAAACTGGATTCCAGCTTCTCTGGTAAGATCAATACCTTTAAGATTCTTAAGCGCATCGTTTCCATCTGAGAGTGACTCAAATTGTTCGTCGCTAAGTCTAGCTGCAACCAGCTCATTATCTAGAAGTATAGCTTCATTCAGTTTGAGTTGTTTAATGTAGTTTACCAATTGTTTATCCGGCAAAAACGTACTGTTGATCAGAATGTTATCTTTTTCAATATGAATGGGATATTTTTCAGCCAAATAATCCTGGGTGATAAAACTCCCTTTGCCGTCCAGAAATAATTCCCACTTCTCTCTGATGGTCAGTATACCCACTCGTAACTCACAAATAGGCCTAGTAAATGTAAGCGGTAACATGTCAAACCAATGGTCATCACCAAAAAGGATAATATTATCAGGAAAGGTTGTTTGCATAGACATAGTAAAGTTAAGAATCTCTAATGATATAAACGTTTGATTTTGTAAAATGTCACAAATTTATAACGAAAAAAGCCCTTATTTTTGGTAAGGGCTTTTGTAAATTATTTCTGGAAGTATTACTTATTGGTAAATTTAGCAAATTTCTTATTGAATTTGTCAATTCTTCCAGCAGTATCCACAAATTTTAATTTACCTGTAAAGAAAGGATGCGAATATGCGGAAATCTCCATTTTAACAAGCGGATATTCTTTACCGTCACTAAATATCACCGTCTCTCTAGACTTTGTGCATGATTGGGTAAGAAACATCTCATCATTTGAAATGTCTTTAAAAACAACCATTCTATAATCTTTTGGATGGATTTCTTTTTTCATTTTACGATCTTTTATCTTTTTTGAAATCTAACTTTAAATTTATCCCTTTTTCAAAAGGAATGCAAAAGTAAGAATAAATTGTTGATCACAAAAATTATTGGACAAAATATTCTTAATCTTTAAAAAAAATAAGGGGAATATCAGTACTTTATGTATTTAATGCCCCACACACGCTGATTACCTGTCCTGACACGTAGGTTGACATGTCTGAACCAAGAAATATACATGCATTAGCGACATCGTCTCCCGCACCTAATCTTTTTAATGGTATACTGTTTATGAACGCTTTCTTTTGATCATCTGTAAGTACATGTGTCATGTCAGTTTCAATAAATCCAGGAGCTATGGCATTGCATCTAATATTTCTTGAACCCACTTCTTTGGCAATGGACTTAGAAAAACCAATGATGCCTGCTTTTGAAGCCGCATAGTTGGCCTGACCTGCGTTACCAAAAACACCAACTACCGAGCTCATATTGATGATTGAGCCGGATTTTTGTTTCATCATAGGTTTCAGCACGTGTTTAGTGAGATTAAATACTGATTTAAGATTAACATCCATGACGAGATCCCACTGTTCTTCTGTCATCCTCAGCATAAGTGTATCTTTGGTGATTCCGGCATTATTGATCAGAATATCAATAGTCCCAAATGTACCTAAAACATCATTTATCAGTGTTTCTGCCTGAGCGTAATTTGAAGCGTCTGATTTATAAGCCACTACTTTTACACCATATTTTTCAGCATCATGTACTACAGACATGGCTTTTTCTTCTGATGAAACATATGTAAATGCAATATCGGCACCTTCCTGTGCATATTTCAGTACAATAGATTCTCCGATTCCCCTTGATCCTCCGGTGATTAAGGCGACTTTACCAGTTAATAGTCCCATGTGATCCATTTATTTTAGCGCAAAAATATTCTTATCCTGATACAACAGTGTTATTTAATGATTTTTTTTATTAAATTTTTCACAAATCATAGGATTGTAAATGCAACATTATTGCATAATTGATGTTTATGTAGTATATTTGCATTTCCATAAAGGTTAATAATTTTTTGATATGAAATCATTGTTTAGCATTAATGCAGATACTGCAGGATTTTTTACTTCTATGCTTTGCGCTATTCATTGCTCCGCTGTGCCAGTCCTAATTTCATTGGGATTACTTGGTTCAGGTACATGGTTGCACAATCATATGATTGACTGGGTAGTCATTGGATTTGGAATTGTCATTGCTTCATATTCTCTATTTGGTGATTTTGTAAGGAAACACAGGAATATATTGCCATTGGGTATGGCTTTAACGGGTTTCTTATTTTTATTGATCGGAATGGTTGAGCACCATGGCTGGATGTTATTATTCAGTGTGGCAGGTGGATTGCTGGTAGCTTCGGCACATTTGATAAACCATCGCATAGGCAGAATTTGCCTTGCAAAAAATAGCTAAATTTCTCCATGATTTCTTTTCTTGATACTTCTCAAGTATGATCGATTTTGACTGAAAAACATTTATTTTCCGTGATACTTCAGCTATTTTTTCAACAATAGCGCTGCTAATCGTTCAAAAACTAGCTTCGTCTGACAAAAAATGCCTTTATTTTTCAATCTAAAAGCATATACCTGAGTAGTTACCTTTTCTTTTTTGATTCTTTTGTTCTTATTTTCCTACCCTTTGCTTTTTATTTAAAATGTAAGCAGGTATTTTTATATATTTACAACTTCAAATAATAGGAAAGTTGAAAACGAATATGGACGAAAAGATAGTCATTATTGGTGCCGGACTTTGTGGTGCTTTGCTAGCATTGAGGCTGGCACAAAAAGGATATTCCGTCAATGTTTATGAAAGGCGCCCGGACATGCGGAAAGAAACTATTTCAGCTGGTAGGTCCATAAATCTTGCATTGTCAGACAGAGGGTTGAAGGGTTTGGAACTTGTCGGAATAAAAGACGAAGTTGATGCGCTTGTTATACCTATGCACGGACGTATGATACACCCACTTTCGGGGGAATCTACCTTTGTAAATTACAGCGGCAGACAGGGAGAATGGATCAATTCTATATCAAGAGGTGGATTGAATATGTTGCTGCTGGATAAAGCTGAGGAAACAGGTAAAATAAAACTAGTTTTCAATGTAGAATGTAGGGAAGTAAATTTTGACAGTGGTGAAATAGTTTTGCAGGATATCATAAATGAAAAGGTCCAAACGGTAAAAGGAGATATGATATTTGGTACAGATGGGGCAAATTCTGCCATAAGAAATGCTATGCTTCATGGTTCCGCAAAATACAGATTTGATTTTTCTCAACATTATCTGTCCACAGGTTATAAGGAATTGGAAATACCCTCAGATATAAAAAGCGGTTTCAGACTGGAAAAAAATGCATTGCATATATGGCCTCGACAGGGCTTTATGATGATAGCGCTCCCTAATCTGGACGGAAGTTTTACTGTGACATTGTTTATGCCTTTTGATGGTAAAAATGGTTTTTCACAACTTACCACAGAAAATGAAATTATATCATTTTTTTCGCATCATTTTCCATCTGCTTTGTGTCATATGCCCGATATAGTGGAAGATTTCAAATCCAATCCTACGAGTTCACTTGGCACGATAAAATGTTTTCCCTGGCAAATTGATGGTAAATTTTTGTTGATGGGTGATGCGGCACATGCTGTTGTTCCGTTTTATGGACAAGGTATGAATGCGTCATTTGAAGATGTAGTGATACTCGATGAGTTGATGGATAGATATAATGGTGATTGGAAACAGATATTGCCTCAATATCAGGATATACGTAAAAAAGATACAGATGCCATTGCTGATCTGGCAGTCGAAAATGAGTATGAGATGCGAGATGCTACAGCAGATCCTATATTTTTACTCAAGCGGAAAATAGAGTTGCATCTGGAGCAGAATAATCCCGATTATTTCAGCAAATACAGTATGGTGACATTCAGAGAAGACCTGCCTTACAGGGTTGCTATGGACAAAGGACGGAAACAGGATGCGATTTTGATGGATTATGCCGGAAAACTGGAAAATATTGACGAAGTGGATTATCCTTTCCTGATGGACAAACTAAAAAAGATTTAAAATAGTAATATCTTTGTTGCTCAATCAAAATGATACAAAATGCCGGTAGCAAGACCATTTAATCTTCAGAAGTGGATAGATGAAAATCGACACGAACTCAAACCGCCCGTAGGTAACAGAAATCTGTATAAAGATGCCGGAGATTATATAGTGATGATAGTGGCAGGTCCTAATGCACGCAAGGATTACCATTACAATGAAACAGAAGAACTTTTTTATCAGCTTGAAGGAGATATTGTGGTCAGAATTCAGGAAGATGGGCAAGCAGTGGACATACCGATCAGACAAGGGGAGATGTTTTTACTTCCGGCTAGAGTACCGCATTCTCCTATTCGGTCAGCGGGATCAATAGGCTTGGTGATTGAGCTAAAGCGCACTGGTAAAGAACGTGACGGACTGATATGGTTTTGTGACCATTGTAATAATAAACTGCACGAATCATACTTTCAGCTCGATAATATTGAGAAGGATTTTATTCCGCGATTCAGGCACTACTATAATTCAGAGGAGTTAAGAAAGTGTACTGTTTGTGGTCAGGTAATGGAGACAGATGCACGATTTGTGGATTAAAATGATACCATGACAAAAAGTATATTTTTTGCTTCTGATTTTCACCTGGGAGTAGATGCGCTTATTTCATCAGCAGAAAGAGAAAAAAAAATAGTAAGGTGGCTGGATGAAATTTCCGACCGTACAGCAGAGTTGTACCTTGTCGGTGATGTCTTTGATCATTGGTTTGAATATAGAAAGGTAGTACCGAAAGGTTTTGTCAGACTATTTGGAAAATTGGCAGAGATGAGAGATGCAGGAATTCTGATATTTTTTTTTACGGGCAATCACGATATGTGGATGTTTCGATACTTTGAAGAAGAATTTGGGATACCCATCTATCGTCAACCCATATCAAAAACTATTTTGGGTAAAACATTTTTTATCGGTCATGGTGATGGACTCGGACCTGGAGACCAAGGATATAAACTGATCAAAAGCATTTTTAATAATAAAGCCTGCCAATGGGCTTTCAGCATGATTCATCCGAACATTGGACTCTCTGCGATGAAGTATTTTAGTGCCAAAAGCAGACAATACACCGGCGATGAAGATCCTTTTGTAAACCCAGAAAGAGAATGGCTGGTCCAGTTTTCGGAGAACCATAGTCAAAAATCCAATATCGATTTTTATATATTTGGCCACCGACATTTACCTATTGATTTTAGACTTTCCAATGATAAAAGCAGATATCTCAACTTGGGAGAATGGATGTTTGCATGCTCCTATGGTGAATGGGATGGGCACACATTCGAAATAAAGTTTTATGAGTCTGAGCTGAATAAGCTTTATGGCATGTAGTTTGGTTGTATAATAAGAAATAATAAGTGTGTTATGAAAATAATGTCATTTTCTTCTCTTTATATGATTGCTTTGATGGCAATTTTAGTTTCATCCTGTGCATCTAAAAAAAATATACCAAATGTCACCCCAACAGATGTACCCATGTATGATATTGCTGTTCAGCCAATGTTTGCAGAAGTTGATAATTTGGGTCGAATATACGTAGTAGATGATAAAAACAGAATCATCAATTACAAACCTGACTTAACGGAGCAATATCGTTTTGCTAATGCGAAAAGCGGTCAGGTATCCACACTGGATGTCACAAATCCCCTAAAAGTAGTGGCGTTTTATGATGACTTTAATCAGGTAAAAATTCTGGATAATACTTTGTCAATTATCAATGAATTGAGTCTGGCTGACAAATATGCAGATATTTCTGCATGCGGTGTGACCAATGACGGACATCTATGGATTTTTGATCCGGTGCAGTTTAAATTGATTAAAATAAATGATGCCGGTGTCAATGTTATGGAGTCCAGCAATGTAAATGATTTTGGTATGACGGATGTAAAAATTAAAGACATACGCGAGAAAGGAAATTTTGTAATTTTATGCGACAGAACTAAAGGATTTTACATTTTTGATAATTTGGGGCAATACCTTTATTTTTTTGAATCAAAGGATATAAAATCATTTCAATTTGATGGACGAAACATATATTACTATACATCAACAGGACTGAAAAGTTACTCTGTCAAATTTAAAGAAAGACTTATCTTGGGAGTCCCGATAGATGTCAATAAATCTGGGCTAAAATATGTTCTTTATAATGCGGGAGATTTTATAGAAGTAAATCAGAGTGGTTTAAATGTAATAAAAATTCCTAAAAAGAAATAAGTTATCTGGCAATACAAGAATTGCTCTTGGAATATCAAACTATATGAAACCTTTATTGTTTGAAAATAGAATACGATCAGAATGGAATTAAATATATCCGAATTATTGCAAAAAGCGCTCCGTCTTGAATTTTTAACAGCGGAAGAGGGTTTGTTTTTATTTGAAAATGCCCCTACATCAGAATTGATTTATACTGGTAATGCCATCAGACAATACCATGTGCCGGGAAATACAGTCACCTGGATCATAGACCGTAATTCCAATACCACCAATGTTTGTATAGCCAATTGTAAATTTTGTAATTTTTACAGAAGACCTGGTCATGATCAATCGTATATAACCTCTATTGAAGAGTATAAACAAAAAATAGAAGAAACCTTCGCTTTGGGCGGAGAACAACTATTGCTCCAAGGTGGTCATCATCCGGAATTAGGACTGGATTATTACGTCAATCTATTCAAAGAATTAAAAAGCCTCTATCCCAATCTTAAACTGCACGCCCTTGGGCCACCGGAGATAGCACATATCACAAAACTCGAACAAACCACACATACAGAAGTATTGCAAGCGCTTAAAGATGCTGGTCTTGATTCTCTGCCGGGTGCAGGTGCAGAAATTTTGGATGACAGGGTGAGAAGATTGATATCTAAAGGGAAGTGCGGTGGACAGGAATGGTTGGATGTGATGCGTGCGGCCCATAAGTTGAATATTACCACCTCAGCTACCATGATGTTTGGACATATAGAGACAAATCTGGAACGCATGGAGCATTTTGCAGCCTTGCGTCAGGTGCAGAGTGAGAAGCCCGTACATGCAAAAGGATTTTTAGCTTTCATCCCATGGCCATTTATGGATGAAGATACCATCCTCAAAAAAATAAAACGCGCCCGTAATCAATGCACGGGAGATGAATACATCCGAATGATTGCCATGAGTCGTATTATGTTGCCCAATGTGATCAATATTCAAGCGTCATGGCTTACCGTAGGAAAAAAGACCGCTCAGATTTGTCTTCATGCAGGAGCCAATGATTTTGGTAGTATCATGATCGAAGAAAATGTGGTTTCAGCAGCTGGAGCGGCTTTTCGTTTTACCGCAGATGGTATACAAAAAGCAATCAGGGAAGCTGGTTTTGTTCCGCAATTGCGCAATCAACAGTATGGATTCCGAGATGTACCTACAAATATGCTGCAACAGCAATTGAATAGAGAAAAAATGCTGGTGGATTAATATTCCATCAAACGTAACAATTTCTCCATAAGTCTCTTCTTTGGCATAAAAATTTCACTCTCCAAAGTGCTTGTAAATGGTATTGGGGTGTCCAGTCCAGCCACACGTATCACAGGAGCATCCAGAAACTCGAAAAGATGTTCAGAAATATATGCTGATATTTCTCCAGCTAAACCACCGATCATGGTGTCTTCATGGAGTATCAATACCCTGCCGGTTTTTTTGACAGCTGTATTGATAGCATCATAATCCAATGGCAATAAAGTCCGGAGATCCAGAATTTCTATACTCAATCCTGTATTCAAAGCTACTTCTTTTGCCCAGTGTACACCCATACCATAGGTAATAATGGTGCAATCAAACCCTTGTAAAGTGACGACTGCTTTTCCGATTTCAACTGTAAAATAGTCATCTGGAATCTCTTCAGAAATCAACCGGTAAAGTCCTTTATGTTCAAAATACATGATGGGATTTGGGTCTTCAAATGACGCCAAAAGTAGCCCTTTGGCATCATAGGGATTGGAAGGATATACTACTTTCAGACCAGGTGTATGTGTGAACCATGCTTCATTGCTCTGACTGTGAAATGGTCCTGCAGCCATACCTCCGCCAGCAGGCATTCTTATTACTATATCTGCATTTGTGGCCCATCTGTAATGCTGTTTGGCGAGATTATTTATGATTTGATTGAACCCGCAGGTAACAAAATCGGCAAATTGCATTTCTACCATAGATTTGTAGCCTTCCAGACTTAGGCCTAGACCAATGCCGATGATGGCACTTTCACATAAAGGGGTATTGCGAACCCGGTCCTTCCCATATTTTTCAACCAGTCCCTGAGTGATCTTGAAAACGCCACCATATTCCGCAATATCCTGACCCATCAATATCAGATTGGGGTGTTTGTCCATGGCTTGATCCATACCTGCTGCAATAGCATCAATAAATCTTTTTTCAGTTTTATTATCTGATGTTGGGTATGCGACCACCTGACTGTATGGAGCATAAACATCATTGATTTCATTAAATTCTGATGATTGGATCTTGGCTTCCGCATTTGCTGCGGAGTAAGTCTGATCTATTTCAGCTTTGATTTCAGCTTTAAAAGATGTTATTTGTATTTCATTTAGTAATCCTTTTTCTATAAGAAAGGCTTCAAAATTGCGGATCGGATCTTTTATGGCCCACATATCCATGAGGTCTTTTGGTACATATTTCGTGCCGGATGCTTCCTCATGTCCACGCATACGAAATGTCAAACATTCTACCAACCAAGGCTCAGGATTTATGCGTATTTCTTCAGCTATTTTTTTGATCGTGTGGTATACTTCCAGAATATTATTACCGTCAATAATGACAGACTTCATGCCATATCCTACGGCCCTGTCAGATAGATGGTCGCACACATACTGTTCGTCGGTAGGTGTCGACAGACCATAACCATTATTTTCAATGACAAAAATCACAGGCAGTTTCCAAACTGCTGCAACATTTAAGGCTTCATGAAATTCTCCCTGACTGGTTCCTCCTTCGCCAGTGAATGCCAGCGCCACTTTGGGTTTATTGGAAAGTGTATTGGCAAGACCTACACCAGTTGCATAGGACAATTGTGGTCCGAGATGTGAAATCATGCCTACAATGCCGTATTCCGGTGCGCCAAAGTGAAAGGATCTGTCTCTGCCTTTGGTAAATCCATTGGCTTTTCCTTGCCACTGGGAAAAAAGACGTTCCAGTGGCATCTTTCTGGAAGTGAATACTCCCAGATTGCGGTGCATGGTAAATATCTTTTCATCTTCATCAAGTGCTTCGGTACAGCCTACTGAAATGGCTTCCTGACCTATTCCTGAAAACCATTTGCTTACTTTTCCCTGACGGAGTAGAATAAGCATTTTTTCTTCAATCAGTCTGGGTTTAAGGAGACTGGTGTATAGATGGATAAGCTTTTCTTTTGTAAAATCATATCCTTCGTAGCAAATGGTAGAAGCATGTGAGTTGTTCATCTGGCATTGATATTGTCACTTCCATATACAAAAAGTGATCATTTAAAATTATAAAAAATGGTAGAAATAAATTTTTGGAGTATGGTATCAGTGATAAAGATACACACCCATAATATAATGCATTAATCTACTTCTCCTTTTCCTTCCCTCACCATTTCAATTTCTTCACCGGTGCAATTCAATACTGTAGATTCTGTATTATCACCTACACCACCATCGATCAATATATCTACTTTATGCTGAAAAGTTTGTTCTATTTCATCAGGATCTGTAAAATATTTCTGGATGCCCTCTTCTGTGTTGAGGGAGGTAGATATCAGCGGAGCCTCCAGGAATTCATGTAAACCAACCAATATTTCATTTTCAGGTATTCTTACTCCAATTTCTTCTTTATTGTTTTTAAAAAACTTCTGAACATAGTTATTCGATTTCAGTATGAAAGTATATGGGCCCGGTAAGTACCGCTTCATAGCTTTAAACACATTATTATCTATTGGTGTAGTATATTGC
This sequence comes from Chitinophagales bacterium, assembly GCA_038246735.1. Classification (GTDB taxonomy): domain Bacteria; phylum Bacteroidota; class Bacteroidia; order Chitinophagales; family Saprospiraceae; genus OLB9. The sequence continues at coordinate 19,575 of JBBRVQ010000004.1, forward strand.
GAAATTACGCTGATATTTGGGCAAATAAGAGACATTTTTGCTTGTTTTTCTTTTTTATCCAATATTCTGCATATTCTTTCTATACCGGCTCTGTTTGTCATCAAGCAACCTAAAGCATATATAGTATCCGTTGGGAATATGACTATTTCTCCTTTATTAATACGTTCAGCCACTTCTTTTAGGTCGCGTTTGTTGGGGTTTTTGTCGTGAAAAAAAATTCTCTGCATGCTACATCACAATTTAATGATTATTTAATAAATAGGAAATCTATAAGTTTTTTATCAATATGTGTTAAGAGTAAATATTTTTTTAGGACAAAAGGTTGCTCTGAACAAAAAATAAATGTTCAGAAATGCTACGAAAGGGTTAAAATTTTAAAAAATGCCATTTTTTTGTTTTGAGATATAGTAGTGACATTATAGTAATACCTCCCCAGTAAAAAATTTCTGCTGCCCACGCCCAATTTAGACCAAAATACCAGTGTTTTATCATTAAATAACTGTATATGATGTAGAATACCGTAAAAATGGTCTGTATTCTTAAAGCAGTTTGCGTATGTCCAGTACCTATGAGACCATTGATAAAAATCCCACCAATACCAAAAATCATTAGAATAGCAAAAAGCATAAGCATATATGGCTTTGAAAGCAAGATAAGTGTCATGTCTTCCTTCCCAAACAATGGATATAAAAAGAATTCAGGAAATAGTAAAACAGGAAGTGAAATGAGCATGGTAGACAATAGGTTTAGTTTTACAGTTTTAATAATCAAAGGGAAAACTGCCTGTCTTTTTTTATTGCCGATAAAGTTACTTACCATAGTATTAATACCCGCGGAGTAGCCCCAGCAGGGGATGGATAGAATTAAATATACCGTCCGAAGCAAATTTGATATTTCCAATTCACGACTACCTACATTCTCAATGAAACTAAAAAACAGAAACCAAGAGCCAATACCAAGAATGGATTGAAATACAATAGGAGTAGAAATGTTGTACATATTTCTGAAATCCTTCATTACGAGACTATGAATACTTAATAATTCGTATTTTCTGTTGCTTTTATCCCAGATCATATATCCTATAAAAACGATAAATGCAACCACCTCTGCTAGGGTACTTGCAAGCGCGGCTCCCGCAATTCCCATTGGCTCAAAACCGAAATTTCCGAATATCAAAACATAATTTAAAAAGAGATTTACAATAATCAAAACGATGGTATCGTAAATAATAAATCTGGTATTGGCAATGCCTGTATAAAACGCGATTAGGGATACCCCAAGATAGCTGAAAAATACTCCCCAGCTTCTTGGTTGAATATAATCTACACACTTTTCTAGTATTTCAGGATTTTTAATAAATAGCTGAAAAAAGTCCCTGCTCATGAACTGCAGGAATAAAAATAATAGTACAGATAGCACCAATTCAAAAATAAAAAGTGCCTGAAAGTCGGTTCCTGCACCTTTGTAATTATGCTCACCGTTTCTTCTCGCAATAATGATCTGACCGCCTCTGGAAAAACCATAACCGATACTGGCTATGATTAAATAAAATACACCTACCAGTCCGGCCGCAGCAAAATCTATGCTGCTGTAATGATAGAGAAAAACATTATCACTTAGTACAATAATATTTTGAGCGGCACTCCCCAACATTATTGGTACTGACAGAGATAGTATCTGTTTATATGATGTACTTAGCTTCATTGGAGCGCAAAATATCTTTTTTTTTTCTCTTTTCGTATAAAATTATAAAATTTATGAATTTTTTAAAATACTTTTGATTTTAAGTTTTCTTCATATATAAATATTAAACAGCACATGCAAAAAATTCTTTTTTATTTGGTGATGGTAAGTATTACCTTTGCCATTTATTCCTGTAAAAATAAGGATACAGGTTCACTTTCAGACATCGTTTATAAAGAAAGTATGCTCATGAATAAATCAGATATTATGCCACCGGTTGCAGAAAAAGAGCCAAAACAAATGGTAACACACGGTGATACGACCGTGGATAATTATTTCTGGATGAGGCTGTCTGATGAGCAAAAAAATGCCAAGAAGCCAGATGCACAGACACAAAGAGTACTGGACTATCTGAATGCAGAAAATGATTATCGGGAGAAAATGATGTTACACACAGATAGTTTTCAGAACAGGCTTTTTGAAGAGATCAAAGGGCGTATCAAGCAGACTGATATGTCTGTACCATACAAAGAAAACGGATATTTTTATATCACCAGATATGAAGAAGGGAAAGAGTATCCTATTCATTCCCGCAAAAAAGACAATCTGGAAGCTGCTGAAGAGATTATGCTACATGTCAATGAACTGGCTGATGGCTATGAATACTTTGCCATTGGAGGCAGATCAGTCAGCCCCGACAATAAAATACTTGCCTATGGGGAAGACACGGTTAGTCGTCGTCAATATACAGTAAGATTTAAGGATCTTGGTACCGGTAAGAATATGGATGATATTATCCCAAATACTACAGGAGGTATAGTTTGGGCCAATGATAACAAAACTGTCTTTTACACTAAAAATGATGCAGCGCTCAGATCGTATCAGATATACAGACATATATTGGGTACTCCTGTTAAATCAGACAAATTAGTTTTTCATGAAAAAGATGAAACTTTCAATACGTTCATATATAAATCCAAATCTAAGAAATACCTGATATTAGGGTCCTCAGCTACTTTGTCCCAAGAATATCAGGTACTGGAAGCGGATAATCCTACCGGCAGTTTTCGTATGTTTCAGCCCAGGGAAAGAAAGTTGGAGTTTGACATAAGCCATTATGGTGATAAGTGGTATATAAGAACCAATAAGGATGATGCTCAGAATTTTAAAATAATGATATCGCCGGAGACAGCAACTACTAAAGAAAACTGGACAGACCTGATGCCATATGATAAGAATATTTTTATCGAAGGTATTGATCTCTTTAAAGACCATATGGTGATTTCAGAGCGTAAGGATGGAATAACTCAGCTCCGTATCAGACCGTGGGATGGTAAAAATGAACATTACATTGCGTTTGGAGAAGCATCTTATGCTTCCGGTACAGGTATAAATCCAGAATTTGAAACGGATTTGCTGAGACTTGACTATACATCACTTACTACGCCGAACACTACATATGATTACAATGTAAAAACAAAAAAGCTTGAACTTCTAAAACAACAGGAAGTCATTGGTAATTTTAATGCAGCTGACTATGTTTCCGAAAGACAAATGGTCAAAGCTAAAGATGGTACGTTGGTTCCACTTTCTATTGTATATAAAAAAGGATATAAAAAGGATGGTACGCGACCTTTGTTATTGTATGCTTATGGTTCCTACGGATATTCGATGGATCCGTATTTTTCTTCTGCCAGACTAAGTCTGCTGAACAGAGGATTTGGTTTTGCCATAGCGCACATTCGTGGAGGTCAGGAGATGGGAAGACAATGGTATGAGGATGGTAAGTTACTGAAAAAGAAAAATACATTTACAGACTTTATTGACTGTGGGGACTATCTGGTCAAAGAAGGTTATGTAGCCAAGGATAAATTATTTGCAGAAGGCGGGAGTGCTGGTGGTTTACTGATGGGAGCCGTGATGAATATGAAACCTGAACTTTGGAGAGGTATTATTGCCGGAGTACCGTTTGTAGATGTAATAAATACCATGCTGGATGAAAGTATTCCATTGACCACCGGTGAATTTGATGAATGGGGTAATCCCAAAAATAAGGAGTATTATGACTATATGAAGTCATACTCACCCTATGATAATGTAGAGGCCAAAACATATCCTGCTACACTTGTGACTACTGGGTACTGGGACTCTCAGGTGCAATACTGGGAGCCTGCAAAATGGGTGGCCAAACTTCGTGAAATGAAAACGGATAAAAATCCATTGCTGGTGTATTGTAACATGGATACCGGACATGGTGGAGCTTCAGGAAGATTCAGAGCATTAAGAGAAACAGCTATGGAATATGCTTTTTTACTTGATCTGGCAGGTTTAGGCGAAGAATAATATACGGTTTATCTGCCTGTTCTAAATAATTACAATGTAGTATTTAGGACAGGCAGTTTTTTAATTATTTTTCCTTTACAAATATATAACCTCCTTTGACTGCACCCCAGACCTGTTTGTCGTCCTTATCCCATCCTCGATCCCAACTTATCATCTTGTCCTTGTATATGGTAACTTCAGACGTTGCATAGGTTGCGCCTCTTAATGTGCTCAGACACTCTTTAAATGGTGTAGAACCTGAAAAATTACCATCAGTGTCTTTATGTAAATAGATACTGCACCCTTGTCTGTCTATCAAAATATCTTTTGTGAGTTTTGACAAAATAGTTTCATTACTCCATGCACCAACAAAATCTTTGGGGGCCTGAATTTCATATACTTTACTGACAATGGTCTCCACATCCTGCATAAAAAGGTGGTACACTCGTTGACGATATGGTTTGTCGGGTGCAGATGCCATTGCTTGTTCAACATAAAACCAGTAGCCATCTTTGTTGTTTTTCCAGATAGGAGTCATATGCAATGAAATGTTAAAAACAGCACTATCTGCTTTGGATTGTTCGAGACTACTAAAGCTACCGAACATGATTTTAGAAAGGTTTTTAAGGTCTTTGCTATTGATAGGTTGATTTTGGCTTTTAACCCAAAATGTTGAAAAGATAAAAACACTGGTTAAGATGGTGTATTTCATTTTTTGTATTTATGATTTTTATAAAACTCTAAAAAAGTCTTTTTATTTTACATGATCTGAGTTTAATTTTACTTTTTCACTTAAAAGCACCCGCCAGGTGATCAGAAAGCTAATACTCATTAAAATACCGCCCAGGAAAAAAGCAGCACCAGGAAAAACAAATGGTGCTCTTTCTGTGGTAAAAAAATAGAAAACACTAGTCATCATGATTGGACCAATTATCGTTGTAACACTCATCAGACTCGTAAGTCCACCTTGTAGTTCTCCTTGTTGATTGGGTTCCACTTTTCCGACCATATAAGACTGTAGATTAGGCATAGCTATACCGCCAAAACAATATGGAAAGAGAAAAGCAAACAACATCCATGTAGAACTTGCAAAAGCAAAAAGAAACATGCCAATAGAATATAGTTCAAATCCAATCACAATACTGCGTTCCAAGCCAAAAAAATATGCGGCTTTTTGTGCTAATCCGGCTTGTACTATAGCTACTAGGACACCCACCAAGGCCAGAGAATATCCAACCATCGCCTCTGTCCATTGGAAACGGTACATGGTAAAATAGTTCCAAGTGCTTTGTACTGCGTGCGATCCAATGTATAGAAAGACACAAGCCAACAAGACATATCTAAGTTGTTTGTATTTTGATATTTGCTTGAGTGCTCCCCAGGGATTGGCCCTTTTGAAATCAAATTTCCGACGGTTTTCAAGCGCTAATGACTCAGGTAGGATAAAATATCCATATATGAAATTAGCAAAACTTAAGGCTGCTGCTGCATAAAAAGGTAATTTAACATTGTATTGACCCAATATACCACCTAAAAAAGGACCTATGATAAAACCTAACCCAAATGCAGCACCTATCATTCCAAAATTTTTTGATCTCGTCTCAGGTGTGCTGATATCTGCTATATAAGCAGCTGCTGTGGTAAAACTTGCTCCGGTAATTCCTGCTATAATGCGACCTACAAAAAACCACCAAAAGTCAGGGGCAAAAGCAAGGATCAGGTAATCAATACTAAATCCCAATAGAGACAGTAATAGAACTGGCCTTCTGCCATACTGATCGCTAAGTTACCAATGAATGGTGAAAAAATAAATTGCGCAACTGCGAAAAACAAAAAGCAAATATCCGCCATATTTGCTGGCTTCATTGATGCTAATATTATTCATTTGAGCCAGCAGTTTTGGGAGTAAAGGAATGATGATACCAAAACCTATGACATCAATCAGAAGGGTTATAAAAATAAAGCCAATAGCCGCTTCTTTATTACGAATTTACATGTTTATTATAAGTAGCGAAGGTAGAATTTAAATCGATTTTCTTGGCAATAATGACCTGTATTTTAGATAAAATCACACAAAACTGTATCTTTGGAGTTTATTTCAGATTATGCTTAATAATAAACAAATCGCTGGGAAATTTGATCTTTTGGCAAAACTCATGGAGCTCCACGATGAAAATCCTTTCAAAATTCGTTCTTATGCCAATGCTTACCTGAGTCTGAGAAAACTGGAAGGCAATCTGTCTGAAATGCCTAAAACAGAGCTCGCTTCCATCAATGGTGTAGGAACAACCATTGCTGACAAAATAGAAGAAATTGTTGCCACCGGCGAAATGGTGGCATTAAAAAAATACATGGATATCACACCATCTGGCATCAGGGAGTTGCTTTCCATCCGTGGACTTGGACCAAAAAAGGTGAAGCAGATCTGGAAGGAAATGGAAATAGAAACAGTGGGAGAATTGCTTTATGCCTGCAATGAAAACAGGTTGGTCAATTATAAGGGTTTTGGTCTGAAAGTGCAGGAAGAAATCAAACAGAAGATAGAGTATTTTATGGATTCTATGGGCAAATTTTTGTATGCTCATATTCATCTGATTGCTGATGAACTTGTAGAAAATTTAAAAATAAATTTTCCGATGTACCATGTTTCATTGTGTGGAGATGTTAGAAGGTGTATGCCGGAAGTGTGTGGCATTGAAATCATCACAGATATACCTACTGACTCCATAAATACAGATTCATTGGCAATTATTTGTGAAAATGAAAATTATTATTATAAAGGATTTCCAGTATTTTTATATCACACAACGGCATCAGAATTTGCTGGAGAATTATTCAAAAGGTCATGTAGTGCTTCTTTTTTAGCTGACTTTAGTGAAATTCATTTGAATGCCGTCAATGAAAATGAAATATTTAAAGCTAAGGGAGTTAATTTCATTCCACCGGAATGCAGAGAGTTTTATGATGTCCTGAAGAATTACTTAGAAAGTATGCCTTCCCTTATTCAAATCCAAGATATTAAAGGAATTGTACACAACCATTCTACATATAGTGATGGTTTGCATTCGCTATCAGTGATGGCCCAATATGTATGTGACTCAGGGTATGAATATTTTGTCATTTCAGACCATAGCAAGTCAGCAGGATATGCAGGAGGATTATCCGAAGAAAAAGTATATACGCAGTGGCGTGAAATTGATGAACTGAATAAAAAATATGGTGAATCTTTCAGAATTTTTAAAAGTATAGAAAGTGACATACTTTCAGATGGATCTCTTGACTATAGGGATGAGATTTTAGGTCAATTTGATCTTGTGATTGCATCTGTACATTCAGTATTACATATGGATGAAGATCGCGCCACATCGCGATTAATAAAAGCAATAGAAAATCCATTCACAAGAATATTGGGTCACCCCACGGGCAGATTGTTGCTTGCAAGACCCGGATATCCTATGAATTTTAAAAAAGTGATCGATGCCTGTGCTGCAAATAATGTGGTAATGGAATTAAATGCCAATCCACAGAGACTGGATATTGACTGGAGTTGGATTCCATACTGTTTGGAAAAGGGCGTCATGATATCTATTAATCCAGATGCCCATTCAAAAGAATCTATTCATTATATCAAGTACGGAACCATCGTTGCCAGAAAGGGGGGACTCACCAAAGAGATGTGTTTGAATACCAAATCCTTATCAGAAATTATTACTTGGATGAATGGATAAAACAACTACTTGTTAAAGCTTATTGTTTTGTGTTAATTACTTGTTAATCGGTAATAGGTTTAAAACGAAAGTCTTGTATATTAGATTATTATCCATAATTTTGTAACATATTTAATCATTTAACAATCATTTAAAAAATCAAGAATGAAAAGATTTAATTTATTTGCTGTTCTTACCTTAGTTACTGTTTTTGCTTTTACATCATGTAAGGAAAAGCCAGCTGATGATGCAAACGCAGCACCTATGACCGATTCTACAGCTGTAGCTGCTACTCCTATGACTGATCCTGCTGCTGCTATGACTGATCCTGCTGCTGCTACCCCAGTACCTACAGGGCCACTCACTAATATTAAATTTGACCAGGACACTTATGACTGGGGAAAAGTAATGGATGGGGATAAAGTAACACACGTTTTCAAATTCAAAAATACTGGTAGTGAGCCATTGATCATCAGCAATGCAAAAGGAAGCTGTGGATGTACTGTACCAGAGTGGCCAAAGGATGCCATCGCTCCTGGTAAGTCAGGAGAGATCAAAGTTGTATTTGACTCAAAAGGAAAAGGTGCTGTTGGCGGTAAAGAAGATTCAAAGAGAGTTACTGTAACTGCTAATACTGACCCGGTTGATACTTACCTTACGATCAAAGGAAAAGTAGATAAAAAAGAAGATGCTGCTGGAAAATAATTTTTTCTGAGTAAAATTAAATACAAGGCCGTTCTACTAAAGGACGGCCTTTTTTGTATCCCTAATAAATGTCTTATGAAAAATTACCTAAGCCTTATCAAATTTAGCCACACGATTTTTGCCATGCCATTTGCCATGGTTGGTTTCACTATAGGCACAAAACAAATCAATCAGGGTTTGGATATTAATGTATTGATATTAGTAGTGTTATGTATGGTATTTGCCAGAAGTGCTGCTATGGCTTTCAACAGGTGGCTTGATAGGGATATTGATGCATCAAATCCCAGGACTGTCATCAGAGAGATACCGGCTGGAGTAATACCATCTAATTCCGCTTTTTGGTTTGTAATGATCAATTGTATATTATTTATTATATGTACCTGGTTTATTAATGTGATCTGCTTCTTGTTGAGTCCGATAGCATTATTTGTTGTTCTCGGGTACTCATATACCAAAAGATTTACAGCTTTATGTCATTTGGTACTTGGTCTTGGGCTGGCTTTAGCGCCTGTGGGAGCTTACATTGCAGTTACCGGATCATTTGATATTATACCAGTTTTACTTGGAGTATCGGTTCTTTTCTGGGTAGCAGGTTTTGATATTATTTATGCTTTACAAGATGATGATTTTGATAAAACTTATGATCTGAATTCAATTCCCGTTGCATTGGGTCGGACCAAAGCTATGAGACTTTCTGAGTTGTTTCATTTCTTATCAGCAATCTTGCTTATTTATTCAATATTTTTAGTTTTCTCAAAGTTTGAAATCAGTTATTTATCTATATTGGCAGTGTTCGCTTTTTTAAGTTTGTTGATATATCAGCATTTAATCATTACGCCCAATGATTTATCCAGGGTCAATGTATCTTTTTTTACTACCAATGGTGTGGCAAGTGTGATATTCGGTAGTTTATTTATTCTCGATCTTTTGATTTAATCTATTTTTCTAACTACTTAGGTATCATCAATTTTGACTGAAAAACATTCATTTTTCGTGATACTTCAGCTATTTTTTTAATAGTAGCGCTGATGTTCTTTAAAAAATTAGCTTAGTCTGACAAGAAATGCCTTTATTTTTCAATCTAAAAGCATATGCCTGAGTAGCTGCATATTTTTAAATTTTCATAGAATCTATAAGTTTGTTCACGGCATTGGCCCTGTGGCTTATCTTGTTTTTTATATTCTCATCAAGATCTGCAAATGTTTTTTCATAACCATCAGGAATGAAAATAGGGTCGTAGCCAAAGCCTTTATTTCCAGATTTTAATGTTGCAATTTTGCCATTTACCATCCCTTCAAAATATTGGACACTATTCTTTGCTACATAAGCAATCACCGTCCTGAAACGTGCTTTCCTGTCTTCTTTGCCAAGCATTTGTTCCAATAGTTTATTCATGTTCAGCTCTGGATTTTTATCATCCCCTGCATAACGTGCGGTGTCTACCCCCGGTGCTCCATCAAGACAAAAGACTTCAAGTCCAGTATCTTCTGATAAAGATGGAAGTCCTGTTTTATCAAAGAGGTATTTTGCTTTAATTAAAGCATTCTCTTCTAAAGTCGAACCGGTTTCAGGTATGTCATGATCCATACCAATGTCTTTTAGACCCTTTACCTCGTAATCAGGAAGGATTAATCTTATTTCGTCCAATTTGTGTGAATTGGCTGTTGCAAATACCAAAGTACGTTTCATTTAGAAGATTTTATATTATTGTAAAAACATATGTTGAAGTTTAACCCACAACTGTTGTTTTTTTTGCGGGAAAGTGTTTAAATCTCTGATCGATTCACTGAGTAGTATTCTTGAATTATCAAATTTGAGCAGCTCATACCATTTGTAGTCAATGTTTAACCCAAGCTGGTCGGGAGTTATGCCAAAGGCGATGATGTCTTTATACTGAACTGGTATGGTACCTACTGAAAATGAATGTCCTTTATATAATTTTAGAAAAAAAATATCCTTATCAAAGTCATATTTTATGGCAGAAATTAACTTTTTGAGCGTCATTTCTTCATCCGCTCCAAAAGTGTCTGATTCGGTGATACATAAGAGTCCCCGTTTTCCTTCTCCCATTAGGTTATTGGCGCGCGAATCAAATTCAGGAATGGAATACACTGTATTTTTATTGTTTGACATCAAAATTTAATTTCTAAAAACTTAAAATTATAAAATATTGTTTGATTTTTATAAAAATAAATGCTACTTTATAAAATTATATAAAATATATCATACTTTTGTAGTGCAAAATAAAGACTTTTTGTGTGTAAGACAAATTTTAGCTATTAATGCGGGTGTTTTAATCTTTAAAATTTGTTTGACTGAACCTAACCAAATTTTTAAATAACCTAAATCACATACCCGATGAGTTATTCATTTAAAATCACCAAAACCCAACAATCGTCGCTTTCAAAAGTGGATTTTAACAACATACCGTTTGGGAAGACTTTTTCTGATCATATGTTTGTAGCGGATTATATCCATGGGGAATGGACCAATTTTGAAATAAAGCCTGTTGCAGCGATACCCACCCATCCTGGTAATATGGCTTGGCATTATGGTCAGTCCATTTTTGAAGGAATGAAAGCAACGAGGGATGCTGAAGGTCACGCTTTATTATTCAGACCTGAAATGCATGCCAAAAGGATTAATGTTTCTGCAAGAAGAATGTGTATGCCAGAAATACCGGAAGAATTATTTCTTCAGGCTATCCATACACTGGTAGATATGGAGAAAGCATGGATTCCACCCCAGACTGGTTCTGCTTTGTACATCAGACCTTTTATGTATGCCACTGACGAAACAATAGGGGTCAAAGCATCAGAAACCTATAAGTTTATAATATTTGTGATGCCCGTCGGCCCATATTACAGTCAGCCAGTAAAACTTCTTGCACAGGATACCTATGTAAGGGCCGTGGTTGGTGGTGTAGGCGAATCCAAAACATCCGGTAATTATGCCGCATCACTTTTGCCCGCCACAATGGCAAGAAAAGAAGGGTATGACCAGGTGATGTGGCTGGATGGAGTTCATAAAAAATACATTCAAGAGGTAGGCACTATGAATATATTTTTTGTCATCGGTGATGAAGTTATTACCCCCAATCTGGATGGAGCGATTCTGGCTGGAATTACAAGGGACTGTATGATAACTTTGCTTAAGGACAGTGGTTATAAAGTTATAGAGCGTCCAATCACCATTGATGAAGTATTGAAGGCAGATGAAGATGGTAAGCTGGTAGAGGTATTTGGCACGGGTACGGCGGCAGTTATTGCACCTGTTGAAAAATTAAAATATAAAGATACCGTTATTTCTTTGGATATGGATAAAAGGCATATAAGTAAATTTGCTTATGATACCATCAATGGCATGCGAAATCGAAGTATTGAAGATAAATATGGCTGGATAGTACCTGCATAAAAATAAGAAGCTATCTATCGTTTTTTAAGATAAAAGCCGGGGGAATTATTTCTTTCCGGCTTTACTTTTTATGACAATTTTTTATTATAGTCCAAATTCATTTTGACTCAGATTTTTTATTAAAGAATCGTTATGAAATAAAGTGTACAAATTTGACGTCGTTATTTTATTTATTTTTCAAGGCGCGAATGAGGAGAATAGCAGTAGCTACTTGATGAATTTGAAACGGAGAAAAAGGATAAAAGAACAAGCCAAAATGTATAGGTTTTTTCTTTACAATTCCTAAATACTTGTGAACGGTTATTGTATCCTTACGCTAAAGGAATATTTACTGATTTTTCTTACATAAAATCTGTCTTATTTTAGAAAATAATATATGGAAATATTTGCTATTATAGGAATATGATTATATTTGTATTGATTATTTCGTTATTGTGTGTTATAATATAAGTAATCGAACAAATATTAGATTTTTTTAATTTTAAAAAACAAAAATTTATGGAAGGTATTTTAGTAGTGCTCATTCTTGGGGCAGTAGCTGGATGGTTAGGTAGCCAAATTTACAAAGGAAGTGGATTGGGCCTTTTGGGCAATATCATAGTGGGTATTCTGGGTGGTTTTATAGGATATTGGGGACTCGGAAAGTTGGGAGTAAGCTTAGGCACAGGATATATTGGTTATATTCTCACTGCTGCCATTGGAGCCATAGTGTTGTTGGTGATTATTAATCTGGTAACGAAAAAAAGTTAGATCCACTTTTCCCAGAGATGGTTTAAAAATATAGGTGTAATTTCTGGACATAGTATTGGAATATAAATTCATGAAAGAATTTGTCTTCCAAAGATTAGCCTATAGAATTATATTTTTCTGAATTATATCTTAGCTGATATTAAGTGCAGTAGGTATATCAGGAAGCATATTTGCAGTTAAAGGAAGTGTACAGGAATACCCTATTCTTCAAATTTTAACAGATGTTTTCTGCCTTGAAATGTAAGTCTGACAAAATTAAAATGAAAGGAGCCTTGCAAAATAATATCGCAAGGCTCCTTTTTAATTGAAGGAAATCAATCTATTTCTTTTTTGGTAACTACTCAGTTACGATCAATTTTGACTGAAAAACATTCATTTTGCGTGATACTTCAGCTATTTTTTCAACAATAGCGCTGCTACTATTTAAAAAATTAGCTTCGTCAGACAAAAAATGCCTTAATTTTTCATTCTAAAAGCATATACCTGAGTAGTTACCTTTTTTGATTTCATTATTTTTATTTTAGGATTATCCAATCTATTCAAAGATAACCTTTTTAGTCAATGTACCTCCGTCAAACTGCATTTTTATCAAATATAATCCATTTTGCAGCGACTCTCTTTTAAGTGTTACAGCGGATGAATTTACATTATTATAATTTCTGACCATTCTTCCGCTGATATCAAATACAGCATAAGATTTGATAGGTGTTTCATCCGATACTGTAATATATATATCTGTCGTAGCAGGATTTGGTGCCATTTTAAGATTGACATTCGCATCTGCCAGGTCTTTTACGGAACTGTTGAAGTCGCAATTGAGACCTAGAGCCACACAAGCTCTAGGAGCAAAATATCCCATAATAGTATCGATATACAATTTAGAAGTAACGGAATTTTTATTACAAGTAGATGGTGGGTTATCTCCTGCTGCCCATTCCCACGGACCTGATTGGTCTTCCGGTGTATTTCTAAACTCATAATATCCCAATCCAGAGCTTGGATTTTTACCGGCTAATGGATCGAATCCCGCTGGGATTGTTTTGAAAATATCATTGTTACCAAATCTGTCTGCTCTCTTGGAAAGTGCTCTTGAACCAGAAACTTCGACCACCGGTTGAGGTCCCAATGGCGTTGGAACATTCAATACATCAGTATCTACTGGCGCAAATGGATCTGTATTTACGTGAAATGAAATCAATGGAATTTCACCATCACTCAGCCAAGTAGAATCACCAAGCGCTCCACCCAAATTTACACAAAGTGCAAAATTTGAATTAAATCCTACATGGTTTGGAACACAAAGTGTATCACCTACTTTCAACTGAGATAAAGCACTATATGTTGCATCCACTCTTGTGATAGGTCCTTCAGCGGTCAGTGTACCATTATAACCTTCAATAACCATAGGTATGTTGGCCGGTGCAACCGGAGGAGTAAGGAAAAATTTCAAAGGGTCTGCAGTATTGAAAATCTCAGGATATGACTTAAGAAAAGCTGCGGCCAAAGATAGATAGCCACCAGTACCTTGTCCCCAGATTGTAATTTTATTTGGGTCGATTCCATGAGGATTTCCCGATTCAGCTACGCTTCTTCTGAAATATCTCACATAAGTTGCCATATCTTGGACTCCTCTGTACGCTGCATTAATAAGGAAGTATCTTCTGATTAACTCATTTGGGTCTCTCGGATTCCAACCTTGTCTATAGTTAACAATTGCAACTACATAACCCATTTTTGCAAGTCTGGTTGCCATCTCAATATTGCTGGAATCTCTCATTGTGCCAGCACATGATCCATTTTGAGGATATGGAAAGAAATTGCCCGTGTGCACAAATATCACTAAAGGTCTATTCGTTTTGGTATCCCCTTTTGGATAATAAAAGTTAGCTAAAAGCGGTTGTCTCGTCATGGGAAGTTGTCCTCCAGAAGCAATAAAAGGTAATATCGTAAAATTTGATGCTAAAGCTGTGGCGGGTGTACCAAACACCACATCAACCTCATTAAAAACAGGGTCTAAATACCTTCTATTTTGTGCATCCACAGAAAACACTGTAGATACAAGGGTGAAAAAAATAAATAATCGTGTAAAAAGTCGCATAAATAAACATTTTAAAAGTTAAGTAATTAAATTTTTGATTTAAAATCATATGTAACAGAAACATAAGCCATCCTACCAATCCTTGGTCCGCCATAGACTTGGAATTGTTTGTTATTTAAAGCATTAGAAGCACCCAATTTAAAAACAAGATTTTGTTTTGGTAAGGTATAGTTCACTTGTGCGTCTACTAAATCATAGGTTGGAATGGCACCAGTGAATTGCGGAGATCCTTCAAAAATAAACCCTTGAATCCATTTGTAATTAAGGTTAAACCCTAATACATTTTTACCGTTTCCTAATGGAATATCTCTTCCTGAAATACCCACATTGTACTTATGTTTTGGAGTATTAAATGCAGGTACAATGTTGTCTGCTGAATTGGTTACCAACTCATTATAACTATAGTTACCATTAAATGAATAAAACTTTCCAAAATAATAATTGTAACCTAACGCAAACCCTCTGGATATAACGGTTTCTGAAGAATTTGCAGCCACTCGATATACTTTAGTTTTGGTAAAGTCTCGGCTAGGGGTTGGAGGACCACCTGGGAATAACACAAGCGTATCAACAGGTATATCAAGACCAATTTGAAATCCTATGAAGTCATTATAAAAATTGATGAAAGCACTCGCATCCAAAAACAATTTTTCAAATAAAGTAGTCCTGTATCCAACTTCGAAAGTCTTGACTTTTTCTGGCTGTATTGCCGGAATATCTACACTGACTAATGGCTTAGTAATATCTTTGTTATTCTCTCTAAAAGACTCAATGGTGACTAAATCTTTAAAGCCATTTATATTCCCTATGAGCCTGGCAGGGCCTACTCTTAGATCTAGGTATTGATCAGATAAAGTCGGATTCCTGATGGCTGAAGAAAAAGAAAGTCTTAAATAATTATTATCAGATTGCTTCCAAACCAAAGATGCTGCTGGAGAAAATAATAGATCAAAATTTTTATTTTTGTCAAATCTTGCTGCAACGGAAGCAGTTAGGTCACCAAATTGTTTTGTTGCCCCTCCATATACTCCAAACTCATGGTTTGAGATCCGTGAAGTACTGTCACTAAATATAGTACCCTCAGTAAATGGTCTATACAATCTACCATTGGCGCCAACGACTATTTCTTTAAAATAGTCACTTGTAAATTTATATTCACCATGAATGTGATATAAGGCAGAGCGATCAAAAAATCTTGTGCCGTTTTCTATACTATTGTTCTTTTTTGAAGTGATATCATTAAAAAGAGAATCAAATCTAGCTGTACCAGGTTGAAAAAAATCAAGGGTATTTTGAGTACCATTAGCCTTATTTGCAAATTCTGTTGCATCTTTATGCCATTGTACCAGTTTGTCTCTATTATCTCTTTGCCATTTTATTTGTGCTCCCTGCGGCTCAATCGCAATAGGATATCCTAGATTTTTCATTTCATTAAATACATTGCCCAAAGAATTTTTGGTCCACCACTCTTCATAACTATTTTTCCAGCTCTCATTTTTACCTGCAGCTTCTTGCAATTTCTGAGCTGTGAAATATGGATCGTAGGAGTCGCCAGCATCTTCATGGGTAGCATATGCCCTGATAAAAAATTTGTCTTTTTTTCTAAATTCTATCTTGTGCTGAAAAAATTGGATACCTTCTAATCTGAACCTATTGTCTCCTTGGTATACCGTAGTACCATTACTATAATTTGACGATAAGATAAGCTCGGGAGATTCAAAGTCTAATGATGGTCTTGTTCTGATGTGAACCGCCGCGCCAGCTTTCAGATTTTGTGTATTATAATCCACCAAGTCTATTTCTTTATAACCAGCTCTGTGGAAAGAATTTAATCCTGCTCTTCTATCCAACAATGACACAAAACTAGCTGAAAACTCATCTCCATAAATATTTACGCCATTAGATCCACCAGGATTATTGCTTGCTGAAAAAACATTGTTACCCTCAGAGTCAGTGACCGGATCGTAATTGTCTGCAACCCAGTCATAGGCTTGTAAGTATGAAAAGTTGAGTTTATACGCCACAGCAGAATGACCAGCCTTGTTTTTAAAAACATCAGCAAATCTAAATGCTGTCTCAAAAAGGTTTCGTTCTCCAACTTTGACGCTTGCTGCTAGTCCTTTATTGAAAAACGGATTCTTGGTTTCCATGGCGATGACACCATTAAAGGCATTCGGGCCATAAAAGGCTGAACTTGCACCAACAACCAAATCTACTTTCTGAATGTCAAGCTCTGAAGCACCCAAAAAATTTCCCAAAGAAAAATTCAGTCCTGGTGATTGATTATCTACTCCATCTATGGTCTGTAAAGATCTTACAGGACTTGTACTATTAAATCCTCGGGTATTGATGACTGTAAAACCTAGACTGGCAGTAGTCAGGTCAACCCCTTTTAGCGAACCCAGACCATTATAAAAATCTGTGGAAGCTGTTTGTTTGATGGCTATGGCATCCAAAGATTCGATGGTAAGTGGGGCCGCTTTTTGTTTTTCTGATACTCTCTGACCTTTGATCTCCACCCCAAGGTCTATAGTGACAGCATCTTCCCCCATTTTAATCAATATTTTTTGGGTTGCTGTGGTAACTTCATAATCCACGGCAGTGTATCCGATATAAGAAATATTTAGGGTGACCGGCAATTTATCGACTTTTAGCTCAAAGGTTCCGTCAAAATCTGTCACAGTTCCTTTTCCGGCATCATTCTTTACGATCACGTTGGCTCCGATAAGTGGTTCACCATTGTCGGCATCTAGGACTACACCTTTGATCAGGTTTTGAGCAAAAAATGGCAAGTGACTGAGTGTCACAAAATTTAAAAGGAAAATAGAAGTGCGTATAACATTCCTCATATAAAGTGGCATCAATGATATCTGATTGTTAATAAATTGTAAAAACTGATGCAATGTATGATATATTTTTGAATCAGAAAAATGTGATTGATATTTTTTATTTATAGAATAATCTAAAATTATTTATATTATGATTTTATTTAATAAGATATATTCAGAATATTATTTAGACTTTTCTGTTTTTAAGCCGGCGATAAATAGTTTAAATTGTGTTTCCCGCCATTTGAGTACGTTTTATTTTGCTTGTATTTTGTTTTGCTATTTTGCGATTTTTCAATGCGATGAATCATTTTTACTTTTTTATATAAAACAAAATCAATGAATCGTCATGTTGGCGTCTATCTGAAACAAATAATTTCTTGAATCAAAGAAATATTGTACTTCAAATTGTACATTTGCTTAAACTTTTATCCATGCGATATACCATATCTTTAATGTCTTTTTTATATTTCACGCTGATTTTTTTTAGTTGTGAACATAAGCCCATTGTACAAAGTTATCCCCTACCGACAGAAAAGACCGCCATTCATAAAAATGGAGAAGATGGGGATAGTTATGAAGCACGTATGAATTGGATCGAACTGATGCATGGTGGCAGGGAATCAGGTTGGAGAAACATAGAATCTGAAAATCAGATGGAAAAATATGAAAACTGGCTGAAGATAAATGACAATAAAAGGTCGGATGATGAAAATGTAGCCAGCGGTCAGATATTGGGTAAGTGGACAGAAAGGGGTAGCAACAATAATGCAGGCAATATTATGGTAATTGATTATGACGATGAAGAAGATATGGTCTATGTTGTCGGTGGTGGAGGCCCAATGTTTAAAGGCGATTTTTCAGGTTTCTCCTGGTCTGTTGTGAATGACAAGCTCAGGTTTTCTACCAATCTGCTTAAAGTTTTTAACTTGAATACTGGTGTAAAACGAATTGTGTCAGCTGTAAATGGCATTCCATATTATTCTGAAGATGATGGCATAACCTGGAAGAAATCATCCGGTGTGACAGCAACGTCAGATGGTTGGGAAATATCTCATAGTCAAATTACCAGTGACGGTAAGATTTTTTTTCTGGGAAGAAAAGATTATAACGGCAGCATCAAGGTGTACGTGTCTTATGATTTTGGCACTACTTATAAAACTTTAAAACTATTTAACACTTCAGATGGAAGAAATATTGCACTTGCACTGAATGTCGCCAAGGATGAAGTCCATGTCATCGAGCAGATCAGTAATTCACTTTCGAATCTTTATACATTCAATCCTACCACAAAAAGTCTTGATAGTAAAAGTAGCAGCATACCTATAAGTTTTGGTGAAAATGGCAGAGCAAATCTTCAATCTGTAACTATCCGGGATACCACCCATCATTTTGCTTATAAAGAAGATAAAAAGCTTTATGTATCCAAGGATGATGGTAAATCATGGAGTTATTTGTCTATCATGCCATCTACGCCATGGGAAGTGGGATTATATGTATGTCCTTCAGATCCCGGTAAAATGATATTTGGCGAAGTAAATGGGTATAGATCTACTAATGGTGGAATCAATTGGAGTAAAATAAATGATTGGTCAGATTATTATGATAACATTGAAAATAAGCTGCATGCGGATATTATGACTATAAAAGAATTCAGCGATAAGTCAGGAAAACATTTTATACTAAACGGTAATCATGGTGGGTTATATTTTTCAGATGATTATGGCAAATCTCATACTAATATTGGACTTTATAATCTCAATGTTTCTCAATATTACGATGTCAGATCATATCCTTCTGACCACCGCAGGGTTTTTGCAGGATCGCAGGATCAGGGGCAGCAAAGAGGCATCATCGATGGTGATGAGACCGCTGAATTATTTCAGAATATTTCGGGAGATTACGGTCATATAGAATTTACTGGTAAAGGAAAAAGCCTTTGGTCAGTGTACCCGGGTGGATCTATAGGTTTTTATTCAGCACCACTTAGTCAGCGATATCCTATTGCAGGGTATGAAATTAACTCCAAAAATGAGACGGTCTGGATACCACCCATCATACCTGGCCCTGATCCTGAAAAAGACATAGTTTTGGCTGCTGGTGGCAGTGTCAACGCTACTTCTAGCGGTTCTCATATCATTCAGTTGGAGTACAAAAATAATGAAATTGTACCTTCTCAACTGCCATTTAATTTTGCAGTCAGCGGCGGACAAATTTCAGCTATGGCAATACATCCTAATAATAGAAGCCATTGGTTTGTAGCTACTACCAATGGTAAGTTTTATAAATCAACGGATAATGGCCAGAGTTTTTCAAAAACCGCTGAGTTTCTATCAGAGTCACATTATTTGTACGGCTCTTGTATATTGCCGTCAGCCAAAAATCCCAACGTCATTTACCTTTCTGGCAATGGATATGCTAATAAGCCTGTGTATAGATCAGTCGACGGAGGTCTGACATTTTCAGAATTTAGCAATGGTTTGCCTAGGACAATGGTGTTTAATATCGTAGCCAATGAAGATGAATCCCTGATTTTTGCCGCTACAGAAAACGGACCTTATGTGTATATTTCTGCTACAGGAAAATGGTTTGATCTCAATGGTATGCAAACCCCTAATCAGACATTCTGGAGCGTGGAGTATATACCTGAAATTAAAACAGCCAGATTTGGTACATATGGAAGGGGTATCTGGGATTTTCAGGTGAAAGAAATCATCAGCAGCAATAATGACATGGTGGACACTGAAAATAAATTTACCGTATTTCCGAATCCTGCTCATGATTTTATCAGTTTAAAAGTAAAAGATAATCATTTGTTTCACTTTGTTACTATATTTGACCTAGCTGGAAAGGTAGCATTGAAAACTTCCACAGTATTAAATATTCCACTCAACATAAGCAGTTTGGAAAAAGGAATATACATCATTGAGATTAATCAAAACACAAGTAGGCATAGGAGCAAACTTATAGTCAACTGATGATTTTGAATGTTCAAATTCTGTATATTACATTTGACTTTTTCTATCGCTTGAGTATTTAAAAATATTTGTCATTCATCATTTTTTAAACATAAGTAGATGATTTCTTTTCACAATCCAAGTGAAATAAATGTATTTTACCCATATGGAGATGTATAAACGATTGGTTAAATAGTTTTAATAATATTTATCCTTTATTGCCTCAGATCATTATGTAGTCTTGCTCTAGGATTTGTTTTCTTTTCAGGTATTGAATCATTAATAAATGGTACAAAAGATAAATGGGGTATATTTTCTGAATATTGCAATTCATTATATTTTGATTATGTTTTGAATATTTTTATATTTGCATAATTTAATTTTGAGATATGCGCCAAGTATCCATTACATTTCTATTCTTTGTAATACTTTATTGTGAAGTGAATGCTCAAGATAAACAAGTGGCACCTATTGAATTGAAGCAAGGCATGTTTAATAATTCGGTATCGGATCATGCTTTAATTTTCTTTGACCGAAGTAGAAAATTTACAATTAATGAAATTTTAATAAAACTCGATGCTGGAAAATTGACTCCTGTTAGTTCTACCCCTTTTCCAGGTAAATTTGTTAGAGGAAAATTTAATAACTGGATTTATTTTCAGGTAAAAAATACTGAACCTTCTGTAATTCCCTTATTAATTTCAAGTGATTTGTCCTACGATAGTTTGTATATTTTCAAAAACGGCGCGCTCATTACCCAAAGTCTAATATCTAACTACGCCAAAGACTCGACCAAATTAATGACTATACCATTAATATCAAAGGTTCTAAGGAACCTGGATGCAGGAAGTCAATATGATTTTATCATCAAAAACTATGACTATGCCTATTCACCAACGAATACAATTCCAAAAATAAGTGATGCACGCGTTTACGAATCAAAGTACTTTGAGGAAAATACCATGATGATCTTATTTTTTGCAAGCGGTGTATTTATTATTTTCACGGTGTTGGTGATATTTGGTTTTCAATGGTATTTTACTGGCGATAAAGTATTATTATGGTATTGTTTATATGCAGGGGTTAGTTTGGTTATCATGTGGCGTAATCTAGAAAATGTTTATCCTCATTTACACAGTACCAATCATCTTTTGAGCTGGACGGATAGCAAACTCTTTCAAAGCGCAGCCGTTTTTTATTTTTATGTCATATTTGTTGCAGGATTTTTAGAGTATAATCCACCCTTACTCCACAAATTTACCAGAGTATTAGGTTGGTTTTGCCTATGTGTGGTAAGTGTAGAGATTTTATTTATCCTTTTTAATGTGGATCTACACACCAGATGGCTTTTGTATTATGGTTTCCGAATTTTGGTCACGACGGGAGGAGCGATAACACTTATATTAATTTGGAAATCTACCAATACGCTATCAAAATACATTCTATCTGGCTGCGTGGTGATGATCATTGCAGAAATGACAAGTTGGTTGACAGGAGGTAACTTAAGCAGTGTTATTTCATTATTAGGTGTTGATATTGATTTTATTATCTTTTCTGTTGCATTGGGGGTAAGATCACAATTGGCAGTCAAAGAAAGGCTAAAACTTAGATTAGAGAAACTGCAACTTGAAAATGAAAATATTTTATCTACTAGCATGATCAAAACACAAATAGCACAAGACATTCATGATGAAATAGGTTTGGGGCTGACTTCTATCAATTTTCTATTGCATGAACAAAAAGCAAATCATCCCGAAAATAAAAATGCATTGGACAAAATCAGTCAATTGAGTATATCGCTGATACAAAAGATGCATGAGATTATCTGGTCTATGGAGAGCAACAAAGATACTGTAGAAGAATTTTGTAGAGAAATTAGAAGTGTTGTCTATACCTTTATGAAAGATCATCATTTGGCAGGGCAAATAGAATGTGATCATTTTAATGAAAATATGATGATCAACGGCGTTTTGCGTAGGAATTTGTTGCTTTGTATAAAAGAGTGCCTGAATAATGTAGTCAAACACAGCATGGCAAATAAGTTGGACTTAAAAATAGTTACTACGGAAAAAAATATAAGGATTTCTATCCTTGACAATGGACAAGGGTTTTTGATGTCAGAAAACTTGATTTCTACTTCAGTGTCAGGAAATGGAATTAAAATCATTGAAAAGAGGATTTTTGAGCTGGGTGGAAATGTTATTTTTTGCAATGATAATGGAGCAAAAGTTGAAATCATTGTTCCATTGAAATAATTTTACACATTTTATTTATGTCAACATTTTTATCGTAGTTCTAAAGTACTAGTAACAATCATAGATTTTGCAACTATCTTTGAGGCTGCAAAAATCAGGGTATATTTTTACCAAAAATTAAGATGCCAAATAGCGGAAAATCTATTGTAATCATCGAAGATCAGGAGATCATCAGAAAGGGAATTCACAATATGTTGTCTCTCAGCATGTTGTTTGAAAAAGTGTACAGCTATGGGTCAGGTGAAGAAATCATTGCTCAGATTCCTTATTTACAGCCACCGCATTTGATATTGGTCGATATAGGATTGCCGGGTATAGACGGAATAGAGACTATGAAAAAATTGCTGAAAGTGTGGCCTGTAAGCAGAGTCCTTGTATTTACCATCTTCGAGGACGATGACCATGTATTTGAAGCACTAAAGTATGGTGCATCAGGCTATATATTAAAGCGGGAATCTCCCGAAAACATTATGGCTTCCATAAGGGAGACTATGGATGGCGGGGCACCGATGAGTCGGGAGATAGCCAGGAAGATCATCCTGACATTCAAAAACCAGGAAAAAGAAAA
Organism: Chitinophagales bacterium; assembly: GCA_038246735.1. Lineage (GTDB taxonomy): Bacteria > Bacteroidota > Bacteroidia > Chitinophagales > Saprospiraceae > OLB9. The sequence continues at coordinate 42,862 of JBBRVQ010000004.1, forward strand.
AGATATAGAAATAAGTCATCTCACCGCCAGAGAGTATGAATTGCTCAAACTGCTGGCAGAAGGCTACCTGAATAAAGAAATTGCAGATCAATTAACGCTCAGTATCAGTACCGTTAAAAATCACCTGCAGAATATCTATATCAAATTACATGTTCAAAACAGGAGCGAAGCTATTATAAAGTATATGAAAGGGAAGTGATTCCAGCCTTATTGTGTGTTGCCACAAAGTGTGTAGACTTTATGTCTATTGTACATTTGTAGGGGACTATCGTAATGTATCAAGCCATTTTGTCCAAGTTTTTATTTTTCCTATTTGCTGATCTAACAAAAGTTATAGTACTAAAGGACTATTGTGGACGAAAGATAGGATGTATAGCTTTGCAGAAAATAATATTTTATGAAAACCTTATGCTCAAGTATTCTTCCATTACTTTTAAGTACTTTTAAATTAAATCAAAAATTGTAAATTATTAAAATCATGAAAAACAAAATTTTAACTTTTCTAGCAATTGTAGTTCTTGCTTCAGCAGGTTATATTTTTGGAAGAAGAGCCTGTTGTATAGAAAAAATTGCATGCATTAAAAAATGCAATATTTTACAGGAAGATGCAGAAGCAAAGTATGAAGCATGCGCACCTGATGTCAAGGAATGTAGACGGTGGACCAATATATGTTTGCATGTAACTCCGGCAAACCGACAAGATTGTGAAGAAAAAGCTTTTGTTATTTGCGAAAGAGCGTGGAATTGCCAGAATGTTTATCAGGAAGCTATGGCTGAAGTGAGAAGATGCAGGGAAAAGTGTAATTGCAATTTTTGGGGATTTTTTACAGAAGAATAAGGATAACTTATTTAGGCAATAAAGCTTTTTCAACACACTGGGCGAATACCTGGGCATTCTAAAATTACAATGGTTGTTAGATTTTACATAAGCCTTAAAAATATTGAAGTTGGACCAACTTGAGATTTACCCCAATCCAGCGTCCGAAATTTTAACTTTAAGCACTAAAAGGTTATAAAAAAATATTTCCATCTATAATGCAAAAGGCGAACTGGTATTAAGATATTTAAATACCAATCAAAAACAAATCAATATTTCTATACTTCCTTCAGGACAGTATTTTTTAGTAGCGGAAATTAGTAAAAACATTAAAGGATGTCAGTTTATTAAAATTTGAAATCCGACTTTATTAAAAGTCTATATAACAAAAGTTATAGTACTAAAGAACTATTTTACAGAATTTTATATAAATGTATTTTTACGCTGTATAATATATTTACGGTCAAAAAGGATACTGACGCGATTTTATATATATGGAATTAATGATTCAAAAATCAAAAGAGATATTATATCATTAATAGTAAATGTAGTGTAAATATGTTTGGGTTTTTCTATACTAAAATTTTACTCTATGAACTTTACATGCGGCATTGGAAATACGAAAATCAAAGTGGTAAACTGTCGATATTTAAATATACCACAAATGAACTATTGTGTACTAATATTAAATATATGACTTTTGTGTTTGGAGATATTGAAATCAAAGCTGATCCAATTTTAAGTAATAACAGACGAGAAGTAGAAAAATTTTATTTAAGAAAAAGCCAATATATTCCGGGGGGACGTTTACTTTTTTGCATTGAACATTACAGTGTATTGTGGAAGTAGACTAGTTAATTATGATATTGAAGCAATATGCATAGCCACATATAAAAATTATTGTACTGAAAAGGGTTACCCTTTTGCGATCCTATACACTTAGCTTTATCAAGGTCTCACTCAACATACGAAATTTTTTATCACCAACTAAATACTTCAAGTATGAAACGATGTTACATTATTCTTATTTTTATGATCGCAGGGATAAGCGTTATCTCAGCCCAGCGGAATGTATCGGGCAAGGTCACAGATAATACCGGAGATGCACTCATCGGGGCCAATGTGATAGCCAAAGGAAGCCCGGGCCTCGGGACGATCACAGATATTGATGGTAAATTTTCAATGACCATCACAGAAAATACTACAGTAATCACTGTTTCTTATACCGGATTTAACAACAAAGATATCAAAGTTTTAAATGATACTAAGGAGATAACTGTGGTACTGGAAGCATCATCGGTAATCTTATCAGAAGTAATGGTCATTGGTTATGGAAGTACCAACAAAAAAATGTTGACAGATAACGTGGCAAAATTGAGTTCGAAAGATATTTCCAATATTGCCGTTTCCAATTTTCAGAGTACGATGTCAGGAAAAGCAGCCGGTGTCAGAATCAATCAAACCAATGGAAAAGTAGATGGTGGCATTAATATTCGTATCAGAGGCACATCCAGTATTAGTGCCGGGAGCGAACCTTTATACGTCCTTGACGGCATGCCACTTATAAATACTAACGAATCCAGTAACGGAGCTCCAATGAACCCTTTGGTTACGTTGAGCCCGTCAGAAATTGAGTCAATTGATATTCTCAAGGATGCCAGTTCGGCGGCTATTTACGGAGCCCGGGGAGCAAATGGGGTAGTCTTGATCACTACAAAAAAAGGAAAAGCCGGCAAATCCAGTATTTCATTTAACATCTCATCGGGCGTGAGTTCGCCAACTAACCTTGTAAAGTTCTTAAACACTAAAGAATACAAAGAATTATTTACTGAAGCTGCCATAAATACGCTGGGGGATGAAGATGGAAAAAAAGAAGTTGAAGGCTTGTTTGACTTTTTAGCCAATGGTACGGACTGGCGTAAAGATGAAGTGGACACCGATTGGAATAAACTTGCCTTCAGGGATGGATCACAATCAGATATGGATTTATCGGTTTCCGGTGGAGATCAAAAAACACAATATTTTTTCAGTGGTGCACTCAACAAAACCAAAGGAATACTTCTTGGCAATGACTTGCAACGTATGGGAGCAAGAATAAATATCAAACATCAGGTAAACTCTAAATTTATGGCAGGAATGAACCTTGGATTTTCAAAAACCATAATTGAGCGAATAGATGATGACAACTCTTTTACAACACCTCTACAAGCCATCGCCCAGTCGCCACTATCTCCTGTATATGATAAAGAAGGTTTAATAAATTCAAATACGCTGTATGCAAATTTTTTACTCGAAGATGAGCATGCAAATTATACAACAAATTTGAGGAGGTTGACAGGTAAGGTATTTGCAGAGTATAAATTTATTGCAAATTTCAAATTTAATTCTGATCTGGGTTATGACCTTAGCAATCAAACCGAAGATCAGTACAGGGGCACAATGACACCATTTATGTCCACCAATGGGTATGGATATAACTCAAATGCCACATCAGAGAATTATATCTGGTCTAATTATTTTACATATGACAAATTTTTTGGAAATAATACAAACCTGAATATTGTACTGGGGCAGGAGTTTAACAATTCAGACCGAAAATTTAATAGTGTAACAGGAATTCAATTTCCATCAGATGATTTTCAAACCATATCAAGTGCTGCAGAAGTAACTGCCGGAAGCGGAAGTAATAGCACTTACAACTTTTTATCCTATTTTACCAGAGCAACACTGAATATTCAAGGCAAATATTTTCTCAAAGCAAGTGTAAGGCGAGATGGCTCATCCAGATTTGGGGTCAATCAGCGATATGGTGTATTTCCTGCCGTATCTGCGGGGTGGATACTCAGTGAAGAAACATTTCTTAACACTAATTCGACGTTGTCCTTCCTTAAGATCAGAGGTAGTTATGGTCAACTTGGTAATTCTGAGATTGGCAACTTTGCATCCAGAACACTATATAACGGTGTTTCGTACAATAAAGTGGCGGGTATTAAATTAACACAGCCCGGCAACAATGACCTGACCTGGGAAAAGAGCAATCAATTGGATGTCGGGATAGAATTTGGGCTGTTTAAAAATAAGGTTTTTGGAGAAATTGACATTTATTCAAAGGAAACTGACGCTTTGTTATTTAGCGTCCCGCTACCCGGAAGTTCCGGTCAGACGTCATTGAACAAAAATATAGGCTCTTTACAAAGCAAAGGGGTGGAGTTTGTGTTAAATACAAAAAATATTACTACCGAGGATTTGAGTTGGACCACTGGAATAAACCTTGCCAAAAACACAAATAAAATCACGTCATTGCCCAATGCTAATGCCGATATTATCAGCGGAGCAACAATACTTAAAGTGGGAGAGCCCGTTTCTTCATTTTATCTCAAACAATTTGCCGGAGCAGATCCTGCCAATGGAGATGCCTTATTCTACACTGAAGGCAATGGTTTGACTAAGACCTCGGATTACAGTGAAGCAAAAAGATCTGTTGCAGGAAATCCACAGCCGTCCTGGATCGCTGGCCTTACAAATGAAATCAATTATAAAGGTGTAGCGCTGAGTTTCACATTTGTAGGTGAATGGGGTGCCAGTATTTTTAACGGTGGTGGAGTATATCAATCATCTAGTGCTGATTATTTTGATAACCAAACCCGGGACCAACTCAATAGATGGAAAATCGCCGGAGATATTACGCAGGTTCCACAGGCACGACTATATGGTCAAAATGGCACGGCTCAATCTACACGCTATCTTCAGAAATCAGATTTTATACGCCTGAGAAATGTTATGCTGAGTTATAATTTACCAAACACATTGACGAGTAAAATTAAAATAAACAGCGCCAGAATCTATCTCAGTGGCGTCAATCTGTTGACATTTACAAACTATACTGGCTATGACCCTGAATCAAGGTCTGATGCTGGCGGTGGATTTGATGGTGGACAAGATTTTTATTCAGCACCGCAGGCAAAAACTACATCTTTAGGTCTTAATATTAACTTTTAACTAAAAAATAATTAAAATGAAAAATATATTTAGATATGTCTTGATCCCTCTGTGTTTTCTCTTTGGCAATTCTTGTGAAGACGCTCTCAATGTTGATCCCACCTTATCGATTTCAGAAACAAAAGTGCTTACTTCTGAGGCCAATGTCAAAAAATTGTTGCTAGGTACATATGAAATCGCAGGAAATAGAAATTCCTTGGGAGGCTATTTGCAGATATTTGGAGATTTGTTAGGTTCTGACAAAGAAGTATCATGGAATGGTACTTTTACCGAACCCAGGGAAGCTTTGACAAAAACAATGAATGCCAATAATTTTCTAATTGACCAGATATGGAAAAATACATTCAGAATCATAAGTCAAAGTAATCTTATCATAGATAATCTAGCATTGATCAAAGATGCTGGTGAAAAGTCGAGAGTGGAAGGAGAAGCCCGGTTTTTAAGAGCATTTGCACATTTTGAGTTGGTTAGATTTTTTGGTTCTGAAATAAAGGGCATTCCAATCAGATTAAGTTCTGTCAAAGATTATGCAGGTGACTTAAAAATCAAAAGAAACACTACAGTGGAAGTATATGCTGCTATTCAGGATGATATTACAAAAGCTACTGCTTTGTTGCCTAATGATAATACATTTTATACCGGCAAATATGCGGCATTGGCTCTGGGCGCAAGGGTCAAATTATACACTGGCAATTTTGCCGGTGCTTTAAGAGATGCAAATGACATCATTTCAAACAGTGACAGAACATTGGCTACACATCTGGATGACGTTTTCAACCGGGATGAAAATGGGCCTGAAGACATCTTTAGTATCCAAGTCACTTCACAGAGCGGAGAAAATCAACTGATTCAGATGTATGCTTCAGAGGAAAACGGTGGTAGAGGGGGCGATATATCTTTAAATGATGAATTTTTTGAAATTTTTGATGACCCCAATGATGAGCGTGCGCATTTCTATTATGAAAACGCAAAAGGGGATTTTTTGAGTTCAAAATATACCAACCAGTTTGGCAATGTTCCCGTTTTAAGGCTGGGCGAAATGCTGCTGATAAGGGCTGAATGTAACCAAAGATTAAACAGTAAAATTGGTTCCGCTCCACTGGATGATGTAAATGCTATCCGAGAAAGAAGTGGGGCGTCACCATTGTCAAGTATTACTCTAAACGACATTTTAGCTGAAAGAAAACGTGAACTTGCATTTGAAGGCATGGCAATCTATGATATCAAGAGAACTAAAAAAAGTGTCAAAGGACTTCCTTTTAATAGTCCAAAATTGGTGATACCCATACCACAATCAGAATTGGATAGCAATAGTCTCATGGAACAAAATGAAGGTTACTAACTTCGAATTTCCTCTTCACATGTTTTTATAACAAAGTATTGTTTGGTAAATAAGGCTGCATCGAATGGCTCAAATTTGATGCAGCTTTTTACATTTAAGATTTTCCAATGATTTTTTTAACCCAAATTCCGTATTAGACTTTATTCGAATGAATATATGACAAATATGAAGACAGATTTTCATGTAGTTCATTTCGAATGCGGAATTTGGGTTAAAAGAACCTATCATATCCTGTGCTTTATGATTCACCTTCATCTTACGTCTTCTTGGAGTTCAGAATAGTGTAGATTATCGATTCCGATCTTTGAGAAACGTATTTTGCGATAAAAATGTATTGCAGGATTGGCATCCGTAACTTTAAGCCAGTGTGCTATTTTTTTTGGGATGCTTTAGTAGATTTAAAACATCAACTTGGATGTCATCATCAGTTCGTTTTAAAACTATTTTTTTTTAGACATTTTAACTATTTTTTCTTGCCATTAATTTTTTTTTAAAGCAGTATCTGATTTCCAATTTGATCCGGAGCGAACCCAAAATAGCAAATAAAAACTGATACGGGAATAATAATTGGTAAAAATTTGCTAAGCTTGATTAAACTTTTTGAATTGTTTCAAAATGTTTTTATAAGGCGTTCATACTTTTTTAGGCATTGAGCTTTTTGAATTATAAAACTTGTCCGGCTTTAGCTGGTTTCTTAATATACAGCATCGCAATTAAAATATGCGACCATTAGGCAAATTGATATCCTGTACTTTCAATTTACAAAGAAATTATATGTCCGGTTCGGGGTAAGTTTTATGGCAAAACCACATCAACACTTCGATGTATGGACAGCCTACACTGAGCAGGGTTTTTGGATAAACTAAACACCAAACCTTCTGCAATAAGTTTTTTGATTTTTTTAAAAAATCATATCAACCCAATTTGATCTGGCATCTAAGTGAAGTCAAATTCGTTTCATTACTTTCTTTGAGTAAAAAATTCTAATTGTATCACTTTGAATCTTAAAATAGAATTACTTTTGGGCATTAAATTATCAATATGGACTTTTTGGACGGTTTATCACCCAATTTTTTTGAAACATCAGGACTTATAGTTGGAATCAGTGCAAATGTTATCATCGGGATTCAGGTTTATAAGGAATATAAATCAGCACAAGTCAGTAGCCTTTCTCTGGGATATGTGACAGGCTGGTTGTTTATTTTTATATTCTGGTTTTTATACGGAATTCGTTTTGATGCTAAGGCTATTACGATATCCAATGCCCTAGCCGCCTCCATCCAGTCTCTTTTGTTGGTTGTAGTCATAAGAAAAAATCACCAAACAAATGAAGACAAAATAAAATAATTGATTTAGTGTATTCAGATTAAAAAAAATGTCCGATTACTTCCAAATCTTAAGACCTATCACGCCAACGACAATCAGAAGAAGAAATACCAATTGAACCATTGAGTAGCTGATTTTATAGTAAAAAATATCAATGACGACTGTACCCACCAAAGCAACACCAAGCCAAACGGCAAATGCAGTTGCCAAAGGAATACTCTTTGTAGCCATTGAAAAAAAGACTACATTACCCATCCCAAACATTATGTATGCAATCAATGGGAGCAAAGTTAATATGCCATGATTTGTTTGTAGAAATTGAACCCATTCTATATTTTTTATCGCCTTAAAATCAAGATATTTTAATGATATCATCCAGCACATTTCCATTGCTGACGCAAATATCAGATATAGCCAACCGCTATTTATCATTCAGTTTCAAATTTACTAAAATTCTTTTTGAAGTCGGTACTGCATTTATCACAATGCACTTTCAATTGATTTCCATCATAATAATATTTCTGTTTATGTCCCTTTTCAGCACATAAGAAAATTTCTTTATCTAAATCGTATGATTTATTTTCCTCATCAAAAATTAAGGGGAATGATGACTTTTTGATTCCTATAAAATTAAATATCAGCATTGAAATTTTTTTTTCGAATCTCTGAAAAGTTGCAATGAAAGGAAAACTACAAAGTTTTCTGAAATCAAATCTGAAAAAAGCATATACGGTCTGACCAAAAAAATTCTGCGGATAATCATAAGGGAGTCCAAAGGATAACGGTTTGTCTATTTTCCAATTGAAGGGTTTTATTCCAGGTAAAAATGCTGTACCAAATATCCAGTCCCAGAATGCAAATTTAGTAGCATAATTAGCATAAAACACTTCTATGTGATTGGCATGATGCCATTGATGCATTTCAGGCCCATTAATAATATACTGCATTTTACCTGTTTTTACATTTATGTTTGAATGTATCCACATACCCCATACCGCATCCAGCAGTGCCTTGATCGGTACAATAATGGCGGCAGTTTTTATGTCAAGTAAAAGAAATATTGGCAAAAACTCAATGGTCTGATTGATTAAAATTTCCAAAGCATGAGATCTGGATCCTGCCAGCCAGTCTACATCCCTAACGCTGTGATGTGCTTCATGGGTTCTCCAGAGGAAGGGGTTGTGATGCTGCCATCTGTGAAACCAATAAATATAAAAGTCATGGGTAATCAGAAAAAATAAAATTAACACCCAAACAGGCCACTGACTGATATAGCCTAACTCGGATAGGCTCAAACTTCCCTTCAGCGGTACAATGATCATATCAAAAATCAGTATTTTTAAAAAATAACTTTGAATAATAGTGTACCAAATAAGATCCGTCCAAAATCCTTTTCTAAAGATTTTTACGCCTGTAGTGTAAGGAAAAAATCTTTCCAATAATATGAATAAAACAACACTGGTAATCAGTACAACAAACCCTGTTTGCTCAATGGTGAGCGTAGGCACATTTCTTAAAAATTCCATCTAAATCAAAACATTAAGTGAAAACAATCAGCTTACTAGATCAAAATCTTTAAACTTACGGAGCTTTTTAATAGATCCCTGTTCACTTTCATAAACTTTTTTAATACCATCACCTATAGCTTTTTCGATGTCTCTGATATCTCGCACCATTCTTCGCATACCTTCTATTTCTACAGATGCTGCCTGATCAGAGCCCCACATAGCTCTATCAAGCGTATAATGTCTTTCGACAAATGAAGCTCCCATCACCACCGCCGCATAAGTGGTAGCCAAACCTGTTTCATGACCTGAATAACCTATAGGAATGCCTTTAAACTTCTCTTCAAGGGTATGTATCATTCTCAGATTCAATTCCTCCGGTGCACATGGATATGCAGACGTCGAATGTGCAATTAAAAGATTTTCAGAGCCAATAGATTCCACTGCGAAATCTATCTGGTGTTGTGTGGACATACCGGTGGATATGATCAATGGTTTATCTGTTGATTTTTTCTTCAACAACAGATCGATATCCGTCAGTGAAGCAGATGCAGCTTTGTAAAGCATTGGTTCAAATTCTTCAAGGAAATCAACTGACTCCCGATCCCAGCAAGATGCAAACCATACAATACCCATTTCGGCAGCATACCTGTCAATCTCTGCATATTCTGCAATACCAAATTCCACTTTATAGCGGTAATCAATATATTTCATTCTTCCCCAAGGGGTATCCCGCATTCTATCCCATTCATCTCTGGGAGTGCATACATCAGGTGTACGTTTTTGAAATTTTACAGCATCACAACCTGCATGAGCCGCTTCTTCAATCAGTTTTTTTGCAATGTTCAGGTCCCCATTGTGATTAATTCCGATCTCGGCAATAATAAAACATGGCTGTCCCGGGCCAATTTTTCTTCCGTTTTTTAAGGTAATCGTGCTCATGATGATTGTTGTTTAATATTTTATATAAATTGATTTTTTAAAAGACTTTTTAAATGGCTGTCCACCCACCGTCAACGACCAGATTGGCTCCCGTCATATAGGAGGATGCGTCACTAGATAAAAAAATGAGCGCTCCCTGATAGTCGTCTGACCTGGCCATTCGACCCAAACAGGTTTTAGCACTATAATTTCTGACAAACCATTCGTCCTGTCCGTTTTCTACGCCACCAGGCGAAAGACTATTTACTCTCACACCACATCGCCCCCAATAGGCTGCCAGAAATCGCGTAAAGTTCAGAATAGCCCCTTTGGTGGTCGGATAGGATGCTGATTTAAAAAAAATCTGCTGGCCGTACGGGTCTTTATATATGGACTGGTCCGGTCCTACCATCCCATAGGTGGATGCTACATTGATGATACTCCCACCTCCTTTTTCAGCCATGACAGTTCCAAATACTTGTGAGCAAATAAAAACACCTGTAACATTCACATCCAAAGATTTTTGCCACATTTCAATAGGATAATTTTCAAATCTCGACTGTTCAGCGGCCATGGTGGGATTTTCAAACATATCATTGATGGCGGCATTATTGACTAATATATCTATCGTACCATATCTCTCTAATATTTGTGCTTTGGCTGCCATCGCCTGATCTTTCTTACTCACATCAAAAGACAGTACAGCATTTTGCTTTTCATTTTGCCAGTAATCATCAGCTATTTTTAAATCAGTTGCTACTACCTTGGCACCGGCCATCGAAAGGGCTTCACAGTGTTTTCTGCCAATAAGTCCGGATGCACCAGTAACAATCGCAACTTTATCCTTCAATGAAAATAAGTCCATGCACTTAAGTTTTTAAAATTTAACAGGTCTGAATACCACATCCATAGGCTTTCCCCTAAGAAATTTATCTGAATCATTATCTAAAATTCTTTTTTTGACTTCAGGTAATATGTGATCATAAGCGCTAAGGGTGTACGTAATATCTTCTTCTGTAAAAGCAAAGGTCATATTGTGAAATTTACTCCATAGTATACCACACTTGAGCAATTCCTGCTGAATGTATGCATATGTGCTGAGTGGGTTTTGTACTGCTGGTTTCAAGCTAAGGATAGTGCGGCACGGATAACCTTCGCAACTTAAATATTCACCAAGGCCATGTTGTTTAATCAAATTATTCAACCCATCCTTTAGCAGCATACCGACATGTTCCAGATGTTGAAACACATTTTTATCTTTCAGTTCATGTATTGTAGCAATGGCAGCTGCGATAGACAATGCCTCGCCCCCAAAAGTGGTAAAAAAGAAAACGTCCTTCTCAAACCATTTCATGACATCCTCCCTTCCAGTAAGGAAGGCAATAGGCATCCCGTTTGCCACTGCCTTGGAATACACTGCCATATCAGGAATAACACCAAAGTAAGATTGTGCCCCACCCAAGGCTATCCGGAATCCTGTCCACATTTCGTCAAAAATCAAAAGCGTACCATTTTCTTTGCACATTTGCAGCAAGCTTTCCAGATATCCATCATGAGGTGCTTCAAAAACGAAGGGTTCCAGAATAACTGCAGCAACATCTGCATCCAGCTTTGATTGAAAATCTTGCAGATCATTAAATTTAAAGCTTTGCGTAAGTGCTGATACAGAGTCAGGAATACCATAATTTCTTGTTGTAGTACCGATGTACCAGTCATGCCAGCCATGATAGCCGCAACATAACACTTTATTTCTTCCGGTAAATGCTCTGGCTACCCTTATTGCTGCACTGCATACATCCGCACCACTTTTACTAATTCGTACACTTTCCGCATTTGGAATTATCTCATGGAGCAATTCGCAAATCTCATACTCCAGTCTGTGCATCAAAGAAAATGTGATGCCTTTATCCAATTGGGCTATTATAGCTTCATTGACGCTTTCATAGTTATATCCCAATGATATAGGGCCAATTGCAGCATAATAATCAAGATACTCATTTCCATCAATATCGGTGATTCTGTTTCCTTTGGCAGACTCCACAAATACCGGGCAAACCCCTTCACTGAACTGACCCGGTGCTTTCGCCAGTGTCTGTGAAACAGGATGCATAATTTTTTTTGCCTTAGCCAATAAGTCGAGCGAGCGGGATATATCCGGATAATTTTGGTTAAATTGTATGGTATTCGGCATTTTTAGTTTGATTTGAGTAAGTCTGTAAGATTTTATCTGCCATTTGCCTTCCAGTAAATCCTTCGTATTCCAGTACTGCATCTAGCAATGCCGGTCGAAACCATCTATCTTTCATTGCAAATGGAAGTACACTAACTGATAACTGATGCTTCAGCAATACTTCTGCAACGATGGTGTAAAGTCCACCAGAAATGAAGTGATCTTCCATCGTAATCATTAAACTTCCTGATGATGCTATTTTGGTAATGATTTCCTCATCCACAGGCTTTAGGGAGCGCATATTAATTAATCCCACTGAATAGCCTTCCTTCTTGAGTATATCCCTTGTCTTCATAGCTTCTGAAAATAAAAATCCATATACCAGAATATTTATGTCTTCGCCTGATGAGATAACTTCAGCTTTCCCTTTTTCAAACGGGGCGTGGTCATATTCGGTTTTGCGGGTCACGATACGTACATAAGAAGGTTTATCAGATGACCATATATATGGCAACATGCCGATCATGTCTTCCTGTCCAGCCGGACAAAACACTTCCATATTTGGGATGCCCCTCATCAGAGCAACATCTTCCAGTGCCTGGTGTGTAGGTCCATTGGCGTCAGATAAAAAACCGGGAATAAAACCACTGAGTTTGACCGGCAAAGCAGGAATACCTACATCAGTTCTGATAAATTCAAAGGCTCTCATGATTAGAAAGGTGGTCAATGCATGACAAATAGGTATCCTTCCCCTAAGTGCAAGTCCGGCGGCCATACCGATCATAGTTTGTTCTGTAATACCGGTATCTATAAATCGTTTTCCCAACAGTGCCGGCAGTTCTTTTACTAAAGCCATGTTTTCAGCCGTCATTACGATGATTCTATCGTCATTCAACGCAGTATCTTTGATTAATTGCTGATAATCCATTTTATCTTATTGTTAATATTTCTGAATCAATTGTAGCGTTACTTCCTCCATCTAATTCTACATGCAAGTCTATGACTTCTTTCGTGGTAAAATTCACAAACCATCTATCTGCCCGGCTTTCTATACTTGGTAGTCCTTTGCCTCTTATCGTATCGCAAATGATGATATTAGGTTTATCTCCTGTAAAAGGTAAGCTACTGAAAGCTTCATGCATAGCATTAAAATCATGTCCATCTATTCTTTTGACAGCACATCCGAAAGCTTCGAATTTCTCTTTCAACGGTTCCAACGGAATCAAGTCTTCTGTGGCCATGTTTGCCTGAAAACCATTTCTATCCACGACCAGTGTAAAATTGTTCATTTTATATGCCGAAGCCACCAGTAATGTCTCCCACACAGAACCTTCATTGAGTTCTCCATCTCCCGTGATGACAATTATCTTGTTTGAATTCCCCTTAATAGTACAGTCCATAGCTATACCAAGACCCACTGCCGGTATATGACCAAGTGAACCACTGTGAAACTCTACCCCGGGAATATTCCGATTGGGATGCCAATAGATGTAGTCATCTGTAGAAAGGTGCTTTTTTAATCGGTCCGGATCTATCCACTTGATCTCGGCAAATGTTGCATACATTGCTGGCACATCATGGCCTTTGGACAATAACAGAAAATCCCGGTCATCAGAATCAAGTGACTCTTTATTGATATGTAGATATTCACAATAAAGGTATACCATAATATCAGCACACGATAACGAAGCTCCAATAAAACATCCACCATTGGTACTCATATCAATAATATGGTGTCGCACCTTTTGAGCGATAAGTGCTAATTCTTCTGTCTTTAATAATTGCGGCATATCTTTTACAATACTTTAGTTTTAGTAGAATTGATTGTCTTTAATTCCTCAATATGATTTCTATACCAGTTGACACCGGCAAAATGATTGTTTAATTTAAAAATTTCTGGTCGATTGTCCAAAAGATACAGTATATCGATCATCGAAAAGGAAGGATTGGCGATGTACAATGCTTCAAAAACGGCTTTTATAAACTCGTAATCTTCCGGATAGTCAATCGTCATCCTGTGCGACATAGAAAAATCTTTGTCACTATCCCAAACATAGTTACCTATTTGGAAGTGTTCAGGTCTCTCCCAAATATAAGGTGTGGTATGTTCTTTTTCAAAGTCTTTATCAGCACTCAGCCAAGCCTTTTCAAGTGTTTCAAATGACATCACTTCGACATCATTTCCATCTGGAAAACTTGCAGGATGCAGATTGCTAACATAATCAAAATCGTCCGATAAATAGAAGGCAATCACCTTGTCTATAATTCTGTAATCTATAAGTGGACAGTCAGAGGGTATCTTCAGAACAGTATCAGCACCATACTTTTTTGCAACTTGATAATGACGATCTAACAGATCTGTTTCGTGACCACGGTAACAATTCCATTTATTCTTGGCACATATTTTTTGGATGATATCATCCTGAGAATTTTCGGTAGTGGCCACGACAATCTCTCCTTTCAACTCAGAAAAATCAAGTCTTTCCAACATTCTGAAAAGTAATGACTCTCCCAATATCGGCATCAGAATTTTGCCGGGAAATCGGGTAGATCCGCATCTGGCCTGAACTATTGTGATTGTATTATTCATAAGGACGATTAATATTCTTGATTATGAAAATATTCCTCAGGCTTTAGACTTTGAAGAAATTCAACTCCAGAACCATTAAAATATACGAATTCTCTTCCGATGGAAGCTATTTTTTGAGCAGATGTACCGCCATTTTGAACGGGTAATCTTTCCTTCAATTCTTTGATGGAAAAATAAGAATGCACTTTTTTGCCTAATGCCATTCCAATATAAACCACTGAAGAATATTGGGTAATCAACTCTTCACAATTTGCAATCAGATGATCAGTATTTGCTTTTCTATATATTATTACAGCTTCGCCAAATATGGACTTAATCTCACCTTCAGCTCTTTCTTCTTTTTCATTCGGATGCAGTTTAAATATTATATCACGACCTGCAGCCAGATTCTTGCATTTTTTCAGGAAAGTGATTCTGTTATCTTTTTTTCCCACTTCGCGCATATCTGAAGTGCATACTAATACATAATTCCTCATAGCCAGATCATTCTGAAGAAAACTGACAGCATTGTCAAAATTGGGAATCCCTGTTACAACAATTTTTTTGCTGTCCGTACCCATGCTGCTAAAAAATTTGCCGTAACCTTCAGATGCCACACAATATATATCGCAATTATTCGAACAGCCATTTAGGGATGTATCTCCCACCATCCAAGCAGGAACACCCAATTTTTTAAAAAATCTGGATCTCCATGACATAGGATCCGTCATTCCTTCCTGAATAAAAATAATTTTAGAATATCTAATTTCTCTGGGAACAATCATATCACCAGAGATAAATACCAGATCGTAATGATTACCTAAAGTTGTCCCTCGATAATCATATTTTGCATCCACACTTTCCAGAAATTCTTTTTGATACAATCTGAAAGCACTGTTGGTGCCCATAATTGTGAAGTCAATAATACCACTTTCTGCAATCCATTTAAATACTTTTCCTGAACCAAAACATTGTGTATAAAAGTGGTCAAATTCATACAAAAACTGTGAAATTTTAAATAATTGTTTGGTTTGGTTTAATGATCCTACAATGTGCAAAACTTTCTTCATTAAAACAGAAATTTGATATAATCGGTATGAAAAACAAATTTTAAAAATTGCACAATGATAAGTTTAATTCATTTATTAGAAATATGATTTTAACATTGGGTACAAATTTAATATTTGCATAATATTGTGTTTATAATGCGATAATAATAAGCTGATTTACATAACATTCCGATAATTTTAAATTAACAATTTCTTTATTTACTAAGGCATTCTATTATCTTTTAAAACTTATCTTTGGTGTTTTTTTAGAAATATATTTTTTAGATGAAAACGGATTTGGTTATTTGGGATTGTGATGGCGTATTGGTAGATAGTGAGTGGCTGGGGGCTAAAGCTTTTATGGAAATTATTAACGAGTTGGGTGGCAATGTATCCGTGGAGTATGTGTATAATACTTTGAAAGGTGGCTCTATTCATAAGTCAGTTTCTTTTGTTCATGAACACGTGGATGTACCACTAGAGTTTGATATTGAAGAGATTTACAGAAAGAGAAGCGATGAGTTGTTTGAGAGGGAATTGAAAGCAATTAATGGCGTAGACATCATACTACAAAAAATTACAGGCAAGAGGTGTATTGCTTCCAACGCACCCAAAGTAAAGATATTTAAGAATCTCAGCATTACTGATCTAAAACAATATTTTTCTGATGAAGATATTTTTTCTGCACACGATATCAATGCCTTCAAACCTATGCCTGACCTTTTCCTTTACGCTGCTGCAATGATGGGCATTGCTCCGGAAAAGTGTGTTGTTATTGAAGATAGTATTCATGGTGCCGAAGCAGCAAAAAGAGCAGGCATGAAGTGCTTTGGATTTACTGAAGCAACAGACCCGACAGAATTCCTGAAGCAAAATGCAGTTCCTTTTGACAATATGATTGATCTATTGCATTTAATTTAAAAATGAGCTTTCAAAAGGCATACACGATATGTTTTGTTTGTAGTTTTGCCCATGATAATATAAAAATTAATATGGCCACGGGAAATGCACCTATCGTTTCGGATAAATCGGTGATTGTAAACCGGATGGTCGTAGTAGTGCAAAGTAAAGCAAGTTTTTTAACTGCGATCCGATTCATAAATATTTTGCAAATCGATAATTGTCAAACCACCACCAACTAAAACAGTCATAATATCAATTTCTTTTATTTCTATTTCCAATTTAGTTACTCTTCACACATACGAAATTGCAATGCTATATAAAAAATCTTCGGCCTAATGTACTAAACCACTTTTTACCGGATTTAGGTGAAGGAACGTCAGTTGTTGAAAATTCAAATATTGGTTTGCAACATAGGATAATGAATAGTACGGATATCATACCTGCACAACTTATTTGATTCATAAGGATAAGAAAACTATAGAAAAATATACCTATATCTTGAAATGTAATAAGTTAAAAAAGACAGGCTGTAACTTAATTATAAAATACGATATAATATTTGGAAAGATAAATATTATATTGTATATTTGTACGTTATAAATTTTATAATTCATTAATAAATATTGATTATAGATAAATTAAAAGAATAAAGATGAAAAAGTTTAAAAAATTATGTATTTTAGTCATTGGAATTAGTTTTGTCTCATGTAATCCCAAATTCTACACTCCCAATACGCACAACGTGCCTTTAATTACTGAGAAAGGTGAAAGCAACTTAACCCTTTCGGGGAATGGGAATCAAGTGGAGTTTCAAGGTGCTTATGGGATTTCTGAGCATATTGCTCTAAAAGCATATGGTGGTCTGTTTATTCCTTCAGATCTTGACAACGGTGATGGAGGTTCTGGTAAGTTTTTGGAAATTGGAGGGGGGTATTTTAAACCAATGCACAATAATTTTGTCTTTGAAACTTATGCAATTATCGGTCTTGGTTCATTTGAAAATCATTTGCCTTCTACGACCAATAGCAACCCTCAAACAAAAGGTGACATATCGGCCAATATTCTAAGGATTGGCATACAGCCTAATTTCGGATATAAAACCAAACATTTTTCAGCAGCGATATCTTCAAGGTTGGTCAACCTCACTTATAATAAAATAAAAGGTGATTTGATATTTGAAGATGTAAATCAATTAGCGTATTTAAAAGATAATTCTTCCAATTTCCTGTTAGAACCAGCACTTACGCTTAGGGGAGGATTTGAAAAAATTAAGGTACAGCTGCAATATGGATATAGCTTAAATTTATCCAATACTGATTTTAGACAAGATAATAAGTATTTAACTATTGGTCTCAACTTTAACTTTAAATAAAAATAATTTATCTTGAAAAATTTATTGGAATTTTAGTAATCTTTCTGTTTCTATACGCTTGCAGCAAAGATGAGGACAGACGTTCGGGTATCTGTTATTGTAAATTTTTTAGTGGTGACGTCCAAGAATATGATTTGACCCATTTGCCAAAACAAGAACAAATAGATGCTTGCAATACCCATGATACTAACGCTGCTAATTTTGGAAATCATTGTGAATTGGAATAAAAATAAACACTACAGCCAACTATTAAGTTTTCGCGGTCCTTAGTACAGGACAGGCTGTGAACAAAGGCCTAATTGTCACGCTTTGTGTGAAGCAAAGAATGGATAAATCGAGCCAACAATAGCTTTCCTACTTTTGTTTACTCACATTTTCTCACCTGTCTTAAAGAAATGATTCCATGTCATCTATTTTATTTTTAATTTTGTGTACCTTTATAGTGAAATATTTTCGTTGACAAACGCATATAATATTTTACTTAAACGTTTTTTATTAACAAACAATAGGCCATTTATATGTATAATGTAGGTTGTATTTCAATAGGTTGTGGAGTGTTGTGTGGGCCTGATTTCCCTTATAAACAAGTTGCAGACAACTCTATTACTACACTTCTATCTATCAGCTGACATAAAATGAAAATGAACCTATTTTTTTTCATAGGCATTCTCAAGTGTTTGAGTTCATCTAACATTCAAAACACTTCTCATGTCACCCACATAGACTTCAACAGTAACAGTTGGAGACACTGTTAAAGAACTCAGTAACAGTATTATCATTTTATTTCAAGCTGCTAATGGTAAATATTGGTTTGGGAGCGACTAAGACGGGCTTTACTGGCTTGGCAGCAAAACTATCATTCAATATTCAACCAGAGACGGATTGCTTGATAATCGGATCAGAAGTATTAAGGAAGATAAGCAAGGAAATATTTACATAAGTTCTTTAGGAGGCATTAACAAATTTGACGGACATACTTTTACAGCCCTCACAGCAGCAAAAAATAATCCTCCGGACAACAACTGGAAACTTCAAACTAAACGACCTGTGGTTTAGTATGGTCGGCAAAAACGGTGAGAAAGGACCGTATCGTCATCACGGCAAAAACCTTTATCAACTTGAATTTCCCAAACACTACATGGCAGACGAGTATTTCGCAAGGTTTCCAAATAACGGATGGAGTCCATATGAAGTCTATTTCATCTACAAAGACAGTAAAAGAACCATGTGATTTGGCACATCCAACTTTGGCGTGTGCCGCTATGATGGTAAATCAATACTCTGGTTATATGAAGACCATTTGACCAATTTTCCAAATGGTGGTTCCTTTGGAATTCGCGCCATTCTTGAAGACAAAAATGAAAATTTTGGTTCTGCAATACCAATTATCGTTACAATATGATGCCGGACAGCATAAACGGAAAACGAATTGAATTGATCAACTACAAAAGAGAAAAAGGAATTGATGGAATTAAATCGACAGACGGAACGGATCATATTTATTTCATGTCCATGGTTGAAGATATCAAAGGAGCCTTATGGATGTCAACTTACAACGTGTATGGAAGTACAAAGGTAAAAAAGAACACACTTCGACATAGAGGAAGGAGCAAAAGATATCAAACTATTCTCAATTTATAAAGACAAGCAGGACTAACTTTGACTTGGCACATATGAAGCTAGAGCATATAAATTTAACGGTAAGACATTTGAAAAATTTAAATCATGACTGATGAAATCAGGGCTGCCGATTATAATTAAGTTTTCGTGTCCTTGACGACTTGTCACGCTTTGTGGGAAGAGATTCACCTTGTTGGAAACTACAATGGAATACTATTCTGAGGATTTTCAAAGTATCCTAAAAGGTTATTTCTAAAATAGGATATTACCACATAAGCCCAAATTTGAATTCCTTATTTTTTGCAACAATAATCTAAGCTATAGATTACAGTATCTCTATAAGATTTTTATAAAAATTGAAATTAATTTAGAAAACAATCATTGGTGAATATATTCCTCAAGATTTAAATAAAATATTTCCTTATCAATTGAGCATGAAAAAGTAAATCAATTATTTTTTAACAAATAGTTTATATCTATTGACAATCGTTTTGTTTTTAAAAATATAGAGAAAATATACTCCGTCGAAAAGGCTGGTAATATCAATGTGATCATTTGTTATTTTACCTTGTAATGAATGTTTACCGTAGATATTAAATATTTTAAATTCATCCCAATTGACTATATCAGAAAATTGAATAAAGTCACTAGCTGGGTTTGGGTACAACATCGGAATGGGAAGATTTGAGTCGTTAATATTAACTAAGTTGCATGATGGCCAATGAATTCCTTGTGAAACAGATTTACAGGGTCCATTCCACGATTCAGCATAGTATATTCCTTCTTTTGTTGGTAAATAAGTTATGGAATTTGCTGCGGGCAATGTTTTTTTATCTCCGTCTAACCAACGAATAAAGGATGTAAAATTAGTGCAAACTAATTTATTATTCTCACAAGTTACTTCTGGATCTCTTTTTGGTAGTTGGTTTAAGGTGATGGGTGTTTGTCCAATACAATTATTAAAATCGGTTACTGTCACTCTATAAGTTCCGGCAGTTTCAGAAATTAGAAATGGTTTCTCAGACCCGTCCGACCAAAGATAGCTTTTATATTCGTCTTTTAGCCCAATTTGGTATTTATTGTCTTTACATAAGACAAGTGACTGCACTTGAATGCTCACCACTACGGAATTAGTAAAAGTTGTTTCGTTGACATCTTCAGTAATAAATTCCAATTTTAAATTATCATTAATATTTTCAATAATTCCTCCTGTAAAATTGGCCGGTACCTTAATAAATCCAACATTGTCATCTGTACAAACAATATCTGTATCTGCTTCCTTCACTTTTATTGTAAAAGTATGTTTAGCTAATAAACCGCCTATACTCCAGGTGACAGGTAATGACGTATTATATTTAGGGTTGGTTCTTATAATTAATTTATTTAGAGAGTCATATACTTCAAGATATAAATCGGGAGTAATTTCAAAACCACAATCTATCCAGGCTGAATTAGTTTGAATCACTTTGATGGATTTGATAATTCTGAATTTTTGATCTTTTTTTACTTTTAAGCTGATGTCATATCTTCCTGTCAAAAATCCAGGTTGTTCGGCGTTATACTTTGTGCCCGTCACACCATTTCCCATATCCCATTCGTAGGAATTAAAATACCCATCACTAAAAAGATTTATAACATCAATATTTTTTCCACAATTTGCACTAAACAAATGTTGATTATTGTCAGTAAATATTTGAGGCCATAGCGGATGATTTAGCCTGAAAAGTGGCTGAACGTACGCGATATTTAATATCAATACTACCAAAATTAAGCTAATTATATACTTTTTCATCGTATCTAATGATTTTATGAACCTAAATTTTAATGATTTTTTTTATCTTTTTGCAATTGTTTTTTCTAACTATAAACATACCCGAATTCAAATTGGATATATCTATCTTATTTTTTTCTTCTGTTATGTTTTTTTTCATTAATACATTTCCCATTAAGTCAAATATTTCAACAATTCCTTGATGATCATCTGATTCAATAGTTATATGGTCAATAACGATGGAAGGATATACTTTAAATTCAGATTCGATTTGAAATGTTGATGCTGAACTTATAAAACAATCGGGGCAGGTATCGATATCATAACAAGGAATATTAATCTGATTATCCAGAATAATACAACTCTGTTTGGATTGCCCGCAAATTATTTCATTTTTGATCCAATTAAATATTTCCGGATAAACCTCTTGCTCAAAACCATTAAAATCATGTCCACCACCTTTAATACTCAAAAACCGGTATGCATGATTTAATTTTTGCTTTCTACAAACAATTTGATATGCTCCAAGGGTACTTAGTTCTTCTGGAAATACGGAACCTGTATTATAATAAGCGGTAGAATCGCATGTACCGTGAATAATAAATGCTGGTTCATTCTCTTCCACATCTATATAATTAACAACATTAGGTTGTTTTAATGTAACAGGAATCAGTGGTGCCGCATAAGGAATAATTCCTTTTATATTTGTTTTTGCAGTCAATGGACCAAGTTCGCTCACATCATCTGAAGAAAAATCGCTTTGATTGATGTGATTATAATTATATACGAGGTTGCCTCCCGCACTGTGTCCCATGATAAATATGTTTTCTCTATCTATGTATAATTCATCTGCGTGATCATAAATATATTTCATCACATCTCTGGCATCTTGCAAAGCTCGATAAACAGTTTTAACAAAAAAAGGAAGATAATTTATCAGCGAATCTAAACTTCCATTAAAGTTGGGATGGACTCCGACCCTGTATTTTACTGAAATTCCTATCATACCGGACTCAGCAGCGTGGATAAGCGTTTCTCCAGAGTCTTCTGAGGTATATATATAACCTCCTCCTGAAAAGTAAACCAAACATGGTCTGATTTCTTTGCTTTTTTTTGCGTAGTGATCATATGGCCTGTAATGATCAAACCACAAAACTTCCTGAGCTCCTTTATAATTCTCTTTAATGGAATAAACGATATCATTCGTAATATTAGGTAGAGTCATAGGCCACCACCATTGTTTCTTTTTCTCTATTAATTCACTGTCTTCGCATACAGAGGAAGCATACCAGCCTGGAGGCTCAGGAATATGAATAACTTCAGCTGAATGAAGCATATAAAATGGCCTTTGTTCCGAAATTCTATCTCCAATGATTATAAATGTATCATCTTGATCTGACATGGGTAAAATTTGGTTTATATTTCTACTTATAGTTCCGTTGCTTGGAATGTCTTCGTATTTCACCAATTTGAAAGGTGCAATATCAAAAGTGTATATCCTGCTTTTTGCACTTATATAAGGCAGTTCGTCTAATTTAAAAATATGGCTTACAAGCAATAATTTATTGGTATTGGTCTTTACTAAACTAAAATTTGAATTACCTGAAATACCTTGGTTGATGCTAAGTGAATCTGAAAATTTATTGTCGCCATCAAGAATTCCGACATTCAGGAAATTATCTTTTAAATAAGCATAACCATATGCTTCATCGGAAACCTTTACAAAAACCGACTTGCCTTGTGGTAATAAAAGTTTAGAAATAAGGTTACCTTCTGAATCTACTTTAATTAAAAAATTATTCCCTATACCTTGCGTTCCAAAGATAATCGTAGAATCGCTAGCCGATATAAAATTAGGCAAGGAAAAAAATGATTCATTGTAGTGTTTGGTCCAAAGTACAGATAAATTTTCTTCTGTCAATTTACTTATCTGTGCCCGGGTACCCCAACCAGGAATTTCTCCTTCAAATACTGCAAATATATTGGAAGCATCTTTAGTTAATTTTATGGTATTAAATACTTGATTTTCATTTTCTGAATGAATAAATACTTGATTTTGAATTTCTGAAAGATTGCTATTTATTTTTAATACTAATCCACTTGAAAAATTATCCCGAATACAATCTTTACAAATCCCCGAAACAATATATCCATTTTCACCTTTAATGACATCTGTCAGTATAAGATTTTTATATTTTGCGATTTCGAAAACCTTGGAAAGATGTCCGTTTTTAGCAAGTAAAGCAATAACAGGTCCATCGTTATATTTTCCTACAACCAAAAAATTATCATCATCATGTTTGATAATCTTATTAAAACTACCCGTTCCTTCCCCTAAAAAACCATACGACTGTTCGAGAAATGGATGACCCTGTCCAAAAAATTCCAATGGAAATATAATTGTGAAAATATAAATTATATAGGAAAAGATTCTGTACATTATTCTAATTTTCATACAAATGTAATTATTAATTTCAATTATTGATCACAAATTGGTAATTAATTTGTCAAATTTATTATTTAATAAAATTTATTTAAATCAATACCTGTTTTAGCAGAATATTAATTATGCTATTTGCCTAGAATTGACTTTTATAGTAAAAAAAAATTAAATTGTTGTCTGATTTTTTTGGGAAAACTATAATTTTTTTTCGTGGTTTTTAGTTCTAATAAGTCTAAGTGTATGGCAATAAAGGTAAGTAAACATTACTTCATCACAAAACTATTCATGATGCGCTCACCTACAGGCAGATATTTGGTGTATTGATCAGGTTCAGTCGTAAAAGTCAATAAATACACTTTTTCATATTCTACCCAATAGTATTGCATAAGGGTAAGCTTAAAATTATTGATTTCTCCGGAATACACTATTTTGTGATAGGTCAAGCCGTGGGAGCTTTTCCTGTTGCTTTCTATGATCTGGCTATTCTGAACACTTTTGCCGATATCATCTATAGATAAATCTGTGTAAGTATCCAAAGTTATTCCATACCCTTTGACGTCCTGAATGATAAGGTTTATGTTTTCCTGAAAAATATCTTTTTAAGATAAAAAAGGAGAAAAGAGATAAAAGCTTGTTCCATTTTGCCCGGATTGGTCAACAGTCCAGGTCTTGGGATACGAAATGGAATATGCTGAATCTACAAGTGTATTCCAATCGGATTTTACTAATGATTCTCCTGATTGACCGGATAAATTCAGGCAATTGAACAGAATAAATAAAAAATGATAAGCTTCGCAAAGTTATAAATTTACCCAAAGATAAAATACATTATTGAAGATGCTACCGTATTTTTTTTACAATTATGAAAAAATCACTTAACTGCTGTCAAAAATTCCGGGCTGTCCGGTTTGATTTTTGAGGCAAAAAAGTGAGTAAGTTTTCCATTCTCATCTATCAGGTACTTGCAAAAATTCCAACTTGGTACATCACTATTCCAACCATTCTGAGCAGGGTCAGTGAGCCATTTATAAACTAGACTTTGCTGATCACCTTTTACATCCACTTTATCAAACATCTGGAAAGTTACTCCATAGTTTTTCTGGCAGAAAGTTTCGATTTCGACAGAAGTACCTGGTTCCTGTGACATAAACTGATTACACGGAAATCCAAGAACAACTACATTTTCCTTATTTTTATCGTAATAGGCTTGCCAGTCTGCATACTGCGGTGTGTAACCACATTTTGAAGCTACATTCAGTACGATGATCTTTTTACCTTTATATTGATCCATAGATATAGTTTCGCCCTCTATGGTTACCGCTTTCAATGAATAAAAAGATGTAGCCGCTACTTGCTGGCTTAGCACCGGTGAAGTATCTTGAGAAGTAACTTTATTGGCATTAAAGCAACTAATAAACCAGGCAGGTATACTAAGAAAAAGCGCTATTAACATTTTAGGGTGCATTTATTTTAGTAATTTTTAAGAAATAAAAACCAAACATCGATAGTTCCAAAATGTTTTAATTTGCGGCAATAAGGTCATTTTAAAATTATAATTTATAGCAAATCTGTTGGATATTTGAAGATGAGCTGCAATTATAATCCTTCGCTATTTAGCTTATTTATCCCTGTCAACTCCCAATGCCCCAATACCATAGGGATATTTCCAATGGTATTCAGTTTGTCCAAAAATTCACGAATACTGAATGGCTCATTTTGCAATTCTTTCATTAATGCAAAGTCCTTTATAGCGTCTTCCAAAAGATATTTGCCAGTGATATAACTTGTACCATATCCTGGTTGTCTGAGATAAAGGTGCTGTTCAAAGATTAAAAGTTCTTTTTCAGTTTTCATCCATCCGCGGGGAGTATATTTTGAGTGCATTTTACCGGCTTCTTCCATCGTCATTTCATTGGCGTGGGCATATAGTGAACCTAGTCCTCTGGCTGCCCTTTGGGCGATCATGATATAGACTATCTCCCTGACTCTGGGATTATCATCGTACAAGCCAGCGTGCATAAACAGTTCTTCGACAGCGGTGGCTACTCCTTCGTTGTGAGACACAAAAACATTATATAGCAAAGGTTTTCGACGTATTTGATTTTCATGTGGTTCTATATCCATTTGTGCCAGTTCAAACCAATGATAAAAATGCGAGTATAGTGGGCGAGGGTCATAATGTGCAGTTATCCAGAAGAAATTTCTTTGTTCTTTAGGCACAAATTTTCCCAGATGGGGTTGTAATGCTGGTTCAAAATAATCTTTGACTGTCATTATTTCATCTTTTTCAAGAAAAGTCATCAGACTTGATGCCGCACTTTTTGCCAGAGCATCATAACTAGCAGGCGAATCAGCCGCTGTTAATAAAGGTAATTTCCTGTTTCGATGTTCTTCCAGTTTTAAAGTGGTCCATGCACTTGATAATTCATTTTTAAGGATTATCACTTCGTCTTCCCAAGTATGGGGTACCAACAATACATTTTTTAAAAACCATGTATAATTTTCTTTACCAATACCTGAAGGGCCGGTCTTATTCCTGCTTTGTGTTTCTAGCCATTCTGCCAGCTCAACGGTAGAGTTTAGAGCAGATTTTATTTCTAATGTAACATCCTGATCATTGCTTACACCCGGAAGTTCAAGCATTTGTCGGAGATCATCTGCCTGAAATCTTATATCTCTGATACCTGTGATCCATAGATCCCGGGCATTGCCAGTAAGATTTTGTTTGGCCTGTTCGTTTAATGGTTTAATAACCTTTAAATCATCGAGAAGCCTTCTTTTATCAGCCACTGAAAGGGGGAAAGTATAAGTCCACAATTCCGTAGTACTATGGTGTGTCGGCCCTTCATGATCAGGCACATCACTTCTTTCTGTCCATATGGATTTGTAAAATGCAGGATCTCGTGCCCACGGCTGTAACACACGGTAATTAAAGTCATAACCATTCATTTCAGCCCAAACAATATTCCAATCTACCTTTTGGGGAATAGTCCATCCGGATGTATCAATGCTATGTAAACGGGATCGCAGGATATTGAATTCGGGCAATCTTTTTTTAAATTCTTCTGCGGTATAATCAGGCGCATCATTCAACATAGGTGGAGTCTCAAAAACCCTCCATGCATTAAAAAGCGTGACTAGCGCGGAATGATCATTATGATAGGGAATTTTATTTTTATCGGGACTGCATGCTGTCAGTAAATATACAAAAGTTAGAAATATTGGAAATTTATTTTGCATCATTGCTTATTATATTGTTTATGCAACAAGATATAAATTCTTCATATTTCAATGGAGGTATGTGAAGATAAATTTTGATTACTTTAATTCTTTTTTTCCTTATCTTTTAACAGTTTTTTTTCTTTTAGACTGAAGCTGACGGCTGATATGGCTTTATGAACTCTATAAAGTGGATATACCCAAAGGTTGAAATTCATTTTGGAGTACACTAATGTCTTCATTACTAATAGCAAAATAATGAATCAAAATTTTTGATTCAAGGCACTTAGATGAATTAACTTCCTTTAGATTTGCTTCTCTCTGCAATACTTTAGCCACCATTTTACTCTCCAGAGTTGGTAACTTAGCGTTTAATATTTTAAGATGCTAAAGTTTCGGTTTGACATTTAAATATTTATCTAATCGACATTGATGTCTCATAAATATTATAGTCGAAAAAAGTGGATTTCAATCTTTTAGTAAAAACTGAAACCCACTAACTCTAAAATACTTATTCAATTTTAACAAATTTCTTCATCACAAATTGCGTATCATTATACACTTTTATATAATATACACCATTCTTAAGCGAATTTACATTGATCATTGTGAAATTTTTGTGATTTAATGTGGATTGGCCGGTTTGTACAGGATAACCACTCATATTGATGATCTGATAATTTTTGATTTCTGATTGTTCATTATTATTTTTCAGTTTCATTCCTAGCATTTCTGATGCCGGATTTGGTTGGAGTAAAAGTTGGAATGATCCAGAAATTATCACTTCTTTTGTCACTTTCACTTTACATTGCTTTCCATCTGCAGTGGTACGCACAACAGTCATACATACCTTCCACTCACCATTACCAGGAAATTGATGCATGACGCTCTGATTACCAATAGTCATGGATGTTGTCCCTTCTTTTATCCATTCCCAGATCACTTTATCACAGTCGGTGAGGTTCCCGAGCGGTGTAAAAACCACATTTTGTCCTGTAACTAGAGCGCTGAAGCCCAAAGAAACTTCATGTTCAAATTCTTCATCGCACATACACGGTTCGGGATCTGTGCTACAAGGAGGTAATACGATGACTGTCTTAAATTGACAACATGTAATTGAGAGATTTCCAGGTCGATTATGCAAAGTGGTGATGAAAGTAATAGAATTGCCACTTACGGCTGGAGGTCCCAAATTAATATTTATTGGTCCAAAAGTACCACCTGGTAAGATGCCAGGCATGGATATCGTTTGGTTGTAACCAATGAGTAAAGGGTCTGAAAATATAATAGAAGCACTGTAGATAGTATCCGCCGAAGTATTATGGAAAGTTAATTGAATATTGAATGTGTTGTCGTCATTGCATGTCACTTCATTATTATAGTATCCACAATCTCCTGGGCAAAAAAGCTCTATACTATCCCGGCACAACACGATGTAACCATCAATACCATATCCAAGCCATTTTATCTCCACATCATTAAAAGCAACATTTGAAGTTGCCACACAGATAGAAGGCAATGTAAATACACCCAATGGCATGAAACCAGCTGTATATTCCAATACAAAATTAGTAGGTGAATAATTAAAAAGTGTCCATCCACTGCCTACAAAATTGTTGACATTGAGAGTTGTACCTCCTGATAAGCTACATATTTGGACACCAGCATAGGTATTTATATCATGATAATTATTCAAAGTAATATTATAACAGCAACTGTCTTCTTTCGTCGGCACTACATTTTCAACAAATACGCTATCGCATGGTGTACAACCTGGGAATGGCAAACAATATATAGAATCCAAAGAACAGCATATTGAATTAGGATGGATAAGTGGATTTTGTTCATGAACTACAATATTGAAACAGAAATCTTTGTTTGGAAGATTATTCCCTGCGATATTGATTATAAATGTTTGGCAATCTCCGGGGTCTAATGGTGTAATCCCCAGATCAAAAAAGCCTAGGGTCACCGTCAGTCCCGGCGGTGCCAATTCTACAAAATCGATATATCCAAATGAAAAAGTATTATCGGAAGGGTTGCAAACTGTAAAAGTATAATTGTACCCACCTGCTGTACCACATGATAAAGAATCATCTGTTATATAAACACATTCACTTATGATGTCGCACTCAAGTACTATCGAATCTTGGCAAAGCATTTCATAGTCAGGCCAATCCCAGCTTATGTCAATGACCACCGGACTTGTGGTAATATTGGAAGCACATATTTTTATAAAATTTGTGATGTTTCCCATTGGAAGCGGTACACCTATGGTTATATTGGTAAGCGTAATCGAATTGGCCGTTATGCCACCTATGGCAAAAGGTGGGATTAACGAGCCTGCTATCATGGTAATATCTGCATCATTGGTCGATATTGTCACAGACATCAACGAATCTTGACTGTTTGTATAACTTAATTTGTAGCAACAGTCGCCAACTGTTGGGGTTATTGCCATCGCAGTTACTTCAGTATCATTTTCATCACAACATGGTATGAGCACCAATATTAAAGTATCTGAAGTAGCTGTACACATGAAATTATTGACAGCTGTAAGGGAGTAGCTGCCGGATTGTGTGACAATATAACATTGCATCGTAGCCCCTGGTATCGGGATGCCATTCATATTCCATTGGTACGAAAACATCCCACTTGGGCCACATAAAGTATCAGGATTGCAAGCAGTATAGCAACCTGTAGGCATGATACATAAATCTGGCAATGGATTAACTATCACGGTAGCATTATCACTACATCCAGTGATGGTATCTGTAGCATAAACGGTATATGTCCCTTCTTGAATAGCAATAATAGAAGCTCCCATGGCACCTGTACTCCAGCTAAAAATAATATTGGCTAGTGGTGTCGCTACTGCCATCAGAAGACTAGGACTTCCTGCACAGAGATTGCCGGAAATGACATTAATAACTACTGTTGGTGAAATAGCCAGATCAATAGTCCACCATGCTGATGTCTCCATGCACATGGATGGAAGTTGAGTTATTTTTACATAGACACTATCATGATAGCTGTTTTTACAAATCTGGAAGGTGGGATTAGTAGCACCAGGTATTAGCAGCCCAGATTCGTCATACCATTGATGGTTATATCCAAAACCTAAACTGGCACTCAATGTAATACATCCGTTGTCACATATAGTATGGCTCCCAGCTATCTGTGCTAAAACAGGAGGTAATATCACTACTTCTACTGAGTCGGGTACACCTGTACAACCATTAGCATCTGTAACCGTTACGCCATAAAATCCAGTTGCAGTGATGGATTGCATAGCAGTAGTAACGCCATTATTCCATATATATGATGACCCAACTGGAGCAGTTAATGTTACAGTATCACCAAAGCATACCGTTAGTGATGGTGTATAAACAATGGTATCAGGCATGAATACTGGATGAACGATTAATGGCATAGATGAAGTATTGGAACAACCATTATTATCCACAATGGTAAGGGAAGTATTATAAGTTCCTGATGTTAAGTAGCTATGTGACGGACAAACAGCAGCATTATTACTTAAATCACCAAAATTCCATAAATAAGATATAATGGCTGGATTCACTGTAGGCGTAAATTTTACACCTACACCTACACAAGCAGGGTTTGGCGCTTTGGTAAATAATGCTACTGGGTCACATGGAGCGTTGATCGTTTGTGTCCATGATGCTTGGCAGCCCGTAGAAGTGGTCACAGTAAGTGTGACTGTAAATGTATTACAAGTTGTATATGTATGTGTCGGATTGGCTAAAATAGAAGTATTCCCATCACCAAATGTCCAGAAGTATGAACTAATGGTATTACCTGGTATATAACTCGATAAATTTGTGAAATTATATGTCCGGCAAGTCACTAAGTCTATATCAAAATCTGCTGCTACAGGTATGCAAATGGAAGCATTTTTAGAAAGTATGCAAGGAGGCATTGGTGGCACGGTGACGGAATTTGGCACAGAGTAAGTCAATGTAGTGAGGTAATATCCAGCTGTACTAAATGTATGAACCGCATTTTGCAAAGACCCAGCATTTGTATTTCCACCGATATCTCCAAAATTCCATCCCAATAAAGTAGCATTCGTAAATGCCACATTAAAATAGCCCACATTACAAAATGGAGTGGTGGTATTTGCTGTAATAGTTACATTGTGTGCTTGATGTACGCAAGGTGGTGGTGGTGGATTGTTGCAATCCAATTGATTGACAATAATATTATTACTTATTTTCATGCAACCTGTTGTAACATCGGTGACCACGACATAATAGACAAATGAACCGATTACCATGCTAGAAGTGTGGACAAACATATTTGCATTAGGAGCAAGTCCTTGAGGAACACCATTACAATACCATTGGTAGTTGTAATTTGGGTTAGTGAGAGCTGTAATCGTAACATTTGGTTGGGTAATATTTGGCTTGACACAATAAGTCACAATATCGGGAGTGGAAATACTTGCATTAGGGCCTTGCACATTGTTGGCTACATAAGTGGTAATCGCTGTACACATGTTTACATCAGTAGTGGTTACTACGTAAGTACCTGCTGCACTGATAGATATGGTAGGAGTAACGCTTCCAGTACTCCAAGAAATAGGAGCAAATACACCTCCTGTAAGATTTAGGAAAGCTGTACCACCAGGACATAGGTTCCCCGTCTGGGTGATAATAGGTGAGATCGGCGCACTAAGCGTTAAACTTTTGATGATCATATTCGTCTGATTGCAAATGGTCACTACGCATTTGAGCATAACCGGGCCAGGCGTATTATTCCACTGGATCATAGCTGTACTATTTCCTTGACCGCTGACTACACTACCGGCTGATGCTGGGATAATAGACCAAGTAAAAACAGCTTCAGGATCTTGGATAGGTCCGCATGTATATGATTGTGTGGAATTGGTACAAAGGGGTGCTGAACTAAGTGTTAATGGCCCATTGAGTATTTTTTTATTTATATTACAAATGATTGGAAGTGAGGTACAAAATGGATTGGATAAATCTGTTTGTGTTAATGAAATACTCGCCGGCAATAGATTATTATTCCAAATTACAGTCACTGGATTGCCTGTAGGGGACGAAAGTACTCCGTTGACAACTGACCATTGGAAGCTAACATTGTTGATGGCCGAATTGGCAAAATAGGTATAACTTTGACCAGGGCAGATGGATTTTTGTCCGGTGATACTATCTGGTGGTGGCATCCCTACTACAGTGATAAAAATACAGATGGTATCATTACAAAAATAGGTAGGATTGTTTGGATATACACACACTTTAAACACACCTGTATTGGGCCAAGTGATGGATACACTATTGACACCCACCATAGGGAATCCTGTGATGAGGGGGTTTGTTGTCCAAGTAAATCCCAAAGGTGGACTCATATTGGTAGATAAATTGGATACTGATCCTACACATACTACAGTTGGTGTAGGATTTAAGGCATACTTCGGCCTGATGACTACATTTAAATCCGCTGAACCTGTACACTCTTCTCCATCATGACCCGGTAAACCTTGAAGGAATGGAGACCAATAATCAACATGTATCGTTCCTGTAGGTCCATTTCCCCACATGATGATCACTTCGTGCGTACTATCACCAGAGACAATCATACCACCCGTAACTGTCCAATCATAGATGACACCCGGCCACTTTGGTAAAGTGTATGGTTCTTTGCTATTGGCACATACTATGGGTTTACCTTTTATGGTTTCGATGGATGAAATGATGGGTACATTGACTGTGACTGGAAGCTCGCAGTATATAGCGGGTGAACAATTGGATATATCGAGTGTGATGACACCATACGGTCCGGATGGCCAAACTACACAGATTGTATCGTTTCCTTGCCATAAGAAAGGTATCGGACTTCCATTGGCTGTGGTCACTGTCCAAGTAAAGGTACAATTAACTGCGTCTGTCCAGTATTTGGATGTATCTCCTTCGCAGAGTGTGGAGATCCAATAGATGTTTGGTCCAGGTTTATCATCTACGATGACTTGCATTTGCATAGAGTCCACACAGCAGCAAAGTGGATTGCCCATTGGATCATAATTTGTAGAATAGGCAAAAAGTGTGACGGTAAACGTACCTGGGCTACCATAATTGTGTGTAGGATTGGGCATGGTAGAATTATTTCCATCACCGAAATCCCAATAATAACTTGATGCACCTGCCGATGTATTGGTGAAACTTATTGGACTATTCAGACACACGTATGCCGAAGATTTTGTGAATGATGCCACAGGAGCTGGCAATATTTCAACACAAAATATTTCAGTACTACTAGACACGCCATTGTTAGTGATAAGCGTGATGGTATTTGCACCAGGATTGCTCCATGTGACTATGATTTCGGCATTATTGACTCCTGGTGAAGATGTACCACCAGGGCCTATTATCCAAGTATAAGTATATGTTGGCACATAACTCACATAATAAGTCACTGGAGTGTTTTCACAGGCATAAAATATTTTTTTTCCTTGGCCACCAATAGGACTAGTATTTGTCTCTTCTAGGTCTACAATGGTACAGTTGGGTTTTGGACATTTTACTGTGATAAATATATGGGCAGTTGACATTTGCTGTGATGTAGGATTTGTTGCTATTACTCTATAGATCAAGTCATAAACGCCACAACAGTCCTTCCCTTGTGGTGAAAAGGTCAAAATTCCCAATTCATTTATTCTAAAGCATGCATCCCAATTCCCACTAGGGAGTACATTTGTCGAATATCCCATAGGAATCATGTCGTTAAGCAATACATTGAAATTGAGTGGGTCACCTTCATTGACACAAATGGTATCATTGGTCAAGATTAAATTTTGTGACCGCATTTCTGTGGAAAGTAAGAAGAAGAAAAACGTTGATAATAAGTAAAGGCTTTTCATAACATTTTATTTTTAGACTGTTAAAAATTTATGTTGGCATATGGATTCGTATTGGTATTGATATTTGCTATTGTGATGACCGTCGCAAAAGTATTGGACGGATCTATTGCATATCCACCACCGGAATTATTATTTGCAGAATTGCGGACGATTAGCCAATTATTACCGCTTATGAAATAGCCAATAGCATTGTCTGTACTATTATTGTCATCCATTTTGCCCCCACTAAAAGTGGAATGAAAGCCATTTTGAGTATTCGAATCCGCTAGGTTATTTTTCAAATTAACATCTTGGTAGCATAAGAATCCATGCGCCATATTGCTTCTTGAAGTATTTCCTTCAGCTTTCGAAGCGTTTCCTAGACTAAACCCTGATGTACCATTTAGTGCAGAAGTATTATTGGTTACTGTGTTTCCATCACCTGTTTCAATACCTACGAATGTATTGCTAGTAGTAGTATTTGATTTTACTACACAATGGTGTCCACTTTGTATGCCATTGAATAAATTACTTTTGGAGGTACAATTTTCTATAGAACAATTTATACCAGATTCTATACCATTATCGCCATTTGCATTAGCAATACAATATGATATGATACAATTTGCATCGCCATCTATACCGTCCAAAATATTATCGCTCGCAACACAGTTTGTGATTATATTATTTGCTCCGGTAGTAAGACCATCTCCACCGTTGAAGAGTAAATTCAGATAAGAGAATTGGCCATTAGTAGAAGTAGCCGCGCCTATTCCTGAATTACCCCAATTTCTAATGCTTCCATTAATAATATTTATGTTGGTCTGATTACCAGTTACTTCTATTCCTTTATCTGTATTGCCACCGCTTCCCGTTAATGTAAAGAAATTCAAATCAATAGTGACATTTGATGCTGTTACATTAATGCCATTTGCTCCCGTCAAATCCTTAGTGACTACATATGACCCTGCTTGTGTAATATTAAATGGAAGTGTACTAATCGGTATTTTATACGTCAGCGAATTATTACTAGATGAAACGAGTGATTTCCATACAGGAACGCCAGGCGTGCCAGAATTATAATAGTATCCAGGATCAATATCCGTTTGGTAGATCATGAGCGATGTAGCTGGGGTGACAATTAAATCTCTTGAACTTTTGGTCATCCTAGGTATCAACATCCCTTTGCTAGAGTGCTGTACATCTAGAGCTGAGGATAGATCAGGTACTGCACCAGTATTGTTGACACTGACCTGACCAATGGTTAGATAGGAAAGTGTTTCAAATAATAAAAACAAAGTAATCGTAAGTCGCATAGCAATTTATTTGTGAGGTGAAGTAATAAAATATATAAAAATATATAAAAAAATATAAAATGAATATTAATTTATATAAAGTGTAAATAGTAGTAAATAATATTGTTTATGACAATTAATTACAAAGATAATATTAATATTAATAAAAATAAAGAAATTATTATTATTGCTGTTTAAAAGTATTGTTTTTAGGATTATTTCACATATTTATATAAATTTGTTATATGTTTAAAAATATTTTTAAAAAATTGGTGGCTTACGAGATAGTAAAAAACTCATAAAAGATTGTCAAAAGTTTGAAGGAAAGAAACAGGCATTTTGGCAAATATTTTCACACTTTCAAATGCCTAAAGTAGAGTTGAAAATTTGTTGGTAATTAATTATTGAACTTTAAATAGTATTGAAAGGCGTTATTATTGATTCTATTTTAGACAAAAAATAAAATTATTTTTTCATACGGCTATAAACCCAGTGTATTGTGAGAGAATATTGGTAACGTCTGCCTTTATTTTTATGATAAAAAATTAAAACTTGAAATAGAATATCTTTATCACTTTATGTTTTATTTGACTCAATACAGCATTAAAATCAGAATGTAAAATACAGCATTTAACGGGTGTATCTCAAAATTTAACTTATTTATTGTGCAAAAAAGGGATACGTACCATTTAACTGGTTTTCTGTTTCATTGATATATATATTCTAAATTTGAACTACTTTTTATCAACAGCTTTTAGTTTTTCCTTTTCAAGATTTTTAAAATATCCTTTCAGTAAAAAATTATGTTTCAGTGCTTCCAGATTTTCATTGAGACGAACACCGGCATCATTTAACTGTCTTATAGCACCATCCAGGCTTCCTACCGTATGGTCTATTTTTCTAACAAGTGAATGGTCATTGGAGAGATAATTTATTGCCCCTTGCCCGTCCCTTATATTGATCACAGTGCTGTTGACATTTGTGATTGTGCTGTCCAGATTAGAAATTACCCCTTTTATTTCATTGGAAGATATTTCTATATTTTTGACTATTCTTTTCAACTGTTTAGATAAAGATGTATCTCTTAGCGTTCCTATCAGATTATCCTTATGATCAAGTGATGTGACCAGTTTATTGATGTTTTTAATGGCAATAGATGATTCATTACTCATTCGGTTTACATTATCCAAAATAAGATGTAAATCGCGTTTTAAAGTTGAGTCCTGAATCAATGCTCCGATGAGACCCTGACCTGAGGAAATCGTTTTTGTTATTTTGAGCAGTTCTGAAGTTAGGAGCGCAGCATTTTCGTTGGTCACGCTCAATGTATTCAGCATTTCATCCGTTCGAATGCGACTTAGGGATCTGATGGTGTCATTTTGGTTTAATTTAATACTTGACTTATTGGTAGGAATGATATTAATAATCATACTACCTACCAAACCATCAGAAGTAATTGCTGCAGTGGCGTCTTCTTTGATAAATGGCATGATATCCTTATCTATTGAAATCTTTACAACTATGGTTGTGTCACCCAGCATATTGATTTCATTCACGGTACCTACATTTATGCCTGAAAATCTGACATTATTGCCAATTTTTAATCCATTTGTATTATTAAAAAGTGCAAATATGCTAGTAGAATTGCCGAACAGGTTTTGCTTTTGGCCAATAAAATATATTGCGGCAATAAATAAAGAAATTCCAACCATCACAAAAAGTCCCAATTTCAATTTTTCATTAGCTGATTTTTCCATGTTCTATGTTTTAAAAAATGCTTTAATTCTTGAATCATTAGATGCATCCAAATCTTTAAATTTTCCTTCTGCATAATTAATGCCATCCACAAGAAGTATCATACGATCTGAAATAAATCTTGCACAATCCACATCATGTGTTATGACTATAGAGGATGTTTTATAAGTCTGTTGGATTGATTTCATTAATAATAATATCTCTTTTGAAGTGATTGGGTCAAGTCCCGTTGTGGGTTCATCGTAAAGTATAATTTTAGGTCTTAGGATTAATGTTCTTGCCAATGCTATCCTACGTTTCATTCCGCCTGACAACTCTTCCGGCATTAAATCTATTGCATCAGCCAATCCTACACTCTCAAGGGCTTCCATCACCAACGGAGTGGTGTCCTTTATGATACCAAATTTTTTTGTATGTCTTCTAAGTGGGAACTCCAGATTTTCCCTGACTGTCATAGAATCATACAATGCACTTCCCTGAAATAAAAACCCCACTTCAGTTCTTAACTCATTTAATTCACTATCGGCTATTTTATCCAGATCTTTGCCCATAATGGTAATGATTCCGCTATCGTGGGTTTCCAGACCAATCAGACATTTCATCATCACTGATTTACCTGAACCCGATTTCCCCATTACTACCAATGTTTCTCCCTCAAACAAATCCATGTTAAATCCATTCAACACATCATTATTTCCAAATCTTTTTTTAAGATCTCTGATCTGAATGATTATTTGTTTTTTATCAGTATCTCTGGTCATGATTAATAAAAAATATCTGCAACGAGTACTGCCACAAAGTCAATAATAAAAAGTACCATAGATGTTTCAACTACAGCAGAATTAGCTGCAACGCCTACACCTGCCGTACCATGTTTACAGTTATAGCCTTTAAAACATCCCACCAATCCTATGGCAAATCCGAAAAAAAATGTTTTGATAGTAGCGGGCAAAAAATCAATAAATTCAAGTGAAACCATCACCTCATCAACATATAATCTAAGGGAGACATCTCCTTTCAGATTTTCGATCAAAAAAGATCCGAATAGCGCAATAAAATCTCCCATCAGTACCAATAGCGGTATCATAATTGTTGTGGCCATTATACGAGTGACTACAAGATATTTGAATGGATTTGTACCTGATACATCCATGGCATCTATTTGTTCTGTAACACGCATGGAACCCAATTCTGCTCCAATACCTGAGCCGATTTTTCCTGCACAAATAAGTGCAGTAATGATTGGCCCTATTTCCCTGATGATCGAAATGCCCACTAGTGATGGAAGCCATGCCTCTGCGCCTAGTTCAATCATCTTTGGTCTTGACTGCAAGGTGAAAACCAAACCAATGATAAAACCCGTTACGCCTACAAGCAATAGAGACCGGTTACCCATATTGTAACATTGGCGCAAAAACTCTTTAAATTCAAAAGGCCTTTTTACAGATTCCCGAAAAAACCTACCTGTAAAATATGCCAATTCTCCTGTCTCAATAAAAAAACTATTTAACCAGGAATTATTTGACTTATTATCACTCATTTTATCGTGTATATTTACACAAAACAGAATTTCAAAATAAAGATACCATATATTAAAATATGATACAAGTGATTTTAATCATCGCAAAAGTTAATTCATAACATTACAGATTGGTTAAAGTTTGTTTGCGTAGGTGGATTTACTACACTTTTCATTTCTTTATCGAAAGTATTCCTTCCAACAAAAAGAAGAGAAGATGCCCCAAAAGTTGTTTATAAACATTTGCATGCAAACCATCATAGACCATCTATTGAAATTAAACAAAATCAAAAATAAATAATTGCAAAAATACCCTTTCACAAAAAGAAAGGCAAAAATTGATTCAATAAATAAATCCAATGTAAATTTTTGTATCTTGGTTGCATTAATGTTATTTTGCGTCACTTTTTATTTACTTTATTACCAAACCAAATAATTTATGCCCAGATTTATTTATTCTTTGCTATGGCTCTTAACAGCTTTTTCTTCTTTTGCGCAGTTTAAAGCAGATGATTTTAAAGCCATGAAATTTCGGAATATCGGCCCAGCAGGGATGAGTGGTCGAATCACTGCCATTGACGTAGATTTGTCAAACCCTAACAGAATATATGCCGGTGCTGCCTCCGGTGGTGTATGGTTGTCTGAAAATGGAGGAGTATCCTGGTCACCTATCTTTGATGAGCAATCAACTCTAGCTATCGGATCTATAAAAATTAATCAAAAAAATCCTTCTGAAATATGGGTAGGCACTGGAGAAGGAAATCCTCGAAACTCGCTCAATACAGGTAATGGAATTTATAAATCACTGGATGGCGGTAAAACCTGGAATAGAATGGGGCTTGAAAATACAAAAACCATCCATCGTATCATCATACACAGAGACAATCCGGATATAGTTTTTGCTGCTGCACTGGGATCACCATGGGGACCCAATCAGGATCGTGGTGTATTCAAAACCACTGATGGAGGCAAATCTTGGAAAAAAGTGCTGTATGTCAATGATCTGACAGGTGCTGCTGACATGGTCACTGACCCAACTAACCCCAATAAATTATTGGTGGCCATGTGGGAGCATAAACGTGATCCATGGTTTTTCAATTCAGGAGGCAAGGGATCCGGGCTGTATATTTCGTATGACGCTGGTGAAAGTTTTAAAAAACTAACAGATGAAGATGGTCTTCCAAAAGGGGATTTGGGACGAATAGGAATAGCTATTGCCCCAAGTAAGTCTAATATCATTTATGCCTTGGTGGAAGCCAAAGAAAATGGATTATATAAGTCAATAGACGGAGGCAAAAAATGGTCGCTTGTTTCTACAAAAAATATTGGTGACCGACCTTTCTATTATGCAGAATTATACGTAGATCCGAAAAATGAAAATAGAATATTCAATGTATTTACCTACATCACCATGAGTGAGGATGGTGGAAAAACGTTCAAAAATATCGCTGACTACGGCAATGACGTGCATCCTGATCACCATGCTTTTTGGATACATCCTGAAGATCCATCTTATATCATTGATGGCAATGATGGAGGTCTTACTATTTCCAGAGACGGTGGAGCCAACTGGTACTTTGCAGGAAATATTCCAGTAGGTCAGTTTTATCACGTCAATGTGGATAGAGATTTTCCTTACAATGTGTATGGTGGAATGCAGGACAATGGATCATGGATAGGACCGTCCTCTGTCCTCAAGCGCGGTGGTATTCGCAATAGCGACTATCAGGAATTATATTTTGGGGACGGATTTGATGTGGTACCTTACCGTGCATCCAGCAGATATGGGTATGCCATGTCTCAGGGCGGTAATGTAGGATTCTATGACCGCGAAACAGGAAAAACAAGGTTTATCAGACCCATCCATCCTGATCCGAATGTAGAACCAAGATACAACTGGAATGCTGCCATAGCGCAGGATCCTTTTAAAGATTGTGGTGTGTATTTTGGAAGCCAGTTTGTACATTATTCGGATGATTGCGGAGAAACATGGACTATAAAATCTCCTGACCTGACCACCAATGATACCACCAAACAAAAAGCAGACATTAGCGGAGGTTTAACGATGGATGCAACCAATGCAGAAAATCATACCACTATTTTGGCAATCGCGCCAAGTCCGGTTAATAAGGATGTCATTTGGGTAGGCACTGATGATGGCAATGTGCAGTTGACCAGAGATGGTGGAAACACTTGGAATAATTTTAATAAAGCATTGAAAGGGCTCCCTATGGGCAGTTGGATTCCTCAAATCCATGTTTCTGAAAGAAATGAAAGCGAAGCCTGGATAGTAGCCAATAATTATAGAAGAAATGATTACTCTGCTTACACATATCATACTGCTGATTTTGGTAAATCATGGGATAGGATAGCAGACGACACACAGATAAAAGGGTTTGTGTTGAGTATGGTTCAAGACCTTATAGAGCCCAATCTGTTGTTTTTAGGTACAGATGCCGGGCTGTATGCAAGCTTTGATAAGGGAAAAAAATGGCATCACTGGAACAAAGGGTTTCCTCAGGTACAGGTAAATGACATGAAAATACATCCAGTAGAGGATGATCTTGTACTAGGTACATTTGGAAGAGCATTCTGGGTATTGGATGATATAAATCCACTTAGAGAGCTAGCAGCCAAGGGCGAAAATATTTTGGAAAGTGATTTTGATGTACTGGAGTCTGCCGGAGGATATCTTGTAAGTTACCGCTCTTATGACGGAGTGCGCTTTGCAGGACAAGGAGAATTCAAAGGGGACAGTAGAGCATACGATAGAATAGCTTTTAATGTGTGGAAAAAACCAGTCGATAAATCCAAATCTGAAGGCGGTAAAGAAGATAAAAAAGAAGGAGACGATAAAGGACAAAAAGTAAAAGTAAATATATATGACAGCAACGGGAAACTGGTTCGCAATTTCAAAAGAAAAATCGAAGATGGCATGAACAGGATCAGTTGGGGATTGGAGACAAATGGTATGAGGTTTCCATCGAGAACTGAACCTAAAGAGGACGATGACACACCGGGCGGGTACTCAGTATTGCCTGGCAAATATAAAGCAGTTATGGATTTGAATGGCAAAAAAGACTCTGTGATGGTCGAAGTAAAAATCGATCCAAGATCCGGTACAACGGTGAAGGACATGGAAGATATACGTAAATTGCAGGATGAACATGCAGCGCTCATCAAGGAAGCAAAAAGTGCTTTTGATAAAATCACGGGTGCAAAAAAATCCATAAGCATTGTTGAAAAATTGCTTGAAAATCAACCGGATAGTATCAAAAAATTATTCAAAGAGATACATAAAACATTAAATAGCAAATTGGACTCTCTTTCCAATCTTTTTATTGAGCCGGAAAATGTAAAAGGTATTCAGCGCAATCCTGATCAATTGAGCAGTGTCATTTTTGGCGCATTAAATTACATCAGATCATCCTGGTCATCGCCGAAAGGAAATGCCTTAATGGCTTTAGAAAAGGCAAAGATCATGACTAGCAAAGCCGTAGCTTCAGTACAAATGTTTTCAGATGGTGACTGGAAACAATATCAGGAGAAAGTTAAGGGATTGGAAGTAAAAATATTTAAGGAATAGGTTAGAATTTCAATTAGAAATCCGCTTAGGATTCAATTTTCATAGTCATAGGTTTTTACCCACGTTATAATGCGAAGGAGTGTGTTTTATATTGCATTTTGTTGAAATGATTATTCGGTGACCAGTAAACCACATAAAAGTTCCTTTAATGCATCCTTACTTAAAGGAACTTTTTGAAAAAAAATTAGACGAAATTGACGGGTATTTGAGTATTGACCAATAAAGATTACATTAATTTAACCTTCATTAATCTGCTGAGATTTTTTTTGTATGGTATATTTGCATTGATTTAAAATTTTAATATGAAACGACGGGAATTTTTTAGAAACGCTTCTTTAGGTGCTGTAGCAACTTCATTTATCCTTCCTTTTCAAAGTTGCACGCCAACACAAAGTTTGGTCAATGGGCAAGGAAAGGGTCGAAAAGCTAAAAACATCATCTTTATGGTGAGTGATGGTATGAGTTCCGGTACATTAACTTTGGCAGATTTATTTTTGAGAAGGAAGGAAGGAAAGGCTAGTTTTTGGATGGATTTGTACCGAAATCAGAGAGCTTCACGGGCACTAATGGATACTGCATCTTTTGACTCATTAGTGACAGACAGTGCTGCCGGAAGCTCATCATGGGGTAGTGGGCACCGTGTACCTAATGGTCACCTAAATGTAGGAGCAAAAGGGGAACAGTATAAACCGATTCTCCAAAAATTTAAAGAAGCCGGCAAAAAAGTAGGTTGTGTGACTACTGTTCCGATTACACATGCTACTCCTGCAGGATTTTGTATCAACAATAAAAGTCGCAATGGTCAGGAGGAAATCGCTGTAGATTACCTCACCTTGAGGTTTGATGTAATGATGGGTGGCGGATCCAAATATTTTAATGAACGTGCAGACAAACGTGATTTGTTTGAAGAACATAAAACAGCTGGTTTTCATGTAGTTCGGGACCGGAATTCTATGCTTTCATTGAATGGTAGTGCACCGGTTATGGGCGTATTTGATACCAATGGACTTCCTTATGAAATAGATAGAATCAATGATGCCGAACTGTCTAAAACTATCCCATCTTTGGCAGATATGACTATTAAGTCAATAGAACTGATGAAGGACCATAAAGCGGGGTTTGTGGTACAGGTAGAAGGCGGAAAAGTAGATTGGGCTGCTCATGCCAATGATGCTCCCGCTTTGGTCTATGAACAAGCTGCTTTTGACGAAGCGGTAAAAGTGGCGGTAGAATTTGCGGAAAAAGATGGTAATACACTCGTTATCATCACTACAGATCACGGCAATTCTAATCCGGGTTTATACTATGGGACTAAGGCAGATGCTAACTTCGATAAGTTTATGTCTACGCAACATTCCAATGATTTTGTCCTCAATAGTATCAAAAAAGACGAAACGCCTGATGATATTATTCAAAAAGTGAAAGCAGCTCAAAATTTTGATATTTCTTTGGAAAATGCGCAGGAGTTAAAGTCAAAATACCTGTATACCGGAGGAGATGGAGTCTACAATCCATACAAGCTTCCATTTAAAGAATATGGAGAAATGATGGCAAAACATACTTCTGTTGCCTTCGGTAGCATGGAACATAGTGGTGATTTTGTCGAACTGGCCATGTTTGGTCCTGGAAGTGAACAATTGAAGCCTTTTATGGTCAATACGGAATTACACAATTTTATGCTCCAGATAGCGGAGGTGGAGAATAAGTTTTGAACGCATTTGCAGGTAAAAAAAGAAAAAAGCCAATGAAATAATAGACCCGGAAAAGGTTATGGATACAAATCGTAACCTACATTGCATTTGCAGTTAGGAATCTGGATTTATACATCTAAACTTTGAAAAATTGTCGCTCATTTTTCTTAAAATTGAATTTATCTAATTTAGTTTATAGACTTCTATTAATAAGTTATCCATATTCCATTTTATTTTACTTGGGTTAAAGCCTAAAATACGTATCGTTGAACTTTCATCAGGACTAAATGGTATTTTAGTAAAATAAGTAACTCTCTCCCATTTTTTTGGCTGACCGGTAAACCAAATTGAATTGGTTTCATTATTGATGAGTGCAATGGGATTTGATTGTTTCCATATATTTTCGGATGAGTCATGCTCCTTAAACTCTAAAACAAATTTTGGAAGATTAAAGAACCAAAATCCATCCATATCCACATAT
The DNA here is from genome assembly GCA_038246735.1 of Chitinophagales bacterium. Lineage (GTDB taxonomy): Bacteria > Bacteroidota > Bacteroidia > Chitinophagales > Saprospiraceae > OLB9. The sequence continues at coordinate 87,101 of JBBRVQ010000004.1, forward strand.
GCATCCAGACTTACTTTAAGCCAGTCTTCTTTTTGAAGATTAAAATCCTTTAAATTCATCATTGTAATATTAATATCTTGATTTTCCATATTTATGGAATACTTTCCTGAGTATACAATAATGGAATCAACATTTTCTTTTAGTGCTTCGAAATCTGATTGATATAATGTATCTACAAGTTTTAGTTTAGCCAAGTCTGGTTGAATGTCATGAGTATTAAAGGCTATGATATCATCTTTTTGTGGTTTGATCTTCAAGAACATAGATTGGTAATAAGCCCAATTATTAGTTTCTGAAAAAATATAACCATGAAATTGTTGATAGCTAAACCTTAGATTTTGTGCACCTAAAAATACCAATAAAATGATGGCAGGAATACCCACAAATTTGGGCTTTGAAAATAGCCAAGTGATTAAGCTGGCTAAAGCAAAAGCTAAAATAGGGTAAATATCTACCATCGGTCTTGACCCCAATCCAGCGATATAATACCAACACCACCAACTATAAGAAATATAAACATGTAAACCAAAAATCAGGCAAAGCGGTAATATCCATACTTCACGATGTTTTGTCCTTAAAACTAAACTAACTATTACGGGTAACATTAACGGAGTATATAAAAACCATCCATTTCTTGCATCAAAAAGTCCGTTTATTATTTTTGGTTTATTCCAATTGAACGATTCACCAATATAACTAAAGTAAAACCATTGCCCACTTATATATTTATAGTAGATTAGTTGAATGCTTATTGCAAGCATAAAAGCTAATACGGAGAAAATAAATATTTTTAGATGGTCTGAAATAAATCTAATTCTTGTCTTCACATTTTGAATTGATGAAATGCCCCATAATAAAGGAATCAAACCTAGTATTAAGTCCTGGGTTCTGATTATAGCAATTAATCCTAAGGAAATGCCCATAAGGACACCACTCAGGATATTGGGTGATTGATAAAGCTTATTTGTAAAATATATCAGCATACATACAGCAAAAAATTGGTACCCATGCGACATGGCTGTAAAAACAGAAGTAAAGAATAATAAATTGGTACCCAATCCCAAAAAGGTGATGGTCAAAGCTGATACGGTAGGTCCATAATATTGGTGCAAGGTCTTTTGCAGCAACCATAGTCCCAAAATTACATAAAACATCGTAGAGAAAAAACACATCACTTGGTATGGTCTGCTAAATCCATCAGGATCATAATTTTGTGTTTGTGTAGCATATAGATGTCCTACCAAAAAAAATGGAGATTGCAGAATGGCTACTCCAATAGGGTATTTATCCGCTAGTTTTCCTATTGGAGTGGGTCTGAATCCATAAATATCTTCACTTAGATCCGGGAGATTGGGTACATATTTTTTTAAAGCCTGAGAAGTATTTTTAAAATCCCCTAAATCTTTATGTATCAGGACAGAAGGCAAGTAAATGTAATATCCCAAACCATCTCCACTATGCCTGCTTTGTTGCCAATTACTTTTAGAATATAAACCTACCAAAAAAAAGGAAATAGCTATAAAAAGCAGCGACAAATTACTGATATTAAAATATTTTATCATTCTATTTATAATTGAAGATTATCACGATTAAAAATAACTCTGATCTTTTTTTATATATTCGATTTTATTTATCAAGTTTTTTTTTATGTATATTAATTTATTTAAAAAGTCCTTTTGATAAGCCAAATAATTTTCCATTTACAAAATAAGTATTATTTCTTCATATTTGTTTCTCTCAATACGTACAAAGGTCTTTTTCTGACTTCAGTTTGAATTCTACCAATATATTCACCTATGATCCCAATCGTAAGGAGTTGTATGCCTCCAATAAAGAGTACTGAAATCATCAGTGAAGCCCAACCCTGAGGAGTGTAGGCATTAAAAAAATAAGAATAAAGGGTGTAGAATATCAATATCAAAGATAATATAAAAACAAAAAACCCCATTATTGTTGCTATCCTCAATGGCATGTTAGAAAACGAAATTAAACCATCTAGTGCAAGCTTAAAAAGTTTATAATAGGTATATCCCGGCTCTCCTGCTGCTCTTTCATCTCTGTCATATTCTACGTAAGTTTGATTGAATCCAAGCCAAGCTATTTGACCTCTTAGAAATTTATTAGATTCTTGCATTAGTACTAATTCGTGCACAACATTTTTTTTCATCATTCTGAAGTCGCCCGTGTCCAAAGGAATTTTAACTTGACTTATTGCGGCAAGTATTTTATAAAATAGTTTGTATGAAACTTTTTTTACAACATTGCGATCCTTTCTGCTCCTTCGTTTGGCATAAACCACATCAAAACCTTCCTTGATCTTTTCGTACATATTGCGTATAAGTTCTGGAGGATCTTGCAAATCTGCATCAATAATTGTTACGTAATCACCAGAGCAATATTCCAGACCAGCAGAGACCGCAATCTGGTGTCCAAAATTCCTGCTGAAATCTATATAATTAACGGCAATATCATTTTTAGCTAAATCCTTTATGATATCCAAAGACTTATCTTTGCTATGATCATTTACAAAAATTATTTCATGTTTTGAATCAATTTTTTCTAAAACATTTTTTATCCGTGAGTATAAAGCCTGGATATTTAATTCTTCATTAAATATCGGAACAATGATAGAAATTAATGATTCATTCATTTGTTTAAAGTGTATTTTTTACTTTTAGGGCCACATGGAATCCCCATGATTTAATCATCATGTTTTGAGATGTTTGCTTCATGGAGATTTCATCTGAACGAAATTTATTATTACAGTCATTACTTTCTTTTGTGAATACCCATAATAGGAATATCGTCTATAATTATCTGATGTATTAAATCTGTATTTTCAGGGTTACCGGCGCCTCTATAATTCGTAAGATAATAAACCCAAGTACTATCATTTGGCTCAACAAACCGTAATTTTATTCTTTTTTCATTTTTTAAAATCATATGATTTATTTTACCCGGCAAATTTAATGCTGTATACACAACTGTATCTGTGTCGTTGACATTTTCTGACAAATATTCTAATCCTTGTTTATACGACAATCCCCAATAGTCTAATTCAAATTTTTTACCTACATCAAAATATTTTCTGCTGAATGAATTAAAATAAACATTTTGATGTGGGTGATTTTTTACCATCCAAAATCCAATGTAAATCATGTTAAGGAATAATACAGCAAAAAATACTTCTTTGAAGTACTTTATTTTATCGCTAATATTTATGAGTTTGTTTATACCATACAAGGACATTATGATAAGTAATGGATATATAAAAAACAGATGTCGCCAGCCATCATATACGACAGAATTAAGTAAAACTACTGAGGCTACCGGTGCAGTCAATAATACAAAAACACTTAGGATTTCAAATTCTTCTATTATTTCTTTAAAAGGATTAATAATCAGCTTTCTAGTAAATATCATCAAACCTAAAAAAATTAAACTGACAAACATTAAGGGTGTTGTGATACTCACCCAGACAGGTATGTAATACCAAGGCAAACTACTCGTATGAACAGGATGATTGTTAAAAAAAACATGCCCGTCCCAATGAAATTTTTTCATCTCCACAAAAGCTGCAATAAAATGATGATAAGGGTTTTCCCATAAAATAGGCCAAAATAATATGATGAAGATCAAAGTTGCAAATACATAGACTAAAAGAGAAATCAATGATGACTTTGGGAGCTTTTTCATCAAAATGTATAAAAGCAAATATCCGATGGTGAGCAAAGGGAGCATGATACCCAGTATCCTTGTATCTATTATGGCTCCTGATATTAACGCATAAATTAAAGCCCATTTTATGGTCGGATTTTTAATAAATTTAATAAAAAAATATAGACCAATAGTAAATAATGATAGAAATGCCAGATCTTTAGAGTTGAAAAAAGCATCTGAATATATACGAGGGGATAATACTAACATCAGACAACCCACCAACCCTAAAAATATACCAAAAAGATTTTTTACTATAAAATAGAAAGCTATAACTGCACAAAAGAACAATGAAAATAATATAAAATGTCTCAAGTAATATATGTCTGAAGTATCTGTCAACCCCGTTAATTTTTCAGCAAAAACTAAGATTAATTCAATAAACGGGCCATGATATTTTTCATTATTTGTCAAAAGGTTATCGTCACTGTGGAAAATGTAGTTAAAATTGACATGACCAGTAGCTGAACGGGACCATTCATCATCCCACCCTAACCCATAGTCAGTAAACGCAATAAGACCAGTAAAAAAAAAATAAAAGGAAAAACCAAACAATAGGGTTTTTATATATCTGTTTTAGATTGTTGAAATTCATTTATTTAAAGGCATTGGTTTAAAACATTAAAGCTGGAAGTTTAAGGAAATGAATGAATGATTTGGACAAATGTAGTATTATTTCTTTAAGAAATAATTTTTTGTTTGTTATTTTACTTAGTTTTGGTTCATAAAAAGATTGATGGATTTTAAATTAGATTGTAATGTTAAATGCTGTGTAGGCGGTGGTATAGTTACCCCCAATGTTAGGACAGTTTTGACTTACTTTATGGTAAATGATGGTGTATAAAATTTATATTATCTTTTCAATAGGGGTTTTAAGGTTGAATAAAATCTGAAAGGAAGTGTAATATATTTAATTACATTTGCGGTTAAATTATTTAATGAGTTTGCGCAAAGATTTTATTTTGCTTGTCCCGGTATACAATCCATCTGATGGTTGGGAAATTATATTTAAAAAAAGATACGATGAATTTTGCGATTACTTAGGTCATAAAATTGACGTGGTTCTGATAAATGATGGAAGTACAAAAAATATTGATCAAGGGGTTCATTATCTCGTTGAAAATGTAGGATTCTGCTTTAGGTATATTGGGTATAGTACTAATAAAGGTAAAGGTGGTGCGCTCAAACATGGTGTGTCTTTAGCCAAAGGAAGTAAATATATGTTTACAGACATTGATTTTCCTTATACAAACGAAAGTATGAAAACCGTTTGGGAAACATTAATGTCAACAGATGGTATTGTAACAGGATACCGGCAGGAAGCATATTATTCAGATCTTTCATTATTCAGGACAACATTATCCAAAAGCCTTAGGTGGTTGAATAAAACATTGTTGGTGCTTCCGGTAAATGATACTCAATGTGGTCTCAAAGCTTTTGATGAAGAAGTGAAGGATTTATTATTGTCTTGTAAAACAAACCGATTTCTAATAGATCTTGAATTATTACTTGCAGTAAATAAACAAAAACTAAAAATTACTCCGGTACAGGTTTCATTGCGACAAGATATAGATTTTACAAAATTTAAATCTTCCGTACTGCTGAAAGAAGTATTTAACTTTCTGCGAATCATCATTAAATACAGAATCTATAAGTAATTGCCTAAACTTTAATATTTATCGGGAGTTTACTTTTTAATCAATTGTGCTTTTGAAAGGTTCAATATTTCATTTTCCTTTTGTTTTTCTTTTGATACCCTGAAAACCAGTTTGACAGTTTCAGGTTTTAAAAAAACAGGAATTTCTATAAGCAACTTATTGCCGTCATATTTTTTATAATTAAATCTGTTGGCTTCTCCAATGTAATCAATGCTTTGGTGATTACCATCAAATTGCCAAATCTCTGTAATTGAATGTACTCTGCTAGCATCTGTACATTCTATCCAGTATGAAAGCAAATGTTTTCCTACCATTGTATTATCTTTCATAAGATAGTATTCATAACCCCATTCTTTTGATCCTTTTATTTTTCTGAAATCTAATGTTTGCATACTTATTATTGTATCATTTATAGCATGTAAAGAGTCAGTAAATTTTTTTACTATGGTATCAAACATGTTGATTTCCAACCTTCTAAGCCTATATTGATCTGTTTCGTAAATGATAGGTGCATGTTTTGTCCAATGTGTTAATTTTGCCCTTTGTTCATGCAATTCATTTTTAGTTTCTATAACCAGAAGAGGTCTTTTGTCTTTTGATTTAATGATTTGAATGATCTCTGGTACTTTATATGGAAGGCATGTCAGCTCATTGAGTTTGAAAGCTTGGTTGAAAGAAGTCCGGCTCATATTAACTCCCATTGTTGGCAAATGAAGTATATATCCCAATTCAAAATTTTGACTGACATTATTGCCTTGATCCCACCAACTGAAACATTCAGAACCAATATTAAAATAGGGGTCTGGCAACAATGCCTGAAAATCAGAGCCTTTGACCGGAATTTCTGAGTAATTATTATTACAGTAGTATGCATCTATCGGTGTTTGTTGAATTGGCTTAGCTTGATAAAATAATACACCTTCTAAAATTATCACAGTAGGAATTGCAAAATATAAAATATCTCTTTTTACTCCCCAATTTTTATTTTTCAACCATTCATAAATAGATGGTATCGCCACCAGATTTATTGCGTAAAAACTAATCCACGCCACTCTGCCGATACTTCTGAATTGTTTGAATGGACCAGTATAATCCAGCAATCCTTCCAATCCGGTAATAGTAAAGGGCCAACCAAATGAAATAAATGATGAAAGTATAAAAACAACCAACAACATACTTTTAGGGTCTGAAGGAATAAAATGCTTAATGCTGGATTTAAATTGGAAGATTAATGATAATAATCCATACATACAAAATAGAACAGCAATAATTCCAATATAGCTTTTCCCTTCAGAATCAAAGTCACGGACTTTAATTATATTGTGATTAATAAAGTCAAACAATGGTAGCTTATAACTAAAAAACAAACCTTCCCAATAAGAATGATATGTGAAAAAGCCCCAAGGACTATCAGGCCTGTCATCAGCATAATTAAAATAGGAGGTAAAAAAATTGAGAATTATAAATGGTAAAATTACTTGTAAAATTATCATTCCTGACATGGCTCTAAACGATGGTTTTTTACATTTTGAAATCGACCAGATAAAAAATAAGAGACAAACCAATATTGCTCCGGTAATAAAAAAATACATATGTAGCAGGCCAGTTAATGAAATCAATATTCCTACTAGAATGCTGTTTAAGTATATTTTTGTACCTTTCCAGATATTAAGCCAAATATAGAATATCCAGGGAAGCATAGGATAAAACATAGCAAAATGTCCATGAAGACGAGTTGATTGTGGATGTATAAGTATAAGGCCTAATGTGCACAAAATGGAAAAAATAAAATCAACTTTTAACGTTCTGAAACATAAAAATAAACCAAGGGCGCCAATGATTAGTCCAATCAATAAACTGATATTATGGACAGCCGGAAGGTTGCAAAGGATTTGCGGGAAAATCTTAGCCAGTATTTTGGTGGTATTGGCCAGTAAAGGCTGATTGTCTGTAAAAATGATATTTTCACCAAATGGATAATTCATTCCTTCAAATGTCATATATGTGCTATCATACTTTATATGATACATAAAGGTGTAATAATTTTTCATACCATCACCTCCTGCCACAAGAAACTGGTTAGGGTGCTGAATTATTTTAAAATAAGTGACACTCACCATTATGGAAATAATAATGGTCGCCCACAACAGTTCCCACTTGATTTTTTTATCAGAAAATAATACCATGAGTACGTTAAATTTTACGACAGGCAAAGGTAATATAATTTTGATATTGATATTTTTTTAACTTTGCGTCATGATAAATTATTTGGTTGCAAAATATAAAATAAAGACTGAAAACGCTATTTATTGGGTAATAGGGTGTTTTTTATTAATGCTTGTTGCTAATGAGGCATACATTATTCCACTTACACACGATGAACTGAGCACAATAGACATTAGCCAGAATACTATATTTGAAATTATCTCCTACGCTGATCCTATTCCAAATAATCATATTCTTAATACACTTTTACTTAAATTAAATATTGCTATTTTTGGTGAGCATCTGTTTACTGACAGGCTCCATAATGTATTATCATTTATCCCGTTTTTTATTTTCACCATTTTATTAGCAAAATTACTTTTTAAGGATAACTGGCTGCGAATGGCATTCGTCTGTCTCATTATTTTACAACCTTTTTTGCTTGATTTTTATACGGTCACCAGAGGATATGGATTGAGCGTTGCTTTTCAAATGGTAAGTCTGTTTTACTTTTTTAAGCGGATAAAATACAATGAAGGCAGGTATTTGACATACGCTATATTGTTTGCTGCAATTGGAGTGTATGCTAATTTTACTTTATTAAACTACTATATTCCATTGGGTTTTTTATTAGGTGTGCATACGATTTTGACTTATAAGAAAGAGGGGAAAGAAAAGGTTTTTAAAGCGATTGGTGTGTTAACATTGGTGAGCTTATTCTTAGGTGCATTATGCTATCTTCCTTTTTTTAAAATGATGTCTACTAAACAATTTGTCTATTGGGGAACTACCAGCTTTTTGACAGACACGGTTAAACAACTTATCATATCCTTGAGGTCAGGAGTGGAGTATTTTAATTGGTCAAATGAAATAGTCTATATGCTTGTTTTGAGTTTTATTTCATTGGTCATTTTATTGGGCATTATCTTTTATAAAAAACAACAAAATGCAAGAATATTTATATATGCTTTGGGTTTGTTGCTTTTAGTTATACTTTATAATAATATGCAGTTTTATTTAGTACAAGTACCTTTTCTCCATGCCAGAACTGCATTATTTTTTTTACCAATGGTTTCTATTTGTGTATGTTTGGGTATGGATGCTGTAACACAAAGAAATAGATTGGCAGGTCTTTTGATGACAATTTTTACTATTTCTTTTTCATTGCAGCATTTTATTAGAGGGTTTAATAATTCGTTAGTATTTGAGTGGTATTATGATGCAAATACCCATGAGGTACTCCGGGATATTGATGAACTAATAAAAAATGAAAATTTAAATACACCTGTCAAATTAGATTGTTATTGGATCTTTCACCCATCACTGAGTTATCATATTAGTCATAAATATAAAGGAGTTATTGAGTTGATTCCGTATCATAAGGAATTGGAGATCAATGAGGAAGCTAGATACTATTATATACAATCTGATCAACAGGAGCAACTTACTCAAAAATTTGAAAAAATTAAAGATTATAGCTCTGGAAACAGAGTCCTTATGAAAGCAAAATAAAGGATAAAATGGCGCGCAGGAAATAATCTATTGGCCAAATTTGATAGTTAAAATGTCGGAGTTTTAAAAATTGTTGTATTTTTGCCCCATTCATTAAAATCAGAGAAAATATCATGGCAAGCAATAGCGATTACGGTAGGAAAGGTTCTATTTTCGGCAAAGTGGTACTTACATTAATATTATTTATCATCATGCTGATTTGGATTTATAACAAAAATGGTTATTTCGTACCGGTTCAATAACTGTTTAATAGCAATTTTATCTGTGGATAGAATAGAATTATGTACAAAAACAAAAAGGTAGTTGTTGTATTGCCGGCGTATAATGCTGCATTGACGCTTCAGAAAACCTATGATGAGATTCCATTTCATCTGGTGGATGAAGTAATACTATGTGATGATGCATCCAAAGATAATACTGTCGATCTTGCCCGTGAAATAGGTATAAAACACATCATAAAACACGAAAGGAACAAAGGGTACGGAGGCAACCAGAAGTCATTGTACAATAAAGCACTTGAACTAGGTGGCGATATCATCATCATGTTGCACCCCGACTATCAGTACACTCCTTTGCTGATACCCTCGATGGTCAATATCATTGGCGAAGAATTATATCCAGTGGTATTGGGCTCCAGGATACTAGGAAAGGGGGCACTCAAAGGTGGTATGCCATTGTATAAATATATAGCCAATAGATTTTTGACGTTTACCCAAAATCTGTTGATAGGGTATAAACTATCTGAATACCACACAGGTTATCGGGCTTTTAGCAGGTCAGTACTGGAATCCATCAAATTTAATAATAACTCCGACGACTTTATTTTTGACAATGAAATGTTGTCACAGATTATCTATAAAGGATACGATATCGCCGAAGTGACCTGCCCTACTAAATATTTTGAAGAAGCATCCTCCATCAATTTTACCAGAAGTTCTAAGTATGGATTGGGCGTACTGGCTGTGTCTTTCAATCATTTGAGATGTAAATTGGGATTGGGCAAGTCAGATTTATACTGATTTTAGCCCATATATATTTAAACCCATCTTTCTATTGGTCTCGTCAGACAAGTAGGACCTCCGCCTCCTTTGACACTGATTTCATTGCCTTTATACACCATTACTTTACAACCGGCAGCTTCCAGCATTGCTTTGGTCTTTGGATTTCCATCTACCATCAGGCATACTCCTGGTTCTAGTGCCAGTACGTTGCAGCCCATGGATTCAAATTCATCATTTGGCACTTCCACTAGTTGAATGTTGCGGGATAATAGATAGTTTCTAAAAGATATTGGCATCAGGGGAGAATAAATTACTGCCATATTATTATCTACTGGACTAAGGATAGACATCAGATGAAAAACATCATCGGAACCCTTGTAATGGGGGAGAGGCACCGTGATTACATTAACGCCAAATGGCGACAATAAAGCAGATAGTTGTTTTATCCCTTCCGCATTGGTACGGTAGGTGTGTCCGACGGCCAGAGTATTTTCATCCAGCCATGCCACATCACCACCTTCCAGTGTACCGGGTGAATGGATGCTACCTAAAATAGGAATTCCATTTGCTTCAAAGGATTTTTTTAATACAAATGGTTCGTTGGTCCTGGCTGCTTTTCCCATATTGCAAAGGATCATGCCTGCATTGGTAGCAATGGCTGCATCTCTGCAATAGATGGAATCCATATTGACTGCATCATCTTCCGGCAGATGGTAAATCATAATATCATGGCTGCTTAAAATGGACTCAAAGTCGGTGTATTCATCCTTTGCTTTAAGCACATCAGGTTTTTCCAGATAGTTCAAATCTTTCCAATACTGAGATACATGGCCTTCTGATTTAAAAGCCTTATCGGTGCGTTTTATAAAAAGCGATTTTATTTTACCGATTTCGGAGTGACAGGTTTTGTACATAATATGAATAAATTTGAATGTGTCCTAAAAAATTATTTGATTTGCTTTTTCCACATCATCACGACATATATCGGTATACCTGCCATGAGCATCATAAATCCCCAATATACTGTATCCTGCCCTGACCCGGCAACAGCCCAAAGTGAATACAGGAACGCCATAGAAGCCAGAATACTTGCTGACCACCAGCCACCAGCGTTTGTTTTTGTTTGCATTTTTATTAATAGGTATGATGCCGCAGAAAAGAGATATGGAACCAATACTGTAAGAGTAGATAGCAGTATCAGAAATTTAAACTGGCTGGCCAGACCTTTGGTGTAATTCATTACCATGATCATTGAGACGATTACACTACCGATAATGATACCTGCAGAAGCTACACCATTTTTATTTTTTTTGCTGAAAATAGAGGGAAATAAACGGTCTGTTGCCATAGCATCAGCTACCTGACCCTGTATAAGAATAAAACCATTCAGTGTGCCAAAAGCTGCTATGGCCACTCCGCCGCCTACCCAATATACAGCGCCCGGTCCAAAAATGATTGCTGCTGCGTCTGCAAAGGGAGTAACAGATTTCTCTAGATCGCTAGCGGGGATCATGCCCATGATACTGATACTGCTTAATATATAAATGATAGTAGTAACGATGGTGCCCAGCATAGTAGCCCTCGGTATGGTTTTTTCAGGATTTGCTACGCTGGATGAAGGTATGGTGGCACATTCCATGCCCAGAAATGCAAAAAATGTCAACGTTGCAGTGGCAGTTATGGCAGCAAAATCGGAGGTGCCACTCATATTGAATGGAATAAAATTATCAAAATCTATAAATAATAATCCGCCAATGCTCACCAAAATTAATGGGACTAATTTGAGCAAAGTAGTCAAAAGCTGCATCTTACCCGAAGCGACTATACCCAATGTATTGATCCATGTTAGAAACCAAATGGCTGCCAGACCCAATAATACAGCCATCAGATTATTTACTGCCAATGCAGGAAAAAATGTACTAAATGCTCCTACAAAAGCTACTGTGATGGCTGCATTGGTACACCAGGTAGAAATGAGATATCCCCATGCCACCAGAAAGCCGGCAAAATCACCCATTCCTCGGCGCGAGTAGGCATAGGGACCACCATTTGACGCAGGCATCATTTTGCTTAGATTGCTAAATACTTTGGCCAAAAGCAATGCACCAATCGCTGAAAAAATCCAACCCAAAACACTGATACCGCCATAGGCAGCAAGCGTTGCCGGCATCATGAATACACCAGATCCGATCATATTCCCTATGACAAGTGATGTGCTCGTCCAGAGGCCAAGTTTTTTTTCTTCGGAAGTTAATTCATTCATTTAGGTTATTTTAGTTGAGTTTATTTTTTTTGTTAAGGATTTGTAAAAGAGTATCTCAGACAAATGTAAATAAAATTATTATTTTGTTTAGGAAAAACAAATGTTGGTTTGTACAAGGAATTGTGCAAAAAGTAAAAATTGCAACACTGCAACCCGGTAAAGATTAAATTGTAGAAATAAGGATATAGGAAAATGATAACTATCTAAAGATAAGTTTGAATGCTAAAAATAGAGGTAGTATGCTAAAGGGCGTAGCCGTTCCGGCACGCGGAGCGATTTAGCGGAACTAGCCTTTTCCTGCTCGACTATCACAAAGTGGGCAGGCGGGTTGTTTACTTTTTTTCTGGGTGGGATCCCAAAGGAATGAGATGAGATATGCAAAAAAGTATAACTGAACGATCCTGTAAGGTCGAGCATGACAATGCGAGAAGTGAAGGCACCCGAAAGGGACGGGAAGGTCGCGGCTCGAGCGACAAAGTCAAGCTGTTGATGCTAGTAAAGTTTCAAAGTGCTTAGTGGAACTTTACTTGAAACTTTGATCGATAAAATAGTTTTTTTTTAAAAATGTGGTATTTGTTGTGCAAACGCAAGGTTGGTTTGTGGGTATCCCTTTAAACTCTCAACTAATTTATATAATCAGAACAACTTACTCATCAAAAGTCATGTATCTTCAGAAAAGAATTATCATTTTAATTGATTATGTCTTTTATCAAACATGAGTTAAAATGCATAAAATGATAAATATCACCATGATAAAATCATAAAAATCTATAATAGAGTGACCTTTTTTACAATAGTATTGTTAATTGTTTTTATTAAACTAGTAAATAAAAAATTTATTTATACATGAAGCACAAAAATCTTTTGCTCATTATTGCATTAATGACAAGTGTATTACACCAAAATCTAAGCGGTCAGACGCACACTATGCCTAAACTCGACTATGCTTATGCTGCGCTAGAGCCCTACATTGATGCGCAGACAATGGAGATACATTACTCCAAACATCATCAGGCCTATCTTAATAACCTTAATAAGGCACTTGCCGGTTCCAAAGCAGAAAGTTTACCTTTGGAAGATTTGCTTGTGGCTGTGGAAAAAAGGGGAACACCCATAAGGAATAATGGCGGAGGTCATTATAATCACTCATTATTTTGGGATATTTTATCTCCTGATGCAGTAAAAACTCCTAATGGTAAATTGGCTGAAGATATTGTAAAAACATTCACATCTGTGGATAGCCTTAAAAAACTTTTAAATGCCGGTGCAGCAACACGATTTGGTTCTGGATGGGTATGGCTTTATGTGACGCCGGATAAGAAACTGGCGGTATGCTCTTCACCCAATCAGGACAACCCTATCATGGATGCCAATAAAGAAAATCGAGGTATTCCTATTTTGGGTATAGATGTGTGGGAACATGCATATTATCTCAAATATCAGAATAAGAGAGGTGACTACCTTAGTGCCATCTGGAATGTAATCAATTGGGACAAAGTAGCTGTAAACTACACCAATGCTTTAAATAATCCATTGCTTAAAGTCATTGAAAAAGATGCTTGGCAAGAACTAAAAGATTTTCACATGGTCATGGCACAAACTTTCCACCCTATGGAAGAAGGTAAATTTGAGCCAATAAGAACAAGATCGGGTGAAATGTACAATAAAGCAAAGCTTTTGGCTTCTTCAAAAGTGCCTGCTTCATTTCAGTCTCCTGCAATCACAAAAGCCATTGTTGATTTGGTAGATGGATCTTTAAAACTGGATAAATTGGTCAGTAAAAAGGCCAAAGACAATAAAATAAAAGAAAGTCTTGTAAAGCTTCATGACACATTTCATGATATACAGGGATTGTGCAGTGATGATCATTAATGAATGTTTAATTATAAAGAAAGCCTTGCAAGAATTTTTAGCAAGGCTTTCTTTTTCAAATTAAGATTAATTCGCTAAGGAATCAGTTTCCCGACTAGATCTTGCGATTTTAAAAAACTCATTAACCACTACTTCAGTGATATATTTTGTATTTCCTTCTTTATCCGTGTAGGAGCGGCTGGTCAGTTTACCCTGAATAGCGACCTCGTTTCCCTTTGAAATGGACTCTGACATCAATTCGGCAGTTTTGCCCCAGGCTACGAGATTATGCCATTCGGTTTGTTTTACTTTTTCTCCTTTATTGTTGGTATAAAAATCATTTGTGGCTAAAACTAGGGTGACTTTTTTGTTCCCATTTTCAAAAGTTGACAAAGCTACATCTTTGCCGATATTGCCGATAAGTTGCACTGAATTTTTAATGGTATTATTCATGATAAAATGTATTAAAATTGTTATTTGAATTTGAAAGTTGGTTTGTGAAATATTTGAATGTAATAAGTTAAGGTTAAACGATGGGCCATTTTAAGCCATTTTAGACAATTTGATAAAATCTACCAAAGTGACTTCAGTGAGCTTTTTGGTAAGACCCTTTGCAGAGACAAACGTTATGCATTTGGTATGGCCTGTGATTTTAAGTAAACTGCCTTTTTTAGCGACGAGTGCAATATCTTCTGCCATGCGACCCCAGGCTACGATCTTATGCCAAGCGGTATTTTTAGTCCTGACATCATCGGCATCTGTGGCAAATCCATTAGTGGCAAGAATCAAAGTTGCTTTTTTTGTACCGTTTTCTAGTTTTGAAATGATGACATCTTTGCCAGCATAGCCGATAAGTTGAACTGAATTTTTAATGGTGTTAGTCATTTTTAATGATTTTAAAGTTTAAGAAAGTGATTACTATTTGTGATTTCCATATTAAAAAGGTACCACTTCGGCTATTGGGGCCGTGGACGCAGCTACTTTGAAAAATTCATTTACCACGATTTCTGTGATGTACTTGGTATTCCCGTCTTTATCCGTATAGGTACGATTCGATAGTTTTCCGTGTACGGAGACTTCATTTCCTTTTTGTATGGATTGTGCCATTAATTCGGCAGTCTTACCCCACGCTATGAGATTGTGCCATGTTGTGTTTTGCACTTTTTCACCTTTTGCATTGGTAAATGACTCATTGGTAGCAAGTACAAGCGTAGCTTTTTTATTTCCATTGTCAAATGAAATAAGATTTACTTCTTTACCAATGTTGCCGGTAAGTTGTACTGAATTTTTGATTGTATTAATCATGATGTTAAAATTTGTATCCGTAATATACGTTGTGTTTTATTGAATATTACAGACGGGTGAAACAAATATCTGAACTTCCGTTCGATTGACGATGCAAAGATGTAGGCAGCTGATTTTCATATCCGTTTAATATACGGGTATATACATTTGTAAACGTATATATGTGAGTACAAATTATTGTATTATATCATATATGGCTGAAAATCAAATAAATGTGATATTTTATGAGAGTTCTATTTTTTTTAATTTTTTTCAAAATTTCTTAAATCAAGTAATAATACTTGAATACCATTTGATCAAAAGGATAGTATTTGTGGAAGATAATATAAAAATGGATACGCAAGGATTAACCTTTTCTATAGCAGGGGATGGTAAACTTAAACTTCAGCATCAGTAAAATAATAAAATAATGGATGTATTCAAATGAAAGGTAAAGCCACTGTGAAAAGTCTTTTCATATCTTTTGCAGCTATCTTAAGAAATGAAAATTGTCTTTTTTTTTTATGGTTATTATTTACAAAGAAAATCTGTTCTTAATAATTTTGCAATTAGTTATAAAAAACATTTGGTCATTAAATACAATACATGTAAATTTGTAACTGATTAAACAAAATAAATATCCTTAAAATAAAGCACGATGTCTAAATACGTAGTTTTTTTAATAGCATTAACCATTTTTATCAGTTGTAAATCGGACAATAAAACCACGGACCAATCCATACTTGATCCGGCTGTACCTGCCGCAGAGCAAGTTCAAACCGATGCGTCACAAACGCCAGGCACGGTAGATATTGCTGCGGGAGCAGATGGCATCGTTCGCCACTACATTTGTTCAGACCAATGTAAAGGCGGTCATTCTGAAACTGCAGGCAACTGCCCGGTATGTGGCAAAGCACTTGCGCATAATCAGGCATGGCATAATCAGCAACAAAACCAATCTCCGCAACAACCCACGCAACAACCCACGCAACAACCCGCACAACAACCTCAGGGGGGACCCAGAGTGCAGACATTACCAGGAGAAACCACAAGTCAGGCTCAACCACAGGCTGCACCTGAAACGGTAAATATCCCAGCGGGTGCAGATGGCATTGTACATCATTATATTTGTTCGGCTGGATGCAAAGGTGGTCACTCAGATAATGCTGGTAATTGTCCAAGATGTAATAAACCTTATGCACATAATCAAGCCTGGCACAACAAGTAAGGTTTAAAATATTTGGTATTTATTTTTTCAGAATTTATAACGAATGGAATTAATTTGTTTTAAGTTATTTTCTGCTTAGTGTTATTGTAATGGGTGGTAATTGAAGTCCCATTACTTTGTACATCAAATATAAATTTGTTTATAAATAGCCGAAAAACAAATTTTCTGTACAAAATCTGTTAATATACCATAGATGTGTTTATCATATTTTATATCTTGCAAGTAGGATAAAAAGCCATGTCGTCATATTTCCCACTCATTTGGTTCATGGTAGAGCGACAGCATATCAAAGAAAAGACAAAATCAAGCAAATGATAGAAACGAAAAGACTTATTTTAAAATCTTTGACGTATGACCAATTAGTAAAATACATTAAATGTGACAAATCTTTAGAAAAAGAACTGAAATTGAATGAAACTTCAAGAACTATTTCACTTGAATTAAAAGAAGCGTTTAAACAAACCATACTTCCAAATGTAGCAGATAAAACCAAAAACTATTAGTACTCTACTCTTTGGACGGCAATTGCAAAAGCTGAAAAACAAAAGGATAGGCGACTTATGCATTGTGGGTGAACCAAATGAAAACGGAGAAATAGAAATTGGTTATGGAACTTATGTAGAATTTCAAGGAATGGGATTTATGACAGAAATTGTAGGTGGAATTATTGAATGGACCAAAACGCAACCATTTGTAAAATCAATATTTGCTTCGACAGACAAAACAAATGTGGCATCTTTTAAAGTGCTTCAAAAAAATAATTTCAAAAAAAATCACGAAACAGAAACTTTATTCAATTGGAAATTAGAAATTGAATGATGCGTCGACTCCGAAACAGCCTACTTTTTGTCTATTATACTCACTTTTATTATATTCATCTGTTTTTAGTCCTAACCCGAACCCCGGCCCCTAAAGGGGTGTAGTCTTCAGGTAAACAGTTGACTAATAAATTAGTATAAATATTTATATTCCAAATTTAAATAACAAATTACTTTTGCGAGTGGACTCAATGATACGCATTTAAATAACATATAAGTGACGCTAAAATGACGGCATAAAGTATGAAAATTAGGAATACCTTTGCAGGACAAAAAATCCAAAATAATGGAATTGCAAAGCCTTTGTACAAATTTGACGTATCAGAGTAAACTATATTAATCAGACCCACTTTTAGAAGTGGCCATTAGTGATATTTACACACCATGGAAGTGGGAAGGATATGTGCCTTATACTAAAGAAAAGTAATCAGAAGATGTAAAATGGGAACGCTTTTATTTCATCTTTTCGTACACATCCAGCAACCGAAAATCGAGTATGGTAGTATTGACATCTGAATCAGGTCCGTGCATGATTTTAAATTTTGCATGACATACTATTTCAGTATTTAGATAAGATGTTCTGGTAACAACAGCATTGGAATATGCTTCGTCAAATCCTTTGATAAAGACCAGCACTTCCATGGGTGTATCCGTTATTTCTTGATCGGAAAGTCCGTATAATGGGCTTTTTTGATCGATAGGGTGAACTACAGTCCAGCTCAGGATAAGCATATTGATCTTTTGGATTTGGGTATCAAGTGGATAAAACCTATTTATCCAGACCCCATTTTCTTCTTCCCTAACTGCCAGGGTAAGTTTTACTTCAACATCTGACAGGTAGTTGTTTTTATAGGGCGCCAGTCTAAACATCAATGCTTTACCTTCTTTGAATGGGGATAACAACATATTTTTACTAAATCTGAGATGTGCTTTTGGTCTCGAAAATCTACCATAAAATAAACCTGTAGCCAATGCAAAACTTAAGAGTCCAAGAAATGCTTCAAAGGTAGCCACTCCACTTACCATCATTCCCATAGGGCTGATACGCCCATAGCCGACTGTGGTAAAAGTCTGGGTTGAGAAAAAAAACAATTCCATAAATTGTTCGAATGTATTGCCATCTTTTATCCCAACCAGATGCTCTTTACCTATGAGCGCATATAAACAAGTGAAGATAAGATTTATAAAAATATAAAATAGAAGTATCAAAAGAAGAAAATAGCCAGAAGGCAAATTGATCATGGTATGATACCAACTTAGAGATTCAAATATATTTAGTCCTTTTTTCTGTACATTGGGTAAGCCGTCTTTATCGTAGTATCTGCCACTATTGTCTTTGCTGTAAGTTCCAAAACCTGTGGTTTCATCTGATCTAAGCATTTTATTGCTCCTTCTAAACATTGCCATTCCTGCTTTTTTTTGTATCCATAAAAATTATGTATTTATTTGAAGGGTGTGATACCGCTCATTTATTCAAAAAAAGTATCCCAATTTCAGTGATATTTCTGGATTTATCAAAGGCAAGTTATATACCTGCGTATTTACAGCAATGTCCTTATCGCCAGCGATCCTAAAACTTAAAGCTGCCCAGGGAGAAATATAAAAGTGTTTTGACAAGGTAAAATTATACCCCAAACTACCGTTGATCAGTATATTGCTAAAATCAGTTTTTGTTTCACCTGTACTAGATTTGATATTACTCTTCCACAAAACAGGGCCACCACCGATCCACCAACCATTCCAGTCATCTTTTAGAAAACGGTCTACAACCAAAGCATACGCCATGATCTCATGATTCCTGAATCCTTTGGTAGTGGACCAATCCGGTTTCTTGACAAAAGCAGTCAAAACTCTGGCTCTCCATTTGGCTTTTCCCGCCCATACACATCCGAAATATCCACCAGTGATGTACGGCAAAATATCAAGTTCTGCGCCTACATTCCAGACAGGCACAGACTGCGCATGAACCGTGACTTTTGATAGCGCCATCAAGAAGATCAATACTGGAAGTACAATTATTTTCTGCCTCGATTTGATCTTCATTTTATTTACAATTTAACATATTCTTGCTCTAATCATAAATTATGCCCACATCTGTCACAATATTTTGCATCTATGTCGTGTCCTTCCTTGCTGCAATTGAGGCAAGTGATGGTGTTCATGCTGTTTTTATTTTCCTTCAATATAGATGATGTCACTATGCCGGTTGGTACAGCAATGATGATATAACCCATCAGCATGATAATGGATGCAATAAATTGTCCAAAAGGAGTAATTGGAGAAATATCTCCATATCCTACCGTGGTAATGGTGACGATTGCCCAATAAATACATCTGGGTATACTATCAAAATTAGGATTTACAAGATGTTCGACAAGGTAGATGATCGAGCCAAAAATGGTCACCATGATAATAATAGTTACGGCAAAAATGATTAGCTTTTTTCTACTGTCTATGAGTGCCGATAAAATGATATTTCCCTGTTCAGTGAAACTATCCAGTTTGAAAATTCTGAAGACTCTCAATAATCTTAATCCTCTGACGATCATGAGCGAGTGCATACCCGGTATTAAAATCGTCAGATAACTTGGCAAAATGGACAATAAGTCGATAATCCCAAAAAAACTTTTAATATAATAAACAGGTCTGTACACACAATATATTCTTAAGAGGTACTCTATGGTAAAAAATATGGTATAAACCCACTCAAGAATATAAAAAAGTTGTTTGTGCGATGCATAATATTGAGGTACCGTCTCCAGCATAAGTACTATGATGCTTGAAAATATCATGATCAAAAGAGTAATGTCAAACAGCTTCCCTGCGGTAGTTTCTGCTTCGAAAATGATCTCATGAATTTTTTCTCTATGCCGGGCAAACCCTTCCGGTTTTCTCTTTATTTCAGTATTGTTAAATATCTCTTTGATGGAAGACATGATGATTTTAGTTGATTACTCTACATATTCTTTTCTGAAAACCAGCGCGAAGAGATTGTTTTCAAGCTGAAGATATCCATGTTCATAACAAAAGCGATAAACTTTTCCTGTTTTGGTTTTATATTCATTGGTGAAATAGGAAAATTTAAATCCTTCATCCAGGAGGTCGGTTTTGGTTACCGTGGCTTTACCGGTCGGGTTCAGTTCTGCGAGAATCCGTCTATTTTTACGAAGGATATTATTGATGTTGCGCATAAACTTATTTTGATCAGTGTTTTGTTTATTTGCAAATGAAGTACGACACTGATCACAACAAAATTTTTTATCTTTCCTTCCGTCAAAGGCATCTCCGCATTCAAGGCATTTTCGTTTTTCCATACCCTATGTAAATTTATGTAAAGATAGGTAAGAAAATATTTATTTTTAAGATATCTTGTAAATAAAAAAAAAGAGCACCACCCAATGCTCTTTTTTCTTTTTATTTAATTATTAAAATTGAAATAACCTTACTCAATTACTGTGATCTTCAGCATATTGGTTCTGAATCGTTTGTGTAGCGGCATACTACCTGTATTGATTACGATATCTCCTGCTTCTACTACGCCTTCATCTTTAAGTATCTCATTTACATCTTCTATGGTTTCATCTGTCGTGGTAAATTTGGTATATAGATAACATTTTACGCCCCAAACCATACTTAGCGTGCTCAGCATATGTGGTTTGTCAGAAAAAATATGGATATCTGGTTTTGGTCTGTAAGAAGAAATTTTGAAAGCGGTGTAGCCATTGACCGTCATGCCTAGTATAGCTTTAGCATTTACTTCTTCTGCCAGTCGCGGTGCATTCAGACACAAGACATCTGAAAGAAATGTTTCAGCGTCAGGGTCAGGTTGTGGTCTTTTACCGATCATATGATAGCTGGCTTCAGCTTCACCGATGATTCTGCGCATCGCCTCGACTACCAGAGCAGGGTGATTGCCTACAGAAGTCTCACCGCTGAGCATCACTGCATCCGTACCGTCCAGCACTGCATTGGCTACATCTGTCACTTCAGCCCTGCTTGGAGATGGATTGGTGATCATGCTTTCCATCATTTGGGTAGCTACGATTACGGGTTTTGCTTTCTGGATACATTTGGCTATGATCATTTTTTGCAAGCCCGGTAATTTTTCGATCGGAACTTCTACACCCAAGTCTCCTCTAGCGATCATGATTGCGTCTGAAGCCTTGATGATTTCCTTAATGTTGGCTATGGCTTCGGGCTTTTCTACTTTTGCAACTACCTTAGCAAAGTGCTTTTTGGCTTTAATTCTTCGCTGCAGATCTTTGACATCTTTTGCCTGTCTGACAAATGACAATGCGATCCAGTTGACCGGTTGGGTAAGAATAAAGTCCAGATCTTCCAGATCCTTTTCAGTCAATGATGGTTGGGTGACCACTGTATCGGGTAAGTTTACACCTTTATTGGATGAGAGTATATTTCCAAAGAGTACCATAAGTTTGACTTCATTTGTACAGTTGGTTGAAATCACTTCCAAAACAATTTTACCATCATCAACGAGCACTTTTTCACCCACTTTTACATCGCTGGCAAAATGTTCGTAACTCATGTAAATTTTTTCCTTCGTCCCCAGACACTCTTCGTTCACAAAAGTTAAAATATCTCCGGGATTGATTTCCAGGGCATTATTTTCTATTTTGCCTATACGAAGTTTTGGACCCTGCAGATCAGCAAGGATACCAATGTGGACATTATATTTTTCATTGATTTCGAGTATATTGTCTATTACTTCTTGATGCTGTGCATGTGCACCATGTGAAAAGTTCAATCTGAATACATTGACACCGGCTTTGACCAATTCCAACAGAGCATCTTTTGAACTTGAAGCAGGGCCAATCGTAGCCAGTATTTTTGTTTTTTGATGATGATTGACATGTATTAAAGCTGCCATGATATGTTTTTATTTAAGCGGGCGAAGATAGTGTAATTTTAACAATAATTCCTAAGACCATTCTATTATTAATATTAAAGTCATGAGATAAAGAAGAATTTAAAGGACTATTATTCAATTTTAACCATATGAAATCTATGTTAAATTTTAGAAAAATACAATTTAGAAAAATATTATTTTAAAGGCCAATATACTTGGAATCCTTTCATCTGATAAAAGAATCATTCTGTCTTGTTTTTTATGTTGTTTATCAATAAATGCTTTATATTTGGAATTTATTAACAAAAGAAGTTGTTTTACTTGGAGAATTAGTATTAAAACTTTTCATCACAGATACCATGTTTGATTTTTTAACCAATGCAGATATATATCTTACCACATTTTGGTATATAGCTATGCCAGTATCATTGATTTTTTTAGCTCAGGCCGCTCTCACATTTTTAGGAGCAGCCGATAGCGAGATACACACAGATACAGATTTTGGACATGTGGATAGCCCCATGGAACTCTTTACGTTGAGAAATCTGATCAATTTTCTATTGGGTTTCAGTTGGGGTGGGATTTGTTTTTACAGCACTATTCAAAATAAAACATTGCTTGTCATTGCATCGCTGACTGTAGGAGTGATTTTTGTGACTTTATTTTTTTATATCATTCAGCAAATAAAAAAACTGGAGCAGAACAATACATTTGACTACCAAAATGTAATAGGACAAGAAGCAGACGTATACCTCAGAATACCTGAAACACAAAAAGGAAAAGGCAAAATCAGCGTCAGTTATAAAGGAACTATCCATGAGTTGGATGCGGTATCTGATAATGAAACTATAGCCACGGGTGATAAAGTACTTATACTGGATTTACTTCCTGACCAGGTGCTGCTTGTAAAACCACTGGAATAAATATTAACACAATTATTAACCATCAAAACACTTTATTTTTTATGAATGATTTGAGTAATTTTACCCCTATGTTATTGATATTGATTGGGGCATTTGTCTTATTTATCCTGATTTTAGCGCTTATATCCAGGTATAAAAGATGTCCATCTGACAAGATTCTTGTAGTATATGGAAGAACAGGAGGGACATCTGCCAAATGTATTCACGGGGGCGGTGCTTTTATTTGGCCGGTCATACAGGATCATGCTTATCTGGATTTGAAACCGATCTCTATCGAAGCCAATCTCACCAATGCGCTAAGCCGTCAGAATATCAGGGTAGATGTTCCATGTCGGTTTACCATAGCAATCTCCACTGAGCCGGATAGCATGAATAATGCAGCAGAAAGATTATTGGGCCTGAAGCATGAGCAGATTCAGGAGTTGTCCAAGGACATATTATTTGGGCAACTGAGGCTGGTTATCGCTACTATGTCTATCGAAGAGATCAACTCAGACCGGGATAAGTTTTTGGAAAACATCTCTAAAAACGTCGATAATGAACTTAAAAAAATAGGTCTAAAGCTAATCAATGTCAATGTCACTGACATCAAAGATGAATCAGGATATATCGAAGCTTTGGGAAAAGAAGCCGCTGCAAAAGCCATCAACGAAGCCAAAATCAGCGTAGCGGAACAAGAGAAAATAGGGGAAACCGGTAAAGCCATGGCGGACAGAGAACGAGATATATCAATCGCTGAGACCCATAGAGACCGTGATGTAAAAATCGCCGTTACTCAAAAGGATAGAGAAGTAAGTATTGCAGCCGCCAACAGGGATGAAGCTATCGGAAAAGCGGAAGCTGAAAGAGATACAAGGGTAAAAATGTCACAAGCCAATTCCATCGCCGTACAGGGGGAAAATGAAGCTAAAATTGCTATAGCTAATTCTGACGCACTAAGAAGGGAAAAGGAAGCCGAATCTAACCGTATCGCCATTACTGCTGAAAAAGTACAACAGGCAAAAGCCCTGGAAGAAGCATACTCTGCAGAGCAAAAAGCCGAACTTGCCAGATCTGAGCGGGAACGATCAAGTCAGATTGCCAACGTGGTGATTCCGGCCGAAATAGCTAAACAGCGAGCCATCATTGATGCTCAGGCTGAAGCTGAAAGAATTCGTGTGAATGCAAAAGGTGAAGCCGATGCTATTTTTGCAAAAATGGAAGCTGAGGCAAAAGGTTTGTATGAAATACTGACCAAGCAGGCTGAAGGTTATGAAAAAGTAGTGAAAGCTGCAGGTGGGGACCCTAGTCAGGCATTTCAGTTATTATTGATAGAAAAACTGCCGGAATTGGTAAGAACACAAGTGGAAGCTGTTAAAAATATAAAAATAGATAAGATCACAGTTTGGGACAGTGGCTCAGGTGGTTCTGACAATGGTAATGGCGCTACAGCAAATTTTGTCTCCGGAATGATGAAGACGGTACCGCCGCTTAATGATCTTTTTAATATGGCCGGGCTTAATCTTCCTTCTTATCTAAAAGGACCGGATGGGAAAATACAGGAATTGCCTAAAACAGTACCCCCGGATCAGCCGGCAGAATAAAATCATTTTACAGTATCGAATAAAATATGGGGATAGCTTTTTTGCCGTCCCCTTTTTTATTTATTCCCGCTTTGGCCATATTTTTTCAACTATACTTACAATAATTAATCTGAAAAGTAATATCCAAGGTGCTCCATGCATCATCAGATCCCACCAGTCAAGCCATTGCATTCCGTGCGCTCCACCGGCAAGCCACTTAAGTTTTCCCCATATATGCGGCTCGGGATAAAAAGGAGCTAGGCCTAGTGTCAGACTTGCTAATATCAGTAATGTCCAATCGTTCCAAAACTTTTTATTATTCATTTTTTGTTATATTCAGACGTCAAATGTACAACATTGCTGATTTCTTTGTGAAACCTGTGTTACAAACAAAAAAGACCCCTTTGAGGAGTCTTTGTAGTATACATAGTTTGAATAACCAACCTATTAATTTATGAAAATAACCAAAGTTTTTAACCAGCCAATCTGTATTCTTTCATCACCTGCATGTCTCTGATGAGAATTTTACTGCTTTTTCTGGAACTATAATGGATGAAATTTTCTTTTTTCAATTCATTCAGTATCCTGGCGACAGTCTGTCTGCTGGTATCAGTCAGATAAGCTATTTCTTTATGAGACATACCATGATCTATCAGACATTCATTGATTCCTATTTTGATGCCTTTACGGAGACCTGTCCTGTATATAAAATCTACTATTCTCTCTTTCGCTTTTTTAAATACAAAGTTCTTCAGCCTTTCTTCCAGATTTTGAAGTTTAGCGACTATTATGACCATAATTTCAGATGCAAAAGCATTATTTTGAAACACAATATTTTTGAATACCTCCACTGGTATTTTAAACAATTTTGTTTCTATCATGGCTTCAGCAAATTCCCTGGTCGTGGTGCCGGATGTAAAAATATTTTCACCAAAGATTTGCAAGTCATACACAAGGTCTTTTGTCAATGTTTTACCGCACGATGCAAGCATACCTAGTTTGATACTGCCTTTTTCTATCAGGTACACATACTCTATTTTTTGTCCGGTATCGTATATTATGTTATTTTTTGCCACCTTTTGAAATATAGCATTTTCAGCTATTTTTTCGATTTGCTCTTTGGTCAAAGTCTTTAATATGGGCATCTCACTGAGCGTGATCATTCTGGCTGAAATATTCATACGACATTATATTTATTGTTATATGCATGAGAAATCAAATACCCCTACTTCAAAACTAGAATAAATAAAATAAATCTTGTTTAAAATATGAAAAGACATATGATAAAGGTCATTTTAGATTTTGTGGGTCAAACTTTTTTAATATTGGTATGTTTTTTATCTTTGCAATTTGAATTTAGTCTAAATAATAATTTTCAATCATGCCAACTTTAGCTTCGCTCAAGCCGGGAGAATCAGCTTTTGTAACTCTTCTGGATGAAGGTTCTTATACCTGCAAGTTGCTGAATCTTGGTATTTTACCCAAAGCAAAAGTTACGATGGTAAGAAAATCTCCTTTTGGTGGGGCATTTTACATTAAACTGGAAAGACATCAACTGGCTATGCGGACAGAAGAAGCTGAGACCATATATATCGAACAGGAACTATGACAAAAGCTGATCGTTTCAACATAGCTTTGTTGGGTAACCCCAATTCTGGTAAGTCTTCATTATTTAATTTTTTGACAGGGCTAAGACAAGATGTATCCAATTTCCCCGGAGTCACAGTAGATAAAAAAAGTGGCAGATATACATTACATAACGGGATTGAAGCCCATATTATTGATTTCCCGGGTACATACAGCGTCTATCCCAATTCTTCTGAAGAAAAACTGGTCATAAATATACTAGCCGATGCAGACAATCCACATCGGCCTGATCTTGTCATTTATGTAGCTGATATCACCCAACTTGAAAGGCATCTTTTATTTGCTACACAGATCGTTGATATGGGTTATCCGATGGTATTTGTCCTTAATATGACAGACCTTGTAGAAAAAGATGGCAGCAGTATATATCTCAATGGTCTAAAACAATATTTGGGTGTACCGATAATTTGTATATCGGTCAGAGATGAAAAGAATATGGAAGAATTGGAAAGTAAGATAGAAGATTTGGTCGAAAAACTTGACCGGTTATCGGCATCTCCGCTTTATCAACTGTCAGATATTGAAACCTTTGTAGCAGGCAGAGTGCAAAAATACCTGGGGCTTGAAAATATTTACACGGCTAAGATTATTTCGCATCATTACCAATGGTTGGAATTCCTTAGCCAAGATCAGCGAAAATATATCAGTGACATTATCGCCAGATCAGGATTTAATGATCTGAAGCTGCAGGTCAGGGAAACTATGCAGAGATATGATTCCTATAGTGAAGTGGTCAAGAAGACAGTGATCAGCAACAAAAAAACGTTAAAAAGCCGTACAGATCAGATTGATGAATGGATCACTCACCGTTTTATTGGGCCGTTGATATTTTTTGTGGTAATGTTATTCGTTTTCCAGTCTATTTATTCTTGGGCTACTTACCCCATGGACTGGATAGAAACAGGATTTGCTACTGCAGGGTCCAGGATGAATAATTTTTTGCCGGATGTTTGGTGGTCGGACCTCATCATCAATGGTCTGATGGCAGGAATGGGAGGAGTTTTGGTTTTTGTGCCGCAGATAGCAGTTTTATTTTTTTTGTTATCCATTCTGGAAGAGTCTGGTTATATGAGTAGGGTAGTATTTATGTTTGACTCTATTATGCAGAAGTTTGGTATGAATGGCAGGAGTATGGTTTCGCTTATCTCGAGTGGAGCATGTGCTATACCAGCTATCATGGCCACCAGGACTATAAGTAACCCAAAAGAAAGATTGATAACAATATTGGTCAGTCCTTTGGTGAGTTGTTCAGCACGTCTACCTGTATATGCTGTACTGATTGCATTTGCTGTACCAGACATCAAAATATTTGGAATTCTCAATGTGCAGGGGCTGGCATTTATGGGATTGTATCTATTGGGTATATTAGGCGCTTTGGGTTCGGCCCTGGTCTTCAAAAAAATTCTAAAATCGGATTCAGGTTCTTTTTTGATGATAGAATTGCCGGATTATAAGCCACCTATCTGGAAGAATGTTTTGTTGTCAGTAAAAGCAAAAGTAATTGCTTTCATAGCTGGAGCCGGAAAGATCATTGTGTTTATCTCCGTTATTTTATGGTTTTTGGCCAGCTTTGGACCGGGAGATGCGCTGAAAAATGCTGAAATGGAAGCAATTCAAAAAAGCGAAGCTACCGGGAAAAGCATTGAAGCACAAAATAATTTGATTGCATCATACAAAATAGAAGCGTCTTACATCGGTCACATGGGAAAATGGATCGAACCAGCCATAGCTCCCCTTGGATTTGACTGGAAAATAGGGATTGCACTGCTTACTTCATTTGCAGCCCGTGAAGTTTTTATGGGCACCATGGCCACCATTTACAGTATCGGAAATGATAATGATGAAAAGACCATCCGTGAGAAGATGGCAGCCGAAGTGAGACCTGGTACCGATATCAAAGTATATACTACTGCCACATCATTTTCATTGCTGGTATTTTATGTTTTTGCGATGCAATGTATGAGCACGCTCGCGATTGTCAAAAGAGAGACCAATACCTGGAAGTGGCCTATTGTCCAGTTTTTGTTTATGAGTGTATTGGCTTATTTTAGTTCGCTTATGGTGTACCAGTTGATGGGGTAGCCTTGAGTATAATAAAGTCATCTTGACTTATTAAAATCATATGGTTCTGGTATGTGAACTTTTATTTTGCTAATAAACAGCCGTCATATAATCTTTTAAAGGGGAAAGAATTTAAACATAATTTTCTTCTACCCAAAAAAGGGTAAATATTATCTTAAAGATATAAATATACGAAAATAGTTGGGTAAATCGTTTGACAGATGTAAAAAATAGTGGTAACTTTGGAGTGATATAAAATTTTATTTACCATTGATAGCGAAGTACAAGACGAAAAAAAGCCATCCCTGAGACCGATCCATCTTATTTTCTTTTGGGTGCCTAT